>NZ_JAWOUO010000320.1:0-844 GCF_033339435.1 Vibrio sp. 378
GCCGCGCGTTCTGTCTGTGGCCTGTCGTTTTCTTGTGGGCGGTCCTGCCGCGTTGCGCGCTGGGCTTTATGGGGATGACCCGTCGTCTGAGCCACGACATCCCCCCTGACTCCTTCCCGCTATTGGCTGTTGCGGCAGCGGGTACGGTTGTGATTGCACTGGGCGTATTGTCTCAGTTAATCCAAATCTACGTGAGTATTCGTGACCGCGAGCAAAACCGCGACCTAACGGGTGATCCGTGGGGCGGCCGTACATTGGCGGGGGCGACGTCTTCACCTCCGCCGTTCTACAACTTTGCTCATCTGCCAAAAGGCGATGTACTGGACGCGTTCTGGTATCAAAAACAAAGTGGCGAGTTCGACCCAATGAAAGAAGTGGAGTACGAACGCATCCATATGCCGAAGAACACGGCAACGGGCATTTATGTGTCGGCTTGGGCGCTGGTCTTTGGCTTTGCGATGATCTGGTACATCTGGTGGCTAGCGGCAGCAAGTTTGGTGGGTATCGTTGTGACGTGTATTCAACACAGCTACAACGATGACGTGGACTACTACGTTGAAGTGGAAGAGATCAAAGCGATCGAAGCCGCTCGCCGAGCTCAGCTAGAAGAAGCGAAGAAAGGAACCGTGAAAGACAACGAAAACAGCGATGATCTGGAGGTGACTTATGCAAACTAATGTCGCAGCTCATCATGACCACGATCACCACCATGACACGAATGGCAACAAGCTGTTTGGTTTCTGGGTTTACCTGATGAGTGACTGCGTATTGTTTGCGACTTTGTTCGCGACATACGCCGTGCTGTCTAGCAACTCGATTGCCGGTCCTACAGGTAAAGAGATTT
>NZ_JAWOUO010000321.1:0-844 GCF_033339435.1 Vibrio sp. 378
TATGCAGCAGTGAGAGGTGTGTCAAGAAATATACGGATCTTTTTTGTTCAATTAGAACAATTCATCCGTAAAGCTTTATCGACAGGAAAGGTGTATTAATCCCAGGTGAGAGATTTATCGTGTTTTGCCGTCAATTCGACAAAGCCAACGTAGTCTACGACAGTCACTGATGGACTGATACGATTTGCCATTCCACGCGCTTGAATATCGCTTTCTAATGCGAACACAGTGGCGTGTTTTACATGGCTAAACGCCTTGTGCTGTGGATTTGCGGCGTAGACGGCATCTTCAATCAGCAAGGCAGCATCTTGTTCGCTATACAATGCGAATGCATCTTCTAAGGCTGAAACAGTTTTGATGATGTGTAACATAGCGTCCTCAGAATGACAGTAACTTGCCAGCTTGCTGCAGTTTTTCTTTTACTTGCTCAAGGCTGAGTGCTTGAGCATCTATAACGAGATCGGCTTGAGCCAATCCTCGTTGCGCTAATGATTCTGAACACACAAACACCTGTTCGATGTCGTATAGATCGAATAACTTGAGCATCGGCGCGTAATCTTTGCTTAAGATACCACTAGGTTCTTGCCCTAACAGAAGTTGATACACGCCATCTCCTATAAAGATCACGGTGATATCTTCGCAATACGCGGAAGCCGCTAAAAGCGCATCAACGCCTTCGCGACCAGCTGCGCTGCCATGCGGTGCGCTTCGAAATAGATAAGTTAACTGACTCAAAACTGTACCACTCTGTCTTGGGTTAACATCGCTTCGGCTAGACTGCCCAAACCCGCTTGTACAAAACCTTCTGCAAGATTGTTTTGTGTTAAACCATGTTGAGTGGCTT
>NZ_JAWOUO010000322.1:0-843 GCF_033339435.1 Vibrio sp. 378
AAAGAGAGCAACTTCTGGGCAGTATGGTGCTTGAGCCATGACCTGACCAAACAACATCACAGTGAGGTGAAAGTCTTTTCCGTAGTGAATAACACTGCCTTCTTGGAGTGGGTGCGTTAAAACATGTTGGCGTGCTATTTGGGCAAAGCACGTTTCCCCTAGTAACGCTTCAACCATCGGATAAGTAGCCGAAAGGACTTCGCTCAAGCTGATGATAAAGTTGTTGCGATATATCTGCATGCGCTCGTCAGCGGTAAACTGATCGCTCGCAATATCACAGTCATCGCCCAATGCCTGATAGTGAAGCGCTTTCGCAAACTGGTTTTGTAAGGTGGCTAGCTTCATGAGGCTTTCCTCGTAGCGCTAAGCGGGGTGGTAATTTGGGAGAGAAGGAGCGAGGCCTTTTCCGCTTCTGCCAATAACACTTCCGGTGCTGGGATATCTAAGTCCCATTCAATTAAGGTATGGCGCGGACCATACTGTTCAACCCAGTGTTGATATAACTTCCAGACTTCCGTGCTAACTGGACGGCTGTGAGTATCAATCCAAATTTCGCCTTTATCGAGTTGCTTGATGGTGAAACCCGCCAAATGAATTTCATCCACTTTGTCTGCCGGAATGGCGGACAGATAGGTATTGCAATCAAAGCCGTGATTGAAGGCTGATACGTGTACGTTATTCAGATCGAGCAGTAACCGGCAACTTGTGCGCTGCTGAACCTCAGCGAGAAACTCCCACTCGCTGATCGTCGAGTGTTGAAACTTCACATAGCTCGATGGGTTCTCAATTAAGATTTCGCGTTGCAGATAGTCCTGGTCTGCAAGCCCGTTGGGCGTGTGCTCG
>NZ_JAWOUO010000323.1:0-286 GCF_033339435.1 Vibrio sp. 378
AAGACATTTTCGTTCCTATCGATTTCATCATCGGTGGTGAGAAAATGGCAGGGCAAGGCTGGCGCATGCTGGTGGAATGTCTGTCGGTCGGCCGTGGCATCACGCTACCTTCTAACTCGACGGGTGGTATCAAATCGGCTGCGATGGCAACGGGTGCATACTCTCGCATTCGTCGTCAGTTCAAACAACCAATCGGTCACATGGAAGGCGTTGAAGAGCCATTGGCGCGTCTTGGCGGTAATGCATACGTCATGGATGCGGCCAGCAACCTAACTGTTGCAGGTAT
>NZ_JAWOUO010000323.1:296-843 GCF_033339435.1 Vibrio sp. 378
TCGGTTATTTCTGCAATTGTGAAGTACCACTGTACCCACCGCGGTCAACAAAGCATCATTGACGCGATGGACATTGTCGGCGGTAAAGGCATTTGTTTAGGCCCTTCGAACTTCCTCGCTCGTGGCTACCAAGGCTCTCCAATCGCCGTAACGGTAGAAGGTGCAAACATTCTGACTCGTTCGATGATCATCTTCGGTCAAGGTGCGATTCGTTGTCACCCATACGTGCTTGAAGAAATGAACGCAGCTTACTCTGTAGCAAGCGACGCGGTTGAGAAATTCGACAAAGCGCTAGCTGGCCACGTGAGCTTTACCATGAGTAACCTCGTTCGCAGTATTTGGTTTGGTTTAAGCGATGGCCTAGGTTCATCGGCACCGACTAAAGATGCAACGAAACGCTACTACCAACAGCTAAACCGTTACAGTGCCAACCTAGCGCTTCTGTCTGATATCTCAATGGCGGTACTTGGTGGTTCGTTGAAACGTAAAGAGCGCTTATCTGCGCGTTTAGGTGACATTCTCAGTCAGCTATACCTAAGCTCCGCGA
>NZ_JAWOUO010000324.1:0-843 GCF_033339435.1 Vibrio sp. 378
TACACCAGATGAAGTGGTTCAATCTCGACTAAAACAAGGCGTAGTAGGAGACTTTGCGGGTTATGACTTCTTTGATATTCACGGTAACGTTGCCAACACCGTAATGAGTGACCGTGTCATTGGCCTTGGAATTGAAGAGTTTCGGCCAATCGCAGAAGTGATTGCTATCGCTGCTGAAAACAGTAAACCGCTTGCATTACTTGGTGCGTTACGTACCGGTGCAATCGACGTGATTGCTACCAGTGTAAGCAACGCTTTGACAGTATTGAACTTGGATGAGCAGATGCACGGTAACGCGGCATCTGAGAGTTAGCACAAATAATATGCAACTTATGTAATCAGGCTGCGATGATTTATAAATGACTCGCAGCCTGATTTCGTTTTCAAGTTAAAAATATTCTCTAGGAGTAGCTTTAAATTTGTACACCTACTCTGGAGAAAACAATGAAAAAGACACTTCTTGCTGCACTAATTATGGGGATAACTGGTGCGGCGCACGCCGAGCAAAAAGTCGTAGCGGGTTACTTTGCGGATTGGCAGTACGCGAATGCAGAAAACCCATACACGGTGAAAGATATTCCCGCCGATAAACTGACACATGTGATTTACGCGTTTCTCAGTATGTGCGGTCCTCATACCGGTGCCTCTGAAACGGTGCAAAACCTAGTAGCTAAACAATGCGAAGGAAAAGATCCCTATACGGCGATCATTGTCGATACCGAAGCGGCACTGGAAAAGAACTTTGGCGCTGTCTCAGTTAACGTGCCATACAAAGGTCACTTCGCTCAACTTGCCGAAATGAAGAAACAACATCCTGATCTCAAAATTCTTCCTTCTTTTGGT
>NZ_JAWOUO010000325.1:0-843 GCF_033339435.1 Vibrio sp. 378
AATGCATGGCTCCATGACCACCAATGACAGAACAGAAAAGAACTGGTGGCCGAAGTCGCTCAACCTCGACATTTTGCATCAACACGACGCTAAAACAAATCCAATGTCGAGTGATTTTGATTACCAAGAAGAAGTCAAAAAACTCGATTTCTCTGCACTCAAACAAGACCTCATCGCACTAATGACCGATAGCCAAGAATGGTGGCCTGCTGACTGGGGACATTATGGCGGCTTGATGATTCGTATGTCATGGCATGCGGCAGGGACTTATCGAATCGCAGATGGTCGCGGCGGTGCGGGCACCGGTAATTTACGTTTCGCCCCGCTAAATTCATGGCCAGATAACGCTAATCTCGACAAAGCAAGACGTATCCTTTGGCCGATTAAGAAAAAATATGGCAACCAAATGAGCTGGGCCGATCTCATTGCGTATGCCGGTACGATGGCTTATGAATCCATGGGGTTGAAAACGTTCGGCTTCGGATTCGGGCGCGAAGACATCTGGCACCCAGAAAAGGACATTTATTGGGGCTCAGAAAAAGAATGGCTGGCACCTACCAACAACCCTAACAGCCGCTATTCAGGTGAACGGGATTTAGAGAATCCACTCGCCGCTGTGATGATGGGCTTAATTTATGTCAACCCAGAAGGCGTCGATGGACAGCCGGATCCACTCAAAACCGCGCACGACGTACGAGTTACGTTCGCTCGAATGGCAATGAATGATGAAGAAACCGTTGCCCTAACCGCTGGTGGCCACACCGTAGGTAAAGCGCATGGTAACGGTGATGCAGCCAATTTAGGCCCAGAGCCAGAAGGTGCCGACATTCACGACCAAGGATT
>NZ_JAWOUO010000326.1:0-840 GCF_033339435.1 Vibrio sp. 378
GATCGGAAGAGCGTTAGTTGTTTACATGAGTTATTTTGAAGCCTTTATTTTGGCTCTGATTCAGGGTCTGACAGAGTTTTTGCCCATTTCCAGCTCTGCGCACTTGATCCTACCCTCTGCCATTTTCGGCTGGGCCGACCAAGGTCTAGCGTTTGATGTGGCAGTACACGTCGGTACATTGATGGCGGTTGTGATTTATTTCCGCCACGAAGTGATCACTTTATTCCGAGCATTGTTTGCTTCGATCTTCAAAGGTGACCGCAGTAAAGAAGCAAAACTGGCATGGATGATCGTGATCGCGACGATTCCGGCGTGTGTGTTCGGTTTGCTGATGAAAGACGTTATCGAAGTCTACCTGCGCAGTGCCTATGTGATTGCGACAACCACTATCGTGTTCGGTTTGTTGCTTTGGTGGGTGGATAAGAATGCCAAGCTTGTTGCCGATGAGTACCAAACTGGCTGGAAGAAAGCGGTGTTTATTGGTATTGCTCAAGCACTTGCGATGATCCCTGGAACTTCACGTTCTGGTGCAACGATCACTGCCGCTCTATATTTGGGCTTCACTCGTGAAGCGGCAGCGCGTTTTTCATTTTTGATGTCGATTCCTATCATCACATTAGCTGGTAGCTACTTGGGTATGAAGCTGGTTACCAGCGGTGAGCCTGTGCACGTAGGCTTTTTGCTGACTGGTATTCTGACTTCATTTATTAGCGCATACATCTGTATCCACTTCTTCTTGAAGATGATTTCACGCATGGGCATGACGCCATTCGTGATTTACCGTCTGATTCTAGGTGTGGGCCTATTTGCATTCTTGCTTAGTGCTTAATCCTTGAAAAC
>NZ_JAWOUO010000327.1:0-839 GCF_033339435.1 Vibrio sp. 378
GGCTCTTTGCATTTATGGGGTTGGGTATCCAAACCAGACTTAAACCAAACCTTGATCCGTCGCCATTTGATTGGCAATGCCCGGCGCTTTCAAAATGCTAGGTAGCAAAATGAAAGATACAGGGACCGCAGTAATCACAATGAAGGATTGCAGCGCAGTGATACCGCCTGAACCCATAGAAATCAGCGCGATAGCCACAACGCCCATCATCAATCCCCAAAACGAGCGAATCACTGCGTTTGGCTCGGCAGAACCCGTCATTACCACACTGATGGTGTAGGTCATCGAGTCACCAGTCGTAACGATGAAGGTGGTGGTCAAAATCAAGAACAGCACCGAAATGATCATCGGAAATGGCAGTTCACCAGTGATTGCAAGCAATACGGCTGGAAGGTTGAAGCCTTCAAAAGCCGAAGAGATCAATCCCGGATTCGCGAGCTCGAATGCTAAACCGCTACCGCCCACGATGCTGAACCAAAAACAGGTGATCAGCGGCGCAGCAATACTGATGGACAAAATCAATTGGCGAATTGTACGGCCACGCGAAATACGCGCGATGAAGATTGCCATCATTGGCCCGTAACCAATAAACCAACCCCAGAAGAACACCGTCCACCAGCTTAACCAGCCAGTGTCACCGCGATAAAGCGCCATCGGGAAGAAGTTATCCACCATGCGGCCTACGCCTTGCACATAGCCATCAATAATAAAGCTCGTTGGGCCAAAGAACAGGATGTAACCGATCAGCAGTACCGACAGGATGATGTTGTAACGGCTCACAAGTTGGATGCCTTTGCTTACGCCACTTAGCGCCGAAAGCGTGTACATCACGATCGCAG
>NZ_JAWOUO010000328.1:0-838 GCF_033339435.1 Vibrio sp. 378
AATCGATAAGATGTTCTTGTGCACCAATGTCTATGGTTTTTTCGGGCCATAACGTAGAACATGCTTGGATGGCTTGTGTGATTAGCCGATGGCCTAAGCCACCACCTCGGGCTGTTTGTTTGGTTACGACTCGGCCAATACTGACGTTATCGTAAGTGGTTCCAGCTGGCAGAAGCCGAGCGCAGGCAACTAATTCATCATTGTGGTAGCCGAGTAGGTGATGAACGCCGTCAATAATATCCTTACCATCTAGCTCCGGGTACGGGCAAGTTTGCTCGACGACGAACACGTCGACGCGTAAGCGCAGCATCTCATACAGTTGTAAGGTAGTTAGTTGAGCAAAAGGCAAAGTGATCCAAGTGGTCATGTCCGTCGTCCATAATGATAGTAGAGTGCCTGAATGTACTCGCTTTTGTTTCAATACTCATTAACAATGGTTAATTTTCACTGGTCTTCCCAGAAAATCTGGCGATAATGTGCCCTCTTTTTCATCCCACCTGAGGATATTTCCCTGTGAGCAAACAAACTTTTGACCAAGTAGGCCTGAACCCAGCGCTACTAGAAACGCTGGATTCATTGAACTACACCCATATGACGCCAATTCAAGCGTTAAGCTTACCGGCGATTTTGAATCTGCGTGACGTAATTGGTCAGGGTAAAACGGGCTCGGGTAAAACAGCTGCGTTTGGTCTTGGCGTGCTATCAAATCTAAACGTAAAACGATTTCGCGTGCAGGCTTTGGTGCTGTGTCCGACTCGCGAACTGGCGGATCAAGTTGCTAAAGAAATTCGAACGCTAGGGCGTGGTATCCATAACATTAAAGTACTTACGTTGTGCG
>NZ_JAWOUO010000329.1:0-837 GCF_033339435.1 Vibrio sp. 378
ATCTCAACTTCACTCAATGCAAGCTTGTTTTGCATATCAGCAAGGTTATTCGCATCAACAGCCAACAATCCTTGTGATGTCTGTGCGATGTCACCATCGATGAATTTATCAAACACACCATTTTCTAGACGAGCAGAAACGATGCGGTTGAAAATCCATGAACGCGCGGCAGACAGGTACATGCTGCGTTTGTTTTGGTTACGCGTACGAACGTTCTCTCGTCCCCAACGACGGGCTTCGTCGAGGTTATTTCCATCGTTACCAAAGCGTTGGCTACCAAAGTAGTTTGGCACACCAACTTGTTTAACTTTTTCAAGGCGTTGCTCTACATCCGCCATATCTGTCACTTCAGACAAGGTAACCACAAACTCGTTCCCGATTAAGTCACCAGGACGCAGTTTTTTGTTGTGTCGATCGATCGCCAGAATTTCAATACTTGGGTATTGCGCCAAAAATGTCGAAAAATCTGGAGTCTCACCTTTAGGCAGATGAACACTTAGCCATTGTTCGGTTACTGCATGGCGATCTTTCAGGCCTGCCCAACTAACGTCTTTAGACTTAACACCACAAGCTTTCGCTAGCTCGTTAGCGACGAAACTGGTGTTCTCACCTGTTTTTCGAATGCGCACCATTAAGTGTTCACCTTCTCCCGTGAAGGCAAAACCCAAATCTTCGCGAACCTGAAAGTGTTCTGGTTGCGCTTTAATTTTTGCTGATGCGACTGGCTTGCCTGTGAGGTAAGCCAATGAGGATAAAATATCTGACATGATGTATTTCCACTGCTTACGCAGCTTTAAGGAGCAAATTATTCGATTATTGCTTAAATAGAAGCACGAC
>NZ_JAWOUO010000330.1:0-837 GCF_033339435.1 Vibrio sp. 378
CATTCATTTTGAACAACCATCACATAAAAAACCATCAAAATTGGCTGTTTTATGATTTAAGAAGAAAAATATATCAATTTTTAATCGATTTATTCCAAATAAAAGAGGTTAGTTCTTATCAAAATTAAAAGTGTTACATTGTCACTTATTTACAATGTAAATCTATTTTATCCGGAACGATTATATAAGTGGGCTAAATTACGGATTATGTGATTTCAATCGACTTAAATCATTTTACATACTGATTGTGGAGGAAAAGAGAGGAAATAGTGTCGCGTCACGACCTTGATCATGCATCCGAAGCAAAATCAGCGAGAAGACAACGAATAAGAACGGAACCATGATCAAGGAAGACTCTTGATCATGTTTTCGAAGATAACTGTAAATACGAAAGCATGATCATGGCAGATAATGGACGAATGAAGGTAAATCAAGGCTTGAGTACATGGATCCATTTCTCGGAAAAATGATCAAGCAAGTAGGTTTCTCGGAAGCATGCTTTTTAATGCGCTATTTACGGCTGAATGCAGACGGAATGGGGGATTGAAGCATAAATGCGCCTCTCAACCTTCGGAACGATGAAATACAGTATCGGCAAACAAGACATAGTGTCTTTCATGATCATGCTTCCGTTAATTCTGATAATCATGCAATCTTTGAGGCGAAGGACCCAAATTGACGTCATTTTAATCGTTTGGCTAATTTGGCAACAATTGAAGGTAAAGAGAGATGAAATAACCTTAGCTTGATCATTGATCCGCAACCTCGAAACACTCACAATAGCAGAGGATCGACAAATCAAGATCGATGTAATTACGGATTTCTGTGGATAACCGG
>NZ_JAWOUO010000331.1:0-837 GCF_033339435.1 Vibrio sp. 378
TGTCCAGCGTACATATTGGGAGGAGTTTGAGTCTCCGAGTATCACCCAAGTTCGGTAAACTTGTTTATCTTTAGATACAACGGACAAGTGATACAAACCGGCTTCCAGTTTACCTGTGAGGTTGTATCGCTTGAGAAAACTGCGTTCGTTTGCTATTTCTGTCCCATCAGCTTGCTCTTCATAACTGAAAGAGCTGTCACCAGAGATAGATTCATCAACCCAACGACGAAACGATATGTCCTCAATATCTGTTGTCGCTCTAAGTTTGATCACCAAACGGAAAGTATCGCGCCCCGGACTTTGGATAGTTTGACGAATCACGTTTACGCCACTGATCCAATCAGGCAAGGTAACACCTGTCAGTGATTTACCACAATTTTTCGAAAGAGATTGACCGAGTAAGTCATTGAGATGAGGAGTTAGATCTTTGCTTGGCTCTGTTTGCCATAACTCAACCAACGAGTTGAACATCCCTGCGAGGTCATCTTCAAGCAGGTGTTGATGAGCTTGTGTCAGTGGCGGATTGGTTTGAAACCAGTCCATCGCTTGGACTGGTTTCACTAACGCTAACGAGAGAACTACAGGGAGTAGCGTTTTCATTATCGATTATGCTTTCATCTTGTAGCCTACGCCACGAAGCGTTTCGATTTCAAGGCCTGGCAATTTCTGACGAAGTTGAAGTACGTGGGTATCTACGGTACGTGTTGTAGGGAAATGGTTGTAACCCCATACATGGTCTAGTAGTTCATCACGAGTAAAAACGCGGCCTAGGTTTGACGCCAAGAACAGAAGCAAATCAAACTCAGTACGAGTTAACGTGATCAAATCACCTTTGAA
>NZ_JAWOUO010000332.1:0-836 GCF_033339435.1 Vibrio sp. 378
CAACAACTACGTTGGCATGGTGATAGCGATAGGTTTATTAGTCGCGTTCTGGTAATCAATCCGAAGATAAAAAAAGGTATCCAATTGGATGCCTTTTGTTTTTTTGTGTTTGTTATGCCTGAAGTTGGTGGATACTTTCTTCGATGGTCAACTTCACTTCTGGGTACAGCAGCGTAAACAGTAGCTTGGCAAATTTCTGCGTTTTCTTCTTATCGCAGTTGCCGTCGCTATCGAGGTACTCTTGCTGTTTGAGCGTATTGAACATGGCGGTAAACACACCTTTGTCGAAGAACTCCGGCGCGTTGATACCGTGCAGGCGACCTAAACGTTGCGCGATGTCTTGGCTCTTCTGTTCCAGATCCGATTTACCCAACTCAGGGTATGCAACCAATAGGTTCATGGCGATGGAGTAACGCTGCAGCGTCTCAGTAATCGTGCGACCAAGTAGAACCAGCGGTTGGTTGTTTGATTGGTTGATTTCCAATTTGTTGCCATCAAGACAGATCATTTTCTGCTCGGCAAACTCATTCAACGTTTTCACCACAAGGTCGTTTAAATCTTCTTCTTGGTAGCTTAGGAACAGCTCTTTCTTCAAGAATGGGTAGATTTGCGCGACGTTCTCTTGGATTTTCTCCACGGTGAGATTGCGCTGACGAATAATCATCTGGGCAATCAACGATGGCAGCGCAAACAAGTGAATGATGTTGTTGCGATAGTAAGTCATCAGAATCGATTGACTACGATCCAGAGAAATGATGTCGCCCATACTGTCTGTTTCAATCACAAACTTATCTAACGAGATAGCGTGATCAACCAACTCTTCAGCACTTTCTGTT
>NZ_JAWOUO010000333.1:0-835 GCF_033339435.1 Vibrio sp. 378
AAACGTTGTATCCCCTGATGTTTCGCTTGCTCAATCACGTGATTGAGTAAGCGGGATGCCACGCCCTGTTTTCTCGCCGACGGCGTCGTACGCATCGATTTCAACTCTGCGTGACCATCTTCTAGTTGGCTCATTGCCACACATCCCAATAGCTGCTCACCATCCCACCCCGTCCAAAACGTGATTGAAGGCAGCTTCAACTTGCTTACATCTAACGCATGCACGCTCTCTGGTGGCGATGTAGCGTACATGTCCTGCAAATGCTCTTCCAACAACGCAAGCACCTGCGGCCGTTCTAAATCGTCGATTTCAATTCTCATATTTCCATCCTTGGTGTTTTTACTATCCAAGTCACCTTAACTATATGTTTTAAAGTTAAATGTCCATCCAAACCTCAAAGATACCTAGGTTTGCACGAAACTAAGATGATTGAATAATAAAAAAGCCCCAACACAAACATCAGAAAAATCATGTGTTGGAGCTTCATTTGCATTTCTATGTAAGTCTATTCGTAAAGTGCTGGCGTACTTTGTAATTGCTCACTAAATTTGAAAATATCATCAATCGAGTCGATTGGATGACGGGTTTCTGTTTTAGCTTCATCAAAGAGGCCAATGTACTTTTGTTTGGTATTGAACCAAAGGCGACATAATGGCTTCCTATTGTTGTCATCAAGCAGGATACCAAAATAACTTTGCGTATCACGGGCACACACTCGCTGTACATCAACTTGTTGTCGCAATATCGCTTTAACGACATTAAAACCCTCGATCTCTTCATCTGTCGTTTGAACTTTGGGTTTATCTTGAACGGGTTCAACAGATTCTTCAAAGGT
>NZ_JAWOUO010000334.1:0-835 GCF_033339435.1 Vibrio sp. 378
AGACCAGTAAACGCCGGAATCAACCACGTTTAAGTTTGCAGAAGGCAAGGCGTAGTCTACACCTAAACCAAATGTTGAAGTGATACGGTTCGGATATGGGTGAGTTGAGCTCTTTTCAACGGCGTGTTCAGCTGCGCCAAAGCTTGTTGGGTACAGGTTGCCGTTCATCACGTCTTGGTTAACCAGCGGATCACTATGCAGATCTTGCATGACAGAGCTAATACCATCGCCAGCAACTGGATCGAGGTTTTGGTCGCCCATCATGACGAATTTAGCACCGCTCGCCAAGCCACCTTGTTTACCTGCATCGTCGTAGAAAAATTCTTTTCCTTGGATGTAATGGTGCCAAAATTCCACTTCCGCTGCGTTTTGCGCTTGGTTTTTACCAGGATCGAAAACTGGTGGTGTAGGGTGCGACATCAGAAGATGAACAACCTCATTACCATTGCTGGTCGGGATGATAATTGGTGCATCTACGTGGTTTTTAGAAGAGAGGCGTACTTGAGCCCATTCCTCTGCAGAGTACCACTCATCGCCACACTTCATGTTGTCTGGAATTTTTTGTGAGCCGTCACAGATAGTAATGGTTGGGATTTTCGCGCCTTCTAAATCTTTCCATTTAAACTCTTGGAAGGTTCGTGTATTTGCCGTATCAATTTTGTACTTAGACATTAGGGCAAAGGCGTATTGGCCATGGTACATGCCAAAGCCCCATGCATCCCCCGGCATTTGGCCGGCAGTGCCGTTGTTGTCGAGGTCAAAATCGCTCAACAAACCTGTGTTGGTAGAGTAAGACTCCGCGTAAGGGTATTCGTTGGGTTCGAGGGTTGCTTCT
>NZ_JAWOUO010000335.1:0-835 GCF_033339435.1 Vibrio sp. 378
GACTTCTCTTCGCCTCGTATTGATTTGATTGAAGATCAGTTTGATGTCGCATTTCGCATGGGGGACTTGGATGATGCAGGGTTTGTCGCGCGCAAGCTGATGACGGTTGACATGGTCACCCTCGCAAGCCCTAGCTATGTGCAGCAATATGGCATGCCAAAACACCCAAAAGAGCTGGCCGAACATCGAACTCTGACTGGTTCGGTTACGCGTTGGAGCTATCGTAAAGCAGAGAACCCAAATGACCACGCCGATGTGGTCGTAAAAGGCAACTTGCGCTGTAAAAATGGACGAGCGTTAGTCATGGGTGCGCAGCACGGCAACGGCATTATTCGTGTTCCACTGAGTTACTGTGCAGAAGAAGTGGAGCTAGGCCAACTGATAAAAGTGATGCCAGATTGGGAAATTCCGTCGGTGCCCTTTTCCGCCATATTCCATCGAGATCGCTATCAACCGAAACGACTGCGAACTTTTATCGATTTCATCAAACAGAAGTTTGAAGATTCCTAATCTTACAGCTCAGCTCTCGCTAGATGGGATTCTCCAACTTGCCATAAATGTAGGCCAATTCTGCGACGGTTTTGGCTGAGAACTTTTTCAGTAAGCTGGCTCGATGAACTTCCACTGTTCTCATTGCAATGCACAGCTCATCCGCAATTCGAATATTGCGCTTACCAGCAATGATCAAACGTAAGATATCTTTTTCGCGCGGCGTTAGTGATTCCTACGCCGCTCTTGCCGCCACCATATCGAGGCTCGCCGCCGACTGCATCTGACCATGTAATATTGCTTGAGCCAGTTCATCGCCTTTAACTGGTTTTTGGAAAAAGTTGAC
>NZ_JAWOUO010000336.1:0-834 GCF_033339435.1 Vibrio sp. 378
TTTGTGAATCTCTTGTAGCAATTGGTCTTTCTCTTGCCACACATCCCCTAACCATTGCTGGAATTGGCGCTTGTACGGCTTGTCGTTGAAGTAATCCCCTAACACCTGCTCATCAACTGGCAACACTTTCACATGGACCACGATCTTAGTCATGCGCCCCATCAGCATGTCTTTAAAAGGTTTGTCCGTATTCTCTGGATACGCGAGGGTCACATCGATGATGTTCTCAAACTGCTCGCCCATTGCCGCCAATGTGTAAGCAATACCGCCTGACTTGGGTTGCAACAGGTATTGGTAGCCCGCTTTGCTTTTACGCTGCTTCTCTTCAGTAAAGCGTGTACCTTCCACGTAGTTCACAACCGTGGTTGGAGTATGCTTGAACTTGGCACACGAACGACGTGTGGTTGCCAAATCTTGGCCACGTTTGTGAGGGTTACGAATTAAATACTCACGAGAGTAACGACGCATGAAAGGCATGTCTAACGCCCAACATGCCATACCAATAAACGGCACATACAGCAGTTGTTGCTTGAGGAAAAACTTCGGCATTGGAATGCGATCTTTAAATACGCAGCACAGCACAACAATATCTGTCCAACTGAGGTGATTGCTGATCAGCAAATACCAACCATCTTTTTTCAGATTCTCGATGCCTTGAACGTCCCACTCCACGCGGTTAGACAAGGCAAGAATCCCCGCATTGACGGTCGCCCAAATCCACATCACTTTGTTGGCAGCTTCCGTCCCTTTAGCTTTTAACTGCGCGGTCGGAAGTAGGATCTTAAAAATAGCGATGACACAAATTACGAGTGAACAAATCGCAGAATTGAGGAT
>NZ_JAWOUO010000337.1:0-833 GCF_033339435.1 Vibrio sp. 378
ATTTCCAAGAAGACTCTGGTTCTGGTGACGGCTACGCAAAAGAAATGTCTGATGACTTCAATAAGAAAGCGGCAGAGCTATATGCAGAGCAAGCTAAAGACGTTGATATCATCATTACAACTGCATTAATCCCGGGCAGACCTGCTCCGAAGTTGATCACCAAAGAAATGGTCGATAGCATGAAAGCGGGTAGTGTGATTGTTGACTTGGCAGCCGCTAATGGTGGTAACTGTGAATACACAGTGAAAGACCAAGTTATCATGACAGACAACGGCGTAAAAATTGTTGGTTACACCGACATGGTCGGCCGTTTGCCAACGCAATCTTCCCAGCTTTACGCAACCAACCTTGTAAACCTTCTTAAACTGCTTTGTAAAGAAAAAGACGGCAACATCAATATTGATTTCGAAGATGTGGTTCTTCGTGGTGTTACTGTTATTAAAGAAGGCGAAATCACTTGGCCTGCGCCACCAATTCAAGTATCGGCTCAGCCTCAAGCTAAGCAAGCTCAACCCATTAAGAAAGAGCCAAAAGTTGAAGAACCAACTTCTCCGACTAAAAAGTTGATTGGTCTTGTTGCAGCCGTTGGCGCATTTGCTTGGATTGCATCGGTAGCACCTGCTGCGTTCCTTTCTCACTTTACCGTGTTTGTTCTTGCGTGTGTGGTGGGTTACTACGTGGTTTGGAACGTAACACATGCTCTGCATACGCCACTAATGTCTGTAACGAATGCTATCTCGGGCATTATTGTGGTTGGAGCGTTGTTGCAAATCGGACAAGGAAACGGGGTTGTATCATTCCTATCCTTTATTGCAGTATTGATTGCAAGTATC
>NZ_JAWOUO010000338.1:0-833 GCF_033339435.1 Vibrio sp. 378
GGATATGGCAATACTAAGATTGGAACCTCAACAGCTGTATTCTGTAGCGGATCTAGAGAATATGCCATGTAAGTCGACCAAGGAACTGCCTCCTATTGACGAAATCGTGGGACAAGAGCGTGCGCAAAAAGCGGTCGAGTTTGCGATGTCAATTAAGGAAAAAGGGTACAACATTTACGCCATCGGTCAGAACGGGCTAGGTAAGCGCACGATGATTCTGCGCTATTTGAATCGTCACCAGCATGACGCCGATGCTTTATTTGACTGGTGTTACGTCGCGAATTTTGAAGATACACGCACGCCTAAAGTGTTAAAGCTCCCTTGTGGAATCGGTAACAAACTGCGTGTTGATATTGAAGCCTTAATGGGGAAATTGCTTAACGCGCTGCCATTAGCTTTTGATAACGAAATGTACTTTAGCCGTGCTGATCGTTTGAAAAACCAGTTGGCAAACAAACAGCAAAATGAATTGGACCGCATTAGTCGTGAAGCAAAAGAGCACGGCATCAGCCTGACGATCACATCGCAAGGCGATTATCAATTTGTCGCTATGAATGGCGATGAGTTGCACACAGAAGAATCTTTTGATGCCTTGAGCAAAAAAGAGCAAGAACAGTTTAGTGACAGCATTGACGCGTTAGAGGTGAGTTTACGTTCCATGGTGCGTGAACTGACCGAGTGGGAGGATACCTACAGCGACAAAATCAAAAAACTGAATGATGAAGTTACGCTCGACGTGATTACTCACTTCATTAAAAAGCTCAAAGTGGATTATTCGGAATGCTCCGAAATCAAAACCTATTTGACGGAGTTGCAAAAAGATATCGTTGAAA
>NZ_JAWOUO010000339.1:0-833 GCF_033339435.1 Vibrio sp. 378
TTCTCAAGAATGTCTTTTACGTATGTGCGGTCGTTTGGCGATAGTTCTATGATCTCTGTGATCGAGCGTGCGAGATCTTTCTTCGCGTTCATTTCGGATTGAACGGTGTTGCTCACACTGGTCAAAATCTCTTTAACGCTTGAATTGATGTGCTCCTGAGTTTGAGAACGAATCGTCATAACTTGTTGCGTCGATAGTAGCGACACAGTAATTAGCAGCAAAATTGAAGAGGCGGTGACAACCTTATGTCTGAATTTCATGCGTTTTCCTCTAAGTCTCCCGGATAGTTTTCTTCTGCTTCCACCTCTTTTTGGGTTCGGGTGAATTCGGCAGAAAAAGAAACCTGTTGTGTTTGATTACTTTCTTATCGACATCTTTATCAAAAACATGAATCCATTTGTTGTCTTTTTTAACCAAAATTAAACAAAACGGTGATTTGAGTTAAAACTTGTGAGGTTGATCTGATTAGTTAGCCATCTTAATGAAAGCGTCATAATGAAAGGAATTGCTTAAAGAGTACTGCTGTTAACAGGTTTGATTGAGGAGTTTAGTAAAGTTTTATGTATTATAAATAAGCGTTTATAGAGGTTTTTTCTTTGTAAATTATAGAGTTTACGTTGGGGGCGAAGTTAAGTAGGGAAGCAAGCCAAATTTTGTTTGTAAAAAAGGCCCCGACAGAGCGGAGCCTTTGTGTATGCTTTGATTTTAGAAAATCAGATGCGCAACACCAGCAATCACAGGAAGTGTAATCAGCGTACGCAGAATGAAGATAACAAACAGTTCTACGATGTTAACTGGAATCTTGCTACCTAGTAGTAGTGCACCAACTTCTG
>NZ_JAWOUO010000340.1:0-832 GCF_033339435.1 Vibrio sp. 378
TGAAGCTGCGACGATGGACGGTGCAAGTAAACTCCAGCAGTTAAGAACCATCACTTTACCGCTGGTTCTGTACTCAATCGCTCCAATTTTGATTACTCAATATACGTTTAACTTTAACAACTTCAATATTATTTATCTGTTTAACAATGGTGGTCCTGCTGTCATTGGTAGTAACGCGGGCGGCACCGATATCTTGGTGTCATGGATTTATAAACTGACGATGTCCTCATCGCAATACGGTATTGCATCTGCAATCACTTTATTACTGTCGATTTTTGTTGTGGGCATTGCTCTTTGGCAATTCCGTATGACCAAGTCATTCAAAGAAGAAGCGAGATAAAAATATGAGTATTAAACGTAGTAATCGCATCCGATTGACATTGAGTTACGGCCTAATTTTGTTGGTATCAGTGATCATTATTTACCCGTTAGTGTGGACGGTTGGTGCGTCATTCTATCCAGGTAACAGTATAATGGGGGAGTCCATTTTCCCGGAGAACCCGACTCTGAGTCACTATGCCACTTTGTTTGCTAATGACAAAGTGGCTTACCTGACCTGGTTCTGGAATAGTTTGAAAATCAGCTTTTTGACCATGGTACTTACGCTGATCAGTGTGTCATGTACGTCATATGCGTTTTCACGCTTTCGCTTTAAAGGCAGAAAAAATGGTCTAATGCTGTTCCTTCTTTTGCAGATGATCCCTCAATTTTCCGCCCTAATTGCGATATTTGTCTTAGCGCAGATGTTGGGGTTGATTAATAGCCATCTTGCATTAGTACTGGTTTATGTTGGCGGTATGATTCCGCTGAACACGTATTTAATGAAAGGTTA
>NZ_JAWOUO010000341.1:0-831 GCF_033339435.1 Vibrio sp. 378
TCGCCTCTGACTGCCAAGGCATCCACCGTGTACGCTTAGTCACTTAACCATACAACCCGAAGGAGTTTCGAGTTGATGTTCAAATCACCAAAGTTGTCTCTCATTATTTGAATGAGCGAGAGACATTTGATTTTGCCGGACTCATCTCTTTACCTTCATTTTTAGAAAAAATGAAAACAAAAAGCCAAGAACACTTGAATGTGTTTTTTGGTGTTTATCTTTCGATAAACATTGAGAACTTTACAAACAACAATAAATTGTTGTTTTGTCAGCTTTCCAAATTGTTAAAGAGCTATGTTGCTTCACAAGGAAGTTACATTTTCTAAAGACTTTCAGAGTCAAAAATACCAACCAGTATCAATTGCTTGTTCTGGTTTGGACGTTTTATTCCAAAAATACTTAGAGAATGGTGGGCGATACCGGGCTCGAACCAGTGACCCCCTGCTTGTAAGGCAGGTGCTCTCCCAACTGAGCTAATCGCCCACATTGTTTTGATTTCCGTGGAAGGAAATGGTGGGTCGTGCAGGATTCGAACCTGCGACCAATTGATTAAAAGTCAACTGCTCTACCAACTGAGCTAACGACCCAATGGTATCCCGTAGGGGAGTCGAACCCCTGTTACCGCCGTGAAAGGGCGGTGTCCTAGGCCTCTAGACGAACGGGACACTAAGTGAACATCTTGGGGGATGTTCTATCTCTTAAACTTCATAAACCGTATCAATCTGTGTGAACACTCATCGCAATAATCATCGTATAAGGAGGTGATCCAGCGCCAGGTTCCCCTAGCGCTACCTTGTTACGACTTCACCCCAGTCATGAACCACAAAGTGG
>NZ_JAWOUO010000342.1:0-830 GCF_033339435.1 Vibrio sp. 378
TTATCAGTCAGAGGGATATCCTGCGACTTATTATAATCACTAGCATAGTGCGGCTTTTGCTCTACTACAGACTTATCAAACATCTTATCGACGATGCTTTCAAATGACGCTTCAGTGTGAGAAAACTCACTTGCATAATCGTATAACTTCACTCGACCAGCGCCTTTATCGAACTTTGCGTTGTAGGCGTTATAAGTTAAAAGCGCAACTCGACTTTTCTTATCCGGACCGGTTTTGAAGTTCTCCAACTCTTTAACGACTCTGGTAATCGTATCTTTTACGACCTGCATTTGAGTCTTGTTTCTTTCACCATACCATGGGTTACTCATCGATTGACTGGTATCCAATATGAAGTAGATATCAACGGGCTGAGGTAGGTATTTTCTCGTAATCGAGTCACCAGAGACCTTGAACTTGGGTTCTACACCAATTTCGTTGTGTGAGATCCACGAGTCATGCTCCGCAGTCGCGACAACGGTGAAGTCAGCAAATGGTGATAGCTCATTATTCCGTTGAACACAGCCATCTTTGTATTCACACTTTTTGGTGGATACGCTGATCTCGATATCGCTGATGTTGTCAGTAATGTATAAATCAACAATTCTCTGCGCATAGTCCTGGTCGTCTTTATTGTCTTTACCAGGGCTTGCGATCAAAGCAAGACTTGCTACTTCCGCCGCTTCTTCGATTTTTGAGTGCGCAAGTAAACGTTGTGTGTAACCGACAGAAAATGAGAAAGTGATGATTAATATAGGGAGAAACGAAACAAATATGATTCCAGCCACTCCTTTCTGCTTAGTGAAGCCCTTCATATTAAATCCTTGCAAATG
>NZ_JAWOUO010000343.1:0-830 GCF_033339435.1 Vibrio sp. 378
TTTTGCCATTTTGATAATCCTTCTCGTATTTTTATAACTGCGAATAACTTTAGTAGTTGCGAATAGCGCGAAATGCGGCTTGCAACTTCTGTGAATCTTTTTTACCTGGTGCGCTTTCTACTCCAGAGTTTAAATCTAATCCCAAGCAGCCTAATTTTGCTGCTTGCTGTGCATTTTCAGGCGACAGTCCACCTGCCAGCATGATTTGACTTGGATCGCCGATCAAAGACCAGTCGAACACGTGGCCTGTGCCGCCAGTTTGAGTACCAACTTGAGCATCCAGTAGGTGACGGTCAATGTTGTCTGCGAGCAAGGATGGCTTTGTATCCGCCACGCCGTAGGCTTTCCAAATCTCGACGCCAACGGGTAGTTCTGTTTTGAGCTGGTTGACGTACTCTTGATCTTCTTGTCCATGTAACTGTACGGCTTTTAAGCCCAAAGACGTTACGATAGAGGCGACATAATCAACGTCGTGATTTTGGAACACGCCAACATAATTAAGTGGCGCGCCGCTCATGGTTAGGCGAGCACTTTCAAAATCGACCGCTCGTTTTGACTTCTCAACGAAAATCAGACCACCAAATACTGCGCCTGCTTGACACGCTTTTGCCGCATCATCTGGGTGAGTCAGACCGCAAACCTTATTTTCACCTAGCGTTACTTTACGAACCGCAAGTTCTAAGTTGTCCTCCGCCATCAGCGAGCTGCCAATCAAAAAGCCGTCTGCATATTCTGCTAAGTCACGAACTTGTTGATGAGTGTAAATGCCAGACTCTGAAATAACCGTTGCGTTTGGTGCAAGCTTACGAATGATTGGCGCAAGCGCTTTA
>NZ_JAWOUO010000344.1:0-828 GCF_033339435.1 Vibrio sp. 378
GGTCTTTTGTTGTATGGCGCAAAATGGCCTACTTCGGTGACACTCTTGCCCATGCATCGTTAATGGGGCTCGCTCTCGGGTTCTTACTGAACGTTAACCTCTATCTTGCGCTGCTAGTCTGCTGTTTGGCATTAGCGGTACTCCTTGTAACACTGCAAAGGCAGCAACTGGTGGCCACAGATACCCTACTCGGAATTCTGGCTCACAGCTCTTTGTCTATCGGTTTGGTGTCAGTAAGCTTTTTGGACAATGTTCGTGTCGATCTAATGAGTTACCTATTTGGTGATTTATTAGCTGTATCACCAGAAGATTTGATGTTTATTTATGCCGGCGTAATTGTCGTTAGTGCATGTTTGTACATATTCTGGCGACCGTTATTATCAAGTACCGTCAGCGAAGAGCTAGCCGCTGTAGAAGGTGTGAACACAGATTTAATTCGTCTGGTCTTGATGCTGATGGTGGGCGTAGTGATTGCGGTAGGTATGAAGTTTGTCGGTGCCCTTATCATGACTTCACTACTGATCATCCCAGCAGCAACAGCGCGTAAGTTGTCTTCTACACCAGAACAAATGGCATTCTTCGCATCCATCATAGGTGCGATTTCAGTTCTGATGGGACTGAGTCTGTCTTGGCACTTCGACACACCAGCAGGCCCGTCAGTGGTGATCAGTGCGACTTCTTTGTTTATGCTGAGCCAACTGATTCAGCGGAAAGCTTAGTTATAAGCACAGGTTAAGCAAACGGAGCTGGTGATTAAGAATTCTCAGTGCTATTGCTGGCTTACATACAAAATCAATACAAGATCAGATACAAAAAAGCCTGGCAATG
>NZ_JAWOUO010000345.1:0-827 GCF_033339435.1 Vibrio sp. 378
AAAAAGTAATGAAAGCGGTTGATGAGCTTAACTACGCACCAAGCGCAGTTGCTCGTAGTTTAAAATGCAACTCAACTCGTACTATTGGTATGTTGGTAACACAGTCAACTAACCTATTCTTCTCTGAAGTGATCGACGGTGTAGAAAGTTACTGCTACCGTCAAGGTTACACATTGATCTTGTGTAATACTGGCGGCATCTACGAGAAACAGCGCGACTACATCCGCATGCTTGCTGAGAAACGTGTAGATGGCATTTTGGTGATGTGTTCAGATCTAACCGAAGAACTAAAAGAGATGTTAGATCGTCACTCAGATATCCCGAAAGTTGTGATGGATTGGGGCCCAGAGAGTTCTCGTGCGGACAAGATCATCGATAACTCTGAAGAAGGTGGCTACCTAGCAACTAAATATCTTATCGATAACGGCCACACTGACATCGCCTGCCTTAGTGGTCACTTTGAGAAACTTGCTTGCCAAGAGCGTATCGCTGGTTTTCGTCGTGCCATGGCTGAAGCAAAACTGCCAATCAATGAAGATTGGATTCTTGAAGGTAACTTTGAATGCGATACTGCGGTACTGGTTGCAGACAAGATCACCGCGATGGAAAAACGCCCTACTGCAGGATTCTGTTTTAACGACACAATGGCACTTGGCTTAATCAGCCGTCTGCAACAAAACGGCATCAAGGTTCCAGATGACGTTTCTGTTATCGGTTACGACAATAGAAACGGCATCAAGGTTAAAGATGACGTTTCTGTTATCGGTTACGACAACATTGAACTTGCAGAGTACTTCTCACCAACGCTAACAACGATTCACCAACCT
>NZ_JAWOUO010000346.1:0-827 GCF_033339435.1 Vibrio sp. 378
GCGCCACTGGCTCAGTAGGATTTTTATTGCTAATGAGCGGCCATGAGAGAACGATGAAATACATCACGATTTGTTCAGGCACTATTTCCATCGCTCTTTTGGTTTTTCTTAGCCAAAGCTACGGCGTTCTGGGGGCTGCATGGGCAATGGCGATCGGCATGGCGATACAAAACCTTGCCGCGCTCTATTTTGTAAAACGCTATTTAGGCTTCTTTCCTGTGGGGTAACGATGACTTCGACGATCGCACGTTTAGGTTTTATTTCTATATCACTACTTACAATCGGCCTTTCTTTGTGGAAGAGTTCAGAGCTAAATCATGCCGTTTATCTGAATATGGAAAACTATGTTGGAGGCTCAAGCACGCTGCATTTTACGTTTAGCATGTTGATTGGTTTTCTCGCTGTGTTTACCTTCCCTCGCTTTACCCACGCAACCAAAATGGATGCGTTCGGGATTCGACTGCTGTTTTGCTTACTACTGATCATCTCGGCGGAAGAATTTAGCCAGTTGTTTATTGAAAGCCGTTCATTCAGCTTTGACGATTTGAGTACCAACTGGATTGGTATGATCCTAGGGTATTTTGGTGCCAAAGCGATTACCCTCTTTCGAGCATCTCGCTCTCGTGCATAAACTCTCCGGCAGGTGACGCACCTGTTGTTAGGCAAACACCTTTGGGTTATTTGGGTATATATTCTTGCCAAATACCCCGGAGAAAAGAGAGCCTCATGTCATCTCATCCAACAAAAATTACCTTTTTCGAATTTCTCACGCCATTGATCACTTCGAAAATTACCTTTTTCGAATTTCTCACGCCATTGATCACTTC
>NZ_JAWOUO010000347.1:0-826 GCF_033339435.1 Vibrio sp. 378
CTGCAGTGCTTTTTGCAGTTCGATTTCGAGCCACAAACGCATACGCGCTTCTTTGTTCATTTGGTCATTGAATTTGATCAGACGGTTTCGCCCGCGATCTTTGGCTTCGTACATTGCGGTATCGGCATTTTGTAGCAAGATACGAGCATCCTGCCCATCTTCCGGATAGCGGACGCTACCGATTGAGCAGGCAAGACGTTTACTGAAATGGTGCAGATCAAAAGGTTGGTTTATCAAAGAAATAATGCGATCTGATAACACTTCTGCCATGCGCGAGTTTTCTGGCTCAGGAAGGATGATGCCGAACTCATCACCGCCAAGATGGCCGATGATCGCTTGGTTTGGCAGCAGTCGTTTTAAACGCGCAGAAACTTCTTGGATGACTTTGTCACCGATGTGATGACCCAGCGAGTCATTAATGTTCTTAAAGTTATCGATATCGAACACAGCCAATGCCACGTTCTTCTTCGTCATTTTATTACGCCAAACGGCCTGCATTCCTCTGCGGTTGAGCAGCCCTGTCATTGGGTCTCTTGCAGCAAGATCTTTAAAGTAGCGACGTTCGGTGTGCATGTTCACATAAAACAGTACTACGGTACTCAATACGTAAATAAAGACCGCGACCATGATGCTGTACTTTTCAAAGAACGTTAAATTCTTAATCTCGCTCCATAAGTTATATTCGTAATAAATACTGTGATTGGCACTCAAGCGCTCTTTTTCAATGGGCTGAATCCGCACGGCATCTTCAGGAATCGTTTGAAAATTGGAAACTAAGTGCAGCTTCCCGACAAGGTTTTCAGAAGTCGTGAGCAGCGCATCGACA
>NZ_JAWOUO010000348.1:0-826 GCF_033339435.1 Vibrio sp. 378
CATGAAATAGATTTGATACGCACTCGCCTGCAACAAATTCTGGATGAAGACAGTGACAACGCATCAAAAGCGGATGCGATGTTAGGTTTGTTCTTAATGGGGCATGAACTTAGCAGCTCTCAAGTCATCGAAGTATTAGAAGAAGAATCAGATACATAAGGAAGCGCTTTGCCAACAACGTCGACCAATACTGAACCTACTCCCCTTCCTCTTATTATTGCAGGGCCTGTCCTGCGCAAAGTTACCGCGTCTGAAATCAACATTTGGCTAGTGACGACCAAGCCTCTTAAAGGCGTGGTTGAAATAATGAATGCAAGTACTCACAACGTATACACATCACAATCACTTGATGAACTTCAGCAGCTCCAAATAGGTCAGAGAGCGTGGGTAAGCTTACTCGCCATTAAAGGTGATTACCCAACTCATCAACCGCTTCGCTACCAAATTCAAACTCAAGATGGTCTATTGACTGAGCTGTTACCACATCTGAGCTATGAACAAGACCAACATTCACATCAAGGATTGGAGTTTGTGATCAGCGAGAAAGCCGATTACGTTCTTCATGGCTCTTGTCGAAATCCTCACCATTTTAGTCAAGACACTTTAGTCACTGCAGACGAAAAAGTCGCTAGCTTACGTGTTGATGAGCGACCAGACATGCTGATCATGAGTGGTGACCAAATTTATGCAGACCACGTAGCGGGGCCGACTTTGGACGCCATTGAGCAAGTCGTTAAGCTACTAGGATTACCAGACGAGCAATTTGAGCAAGCGCCCATTGCAGATACAAAAGCACTGTATAAACACCCAGATTGCTACTATGGAC
>NZ_JAWOUO010000349.1:0-825 GCF_033339435.1 Vibrio sp. 378
GCTTCTCTCCATTTAGAGAGCGAGCTTCAGCCACGATTTTAAGCTCTGGCATCACAATGTTGGTTGCCTGACCACCGTTGACCATGCCGATGTTCGCTGTGGTTTCTTCGTCGATGCGAAGCAGTTTCATTTGGTTGATTGCGTCTGCCGCAACCATGATCGCGCTGATGCCTTCTTCCGGCGCAAGACCTGCATGTGCAGGGCGGCCTTTGATGGTTGCGACGATCTTTTGTTGGCCCGGAGCAGCCGTTACGATAGTTCCAATTGGGCCACCTGTGTCCAGTACGATCGCTTCTGTTGAGGTTACGTGAGACATATCGAAGTATTCAGAACCGAACAGGCCACCTTCTTCATGTACAGTGAACGCCAATTCGAGCGTTTTGTGTTCTAGGTTTTCAGCTTGGATGCAGCGCACTGCTTCCATGATGGCAGCGATGCCCGATTTGTCGTCACCGCCAAGAATGGTGTTGCCTTTCGAGCGGATGATACCGTCTTCGATGATCGGCTCGATACCAATGCCCGGCGTTACCGTATCCATGTGACAGCTCATTAGGATTGAGCCTTCTTTTTTCCCTTCTAAACGTGCGTACACGTTGAAGCCATTAGAAATGTGTTCTGGTACAGGAAGCTTGTGAACCGTAAAGCCTAGTTCGCCCAGTTGCTCAGCCAGTGTTTCTGCAATTTGTTTTTCATTCATAGATTCGCTGTCGATACGAACCAGTTGGCAGAAATGTTCAACTAGACGTTCTTGATTAATTTGTGTCATTTGGGTGTCTCTTTCTTTTGGGGTCGAGGGCGATACCGAGAAACGATGTGAATTCGAAA
>NZ_JAWOUO010000350.1:0-825 GCF_033339435.1 Vibrio sp. 378
TCGAACTCAGAACCGTTCTCCAGCGCGGTGTTTTAGGCAGAGTTTCGATACGCATGTATTTATCGAGCGTGCGGGTTTGCAGTGTGCTTCGGTCGAGGTAGACGCGCCACAGTCCACTTTGTTCGGCAAACGCAAATTTACTTTCACCCGTAACAGACTCCCAATAGTCCAATGCATGCGTCATGGCATCGACCAACACTTCACGCATCAAATCTTGCTTATCTTTTTTGTTGCCCAAAGCCTTATCAGCCAAACGAGTAAACTCTCCGCCAAGCTCTTTGAGTTTCTGCAACTGGTCTCTATCACCATCGAATGCATAACTTGAGAGTACTTCTACCGCAGTTTCTAGGTTATGAATACGCGCGGCGTTAGCTCCACCACCGACATTAAAGATGTACATCACATCTAAGCCAGAGCCTTCTGGCAGTTTTAGAATGTCGGCTTCAATGTTTTGACGAATATCCTCAATGTAGATATCAATCTTGCCGCAATAATGAGGCTGCTTCACCGTCAAATATTTTGGTGCGATCAGTTCGTCAGCTGACGAGCGTTTAAGTTGCTCTAAACTGCGTTTGAATAGCTTACAAGCCGCTTCGTTGGCAAAACGAATACGCTGATCTTCTCGCAGACAAATAATAGCTTCCGGAGCAGATTCTAGCTGTTCTAACAAACGACCTTGAGTTTCAAGAAGGCTTGCTTCGACGACAGCACGCTGTCTAAGCTCTGACTCCAGCACTTTGTTTTCCATATGGCGCATTTCCGCTTTACTTGCTGTTAAATGCGCTTGGATACGTGCCGCCAACTCTTGTTTGTTGAATGGCTTCG
>NZ_JAWOUO010000351.1:0-823 GCF_033339435.1 Vibrio sp. 378
TCTAACTGCAATCGCTGCGCTTCGGTCAGACGAATACGACCAATACAAATACCGGGGCTGACTTCATGCGAAAGTGATTCTATCTGAAAACGTTCACGAAATAGAGAGTCGAGATCTGAGCCTTCTTCCATCAAAAATCGGCGGCCGGAGCGATAAAACAAACCATCACCAAAATCTTCCACATAACCGAGAATCTCAGCAATGCGGAGATAAAAACGCAGGCTTGTCTCCGTTAGGTTGTACATTTCCGCAATCTTTTTCGGCTCAAGATTTCGAGATGTCACCATATAGATGAAGTCGAGGAGGTAAGGGTGTTCGAGAAAGAGTGCACTTTGTTCATCCGTCAGCATTTGTTCGTTTTCATGCTGGAGTTGATTGGCTAAATTGGCTAGCTCGATGAGGTCAGTATTTAGGTAGTTTAGGTAGAGGAGAATTTTATCCAATCCGAGAGAGGGATTGTGAAGGTGGCGTTTAATACTCGAGAGAGGAATGCCACTTTTCTCTGATAAAGAGCTGTAACACAGCCCTTCGTCTTTTATTTTTTGTCGCAGCGCCGCCAACAGAAATTTAGGTCCAACATTCATCCGTGATTCCCCTAAGTTATCTGTTTAGTTATTTGGGTTCTGTCTTTCTAACAGCAAGTTACGAATAGCTGTACCTGCTTCTAGAATGTGTTTTTTCAACAGATATTTTGCGCCATCAATATCTCTGTTCTGGCACATTTCAAACAAGGTCAAATGTTCTTGTTCCGCTTTTTTAATGCCTGTGGTGAATAACAACTGCATACGAATGTAGCGATCGCATTTGGTATTTAAGCTGTAAA
>NZ_JAWOUO010000352.1:0-823 GCF_033339435.1 Vibrio sp. 378
GTCAACGCATTCACCACGTCGTTAAACATCAAAAAACAAGCGAACTAGAAAAAGCCTCTCAAGGCGTATCCATTCTGGGTTTTGCTACCGACGCTGGCGTTGCGAGAAACAAAGGCCGAATTGGAGCGAAAAAAGCACCAGATTTGATTCGTAGAGCGCTAGCGAATCTCGCTTGGCATAAAGATGCCCAGCTTTATGATCTTGGGACTGTCGTTTGCGATGATGACTTGTTAGAAGAAAGCCAATCACGCTGTGCAAACCTCATTTCAGAAGCGCTACCTCACACGCCAACTATCGTTTTGGGGGGCGGACACGAAATTGCGTGGGCATCGTTTTCTGGTCTAGCGGAATATTTCAAAACGCATCATCCAGAGAAAAAGCCAAAAATTGGCATCATTAACTTCGATGCGCACTTCGATTTGCGCGCGTTCGAAAGTTCATTAGCGGATGTAAAACCAAGCTCAGGTACACCATTCAACCAAATTCATCATTTTTGTCAGCGTAATGATTGGGCTTTCCATTACGCCTGTTTGGGGGTGAGTCGCAGCAGCAACACGCAAGCTTTGTTCCAAAAAGCAGACGAGCTGAACGTATGGTATGTAGAAGATAGTCAACTCAATTACTTGAATCACAGCTACCACCTAACCCAACTGCAACACTTTATCGACGATTGTGACTATCTCTATCTCACCATTGATTTGGATGTATTCCCAGCAGCAACCGCGCCAGGCGTAAGTGCTCCTGCGGCTAGAGGTGTAAGTTACGACACAATCGCACCTTTTTTAGAACGAATTCTTCACTACAAAAACAAGCTTATGTTAGC
>NZ_JAWOUO010000353.1:0-820 GCF_033339435.1 Vibrio sp. 378
ATGCATAAAGCTGGCACCAAGGTGCAAAACCAATAGGAATGGCAACAACGCTTCACCACTAAACTCGTGGATCCCCTCTCCCAGCTCTTTCAGCATGTGTATTTCTCTGCCAGAATTCACTAATTCAAAACCAAACAGGCTCAGACCGTACCCTTCTCCTACAGAAACCGCGATACCAGACAAAGGCAACACCACAGTTAAGGCCAAAAGAGAGTACATAACCACAGCCGCCGCGATAGACTCAAATTTACTTCTTTCAGTCATAGGTTTTGGCATACCCGCAATGAGTCTCCCAACTAACCTAGGCACGCTCAAGGCTAAGACTAAAAGTCCGAATGACATGTGAGCATTAAAAAGTAAGTTGTTTGATTCATCATCCATAACTAGACCAGAAATGAGTACCGCAATCATTCCAAGCCCGATAACCCAATGGAAAAACATCATTGATTTTGAGATTGCATTGCTCGTTTTCGCGTCCATCGTCTTTCTCCATGTAAAAGACATGGTTATTCTTCACATGAGCCATGAATAAAAGATGAATACTTTATTCAGACAAACCACTCTCAGACGAACTAAACAGGTCGCCGCCCTCTAGTTGTGGTCCGTGTTGATACGATAAAAATAAAAACTTACGCCCATACTCAATATCCTTCCACACCCTCACTCTTATACTCTTTCCCAAAATGAGTAATAACCATAATACATTTTAGATTGAGGGGAAAACAATGGATATCTACCAAGAAAGCATCAGTTTTTTAGGTAACGACGCGAACTTCGATGAAAACGGATTATTTCAATGCGAACTGTCATCGAATACAAA
>NZ_JAWOUO010000354.1:0-819 GCF_033339435.1 Vibrio sp. 378
AATTGTCTCTTTGCCATTCCAATCCGCAGTCGGAGTGATGGTAGCAACGCCATTCACAATAGAAATTTGGATGCTGTTATTGCCAGAAACTGAGAATTCTAGCGAGGAATCAGAATCTTTGAATACTTCATTCAAGTCGATCGTGTATGCATCGAAATCTTCCGATAACACTTGGTCTGCAATGGCATTTTCAACAGTCGGTGCATCGTTAACACGATTCACAACCAAACTGTCACTGTCGTTAGCTGTTGGATTAACACCATCCGATACTGACGCGCTAATAGTTAGGTCTTTAAGGTTGAGCTCATCGTTGTTAACTGCATCGACGCCCGCTTGAGTCAGCTTGACTTCATTGCCAACCAACACGAAGTAGCCGTTTGAGTTGTTTTCTAAAGAAACGATTAATTGGTCTTCTGGCGTGTCAGTATCGCGAACCGTTAAGGTTGCGACTACCGTATCAGTGCTCACTGCATCTTCAGTGATGCTTTCTATGGCTTCAACCTTGATGGTTGGCGCATCGTTTACTGGATTTACTGTAACAGTTACTTTCGCTTCGTCGGTCAATTCACCGTCCGTTACAGTGTAGGTGATTTCAGCGTGGCCATTGAAGTTTTCTGCCGGCGTGAAGACGAGTTTGCCATCAACGATCTCTACTTTACCTTGTGCTTCAGGAACAGTCGCAGATTGGATCGACAACTTATCGCCATCCACATCAGAATCGTTTGGCAGAACATCAATAGTAACCGCGGTGTCTTCTTGTGTCGTAGCGATGTCATCTTTCGCCACTGGCGCATCGTTCACTGGCGTCACATCGACGTT
>NZ_JAWOUO010000355.1:0-816 GCF_033339435.1 Vibrio sp. 378
CGCTTTGATGTCACCTGCTTCAATACCTAGAGATTTAATTCGTTTGTGAGCTTGTTCGATGTCGTCCACGCTAACGGCAAGGTGGCCGTAACCAGAACCGTGAGTATAAGGTTCGATTTGGTCGTGGTTGTGTGTAAGTTCTAATTCAAAGCCTGTTTCTTCATTTGCTAGATAGGTTAGGGAGAAACCATCAAAAACGTATTGGTCTTTGATCTCTAGCTCAAGTGCGTCGCGGTAAAATTGTAGGGAACGGTCCAGATCGCGTACTCGGATCATGGTGTGTATCATTTTTGTCATGAGTACTCCTTAATTGTCCGCATAGGTTAGCGAGTACAAAAGGAGTTTGGGTAGTACTAGAGTACGACAAATAAGAATAAGCTCAATAGCTTACGATTGAGGCGTAAAGCCTCATCGATGCCATTGAATATTTTGGTAAGAATAGTTAGGTGTTAGGCGTTAAGTTGAGCAAGCGCTTGATGGAGCGTGTTTTCCGGTTGGCGAGCATACGTGAGACATGCGCAGCGCAGTAAGGATGCAAAGTTGTTCACTTCACCATTGTATTCCAGTGCTTCTTGGTACACCGTGCTGATAAACTTTGGAACGGTCATGTCTTGCGCACTGGCAATTTCTTCAAGAATCGTCCAAAAACTCGACTCTAATTTTACGCTGGTGGCATGGCCGTCAATGCGGATGGAACGAGTGATAAACTGATAATTATCCTGTGGTTGTTTAGCAAATATTTCGCACATGGTATTCGTAGATATGATTTAAGACGTGCAAATATTGAGTATTGTTGCTTAAAACGTCAACTGTTTT
>NZ_JAWOUO010000356.1:0-815 GCF_033339435.1 Vibrio sp. 378
GCAACCGAGCCTCGACCGACGCGGCCTCTTAACTGGTGTAATTGCGCCAAACCAAGGCGTTCAGGGTTTTCGATGATCATCAAGCTAGAGTTTGGCACGTCTACGCCAACTTCTATCACCGTCGTGGCTACGAGCAGGTGGAGCTTGTTGTCTTTAAACTCTTGCATGACAGCTTGCTTTTCGGCGGGCTTCATACGGCCATGAACTAGGCCAATTTTTACATCTGGCAGTTTGCGCTGTAACTCTTCGGCGGTGTCTGCTGCGGCTTGCGCTTCTAACACTTCTGATTCATCGATCAGCGTACACACCCAATACGCTTGCTTGCCTTCGTTAAGACAAGCGTTTCGTAACCGCTCGACAATGTCGTCACGTTTGGTATCTGGAATGGCGACGGTTTGAATCGGTGTTCGGCCTGGTGGTAATTCGTCTATCACCGACGTTTCCAAATCAGCATACGCTGTCATTGCTAGTGTGCGAGGAATCGGAGTCGCCGTCATGATGAGCTGATGCGGATACGCGCCTTGTTTTGCTCCTTTCTCACGTAACTCTAATCGCTGATGGACGCCAAAGCGGTGCTGCTCATCAATGATGACTAAAGCTAGGTGATGAAATTCCACATGTTCTTGGAAGAGGGCGTGAGTACCCACTATCATTTGCGCTTCACCGCTGGCAATGTGAGCCAGTTCCGTCTCTTTGGCTTTGCCCTTGAGCTTACCAGCAAGCCAGCCAACTTGAATGCCCATGGCTTCAAACCAGTTGGCGAAATTGATGGCGTGTTGTTCGGCGAGCAGCTCAGTTGGTGCCATTAGTGCGAC
>NZ_JAWOUO010000357.1:0-814 GCF_033339435.1 Vibrio sp. 378
GAAATCGCTTGGTCGATACCAGCACGTACACGGTAGAAGCCTTCTTGAGTACGCTCACCTTCGATGAAGTCTTTATCATATGGGTCGCAATCTGAAGTTAGTAGGTCTGCCGCATTCGCATCAGTACGTGCAATAACTAGCGTTGTTGTGCCAGAAACGTCTGCAGCAAGACGCGCAGCTACCAGTTTTTGTACCGCTTCTTGCGTCGGAACCAGTACTTTACCGCCCATGTGACCACATTTTTTAACCGAAGCGAGTTGGTCTTCAAAGTGAACACCAGCGGCACCGGCTTCGATCATCGACTTCATCAGTTCATATGCGTTTAGCACGCCACCAAAGCCCGCCTCTGCGTCCGCTACGATTGGTAGGAAGTAATCAATACCACCTTCATCTTCAGGAGACTTGCCATTCGCCCACTGAATTTGGTCAGCACGACGGAAAGAGTTGTTGATGCGCTTAACCACTGATGGCACTGAGTCCACTGGGTATAGCGACTGATCCGGGTACATAGTCGATGCAGTGTTGTTATCTGCCGCTACCTGCCAGCCTGATAGGTAAATCGCTTCGATACCCGCTTTCGCTTGTTGTACGGCTTGACCACCTGTCAGTGCACCAAGACAGTTTACATAACCTTTTTTCGCACTGCCGTTGACCAGTGACCACAGCTTATCAGCACCACGTTGTGCGATTGTATTTGCTGGTACCATCGAGCCACGCAGTTCTACGACTTCTTCTGCAGTATACGTACGCTTTACGTTTTTCCAGCGTGGATTCGTTGCCCAGTCTTTTTCCAGAGCTTCAATTTGTTGGCGGC
>NZ_JAWOUO010000358.1:0-814 GCF_033339435.1 Vibrio sp. 378
CTTCGTCTTTTACACCGGTTGCACGCCAGAGCGCACGAGCTCCCGCCATGTTACGACCATGTGTGGTGGTAGCTGATCTATATTTTGGCATTTCTTAAATCCTTCTTACTGCTGCTCTGGGTACACATAGTCTAACCAGCCCCACTTATCTTCCGTGGTGCCGTTAAATAGGCCAAAGTAGGCTTCTTGCAATTCTTTGGTAATCGGACCGCGTTTACCGCTGCCCACTTCAATTTTGTCGATGGTTGCCACAGGCACAACTTCTGCTGCGGTACCGGTCATGAATACTTCATCCGCAAGGTATAGCGCTTCGCGGGCAATGTTAGCTTCACGGACTTCGTAACCTTTATCGCGAGCAATGGTCATGATCGAGTCACGAGTGATACCCGGTAGGATAGCGCTGGTGGCTGGTGGTGTGGTGATCACGCGATCTTTGATGACAAAGATGTTCTCGCCCGCGCCTTCTGACAAGTAACCGTCAACACTCAGTGCGATACCTTCGTCGTAACCATGACGACGTGCTTCACCACCAACGAGTAGTGAAGAAAGGTAGTTACCACCCGCTTTTGCTGCGGTAGGGATGGTGTTAGGTGCCGCGCGATTCCAGCTTGAAATCATCGCATCCACGCCTTTTTCTAGTGCTTCTTCACCAAGGTACGAGCCCCATGGGAACGCCGCGATGATCAGCTCCATTTCGGTGCCTACTGGAGGACACACACCTAAACCGACATTGCCCACAAATCCCAATGGACGAATGTAAGCGCTGTCGAGTTTGTTTTGACGCAGAGTTTCACGCGTTGCTTCCATGATTTCT
>NZ_JAWOUO010000359.1:0-812 GCF_033339435.1 Vibrio sp. 378
GCTGAATACGAATTGCGTGAAGACGGTGGTGTCACGGTTATCAACCGTGGTTATTCGCAAGAAGATAAAAAGTGGACACAAGCCGAAGGCAAAGCGTATTTCGTTGGAGATGAAAACATCGGCCATCTTAAAGTTTCATTTTTTGGCCCGTTCTATTCCTCGTACATTGTGTTCGAGCTAGGAGAAAACTATGAGTATGCCTTTATCTCAGGTTTTAACCATGATTACTTGTGGCTACTTTCTCGGAAACCAAATGTCGATAAGGCGACGGTGGAGCGATTTAAGCGAGTCGCCAAAGAGAAAGGCTTTGCGCTAGATGAGTTGATCCTGGTCGATCAAAAACAGTAAATTGTCCAACTGCTGACCTTACAGTAAGGTTCGATGCTTCGTAAAGCTCAGTGGTGTTTGTCCTGTTTGTTTTTTAAAGAACGCAATGAATGCGCTGTCTGATGAAAACTCCAAACAATGGGCAACATCACTGACTTGCCTCTCCTCACACAACAGCTCTATTGCCTTTAACAATCGCCATTGCTGGCGCCAATCTTGATAAGACATGCCTGTTTCGGACTTAAACAGTCTTGTAATTGTCTTACTGCTTGCCCCGATTGTTTTCGATAAATGGTTGAGATCAGGAGCAATGAATCCGTCTTTTGTCACCGCGTTTCGAAATGAAGCCAAACGACGATCCGATGGCAATGGTAAAGTGAGCTCGAATTGCTTTGCTTGATAAAACTCTTCCCAAAACAATATGGTTGTCGCATTCGTTTTGGTTTGTTCTATGTCCCACTCCCACAAAGCCATTTTATTGATCA
>NZ_JAWOUO010000360.1:0-812 GCF_033339435.1 Vibrio sp. 378
TGAGGAGCTATGTCTAACAATAAACAGGAAACTTACCCTCTCCTTGTGTTCACTATTCGACTCGCTGGGCTCGTAATCTCTGGTTCTATGAGTCGTCTTAATACATGAATGTAAGGTTAAGACATCAAGTTTTGATCGGCCCAAGCGATGGCTTGAACTCGGTTTTTCACTGAGAGCTTTTTAAAGATCTGATACAGGTGCGACTTGATCGTAAATTCGCTAACAAACAGTTCTTCTGCCATCTGGCTATTCGATGCTCCAGCTTGCAGACAACGCAGCACTTGCAGTTCGCGAATGGTGAGATCGACGGTTGCTGGCGCGGTGTGAGTATTTATCACATTTCGATAGTAGTGCAGCAGTTGGCTGGTTACGTTGCGTGGTAGCCAGTTTTGCCCGTTGACAATGCCTTTCAGTCCTTCGCCTACTTGTTCTAAAGAATCTTCGCTGTAAAACAAGCCTTTTAATTGACCGAAGGCGAGCAGTTCATCCGTAGTGAGGCGTTTTGGAACGTTGAACACGACCGTCTCAAAGTTCTTCCAAACCAATGGCAGGTTTTTAATCGATTGAACGAGTGATTTATGTTCACTGAAGTCAATGAGTAGAATTTTATTTCGATGTTCGGGTTTCGCTTCCATTAGGGCATCGGTTGAGATTACAGGAATGCTCATATCGATGTACTTTTCTAATGATGCGACTTTCTGCGCAGCATCGTCTTCCATACTAATCAGAAATAGCTTTCTTGCGTAAGCCGACTTTCTCACGTGTTCAAATCTCCCAAGGTTCAGTAGAGGCCGTAAGTTGGCATTAAAGTA
>NZ_JAWOUO010000361.1:0-812 GCF_033339435.1 Vibrio sp. 378
GTCAGCGGAAAACTTAGCGAAACTCGATCTAGCGAAGAAAGATTGGGAAGTTCGTTTTGCAGAAAACCGCACCAACAATAACGCTGCGGACGGTGAGCTGCTTGGCTTCTCTATGCTGCAAGAATCGGTGGATCAAGCCTCTTACATGTACTCAGACAACAAATACTTAGCGGAAATGGCGAAGTTGGTGTCTGATGGCGTAGAAGGTAAAGATCGTGCGCAAGAATTCCTGAACGGTGCCGAGAAAATCAAAACGTACATTAACCAATGTATGTTTGATGAAAGCACAGGATTCTTCTACGACATTCACTTAAATGTGGCTGAAGATGGCACTACTCCTGCGCCTCTTGCAAATGGCTGTGCGGGTTTGCCTATTGTAGAGCGTGGACGTGGCCCTGAAGGTTGGTCGCCGCTGTTTAATGGTGCAGCAACGCAAGAGCATGCCGATAAAGTGATCGCGGTGATGCGTGATCAAGACGAGTTCAACACGCCAGATAAATTCCAAGGAACGGGTGTGCCTTTGCCGACCGCATCGCAAACCAACCCTGCTTACGGTAAAGATGTGTACTGGCGTGGTCGTGTGTGGCTAGACCAAGTGTACTTTGGCTTCCGTGCGATGGAAAACTACGGCTACAAAGAAGAAGCGATTGCAATGGCGAATGAACTGTTTAACAACGCAGAAGGTATGACGGGTGACATGCCAATCCGTGAAAACTACAACCCAGAGACGGGCGCGGTACAAGGTGCGTCGAACTTCTCTTGGTCTGCGGCGCATTTGTACATGATGTACAACGGATTCTTCAAAAACTAGA
>NZ_JAWOUO010000362.1:0-811 GCF_033339435.1 Vibrio sp. 378
ACCGACTGCGTGCGATATTGAAGCAGTTCTTCTAGTGTTAATGTCACCCCATTCGCATGAGGCGGTAATGGATGGTTTGCAGACATGTCACTCACCCACTTTATGCGCTGCCAACCAAGCTTAGCAACTTATCGATGACTTGATTTGCCGTTACGCCTTCTGCTTGAGCGTGGTAGCTGAGCAATAATCGGTGACGTAACACTGGGTACGCCATTGCTTGGACATCTTCAGGAGAGACAAAATCACGACCTGCTAACCAAGCATGAGCACGAGCGCATCGGTCAAGGGCGATGGTTGCACGCGGACTGACACCCATTGCTAGCCATTTATCCAACTCACTGTCGTATTCGCTTGCTCGGCGCGTTGCCATCACCAAACGCACAATGTATTGCTCAATGGTTTCTGCCATGTGGATGTCGAGCACTTCTTGGCGCGCGGTGAAGATGTCTTGCTGACTCAAGCTTGGGCGCTCAATAGAGCATTCACCTTTTGCTTCACCACGATTGATCCGCAAGATCGCTAATTCATGTTCTGCATCTGGGTAATCCACTTCTAAGTGAAGCAAAAAGCGATCGAGCTGAGCTTCTGGAAGAGGGTAAGTACCTTCCTGTTCTATCGGGTTTTGCGTCGCCATGACCAAGAATAGCTCAGGCAGTGCGTAGGTGTGGCGACCTGCGGTGACTTGCTTTTCTGCCATCGCTTCAAGCATTGCGGCTTGTACTTTGGCTGGCGCACGGTTGATTTCATCCGCAAGAATGAGTGAATTGAAAATCGGCCCAGATTGGAATGTGAACTCGCCAGTTTCTGGTCG
>NZ_JAWOUO010000363.1:0-811 GCF_033339435.1 Vibrio sp. 378
TGAAGGCAAACTCAGCCGCAGTGTTACCGAAAAACTTGATCAGTTTATTTTGAACAAGTGGGTGGGGATTCCATTCTTCTTTGTTGTGATGTACCTAATGTTTATGTTCTCGATTAACATTGGTAGTGCATTTATCGATTTCTTTGATATCGGCGTTGGCGCACTTTTGGTTGATGGCGGTCATCACCTATTGGATGGTCATTTGCCAGTTTGGCTTGTGACGGTTATTGCCGATGGTATTGGTGGCGGTATCCAAACGGTAGCGACCTTTATTCCTGTCATTGCGTGTTTGTATTTGTTCCTCGCTGTGCTTGAGAGTTCGGGTTACATGGCTCGCGCTGCGTTTGTACTCGATAAAGTGATGCAGAAAATCGGCTTGCCGGGTAAAGCGTTTGTGCCGTTGGTTCTTGGTTTTGGTTGTAACGTGCCGTCAATCATGGCAACACGCACTCTAGACCAAGAACGTGAGCGTAAGTTAGCGGCATCGATGGCGCCATTTATGTCATGTGGTGCTCGTTTACCTGTATATGCACTGTTTGCGGCGGCGTTCTTTCCTGGTTCTGGTCAAAACATTGTCTTTGCACTTTATCTATTAGGTATTGTGGCTGCGATCTTCACCGGTCTTTTCTTAAAGCACACTCTTTACCCTGGCAGCAGCGATAGCTTAGTCATGGAAATGCCAGACTACGAATTGCCAACATTGCAAAACGTCGTGATCAAAACTTGGCAAAAGCTTAAGCGCTTCGTACTGGGTGCAGGTAAAACCATCGTTGTGGTTGTTGCTATCCTGAGTTTCCTAAACTCGTTGGGT
>NZ_JAWOUO010000364.1:0-810 GCF_033339435.1 Vibrio sp. 378
GTGGGCATCGTTATCACGATTGGTCTATTTTGCCTTTGTTCTTGGTTGCTATTTCGTTCGGCACCTTTGATCGTTCGTTTCTTGGGTCAAACAGGCATCAACGTGATCACACGTATCATGGGTTTGATTCTTGGTGCGCTAGGCATCGAGTTTATTGCAAACGGCTTACGTAACTTGTTCCCTGGATTAGCCTGATTTTATTAATGACGTTATGATAGAGCGATTCAACAATGGATCGCTTTGTCATGACGACTCACTCTCTAAAAAATACACTTTACGTCACTATATTTGGCACCCACACCAAAGCCGGCCGTGCTTTTGATATCGCGCTTATTATTGCCATCATCAGCTCGTTAGCTGTTCTCGTTCTAGATTCCATTCCCTCGGTACGTGCTGAGTGGGCAAAAGAACTGAAGTACCTTGAATACACCTTCACCGGCCTGTTTACCATTGAGTACTTGCTACGTCTGTATTGCTCGCCAAAACCGGTGGCGTACGCAAAAAGTTTCTACGGTATTGTCGATCTGTTGGCGATCATCCCAACTTACTTAGTATTGTTCTTCCCATCCGCCTCTTTCATGGGCGTGATCAGAGCACTACGTGTGATGCGTATTTTTCGTATCTTGAAGTTGGTGAGGTACCTGCAAGAGTCCAACATTTTGTTGCGCTCATTACTAATGGCTCGCAGAAAGATCTTCATCTTCTTCACAACCGTCGCCATTTTGGTCACGATTTTCGGTTCATTGATTTTTATTGTTGAAGGGCCAGAAAACGGGTTTACCAGTATTCCGAAAAGTATTTATTGGGCTA
>NZ_JAWOUO010000365.1:0-809 GCF_033339435.1 Vibrio sp. 378
ACAGCCCGCGCACCTCTTGCCGCTCCGTGATACACTCTCTAGGTAATTTTCAAAAAATGAAGACAGGAAAATTCGATGATTTACAGTATGACTGCGTATGCGCGCAAAGAAGTAAAAGGCGATTGGGGCTCAGCGGTATGGGAAATCCGCAGTGTAAACCAGCGTTACCTAGAAACCTATTTCCGCATGCCAGAACAATTCCGAGCTTTAGAACCAGTTCTACGCGAGCGTTTTCGTAAACGTCTAGCGCGAGGAAAAGTGGAATGTAGCCTTCGTTTCGAAGCGAACCCTGCAGCAAAAGCCGAGCTTAGCATCAATGAAGCGTTGGCAACCCAAGTGATTAAAGCTGCTGAACAAGTTATGCACATGACTGGTGAGCTTAGCCGCATCAATCCATTTCAAGTCATGCAATGGCCTGGTGTGATGGAAACTCCTGAGCAAAACATGGATGAGGTCAACAAAGAACTGCTTGCTGCATTTGATGAAGCAATTAGTGAATTTATTGAAGCGCGTGGCCGTGAAGGCGACAACATGAAAGCGCTGATCGAACAACGCCTAGACGCGATTACCGCAGAAGTGGTGAAAGTTCGTGCTCGCATGCCTGAACTCCTAGAATGGCAACGTGAGCGTCTATTCTCAAAATTTGAAGATGCGAAAATTGAACTGGATGCTTCTCGTGTAGAACAAGAGCTTATCTTGCTAGCGCAAAAGTCAGACGTTGCAGAAGAGCTAGATCGTCTGGATTCTCACGTGAAAGAAACGACCAACATCCTGAAAAAAGGTGGCGCAGTCGGTCGTCGTCTGGATTT
>NZ_JAWOUO010000366.1:0-809 GCF_033339435.1 Vibrio sp. 378
TTTATCCGAAATTCGCATCAACAACAACATCTTGGATTTAAAAGGCTTAGCGAAAGCTCCGAGTTCAGTGCCGAGTTGGGTAAGTCAGTTCAAGAATGAGATCAGTCTTGTTGGGCGAACATTTGACGACGTGAAAATCGGTCGCAATGAGAAAGACATAGTGACGTTTGAGTTGAAAACGCGCGAGGATAAAGAGAAATGAACGAATTCTGGAGCTCATTAGAAGAGCGCTTTGGAGACATGAGCGCGCGCGAGAAAATGCTGGTGGCGCTGTGTGGCTTCGTGACCGTAGTTATGTTGCTGTTTACGTTGGTGCTAGAACCTAAGCTCAATCAGATCTCAAACAATGAAAGACAGCTGAGTAACTTAAAGCAGTCAAACCAAAAAACAGAAATTGATATTTTACGTGTTAAGGCTCAATTGAAGAAAGATCCAAACGCAGATATTGATTTGGAAATTTCCAACCTGTTGACGGAAAGTCAGCATCTTTCGATGCAGTTGTCACAAATTATTGAACACTTGGTAACGCCTTCACAAATGGCGGGCGTATTAGAGAGCGTATTAGAGCAGCAAAGTGGCATTCACTTGGTGTCATTGCAGACTCTGCCATCTGAGCCGATCACAGAAGATAAAGAAGCATCACAATACTCTGGCTACTACGTACACCCAGTACGCATGGAGCTAACTGGTGACTACTTTTCTATCGCCAACTACTTAAACAAGTTAGAGAGCTTACCTGCCAGCTATTTTTGGCGTAGCTTCAGTTACAAAGTAGAAGAATATCCAAAAGCGAAGTTAGTGCTTGAAGT
>NZ_JAWOUO010000367.1:0-809 GCF_033339435.1 Vibrio sp. 378
TTATCGATAGAGATTGTGCCGTTGTCGCCATTGCACTCAATTCGTTCTTTATTATCAAGAATCAGGGCACCAGGAATAAAGGCTGCTGCACCATTTTCGAGAAGTCGAACACGTGCACCAGCACGATTAATATCGAAAATCTCACCTGTGAAACAAGTTTGCTTGCTTGGTTCATCCGCAAGAGTACGTGCGTATAGCCAATCAGACACGTTACGCTCTGCAATTTTGTGGTGCTTACGGTGCAGTGCCAGTTCTTCACCCACTTGATCGTCAGGTTTTTGTACTGGTTCTTTATCTAGAATCACCGCTTTTAGCATACGGTGGTTGATCATATCGCCATATTTACGAATTGGGGATGTCCAAGTCGCATAAATGTCTAGACCCATCGCGTAATGAGGAAGAGGTTGGTTACCCACTTCACTGTATGCTTGGAACTTACGAATGCGATTGTCTAGGTAAGATGTCTCTTGAACCGCTAACCAACGACGTAGAGCCGCAAAGCCTTCAAGCGTTGCAATCGATTCTGCTGTGAATTCTAGCGTACCCTCAGGGTTAACGAGTTGCACAACTTCTTCGATTTTCTCTGGTTTCAAACCTGCGTGAGTGTTGAATACGCCAGTTTCGAATTTTTCACGCAGTGTACGGCCTGCACAAATGTTCGCCGTAATCATCGATTCTTCAACAAGACGGTTTGCACTGCGGCGCATATCAGCGTGAATCGCGATAACGTCATTGTCTTCACTTAGCTCAAAACGGTAGTCAGGACGGTCTGGGAATACGACTGCGTTTTTCTCACGCCATTCTGCGCG
>NZ_JAWOUO010000368.1:0-809 GCF_033339435.1 Vibrio sp. 378
ACAAACGGAACTTATGTAATTCCTGACAAGAAGCGATAGCCTCTTTGAGGGCGGGGTCTTGTATTCTTAGAAACAGGCTTGGCAGTGACATTGAAATGTCCTCTTCACTATAACAGAAACAATGTACGTGTATTATTTAAGCTGTACAAGACAAAATATTGTCAAAGTCTGTTTAGAATCTGGTTGGTTATTAATATAGTGAGATCAACAGCAAACTATATATCTACATCGTTTTTCTTTCCTTATTTGTTGTGTGGAATTGTAATTGTTAGAAATTAATCTCTCTTGATGGTTTTTGCGTACAAAAATAAACGAAAGGATGAGGTGTTATTTCTTCTCTATTTATCTTTTCTTCTTCAATGATTAAAAATTACATTTCTTCTGTGTAAATTATTCACGAATTGTTTCTCTCTCATCTTAAATATAACGGCTGTTTTTAAATAAACTCTTTAAAAATAGCGACTTATAAAGTTGGCACATGCTTTGCTCTATTAGAACTGCAACGTCAATATAGGAGAATTACCATGAATAACATCGCAGCTAAAATTGTACTTACTTCAGTTCTTGCAACGTCATCTACCGCAGTATTAGCCAGTGATAAATGGGAAAAAGAATCCATGGACGCTTGGCTAGATGGTAAAGCAGAAACCACCTTACTGCTTAATAGCAACCTGAACTCTTTTGATATCAACACTGATGTTGAAAATCAGGTGGTTACGCTGACAGGTTCGGTCAATAACGATTTGGAAAAGTCGCTGGCAGAAGAGTTGGTTTCAGGCCTTGATGGTGTGAAAAAAGTAAATAACGAG
>NZ_JAWOUO010000369.1:0-809 GCF_033339435.1 Vibrio sp. 378
AGCTGGTAACAACGTGCGAGCAGTAAGCACACTGACTAAAGTAACGCCTATCAAAAAAGGTTTAGAGATCGAGCGTGAAATCAAAGTGGAAATTGAAGGCGTAAGACGCCCAGGTGCGGTAGTGGTATCTGTGATTCAATTGCACTTCTAAAAACATATTCGAATCAATAAAAAAGAGAGCATTGAAATGCTCTCTTTTTTGTTTTTACTGGTTAAAGTTTTTAACCGGTATGTACCCGTAGTCAGCAATGGTTTTTTGTCCCGCTTCCGATTTTAGGAACGCGACAAAGTCTTTGCCTGCTTGATCTAGCGAGTCGACTTTGTAAAGCACCAAGAATGGTCGAGCCAGTTTGTATTTGTGATTTGCGATGTTCGCTGCTGTTGGTTCAATCCCGTTAAACTGAATCGCCTTCACAGAAAGGTCTACAGACCCCACCGAAATAAAACCAATCGCACGTGTGTTATGGTTCACAATGGTTTTAACCATGCTGTTGCTATTTACAACTAAGTTGTTTGGGCTGATATCAGAAACCAGACGGTCGTTAATGATTTTGGTGAGACCCAACAAACTTTCAAAGCTGTAGCGCGAGCCAGAAGATGCTTCTCGTGTGACAACTGCTATCGGTTGATCCGCGCCGCCGACTTCTTTCCAGTTTTTGATTTCGCCTTTGTAGATGTCAAACAGTTGTTGTGCTGAAAGGTTAGTCACAGAGTTTGTACGGTTCACAACAACGGCAAGGCCATCGTAAGCAATTGTAAACACATTCAAGTCTTCGCCTTTTTCGCTTTCTGTCAGATAGCGAGAGCTC
>NZ_JAWOUO010000370.1:0-806 GCF_033339435.1 Vibrio sp. 378
CTCGCATGTAGTGTGGAAAGTACAGCAAAATCAATACCAAGAATGATTAACGATTTTGTTGAGAGTAAAGTTTGTGACTTTCGTTCAAACAGTTAGGCTCATCTGTAAGTAATTCAATAAAGCAATCCGCCATTGATAAGTTACTCACACAACCCTCGCCTTTCATATCAAGCAGGGCTTCATAGCCTTCTTTGCCTTTCATCGTGTAAGCCGAAGAGGTGCCACGATACCAAGCGTCATCATCAACCTTAACCCAGCGGTATCCGTCAAATATTTCTAATCGTTGGACTCTCTCACCTTTTGGCGCATCAGCTTGATAGTCAAAGTTCAGATTGTACGTATATGGGTAACTGCCTGACCCAGTGCCTTCTACACCGTTGTTGAGTGCGTTATTGATTGCACCTTCTAGAGCTCGGCGAATAACCGCACCTTTCACATCGTAAAACCCGATCGGTACGGCAAAAGGCAATAATCGTCCGGCAACATCTGCCACTGTAATATCACCTGGATTGAGTGAAGTACGAACGCCACCTGCATTATGAATTGCAAATTGAACGTTGTGCCCGCGTTTATTTAAGCTATGAAGGAAAGAACGAGCGACCGCACCGGCAAGTTCACTTCCGCCTAGCTCATCCGGAATACGGACATGACGCTTTTTGCTTTCCACATGAGCGATCACCTGCGATTGCAAGGCACGCACGCGAGGTATGTATTTATCTCTCAAAATAGCTTGAGTTTCTGGGTGTTTCTTACAGACTACAACATTTGGTTGGCCGTGAATAAAATCACAAGCGGTTTCAAATACG
>NZ_JAWOUO010000371.1:0-805 GCF_033339435.1 Vibrio sp. 378
GTATTCGTGCCGCCAAAGAGGAACGTGTTCTTGTTACGACTCTGACCAAACGAATGGCGGAAGATTTAACGGAATATCTGCATGAGCATGATGTTCGTGTTCGTTATCTTCACTCCGACATCGACACGGTAGAGCGCGTCGAGATCATTCGAGATTTGCGCTTAGGTGAGTTCGATGTCTTAGTGGGTATCAACTTGCTTCGAGAAGGTTTGGATATGCCGGAAGTCTCGCTGGTGGCAATTTTGGATGCTGACAAAGAAGGTTTCTTGCGTTCAGAACGTTCACTCATTCAGACGATAGGTCGTGCTGCACGAAACATTGAGGGTAAAGCGATTCTCTATGCGGATAGCATTACAAAATCGATGAAAAAAGCGATGGATGAAACCAATCGTCGTCGTGAGAAGCAGCAAGCGTACAACGAGAAAATGGGCATTACGCCGCAAGCGTTAAAACGTAATATCAAGGATATTATGGAATTGGGCGACATTACTAAGTCCAAACGTCAACGCAATACTAAGCAAGTGCCACTGTCTAAAGTGGCTGAACCATCTCAAACTTACGAAGTGATGTCTCCACAACAATTGGAGAAGGAAATCAGTCGACTAGAAGCGGCGATGTACCAACATGCTCAGGATCTGGAATTCGAGCTTGCGGCTGAGAAGCGTGATGAAATAGAAAAACTGCGTGCGCAATTCATCGCGAATAGCTAGTTAACACGAAAAGCTGTTTCTAAAGAGATACTTGGAATAGGCAAAAAAAGAAGCCAATAGGCAGTCGGGTCTATTGGCTTGTTTTGTGAACATAT
>NZ_JAWOUO010000372.1:0-805 GCF_033339435.1 Vibrio sp. 378
CCAAAAACCATCAGCGCGACAATGGGCAGTTTTGGGCGTGTGCAAGTGAGTTTGGTTGATTTGCCAAGCTACTTAGCTGAAGCAAACTTGCCAGTGTATGGTGCTTTCCTTGAAGGTGAGAGCGTGCATAAAACTGATTTTTCAGCAGAAGGTATTTTGTTGATGGGCAGCGAGTCACATGGTGTGCGCGAAGAAGCGTCTAAGTTCGTGACAGATAAGATCACGATTCCTGCTTTCGGTGGCGCAGAATCTTTAAACGTGGCAATGGCGACGGGGATCATTTTGGACAACATGCGTCGTCAGCACAGCTAATCGTATCAACGAATTTTAGATACAAAAAAAGCGTAACGGTCCAGGCGATGTCAAGCTGAGGTTCATTACGCTTTTTTCGTTTTGAATGCGGTTATTTTTCTAACATATCCAACTTGTTTGGCACGCCATTCCATTTTTCCGCTTCATCCATCGCTGGTTTCACTTCAGTTTGTACCGGCCAGATTTCTGCGAGTTCGGCGTTGAGCTCTTTGTAGATGGTTTGATCTTCAGGCAGCTCGTCTTCTTGGAAGATTGCCGCTGCGGCACACTCGTCAACACACAAGCCACAGTCGATACATTCTATTGGGTTGATTACCATGAAGTTTGGACCTTCGTGGAAGGCGTCAGCCGGGCACACCGCGACACAGTCGGTGTATTTACATTGGATACAGTTATCGGTTACGACAAACGCCATGATAATCAGCTCTTAAGTTAGTCAAAATCAAAGAAGGGGGATAATACTCATCCCAAGGCAAAATTCAACATTCACCAA
>NZ_JAWOUO010000373.1:0-805 GCF_033339435.1 Vibrio sp. 378
CGCTATCCAATTGTGTACCGTCGTTTAAGTACAGTTTCGAGCCTACCAGTTTTAGCTGCTCTGTTGGATCTGTTGCCAGCTTGCTAACGTCTACAGGAGAGCTTGCGAAAACGCCAGAAGAAAGTTGCTGAACCATGTTCGCTTGTTCTGCTGGATCGGTAAGTGCTGCGTTTAGCTTCGCTAGGCTTGGCATCGCAGACACCATCGGTTGCATGTTCCAGTTTGCGCCTTTTTCAAGGTAGTGTGGCAGTCTTACTTGACCCTGAGTAACATTCACACTCGCGCCAGATTGCACGTAAAGACCTTTAATCGCGGTTTTCGCTGCATCTAAGTCACTGACGTATTTATTAAAGTCACTGTCCGAATCTAACGCTGTCATAAAGTCTTGTGTCTCACCAAGCACCATTGTGTACGCAGTAGCAAGGTCGACAGCATTCTCGTTAGTATCATTTTTGTAAATGGTATTTAGCGTGTTCGCGCCAGTAGCAAAACCTGTCGCAGTAACACCTTTAACAGCCGCTAACGTGTCACCTACAGATTGAGTGCTGAACCATGATGAGTAGACAATATCAGCGGGGTTGACTTGCGCTAGACCAAAAATGCCTTCGACAGCTTCTGTTACCGCTTGTACAGATGCAAGATCGCCTGATTCGTACTTAACTTGTTTGCTCTTTGCCACCGCGTAGCTTGAAGAGGTGCCAATAGGCTCGCCATTAACGTCAGTTACGTCTTGTGTGACTGCGAAAATGTATTCGCTAGATTCATCAAGAGAATCGGCAAACTGAACATAAAGAGATTTACCATT
>NZ_JAWOUO010000374.1:0-804 GCF_033339435.1 Vibrio sp. 378
CTTGAGTGGTCAATTTCCATGTTTTCCAACTCATCTAAGCTGTACAGGAAAAAGTATCGGCTGATAAAAAGAAAACTAATTATCATCCCGAGCAGACCGAGCGAGAAATACAAGGCAGTCTTGTAGCGAAGATTTAAGTTAAACAAGCGAGGTGTTTGCATTAAAAAATAGTTATAAGTATTAGTTTTAAAAAAGTGTACGACATATCATATTTGAAATAGTTGATGCTCGTCCAACTTGTCGACATCCATTTTCGCTCGCTTATCTAGGTTATACAGTGAGTTAACCGATTGCTTTTTAAGCAAAACGAGCAGTAAATTAATAAAAAAGTAGATAGTACAATCGCTTAGAGAACTGCGCTTCTAGCACGTCATTTTTTGCAAAAAATTTTGTTGATTGTTTAACACGCCTTGATACAAGCATCCGTTTTTCATTCGCCTGTTGACGTAGTAAACTGCGAAAAAACAACAGGAAATTGTGATGTTTATAGTTCAACGCTTGGTCAAATTGGCCATCATCTGTGTCATCTTCTTCACCATCTTTGATTTGATTGCTTACGGTGAAGTCACTTGGTTTTATCGCCTGCTTGCCTTCATCAACTAGCCACGCTCTATTGCCTTCCTGACGCGAGTTCGAATTCTATTGGACTCGCTCTGTCTGTTTTTATCTCTCTCCCTCTTGAGCTTTATACGAAACAAAATCATACCTTTTACTCTCACCTGAAAATGGCAAAAAATCGCATTTGCAACTAGGTTCATAATTAGGGCGTTCTAGGAAGTTCAAGTTATGAGGCTGAGTACAGCT
>NZ_JAWOUO010000375.1:0-802 GCF_033339435.1 Vibrio sp. 378
GTGCTGTAACGTTCACTGGCTCTATTGTTGCGTTTGGTAAGTTACGTGGTGTGATTTCATCGTCTCCACTGAACCTTCCTCACAAGCACAAAATGAATCTGGCTGCGATCGTAGTTTCAACGCTTCTAATGATCTACTTCGTAAAAGCAGATGGCAGCATGTTCGCGCTTATCGTGATGACGTTAATTGCGTTCGCATTTGGTTACCACCTAGTCGCATCCATTGGTGGCGCGGATATGCCAGTTGTTGTTTCTACGCTTAACTCGTACTCAGGTTGGGCAGCAGCAGCAGCAGGTTTCATGCTTGCAAACGACCTATTGATCGTAACAGGTGCTTTGGTTGGTTCTTCAGGTGCAATTCTGTCATACATCATGTGTAAAGCGATGAACCGCTCGTTTATCAGTGTTATTGCTGGTGGCTTTGGTCAAGAGATTATCATTTCAAGTGATGAAGAGCAGGGCGAACACCGTGAAACCACTGCTGAAGAAGTGGCTGAAATGCTGAAAAACTCGAAGTCAGTAATCATCACTCCGGGATACGGCATGGCAGTAGCGCAAGCGCAGTACCCGGTGCATGAAATTACTGATGCACTTCGCTCACAAGGTATTGAAGTTCGTTTTGGTATTCACCCTGTCGCGGGTCGTCTGCCTGGTCATATGAACGTGCTACTTGCAGAAGCGAAAGTACCATACGACATCGTTCTGGAAATGGACGAAATCAATGATGATTTCTCAGAAACAGATACGGTTCTGGTTATTGGTGCGAACGATACTGTAAACCCAGCAGCGCTAGAAGATCCGAA
>NZ_JAWOUO010000376.1:0-801 GCF_033339435.1 Vibrio sp. 378
ACAATCGGTATCAGTGTTAAAAATTTGTTCGCTAGCGAAAACTACAATTATAAACTGAGTACTCGGTACTCAGCATCTCATAACGACATCTTACTTACCCCCTCCCTCTCGGAGGGTTTTTTTTGCCTAAATTTCAATAAATTAAAAAGCCACCTTGCGGTGGCTTTAAGAACGAGCAGTTATGACTGGCAAACTTTTTTCATTAACCCTTTTACATGTCCTTTAGACAAATATGTCGGGCAAAGTGCTTCTCTTACGGTTTGCGACTCAATAATGTAATTTTCAAAGTTTGTTAGTGCGGTGTTAGCACACCTTTGTGTAGCAACCTCTTTCGCCAAAGCGAAGTTGGTATTATTTGGTCTGTCCAAGGTGTAGAGCAACGCATTTGCGACGTTTTCATCCGCACAGTAGTTCTCAGCTTGCTGCACTGCTGCTGCAAAAAAAGGAACCGACAGTGACTTCGAGACATTCTGGAAAACTTTGGCTCCTTCTTCGTAACTCACCTCAGCGCTTGGGGCCAAGGTATTAAGAAGCTGACCATAATTTTCCACACATCCCTCTATCGCATATTGAATACATGGTTGTGCTGCAGGCACCAGCTCTTTCGAGAACTGCTGAGTAAAACTCTTAGATTGAGAGAGAAATGGGTAAGATAGGATTAACTGCTGACCCAGACCAATCGCATCATCTTTTGCTCCAGATGCAACATAGTGTTCAAACGCTCCCAACGCCGCATTTTTAACTAGGCTTTCCCACTCGCTATTACGTTGAGATGGACGAATATCTTCCGCATGCGCTAAT
>NZ_JAWOUO010000377.1:0-800 GCF_033339435.1 Vibrio sp. 378
TTTTGGCCACCGATACAGACATTTTGATACAGAGGAGAACCTGCCGACGCTTTTGAGTGCGCGCCAGAGCGAATCTTGTTTACTTCAAGCAATTTCAACCAACAGCTTTGCAATAGCTCAAGGGCGAACGCTTTGTTCATCGCGCCACTTTCAAGATCACGCACGTAGTAGTCGTTTAGGAACTGGTCCATCCGACCGAATGAAACAGAGTGGCCATTCGATTCAATTTGCAACATCAACTGCACAAAATAGCTCAGTTGCAGAGCTTGCCAGAAGTTGGTTGGCGCATGGAAAGCCACATGACGACAGTTTTCTGCGATTGTCTCCAGTTCTGCTTTCCTCTCTGGTCGAGTTTCGTTTTGTGCCATTTCCAGAGCGAGATCGGCGTAACTCACGATGTGCTCCTGAATCGCAAGCAAGACAATTTCGACGGACTTATAAAACTGCTCTTTCTTCAACCCTTCATACGTCGACATGTCGTTATTAGCGCGATGCTGACGAACCTCATCCAGCAGACCGTTCATACCGATCTTCAGGATTTTTTCGTTATCCACCGCAAGGTGCGCGTCGCCCGAAGTCATGTTGCCCTCGGCTTTAATGATGGTGCTGGCTAGGATCTCTTGTTGTTCGTCGGTAAAAAGTCCATAGCAGCGATCTTGAACCGTTTTATCGCGCCAGTATGGCGTAATGGCGTGAATGCTTTGTTTGTCTTCTTCACTTACCGCAAAGCCAGCCCCTGGTCGGTCGGCCAGTTCATCGATTTCCGCTTCAATCCAACGCACCGTGTATTCAGGAAAGAT
>NZ_JAWOUO010000378.1:0-798 GCF_033339435.1 Vibrio sp. 378
ATGCGCCAGAGGCATTTATTGGTCTGCTAGAAGGCAAGAACTTTGGCAAGCTTGTTGTAAAAATCAACGACCCACTATAACAACCCGCAATAAGGAAGGGATAACAAATGATAAAACTTCATCATCTGAATCAGTCACGCTCTAAGCGTATTATCTGGTTACTTGAAGAGCTCAACGTGGAATACGAAATCGTGCCTTACGTTCGTGACAAAGTGACTTTCATGGCACCGCCAGAACTAAAGAGCGTTCATCCACTTGGTAAGTCGCCACTCCTTGAAGATGATGGTGAGTTTATTATTGAATCAGGAGCCATGACTGAATACTTGATTGAAAAGTACAGCGATGGAGCGCTTGCCCCTAAACGTGGTACAAAAGCGCATACTGAATATTTACAATGGATGCACTTTGCAGAAAGCTCCGCTATTTTGCCGATGCTATTGAAAATATTCATCAGTAAAGAGCCGAACTCGATGCAGTTTTTGCCTGCATACGCCGACAAAGAAGCAATGAATGTATTGAGCTACTTCGAACAAGCGTTAGAAGGAAAAACCTACCTCGTAGAAGAACGATTGACGGGTGCAGACATCATGATGTCTTTCATCGTTGAGTTAGTACAGATGTTTGGCCTAGCAGAACAATTCCCGAATATGGTTCGTTACGGTAAACAACTTGCGACGCACCCTGCTTTCGAGAAAGCCGAACAAATTGAAGTGAACTACGCTTAATTTAATCGTCCCTTTGAGGCTTGGATTGAAGACAAATAACGTTGTCTCAATCGCATCAAAGGGACGTTTTTTA
>NZ_JAWOUO010000379.1:0-798 GCF_033339435.1 Vibrio sp. 378
ACATGCTGATTACACTTACCACCAAAAATATGGCATTCGTGACTATCGTGGCGGCGGCCGTTCGTCAGCCCGTGAAACTGCGATGCGTGTGGCTGCAGGTGCAATCGCGAAGAAATATCTGAAAGATGAATTTGGTGTAGAAATCCGCGCTTACTTGTCACAAATGGGCGATGTTTCTATTGATAAAGTCGACTGGGACGAAATTGAAAACAACGCGTTCTTCTGCCCAGATGCAGATAAAGTGGAAGCGTTTGATCAACTGATCCGCGACCTAAAAAAAGAAGGCGACTCAATTGGTGCGAAAATTCAGGTTGTTGCAACCAACGTACCTGTTGGCCTTGGCGAGCCAGTGTTTGACCGCTTGGATGCAGACATTGCGCACGCGCTAATGAGCATCAACGCGGTGAAGGGTGTCGAAATTGGTGATGGTTTCGATGTAGTAAACCAAAAAGGCAGTCAGCACCGTGACCCACTTTCTCCACAAGGTTTTGGTAGCAACCATGCTGGTGGCATCCTTGGTGGTATCTCGACAGGTCAAGACATCGTTGCGAATATTGCACTTAAGCCAACATCAAGCATCACGGTTCCGGGTGACACTATCACTAAAGAAGGTGAACCCACTCAGCTCATCACGAAAGGTCGTCACGACCCATGTGTCGGCATTCGTGCTGTACCTATTGCTGAAGCCATGCTGGCGATTGTTGTGATGGATCACTTATTGCGTCATCGTGGGCAAAACCACGGCGTAACGACAGAAACACCAAAGATTTAGTTTGGTGCTCCAAATACAAAAAAGGT
>NZ_JAWOUO010000380.1:0-797 GCF_033339435.1 Vibrio sp. 378
CTTCAATAAGATCGTGCTGCGTGTTAAAACGCTCAAGCTCTTTCAATGGTAAAAGCTGAGTCATCATTTGATCGAAGAAATCGTCTTTGACTACACCGATTCTTTCAGAGATCAATTGTGACACATGGGAATAGGTGTTTGGCTTGTAACCCAATCGCTTGACCATCACTGAAGCTGGTGAATAGTGTGGTCTTGGAAAATAGCTGAATTCATGCCGTTCTCTGCTCACCGTTAATGGTGCCAAAATATCAAATTCACCTTTCATAAACTGGCGATACATCGACTCCCAACTTTCGTTAGGCTCACTGATGATCACACAGTTTAAATCCAGAATTTCACAGCTTTGTAGAACGATATCGGCTGTCATCCCTTGTACGGTGCCATCAGGGTTGTACACCACATAAGGAAAGATGGATTCCATTTTGATTCGAATTGGCTCTTTTAAATCGACAGGCAGTAACTTGATCGCATCTCGCAGGGCTGAACGTCTCAACTCAAATTGATACAACGCGATTTGCTCACGAAGTTGCTTTTGTACCGCTTCACCATGAATAAACGAGGCAAAGGTATCCAACTCTTCTAAGTGGTGACCTTTTTTACTAATGATAGAAACAGGTTTGATGGAGATCTGATCGTTGAGCATTTTGGCATCAAACCCTTCCAACAACATTGGTTTGAGTTGGTTAATCGCATCAACCACGCCATCCACTAAACCAGTTTGTAGCAAACGTACGGCTTCGTTATGGCCTTTATAAGGAACTTGTTTTAACTCTGGATGATATTGTTTGATCAATTCT
>NZ_JAWOUO010000381.1:0-795 GCF_033339435.1 Vibrio sp. 378
CTCGTGGAGGCCCTGCTATCCGCACGTTTAAGATGGCCAATGAGATCATGATGAAGCTGGTTGGTTTGGTCATGAGTCTAGCACCTTACGGTGTGTTTGCTCTGATGATTCAACTAGGTGCAACCTTAAATGCGAATACACTGATGTCTGTTGCAGGTTACGTTGCGCTTGTCGTGGCTATGCTTGTGTTCTGGATTTTCATCTTCTATCCAATGGCAGTTGGCATTACGACTGGAACTTCTCCAAAGGCGTTTCTCCGTGCAACTCGTGAACAAATCCTATTTTCCCTATCTACGGCAAGTTCAAATGCAACCATCCCTGTAACCATGCGTACTCTGACAGAGAAACTGCAAGTTTCTAAATCAGTTGCGGGTTTTGGTGTACCGCTAGGCGCGACGATGAACATGTCAGGTGTATCTATTTACATCGCGCTTGCAACAATCTTCGTTGCTAACGCGTTTGGCCAGCCAATTAACACCGCTGATGTGTTTACACTCGGTCTGACGATTCTTCTTCTTTCTATTGGTGCTGGTGGCGTACCAGGTGGTGGTGTGGTGATGGTTGGTGTGCTTCTTCACCAATTGGGTCTTCCACCAGAAGGTTTAGCTATCATTGCAGCGGTTGACCGTATCAACGATATGTTCTGTACCTCTTCGAACGTGGTAGGGGATACCGCAGTGAACACTATTGTCGCCAAAACAGAAGGTGAGATTGGCAATCAAGAAGAAGTAGAGGCGCAGCCTGCACAAGCTAATGCCTAGTCTTGAACAATAGAGTTGAATCTATATATAGAAA
>NZ_JAWOUO010000382.1:0-793 GCF_033339435.1 Vibrio sp. 378
CTGGATTACTTCGCTCGACAGCAATGCACCGAGATAAAGATCCTGGCTGATATTTTGATACAAAAGGTGGTGGTCATTCATACTCAAGCAAGAAGATGCGACCAAGCTTGGTTACGGTTGATGTAATGCGCCACATACGGGCAAACCGGTTCGATTTTATAACCCAGAGCTTCAATTTCTGGGAGTACCGCTTCCATCATTACTTTGCCATAACCTTTGCCGCGCAGCTCTTCTGGTACGACCGTCGATGTTATGTGCATCACATCATTTTTCAACTCGTAGACCACTTTTGCTTTGAAGTCTTGCTCTAAATCAACCCAAAAGAGGCCACTTTCAGTGTCGTGAATCACTTTATGCATATCTTCTTCTCTAATTTTGTTACGGATTTATTGAATCAAACTATATCACTGAATAAAATCATTACCACGCAAAGACACCCAGTCGTTTAGTGCTAAATTTCATAGCAGTCACCTCTTCTCAAATCAGGTACGACAATAAGAATGAGAAATATGATAACCAGTGCCAGAGACGGCAATCTACCTCTGCAGAGTAAGAGAGCACCAGAACGTCAGGCCACCACATTAAACAGCACCGATGCAATGGCGATGGTCGAGCACGGTAGTGAAGTCACTCTCAATGTGACCACGCCTGTTGGAACGAAGTTCATCACCACCAGTACGTTTGTCGGCTGCCACTCTAACAATACGGCATTGATCGAAGTTCCGAATATTTCCGATGAAGATTTGAAATTCTATTTTCAAGAAGGCTTTTGGATAAACGTAAAAGCGTATTC
>NZ_JAWOUO010000383.1:0-793 GCF_033339435.1 Vibrio sp. 378
CGGCAATGCCTAAGCTGTCCAAAATGAATCCTCTGAGCGGTTTAAAACGCATGGTGGGCATGCAAAGTTGGGTTGAACTGATCAAATCGATCTTGAAAGTGGTGTTGGTGACAGGCGTTGCCATGTATTTGATCCAAGCATCGCAAGCAGATTTGATCCAACTTAGCATGGATGTTTATCCGCAGAATATTTTCCACGCGCTGGATATTTTGCTCAACTTCATCTTGTTGATCAGCTGCTCGTTATTGATTGTTGTGGCCATCGATATACCGTTCCAGATTTGGCAGCACGCCGATCAGTTGAAGATGACCAAGCAAGAAGTGAAAGACGAATACAAAGAAACCGAAGGTAAGCCAGAGGTGAAAGGTCGTATTCGTATGCTGCAAAGGGAAGCGGCACAACGCCGGAAGATTGCCGATGTGCCTCAAGCTGACGTTATTGTCACCAACCCGGAGCACTATTCAGTGGCGCTGCGTTATAAGCAGAAAACAGATCGTGCGCCAGTCGTGATAGCGAAAGGTACGGATCATATGGCGATGAAAATTCGAGAAGTGGCACGCGAGCACGACATTACGATTGTGCCTGCTCCACCACTTGCACGTGCGCTTTACCATACCACTGAGTTGGAACAAGAAATTCCTGACGGTCTGTTTACCGCGGTCGCGCAAGTGCTGGCGTTTGTGTTCCAGTTAAAACAGTACCGCAAACGTGGTGGTCAGCGACCGAAAATTCAAGATTATGACTTGCCAATCCCGCCGGAACATCGTCATTAATCGTGCAAAAAGCAAAATTA
>NZ_JAWOUO010000384.1:0-793 GCF_033339435.1 Vibrio sp. 378
GATCGCTTCGGTGTAACAGTCCTCACGCGCTTGACGATGTACTTTAAGAATATCGCGCAAATAAAAGCTTTGTGGCGCTTTCGCTAATCGAGATAACGAACGATCGTGAACGTCTTTCACGACGTCTTCATTGTCGACAAGGACAAAGGTCTCTACTGGAGGACAAGTAGTGATCGCACTACCGTGACTTTTGACCGCTTCGATATTTCGGTTGATAATTTCGTCATTGATTAAAGGTCGAACGCCATCATGAATCAATACAACAGAGTTATGATCAAACTCTTCTTCTATCTTACATAAGCCGTTAAATATAGACTCCTGGCCAGTTTCACCACCGGGAATAACAAACTTCACTTTCTGAATATCAAATTTGAACAACAGTTTACGTAAATAATCGATCCACGGTTCAACGCAAACCACAACAATGGCATCAATGTTTTTGTTCTCTTCAAACTTCTCAAGTGTATATATAATTACTGGCTTGTTATATAGCTCTAAAAACTGCTTCGGTTTAGTGCTGTTTTGCATTCGGGTTCCGACACCACCAGCAAAAATCAAGGCAACATTCATAATTCACTCCTAAATCATAGATATCATTTTGTTAATGCTCGTGTTCACCGTCTCTCTATATCGCTCATAGTGATTAGGTTCGTAACCTTCCGCGACAGACAGGGTTAAGCGATCAATGATCTCATTTGCATCAAAATCTTGATGGGAAAAGAAACGTTCTGGATAACCTATACACTCACCGAACATTTTGACTTTATTGTTCCAAACAAGCCCTACTACAGGA
>NZ_JAWOUO010000385.1:0-792 GCF_033339435.1 Vibrio sp. 378
AGGTTGTTGAGCCGTAAAAGAGTCCGATTTTCATTATATTCGTCGTTTTTTGTGTTGCTGTTGCAGAGGATTTTAACCTTAAACTGCCTAGGAATGCAGCGAATATCGTGAGATTCCCCACCTGAGCCAATTTTTTATAGCATTCACACTGGTGCTGTCTTACTCTCACTGGGTATAGATGAACAATAAAAGGAAGCGTGAATGACGGCACAACAGCCTGTCAATCAACAAGATTTTGCGCTTGTTGAGCAATTCTTAGATGCAATGTGGATGGAGCGCGGTCTGTCAGAGAATACGCTGGCTTCGTACCGAAATGATTTAATGAAGCTTCTCACTTGGATGGAGCATCATCGTTACCGCCTCGATTTCATCAGTTTGTCTGGACTTCAAGAATACCAAACGTATCTGGTGGATTTGGATTACAAGCAGACGTCACGTGCTCGTATGCTGTCAGCCATTCGCCGTTTGTTTCAGTATCTTCACCGCGAAAAAGTGCGTGCCGATGACCCAAGTGCCTTGTTGGTCAGCCCGAAATTGCCACAACGCTTACCGAAAGACATCAGCGAAGAGCAAGTGGACGCACTTTTGGACGCGCCAGATCCTAATGATCCGGTAGAACTGCGCGATAAAGCCATGCTTGAGTTGTTGTACGCGACTGGGTTGCGTGTGACAGAACTCGTCAGCCTGACGATGGAAAACATCAGTTTACGTCAGGGCGTCGTGCGTGTGACGGGTAAAGGTGGCAAGGAACGTTTGGTGCCGATGGGGGAGAATGCGATCGATTGGATTGAA
>NZ_JAWOUO010000386.1:0-791 GCF_033339435.1 Vibrio sp. 378
CCCGCCAAGCATTTAATGATGCCGTGACCAGCTACAACACTTACAAGCAAACATTCCCACCCGTTATCTTCGCGAACACATTTGGTTTCCAAGACGGTAAGTTACTTGAGTTTGCAGACACAGAAGCAATCCAAGAAGCGCCGAAGGTTGCGTTCTAATGGACTTTTTTCATCATCAAGACACTGCGCGCCAGCGAACTGGACTTTTGGTGATGCTATTCACTTTGGCCGTTTTAGCCATCACAGGGCTAGTGAGTGTCATTTCGATTGGCATCTACTTCTATTTCACTGGCGAACCGTTCACCACTCAATCCATCATCAGTTATTGTTTGTTGAGCTTTGTGGGCGTGCTAACGGTTGTTAGCATCAGCTCATTCATTCGTCTTAGTGAGCTAAACGCCAATGGTGGACGTGGCGTTGCAGAAAGTATCGGCGGCAAGTTGATTTCGACAGACACGTCAAATGCGAAACACCGCCAGTTACTCAATGTTGTGGAAGAAATGTCCATCGCGTCGGGGATTCCCGTGCCACCAGTTTATGTGATGACGGAAGAGCACGGCATCAACGCGTTTGCTGCAGGCATGAGCATTGATGATGCCGTCATCGGAGTAACGCAAGGAGCACTAGATGCGTTTAGCCGTGACGAACTTCAAGGTGTAATTGCCCATGAGTTCAGCCACATCTTAAATGGTGATATGCGGTTGAATACTCGTCTGATTGGTGCGTTATTTGGCATTACCTGCATTGCTCATTTTGGTCATCTGATCTTGGATAACTCGAACAGCACTCGTC
>NZ_JAWOUO010000387.1:0-789 GCF_033339435.1 Vibrio sp. 378
TCTTTGTCTAAACCTTCCAGAAACTCGATCAAGCGATTAGTGGTCTTCCCCGCGGCGGATACCACCACCAGATCATTCTCAGCAGAGTATTCTTTGAGAATATCGGCCACACGTAAGTAACATTCAGGGTTTGCTAAGCTGCTGCCGCCAAATTTATGTAACTGACGTTGTACACTCATTTTTTAGTTCTCCTATTACTGAGCAGCTTTTACAAAGGCTTGATCGAGATCGGCAATCAGGTCTTGTGCATCTTCTAAACCCACAGACAAACGAAGCAGCTGATGCGACACGCCCGCTTCCGCTAACGCCTCTTCCCCCATGGCTCGATGCGTCATAGATGCGGGGTGACAAATCAAACTCTCCACGCCACCAAGCGACTCTGCAAGAGAAAACAGTTCGAGCTCTTTAACAAACACTTTAAGTTGCTCAAATGAGCCTGCAAATTCAAAGCTCAACATAGACCCAAAACCCGACTGCTGCTTTTTCGCGATTTCGTGACCTGGGTGATCTGGCAAGCTCGGATGGTAAATCTTCGCGACCAAAGCCTGCTGTTGTAGGTAGTTGAGTACGTGTTGAGAGCTTTCTTCGTGCACTCGCATACGGGCGCCTAAAGTGCGGATCCCACGCAACGTCATGTAACTATCGAAAGGCGTACCCGTGGCGCCAATACAGTTTCCCCACCATGCAAGCTCTTCTGCGTGCGCTTCTGTTTTGGTGATCACCACACCACCAATCACGTCCGAGTGACCGTTAATGTATTTTGTAGTTGAGTGGATAACAAAATCAGCA
>NZ_JAWOUO010000388.1:0-789 GCF_033339435.1 Vibrio sp. 378
CGATGCTTTTACAGATACGTAACCGCGTGGTGGCTCAATACCGTTTGTAGCGTTCGAGATCTGAGAAGAGGTCTCAGAAGGCATTAGCGCTGTCAGTGTTGAGTTACGAAGACCGTGTTCCATGATTTCTTGACGTAGGCTGTCCCAATCGTAGTGCAGCTCTTCATCACAAATTAGGTCGATATCTTTCTTGTAAGTGTCGATTGGCAGTAAGCCTTTCGCGTAGTTTGTTTCGTGGAACGAAGGACACTTGCCTTGTTCTTTTGCTAGCGCTACCGATGCTTTTAGCAAGTAGTATTGCATTGCTTCAAACGTGCGGTGAGTCAGGCCATTTGCGCTGCCGTCAGAGTATTTCACTCCGTGCTTCGCTAGGTAGTAAGCGAAGTTGATAACACCAACACCTAGCGTACGACGGTTCATTGTTGACTTGTACGCCGCTGGTAGTGGGTAATCTTGGTAATCCAGTAGTGCATCTAGAGCGCGAACAACAAGATCAGAAAGCTCTTCGAAATCATCTAGAGATTTGATTGCGCCAAGGTTGAACGCGGAAAGCGTACATAGTGCAATCTCACCTGAATCATCTTCAACGTTAGTCAGTGGTTTAGTTGGAAGTGCGATTTCCAGACATAGGTTAGACTGACGAACTGGCGCAACTTCAGAGTCGAATGGGCTGTGAGTGTTACAGTGGTCTACGTTCTGAATGTAGATACGACCTGTTGAAGCACGCTCTTGCATGAGTAGCGAGAACATTTCGATGGCTTTCACCGTTTCCTTCTTAACTGAAGGATC
>NZ_JAWOUO010000389.1:0-789 GCF_033339435.1 Vibrio sp. 378
AAGAATGAGTAATCACCGCCAGCCGTCATTTTTTCCGTGCTGAATGTAATGCTGGTGCTTTCACCGCCACCAACGACTTTCGTGTGAGCGTAAACGCGCTCGTCGTCTGGCTTCACGTAACTGTTATCTGCGCCAGCAGACATGCCGTCAGTGCCTACCGCTTGGATGTTGGCTGTATCTGCGATGACAACGTTGTGACCCATAGATTGCGCTGGCATTTTACCGGTGTGGTTGAGCGTTAGCGTTACTTCCTTACAAGTTGCTGGAACACTCAATGTTTTGGTCGAAAACTGCATCATATCGTTAGCATCAATAGAAACTTCACACTCGGCACTGGCTTGTGCGCCGAAGCTCAATCCTGCCAGTGCCAAGGTTGCTGCTAATATACGTAAAGACATATAACACTCTCCATTTTGTTGTTTTGGGCTGACTTGGACTTTTTTGTCCAATAGTTCTCATTATCAGCCAGTTTTGACCCGAAAAACGTGCTTCAATCGGTATATTGACGATTTGTTGCAAACTTGTACTGGTTCGTTCCACTGATTGATCACTGAACAACCTGATTTTCTTTCGTGGCGTGAACTGGCTCAATTCTCAATTCGTGTAGGTTGAGGGAGTCGATTCAATTAAGAGAGGAAATATGAGATGGGTAAGAAACTAAGAGAAAGCCCAACGTCGACGTTGGGCTTTAGAACGTATTCAGAGGAGGATTAGCGAGTCTGTTTAAGCTCGGCTAATACTTCGTGCAGTGAAGGCACGATAGCGTGACCAAATTGTTTTACCTCATCG
>NZ_JAWOUO010000390.1:0-789 GCF_033339435.1 Vibrio sp. 378
GGGCTAATGGAGACTCTTCACAATCGGGCTGTATTTAAACAAACCAATCGCGTCAACCATACTGCATTTAGAAAGTCTGAAAATAATCCACTTAAGTTTTCAGCAAATTTGGAAGATGCAATCCACAATTTGTATAACCGTCAAACGTCGAGTTTTTTAAAGCCTAATGCCGCAATAAAAGAAGCATTTAACGATATTGAAAATCATGAGCAGGCTTTAATGCAAGGAGTCGCGGGTACGGTATCGAGTGTCATGTCTCTCGTTGAACCTAATACTATTTATTCAGATGCATTGGCTAAAGACAATGTAATTAACAAGGTTATTCCAGCAAGAAAATATGCTCAGAGTTGGAAGCGCTTTGAAGGTATTCATAGCCAATTAACAGATGAACTTGTCAATAAAGAGTCTCCATTTTATTTAGAAGATTTTGCTAAGCACTACGAATTAGCGCTCAAGAATAAAGGTTAAGGTGGGATTGTGAAACAAATTTATAAATCATTTTTGTTATTTATATTTTTAGTATTAATGGGATGCTCCGCCGCTAATTTAGTGGTCGACCCATATGCGGATTTAGAAATAACGGCAAATCATAATATCAACCCTGACTCGAATGGAAGACCATCACCAGTTGTTGTATATGTATTTGAACTTACATCAAATACACTGTTTGAGAGCCAAGATTTTTTCTCTATTTATGAGGAGCATGAAAAAGTACTCGGTCCAGACTTGGTGAATAAATATGAAATATCTTTGACACCAGGCCAAAAAGAAATCTACCAAGCTAGTATG
>NZ_JAWOUO010000391.1:0-789 GCF_033339435.1 Vibrio sp. 378
GGACGACGCATAGAAATATCTCCCTTATCTTTAATGTAAATAGTCTATTAATGTAAAAAATCTACGTAGGAATATAACAGAATAATATGAACAGATCATGATTGGTATCATGTCTTATGTGGCTTTCTCTCTCCGTCGGGAGTCGAAGTTGTTCTGTTATTTTTATCAAAAGCAATCGATTGGTGATCGCGTAGACAGAATGATAGTTCATTCCTCGGAAATTGCTGGCTAGATTGGTATTACTACGCACTGAATTTTTTATGTTGTAGAAAGGAATCAAAATGCCAAACTTAGTTTTAGAGTATTCGAACTCAGTGGAAGAGCGAGTCAATGTACAAGGTTTGCTGGAAGACTTACATAAAGCTGCGTTAGAGAGTGGCCTTTTTGAGTTGGCCTCTGTGAAATCAAGAACGTTAAGATGTCATAACTGGCTAATTGGTGAAGCGGGTGACAGCCTCGATTTTATCCATATCAATTTTGATTTGTTGTCTGGCCGAACGCCTGAACAAAAGCGAGAATTATCGCGAGCTTTAATGGTTGTGCTTCAAGAACAGGCAAGTCATGTACACAGTTTAACGGTTAACATTCGAGATATGGATGTGGACAGCTTTCAAAAAGTGGTGAACTGAATATAAGGCTTGGCCGACGTTGTTCACGACTTGTTGTTTCTTCCCAAATTCACCCGACTCGGCTACTCTGTATTCTTTCTATTTTTGGATAAAAATTGATGTCGACTAAAGAGTTACTGTTTTCGTTTCACGGACGTATCGATCGAAAAACCTATTGGAT
>NZ_JAWOUO010000392.1:0-789 GCF_033339435.1 Vibrio sp. 378
TTTTATAGGCGCGAGGCGACTGTAACCAACGCGTCCTCGCACATCGCCATCATCTTCCCTTTTCAGCGTTAAGCCAGCACTGCCGCCAAGCGAACCAAAGGGCAACGAGAACTGCGCTAATGTCACTGCCTGACCACCAATACTGTGGTTGTATGAGAGCGACATATTGATATCAAAAGGCAGAGCATAACTGTACGTAAGATTGAGCGTACGCGAGCTAGAATCGGTTTGCTGAATATCGAAATAGCCACCGGAAAGTGAGCCCCAATCCCCTAAGCGTACTCCCATGTTGACTTGCGATACATGACGAGACTTCAGCGATGCCACCTCCCCTTTATTAAGCTTCTCGTAATTTGGCAAATGCGACAGGGTATAGAAATCAGCTTGCTCCACTTGCGTTCTAGCAGCGAAGCTAAACAACCTAGATTGGTAACTGTAACTCAGCGCGTATGAGCTGGATTGGTCTTTAAAATTACTGACTCGAAAAGAGGCATCTACCGTACCTAAGTTGAACGCATTACTAACAAAACCCAGCCCTGCAACAATTAGGTCATCTTTTGCTTCAGCTTGTGTTTCCAAGGTTAACCAATCTGTCATGCCATGACGCATCGCTACAACAACGCCACCAGCACCATATTCATTCGATGCGTTTCCAAAATCTTCTCTGAGCGCACCAATACTGGCACTGTAGGAAGTAAATCCTGTTTTCAACAAATCGGAAGAGAGGAAAAACGGACTGGTCATGACCGTTTGTCGGCCTTGAGCATCAGTCGCAATGACGGTTGCTTC
>NZ_JAWOUO010000393.1:0-787 GCF_033339435.1 Vibrio sp. 378
AGAGCCTGTCAAAGAGGTTTTAGACACCTGTAAGATCATTGCTCTGCAACCGCGCGAAGCGTTCGGTGCTTACGTCATCTCAATGGCTCGTACCGCCTCAGACGTACTCGCTGTGCACCTATTACTGCAAGAAGCGGGCTGCCCTTACCGTATGGATGTTTGCCCTCTGTTCGAAACTCTAGACGACTTGAACAATGCGGAATCGGTCATTAAGCAGCTAATGAGCATCGACCTTTACCGTGGCTTTATTCAAAACCACCAAATGGTCATGATCGGCTACTCTGATTCAGCAAAAGATGCCGGCGTCATGTCGGCAGGCTGGGCTCAGTACCATGCTATGGAATCTCTAGTTAAAGTGGCAGAAGGCGAAGGTGTTGAGCTGACTCTGTTCCATGGTCGTGGCGGCACCGTTGGTCGCGGCGGCGCACCTGCACACGCGGCTCTGCTGTCTCAACCACCAAAGAGCTTGAAAGGCGGGTTACGCGTAACAGAACAAGGCGAAATGATCCGCTTTAAACTGGGTCTACCAGATGTTGCGGTAAACAGCTTCAACTTGTATGCAAGCGCCATTTTGGAAGCAAATCTACTGCCACCACCAGAGCCAAAACAAGAATGGCGCGACTTGATGGAAGTCCTGTCGGAAGTGAGCTGTGAAGCTTACCGTGGCGTCGTCCGTGGCGAACCAGATTTTGTTCCATACTTCCGTCAAGCGACGCCTGAACTAGAGCTAGGCAAACTACCGCTTGGTTCACGCCCAGCGAAACGTAATCCAAATGGCGGTGTAGAA
>NZ_JAWOUO010000394.1:0-786 GCF_033339435.1 Vibrio sp. 378
TCGATTGATGATGCGTGTACTCGCATCATCGCCAAACGTCAGCCGACTGCGAAAGATTTGCGCTTGATTATGGCGATCATCAAGACCATTACTGATCTTGAACGCATTGGGGATGTCGCGACACGCATTGCTTATGTCGCTATCGAAAGCCCGTCATCGAAAGAACGCCAATTCCAAGTTTCATTAGAACCTCTCTGCCGTCAGGCGATTCAAATGTTGCATCAGGTTTTGGATGCATTCGCTCGTATGGATGTTGAAGCTGCAGCAGAGGTTCACAAACTCGATGATAAGCTGGATGCCGAATACGAAGCGGTGATCCGTCAGCTCATGACTTACATGATGGAAGACCCAAAAAATATTCCGCATATTCTTCAGGTGATGTGGTCTGCTCGCGCTATTGAACGAGTAGGGGATCGTTGCCAAAACATTTGTGAATACATTATTTACTTTGTGAAAGGTAAGGACGTTCGTCACCTTGGTGATCAAAGCATTGATGATGTGTTGAAGTAACGCTTCATGTAAATGAAAAAGACCAGCGAACGCTGGTCTTTTGGATCTTAGAAGCCGAGATCAGTACTTATCCGGTACAAACGTTTGATCGTCTATTGGCGCTCTGACGTAGCCCTCTTTATTGATCTCTGGTAACTCAATTGGTGGGTACTCTAGCGCTTTGTATTCAATTTGACTGAGTAGATGACTAATGCAATTTAAGCGCGCTTTTTGTTTTGAATCTGAAGGTACAACCCACCAAGGACAGTTTTTAGTGTCGGTGTAAGCGAACATCTT
>NZ_JAWOUO010000395.1:0-786 GCF_033339435.1 Vibrio sp. 378
AACTCGTTCGCCACATCCTCGATTTCCAATTCGCTTGGCAGCTTGATAGCCATTTTTGCGCTGAACAAGCTAGAACTCACACCGCCACCCCCGGCAATAAATACGCGTTGGCAATCCATATCTAAAATAGAGATGCCTTGTGCGTCCAGAACGTGAGTGATTTCATTGACGATACCTGCACGGTCATTGGAATCGAGACGAAGTTGGAAAATGGTATCTTCTTTGTGTGAGTGAGGCTCTGAATCCACAAATTTAACTACTAGAGTCTGGCAGGCTGAAAACGCTTCTTTCACCGTGTCCGCGTTTTCTTCAGGTAACTCAACTTTTATCACCCCAGCGACTTGGTCTTCAATAAAGTTTACTTTACTGATTAACCATTTGCCTCCGTTTTCATGAGTAACAGCAGCCAGTTGTTTGATAGTCGCCGGTGATGCTTGACCGACAAAGTTAACGATAAACACAGTGTTCATGATGTCCCCTCCTGGAATAAGGTTTGGACGCAGTGCGGTGGAACGCATCGCTTAAGTTATTGGAATAAGTCCTTTTCTTCAGTGTAGGTCCTAGGAAGGGGTTATGTTTGATAGAAGTCAATTTTTCACACTAATTCGCGAAGCAAATAATCAAAACAGTGCACTAGATACAAAAAGAGCAGCCGTTTGGCTGCTCTTCATTAATGTCGTTCAATATGGTTGGCTTAGAACGTTACTTTCAGCTCTACGCCGTAAAACTGACTGTCGTAGCTTGCACCTGCGTCCATGGCAAACTTCGCAACATCTTGATTGCCGA
>NZ_JAWOUO010000396.1:0-785 GCF_033339435.1 Vibrio sp. 378
ATCAACAAGCCGAACGTCCGTTTTGTGGTGCACTTTGATATTCCGCGCAATATTGAATCCTACTACCAAGAAACGGGACGAGCAGGGCGAGAGGGTTTGCCTGCTGAAGCGATGATGTTGTACGACCCTGCAGACATCAGTTGGCTACGTCGTATGCTGGATGAAAAAGACGATGGACCGCAAAAGCAAGTAGAAAGCCATAAACTTAATGCGATGAGTGCCTTTGCGGAAGCACAAACCTGTCGTCGTCAGGTTCTGCTCAACTACTTTGGTGAGTACCGCGAGAAGCCTTGTGGTAACTGTGATATCTGCCTCGATCCACCCAAACATTTTGATGCGACAGAAGAAGCGCGAAAAGCGTTGTCGTGTGTTTACCGCGTTAACCAAAGCTTTGGTATGACGTATGTGGTTGAGGTGCTGCGTGGTATGCAAAATATCCGCGTGCGTGAACATGGCCACGACAAGATCTCTACATACGGTATTGGCCGCGATCACAGCCATGATTACTGGGTGAGTATCTTCCGCCAGTTAATCCACAAAGGACTGTTGTTTCAAAACATCACCCGAAACTCGACGTTGCAATTGACCGAGGAAGCTCGACCATTATTGCGCGGGGATGTGTCGCTCGAGCTAGCGGTTCCTCGTTTGGATACCGCAGCACGCGCTGCGAAGTCGGACAAACTGACCAGCAAAAACTACGATAAGAAGCTGTTTGCGAAATTACGCAAGCTGCGTAAGTCGATTGCTGATGAAGATGGCTTACCACCATACGTTGTATTTAGTGA
>NZ_JAWOUO010000397.1:0-294 GCF_033339435.1 Vibrio sp. 378
TCGAATGGCGAGAACGCTTTCACCCATTGTGCCCACGGCAACCATCTCAAAACTTGTTCCGCCGGTGCCTCAAATCCATGGGCATAGCAATCCGAGCCAAGCTTTTGCCCCCACTTGCTTTCTGTTAAGTCTCCAGCGAGTACCATACAGACCTCAGCCGAGACAAAATGGCGACCTAAGTTTTGAATAAACCGCGCAACATGTCGCTCAGAGCAATCCAACAATGCCATTTCGCACAGAATCAATACGGGTGATTTATCTGGAATGGTCAGAGATTCGATCCACGACAGGTCT
>NZ_JAWOUO010000397.1:304-784 GCF_033339435.1 Vibrio sp. 378
TCGTTTTTATGGAATAGACGCTGACGCCAAACTAGATTCTCCGTAACATCCAATTCAATCCAGTGACAGCGGCCGTTATCCAAACGGTAAAAACGGGTATCGAGTCCAGCTCCAACATTGATGATCCAAGCGTCCGGATTTTGCTGCAAAAACTGCGTTACCTGTTGGTCGCACAGTTGAGTCAACGTCACGTGTAGCAGCTGCTTTTGCGCGATATCACCACTTAAACAATCAGGTGCCATCTTGCAGCTTAGACAAGCTTTCGCTGCAATGGGGTCATACACCAAACCATTGTCGACCATGCTTTCACGGCTGCGTAATAGCAAAGGCTTCAATAGATGATTAGGAACTTGATGTTTTGACTTAGACATGGGCATTTCCTGCGCCAGTGAGAAAGAGTGGACACTGGAAAAGATGATAATGAATATCAATTACATTATCAAGCCCAGAGAGAGCCGACGAGAATATGAGAAATAAACT
>NZ_JAWOUO010000398.1:0-784 GCF_033339435.1 Vibrio sp. 378
CTCGATGACCGTCAACACGACGGATAGTATCTTGCTTGTGGTCTGGCTTAATTTGAGCAAAGTTGGTTATGGGCACTAAACCTGCAGCGGTTTTCACTCTTAGCTGATCGAATCGACCAATATCTCGCTTCTCTTGTGGGTAGCGCACCAAAATATCGACTTCTTCATCCGCATCGTCAGGTAAATAGTCCCCTATTTTCAGACCATTCGTGACAAATTGAACTGTATTTCCCACCAAAGTTGCATCGGCAGCAAAACGAGAAGCGTCGTCGCGTCGAATGTCAATTTGCCAGTCAATCCCCTCTTTATTGGTGGTATCACTCAAATTAGTCAGTGCTGGGTTGCTATCAGCCCAAAGCCTAACGAGCTTCGCGGCGTCATCTAGCTCGCCTATACTCCTACTTCGAGAAGAAACTTCAATCACCAAATCATGTTCAACCGGAGGGCCGGCATCCGGGAATTTGTACTCTAACTCAACGCCATAAAATTGGTCAGTGGTAGATTTTAGCTCTTCAATGATCGTTTTGACTTTACGACGATATTGCCAATCCACAGGAGTTATTTGAATCTGACCGATTTCGTCACCATTATCGCTCGATCCAGTGCGAGTGTAGACACTTTCAAACTCATCATGACCCAGCATGACCTTTTCAATTTCTCGCATTACGATATCTTTCTCATTAATGGAAAGATCCCCGTAAGAGCGTACTTTTACGGTGAAAAATGGCGGGTCGACTTCAGGGAAAAACTCCGCCCCTAACCCCGCTTTACTGTAAGTAAATCC
>NZ_JAWOUO010000399.1:0-783 GCF_033339435.1 Vibrio sp. 378
ATCGATTCATCTGTTCGGTGTACAACCATCCAGCCGTTTTCGTCAGCATGAGCCATTTTTGCCGTTACCGTGCCCGCGGACATATCTTGATCTGCGCCTTCAATACTTGGGGAGGAAAAACTAAACGCAGAAAAACTGAACAGACATGCTGCTAAACCAAATTTTAGGAATGAGTTGTTGATGGAGTTGTTCATATGTATTCCTTACTTATGTGTGAGATTGCGTAATTGCATTCCATCTTCGTTACGTAGTTTCTCGTAAGAAAGTTCAGATGATATGAAAATAATGCCGATAAATTGAACGGGAGAGGGAAAATCGCTCTGTATTATTGAGCTCTGGTGATCGTTAAAAGCCAGGACAAGCCCCACAGGTAAGGCAGGAACGGTGGCCAGTTTCAGATTATCTTCTTGTCGTCACAGCTTCTTACCAATATTCAAATAAACTAATGATATGACAACCGCTTTTTAACGGGGTGATGCATGGATATCAACGAGTTTGCGACTGGCGAGCATCTTATCTGGAATCTGCTTATTGCCTTGCTATTGGGTGCGATTATCGGGACACAGCGCGGCTGGGTGATGCGAAATAGCGTTGAAGGTAGTCGTGTTGCTGGTATTCGTACGTTCTCTCTCGTCGGGTTACTTGGTGGTCTTGTCGCGATTCTTGCGGATCTCTATTCTCCTTTATTGCTTGGTTTTGCCTTGATTGCGTTGGTGATATTGGCGTGTATCGCGTTTATCATGCAGCAGAAGAAGAGTCGCGATATCAGTATTACTGGCGTGG
>NZ_JAWOUO010000400.1:0-783 GCF_033339435.1 Vibrio sp. 378
TTCACACCCGTTAGCGTGGTACCGACACCAGATATCTGCAGCGCCCAAATCCAATAGTCGACCCCGACGCCCGGACTTGCTTCAATGCCAGACAGCGGCGGATACGCCAACCAACCGGTACGGCCAAATTCACCCAAACCTAGCGACATGTTAGTTAGGATCACACCAACCACAAACAGCCAGAAACTTAAGTTATTCAGGTACGGGAACGCCACGTCACGCGCGCCGATTTGCAGCGGTACGATGATGTTCATCAGACCAATCACGAGCGGCATCGCAACGAAGAAAATCATGATCACGCCGTGCGCGGTAAAGATTTGGTCGTAGTGATGCGGCGGCCACTAGCACGCTTCACCCGCAGAGGAAAGTAGCTGCTGGCTACGCATCATCACTGCGTCCGCAAAGCCACGTACAAGCATCAGCATCGCCACAGCGATGTACATGAAGCCAAGTTTTTTGTGGTCTACCGAAGTAAACCATTCATTCCATAGGTATTGCCATTTTCCAGCTTTGGTTACGGCAACCACCACGGCTAATCCCACCAACGCGACGATCGCCAGCGTGATGATGATGATCGGCTCGTGATATGGAATTGAATCCAGAGTTAATCTTCCAAACATGTGATTATCCTTGGTTTTCAGGCAAACAGTTCATGGAACCCGGATGTTGGGTCACGACGTTGCTGAACAGAAACGGAGGAACACTTGAGAACAGAGTGACAGGCGCAGCAACGCTTGGCTCAGCCAGCGAGCTGTATTGCTCCCAATCTTCGATTCGATCAGG
>NZ_JAWOUO010000401.1:0-783 GCF_033339435.1 Vibrio sp. 378
ATCGCTTCGAGCGCGGTGCCTGCGTCTTGCGCTTTGTCTAGCACCTGATTCGCACTGCGTTGGCTGTCAGTCATCATAGTTACGGCATTTTGTGTTGAGCCTTTTAGTTTCTCGATAATCCCAACTACGTCTTGCACTGAGCTTTGCGTACGGTGCGCTAATGTGCGAACTTCATCCGCGACCACAGCAAACCCACGGCCTTGCTCACCGGCACGTGCCGCTTCAATTGCTGCGTTGAGAGCGAGTAGGTTGGTTTGCTCGGCAATTTCGTCGATCATTCTGGTGACGGTTTGGATACTTTCACTGTCACGGTTGACTTGTTCGATGGCTTCGGCTGATTGATCCAATTGATCATTCAACTGCGCCACGTCGACACATACGCCTTCAACAATCGTCAAACCAGATTGGCTATCTAAGTTCGCAGAGCGGACATTTTCAGCAATGCTTTCTACTTGCTGAGCCACCGATTGAGCGGAAGAGGCCATCTCTTCGATCGCTGTTACGACTTGCTCAACTTCTTCTTGCTGACGATCCGCTTGGGTTAAGTTGCTATGAGCATCGCTTGCTACACTGGTCGAGTTACTTTCGACTAAATCGCTGGTAGAACGAATCTGGCCAACTAGCTCATTCAGTTGATTTGCCATGCTTGCAACGCCGTTATTCAAATTCACAATCTCATTTTTAGAACGTTTACGAGACGACGGAATTTGTAAGCTGACTTCACCATTAGCTAGGCGCGTCATGTAAGAGTTCAACACCGTTAGAGGCTGTAAGCTGCGATTT
>NZ_JAWOUO010000402.1:0-782 GCF_033339435.1 Vibrio sp. 378
GTACAGAACACATCGGAGCGACACACAGCGCGCACAATGTCATTTTGGCGGCAATGCGCCCTATTTTTGGCATGAGAGTTCGCATTACGGTAACCACACATGATGACTGATGGTGTGATTAACACGCTCGTGTTCAAGCAATTCCATGTAGCGTTCACACACGTTGGCATGTTGCGCAAGAAGTTCTGCAAACTGCTCATTTGAAGTGTTTTCTATCATCGCTTTGCCTTGCAAAATCAATTGTTGATCAGCGTTTGCGGTGAGCACGCTTGGCGTATCTCGAAGCGTTTTTAGTGATAGCTGCATACAACGTTTTAATGCTTGTTCTTTCTGGTAATCGAGATGTTCATTGAATCGAAGTGGTAAGGCAGTTTCCCATAAGATCCATGATGAGTGCTGTTTGATTGTCAGTGTTAACTGGTCTACTTCGATGGTGTAAGCGCCATTTTCTCCGGCAATAAAAGGCCCTATCTCTAGCGTTTCCGCTAGAGATTTCATCATTTTATCTAACATATACTGCCCTATTTAAATCTGGCTGAGATGGTTACAAGCCTGACCGCATTGGCCACTTTGAATATCAAAATAGTAGTGATCAACATCGCCAACGATCTGCATGTCTTTAAACCATTGCCCCACTTTAGCAACGGCATTGAGGTCGTTATAAACCACGTCACATGCATCCCAGACTTCCTTGAGATCCGGTGCTTGTAAACGAGCCTCAGAGCACCACGTTTCCCAATCAGAGATGAACATATCCGTCGTTGAAGTGTAGTCCGCCAGTT
>NZ_JAWOUO010000403.1:0-782 GCF_033339435.1 Vibrio sp. 378
AGTGCTAGCCTATTCATCCTAGAGGATGACCATAAAGTATAGTGGTGATGTTGTGAGGTACTCGACCTCCAACCACGTACTTAGGTATTTTGGAGAATCTTTAAACCGTATGTTAAAACGCACTCGCTCGCTCGTTTGTTTGTGCCTTGCTGCTGCAATCAGTTCACCAACGACTTACGCCAGTAGCATCGACTTGCCTGATATTGGTACGGCAGCTGGCGGCACGCTTTCTATAGACCAAGAGTTGATTTATGGCGACGCGTACATGCGCATGCTCAGAGCCAGTAAGCCTATCGTCAACGATCCGGTCATCAACGAATATATCGATTCCCTCGGACACCGCCTCGTGGCCAACGCGAACGATGTAAAAACGCCGTTCCACTTCTTCATGATTCGTGATCGTAATATCAACGCCTTTGCCTTTTTTGGCGGTTACGTTGCATTGCACTCAGGGCTATTTCTTCATGCTCGTAGCGAAAGTGAACTCGCATCCGTTGTCGCGCACGAAATTGCACACGTAACACAGCGCCACCTAGCGCGCAGTATGGAAGACCAGGCAAGACGCTCTCCAGCTACTTTAGCTGCGCTTGCTGGTGCATTATTACTTTCGATTGCTTCACCAGAAGCAGGCATGGCAGCGATTACCGCCGCAACAGCAGGCAACATGCAAAGCCAAATCAACTATACTCGCTCAAACGAGAAAGAAGCCGACCGCTTCGGTATCGCAACCTTGGCGAAAGCAGGATTTGATGTGCAAGCAATGCCGCGTTTCTTTGGCCGTT
>NZ_JAWOUO010000404.1:0-782 GCF_033339435.1 Vibrio sp. 378
GCTACGGAAAATCGCCAAAGACTGGTGCATTAGATACCTTATTACACACTTTGCTGCATGAAGCTGGGCATGCGTACATCGAGGATCAAAGCATCCCTGTGTTGGGGAAAGAAGAAGATGCCGTTGACAATTTCGCCACTATTTTACTGATCGACTATTTAGACGATGGCGCCGATATGGCCATCAGTGCCGCCGACATGTTTGCGTTTGAGTCCGATGACAGACCCGACTATTACGATGTTGGCGAGTACATTGACGAACACAGTTTGGACCTGCAGCGTTACTTCTCCACTTTGTGCTTGGTGTATGGCAGCGATCCTGAACAGTACAAATCGTTACTCGACGAAGTTGAAAAAGACTACCTTCGAGATCGCAAAGACTTCTGCCAATACAATTACGAAAACATTCGCACTAACTGGCAGCACTACCTGCAGCACAATGAACCCAAAGAAGCATCGACACGTAAAAACAGCGAGAAACCATCAAGCAGCCCCAATGCAATGACGAATTGATATGACTAAACTGACTATTTTCTACGACGGCACTTGCCCACTGTGCGCCAAAGAGATGAAGGCATTACGCCAACACGATCATAAGCAAGAGATAAACACCGTTGATATTTACAGCGACGCTTTTTCGGCCTATCCGCAAATCGACCCTGATCGTGCCAACACCATTCTGCATGCCTTGGACAACCACGGAAATTTACTCCTCGGGCTGGATGTGACCTACCGAGCTTGGCAACTTGTTGGACGAGGTTGGTTGTATGCACCACTGCGCTG
>NZ_JAWOUO010000405.1:0-782 GCF_033339435.1 Vibrio sp. 378
CATTTTAATTTCCTTTTGTATTACTTTTGAGTTATTGGCTGGGTAAATATCGCCATATCCTTTGTTTAGGCAATAGTTACCCGTAAGATGAATTTCATCTTATTTTTAAATATTGTTATTCATTGCCCGCCTAAATAATCAGGCGGGATAGCTATTTATAATTTCTGATAACGATGACTTGATAGGGTTGAAGTTCAATATTCTCCTGAATATCGTCACCTGTACTTGCATTTATCCCATTCCAGTGCGGAACTTTCAAATCTCGCGGATCATTCAAAAAGTTCATAATGAACAAATAGCGAGACTGTTCATCTTCACGAGTTGTCACTGACACCCCGTAAGGCACGTTTTCAATTGGCTTGCGGATTCCATGTAAATTAGCAAGAGAGATGTAAAATAACTCGTTAAACTCTGTCTCTGTACGTGCAGCGATGTAGTAAGCACAACCTTTACCAAGCTGGTTCCTAGTAATGACCGGGCAAGCATCAAATAGATCCTCGCGGTAATAAGCCAAAGCTTCTGCCGTCTCTAAATGAATATGTTCCATTAAGTGCTTGGCCTTGAATTCACCGCTGAAGCCAAAACCAGAGTGCGTTTCCATTTCAAACAATACGCGTTCATGGTCATAGAGTGAGTCAATCTCCTCAGCCCAAATACCCAACGTGCGGCGCAATGGGCTGCCTTCTCCGCCAGGGAAGCCACCCAGAAAGCACAGATCATTCTGGTCAACGATGCCACTCCAATAAGTCGCGACTAACGTTCCGCCTTGCTCGACAAACGCT
>NZ_JAWOUO010000406.1:0-781 GCF_033339435.1 Vibrio sp. 378
ATCAAGTACGAAGTAGATAAAGACTCTGGTGCTGTATTTGTCGACCGTTTCATGTCTGCGCCAATGTTTTACCCATGTAACTACGGTTACGTGAACAACACACTTTCGCTTGATGGTGACCCAGTAGATGTCCTTGTCCCAACGCCATACCCACTCATGCCAGGTTCTGTTATTCGCTGCCGACCTGTTGGCGTTTTGAAGATGACGGATGAATCGGGCGAAGATGCCAAAGTCGTTGCCGTACCGCACTCTAAAATCTCTAAAGAGTATGAACACATTCAAGATGTGGGCGACATTCCTGAGTTGCTAAAAGCGCAAATCACGCATTTCTTTGAGCGCTACAAAGAGTTGGAATCAGGAAAGTGGGTGAAAGTTGATGGCTGGGCAGATGTCGAAGCGGCAAAAGCAGAGATTCTACAATCTTACGAGCGTGCTCAAAACAAATAAGCGTAACGCCAACCCCCGAATACAAAAAGAGCTGCAAAGTGCAGCTCTTTTGCTTTCTAACCTAAACGCTTGCCTTAGATAGGAGCTCCTGCGGAGGACATACGACCAGCGTCATAATCGTGTTGGAAGAACGGGTCAACATCATCGCAAATTCCGAAATACGGTCGTCCAACCACACCCAGCATATAGGCACTTTGCTCACAATACTCTTGCTTACCTTCTTGATAACCGTTTTGGTAGGCCATGATCAGTTCTGGCGTTGCATGGTTAGTGCCATCCAACTTAGCTATCCGCTCTTGTGACAACTCTCGTAGTCCATCTAAGGCAGACTGTT
>NZ_JAWOUO010000407.1:0-781 GCF_033339435.1 Vibrio sp. 378
CGATGTCTTTAGTACGTTCGCCCACTTTAACTACGTGTTGTTTCACGCGCTTTTCACCCTCTTCTTCTGTCACGATGTAGACGTTATCGCCGTACAAAGTGAAGGTGATTGCTGTTTGAGGTAGCGTCACTTGGTTTGCCAATTTAGGCATGATGATGTTTGCACGTGCGAACATACCGCTGCGAAGTTTGCCATCGCTGTTTGGAATGTCTGCTTGTACTTGGATCAGACCACTTTGTACATTTACTGCAGGTTCAATGGCAGAAATTGAGCCTTTGAATGGCTGATCTGGGTAGGCATCTACAAAAATATCCACTTCTTGGTCAAGTTTGATACGCGAGATGTCTGTTTGAGGCACGGTAAAGCGCAGACGCATTACACTGCTATCTTCTAGACGAACAATGTCGCTACCAGCTTGGATGTATTGACCAAGATAAACGTTACGGATACCAACCACACCTGCAAATGGCGCTTTGATTTCACGACGATCGATGGTTGCTTTTAAACTCTCGATATCTGCTTTAAGCGAGTAGTAGTTTGCTTCAGCTTCATCGTAAGCTTCTTTAGAAATAGAACCTTTCTTAAACAGACCTTGGTAACGTTTGTATTTCGCTTCTGCTGCAGGAAGTTTCGCTTGTGAACTCTTCAAGTTCGCTTTTTCTACTTCAGAATCAAGCAGAACGAGAGGCTGGCCAGCTTCAACTTGAGTCCCTGATTCAAAAGCGATCTTGTCGATAACACCGCTCGTTTCGTTCGCTACCGTCACCCCTTGGTTTGGCTC
>NZ_JAWOUO010000408.1:0-777 GCF_033339435.1 Vibrio sp. 378
CAATTTGGAACGCAGTTTTAAGCTCACTGATCACAAACGCAGGAAGAACAACGGCAAACGAGATGTCTTCTACTTTTTGATCGAGCGGCTCATTGGCCATTCGCAACATTTGCTCAAGAGAGCTCTGATGGGTTTGCGCCAACATGAAGTTGCGAACGGGCTTTTCTGCAACGGAAAATGCTTGAACCAGCGTAATTTCACCATTGTCGTATGGTTGGAACGCATTCTCGTAGATATCCGTCCAAACAGGGCGCATGATGAGCAGAGTAAGCGTTAATGCAATACCCACTAACACGCGGTTTGGCGGGCTCTGCTGCAAACCAAGCGCTTGGCGCAAGATAGCCAACACCACAATAATGCGTGTAAAGCTCGTCGCCATCAAAATGAAAGCAGGAAGGAAACTGAGCGCCGTCATCAACAAAAGAATTTGTAGTTTAACGCTGTACTCTTGTTGTGCGTCGCCGTCCGTAACGGACAGAATTGTTAAGCCGTTGTCTGCTGCCATTGTTGGGAATGCAAACAAAAGTGACACCAATACCAACAAAGGTAACCAACGATGCCAAGCGCTCAGATTGTTCATTGTACTGCCTACCAAAAATTATCGACCAACGCCGCTTAATGCCGAATCGTGTACGTCAATCAAGCGAAGACCGTATTTGTCATTAACGACAACTACTTCCGCATGGCCAAGTAGGGAACCGTTCACTTTTACGTCCAACGGTTCGCCGTTCAGCTTTTCAAGTTCAATGACGGTGCCTTCGCCCGCTTTCATCAAAT
>NZ_JAWOUO010000409.1:0-777 GCF_033339435.1 Vibrio sp. 378
TCTACGTGTCGCTCGTATCGAAGAGTACTTAGAGATGGATGTGGTACCCGCGACCTTGCCAGCGAAATCAAATCAGCAGCCATACCAAGCGAAGATGGTGACCATCAACATTGATGGCGGCAAGAAGCAAAAAGTTCGTCCTGGCGATATTCTTGGTTGTTTGACTGGCAAAAATGGCATCCCAGGTGCGCAAGTGGGCAAGATTCATTTGTTCCCTGTGCGTTCTTACGTTGCTGTAGAAAAGTCTGCCGCGAAGAAAGCATTGCAAATTATCAGTACGGGTAAGATGAAAGGGCGTCAGTTCCGAGCGCGTCTTCTTAAATAGTCATTAGATTGAACAAAGGCTCTTCGTTGGAAGAGCCTTTTTTGTTTGGTGCGTCTCTTATTTGTTGTCTTTTGCTAAACGCGCTTTAATACGGCTTAAGCTGATAGCGGTAATGCCGAGGTAAGCCGCAATTTGGCTGTCGGTAATGCGTTGTTCTAAATCTGGGTAGTGGTGGCAAAATAGCTGATAACGTTCCTCAGGCGAATACAACAGCATAAAACGTTCTTTATTCTCTTTGTTCATCAACTGCGTTTCGAGCAATTTTAGGTAAATTGAGTGCTTTTCGGCGCGCCATTGATGCAATGCCTCGATAGGCAAACAGAATAAATGACATGCGGTCAGCGTTTCCAATAAGTCCGGTGAAGGTTGACCTTTTACCACGCTTTCAAAGCCGATCACCCAGTCCTTTTCCCAATAAAACTCTTTGCTGAATTCTTTGCCTTTCTCTGTGA
>NZ_JAWOUO010000410.1:0-775 GCF_033339435.1 Vibrio sp. 378
CAATTGTTGGATCTGTTGAGTCAAAGACTCCACGGTTAAATCAGGTTGTTCAATCATCTTCGCAGCACCGCATTCCACTAAGTGGTCGGCATTCAGTGCCTGTTGACGGTCTTTATGCATGAACGGGATAAAAATCGCGCCTACACCTGCAGCTGAGACTTCAGATACCGTCAATGCGCCAGAACGGCACACTAGCAGATCTGCCCACGCATACGCTTGTGCAACATCATCGATAAACTCGGTCACTTCTGCATTAGCAACATTGTTCGCTTGATAAGCGGCTTGCACTTCTTGCGCTGCGCCTTTGCCTGCTTGATGACGAATACAGTAGTCTTGTCCCAAGTTTGCCATCACCGCTGGTAATGTTTGATTAAGAATACGCGCCCCTTGGCTGCCGCCCATAACAAGAATACGAATTGGTCCTTCTCTCTCTTGCATACGTTGAGCGGGCTCATCCAACTGCGTTACGTCTTCACGTACAGGGTTACCGACAACCGCCGCAGAAGGAAATGCGCCGGGAAACGCTTGAAAGACTTTCTTAGCGATCTTTGATAGCCATTGATTTGTTAAACCTGCAACCGCGTTTTGTTCGTGTAGAACAACCGGGATACCGCTTAACCAAGCCGCGATACCACCCGGACCACTCACATAGCCGCCCATACCTAAAACGGCATCCGGCTGCCAGCGCTTCATGTGCGCTCGTGCTTGCATGATGGCATTAATAATTTGAAAAGGGGCAGCTAAAAGACGTTTAACGCCTTGGCCTCGCAGACCT
>NZ_JAWOUO010000411.1:0-774 GCF_033339435.1 Vibrio sp. 378
GGTTAATGTTGAATTGCTCAAAAAACAAGCAAGACAAACATCAATAACGCCACTCAAGAGGTCTCTATGTTAGGTGAAAATCACTCATTAACTCATGAATTCCCAGAACATTTGGATACCATCACTCAGCTTAGCCAAAACGATGCATCATTTGCTGAAAACGTTAAAAACTATAACGCACTCGATAAAGAGATTCGTGTATTAGAGCTGCAAGGCAGCCCGATAGACGACCACGCCATGAATGTGCTCAAACATAATCGAGCGGAGCTAAAAGACTGGCTGCACTCCCGAATTATGGGTTCTTAACCAAGCAATGAGTATCGGCTCCTATTAACGAGCCGATTTTAGAAGAGGGAGGGGTCCAACAAATTAACGAGTCGTAGTTGTCAACGATTCGGATACCATAAGATCTTGCTTCTTACGTACTTTTATCTGCGACAGAATCACGCCGGAGATAACCATCAAGCCGCCGATAATATGGTACACGTGAATCTCTTCACCGAGCAGTGTTGACGCTAAGGCGACAGAGACCACAGGCATTAAGTTCATGAACATGGCGCTGGAGTCTGCACCAATCAAATCTATTGCTTTTACCCACATCAATGGAGCGAAAATAGACGCTGCGATACCAGCATAAGCGATCAGTGGAAGCGCATCTTGGCTAGGAAGCAGTTGTTCGCTTGAAAGCCACAGTGGAGTCAGCATGATGACAGAGAAGAAGCCTTGCATGTAAACCAATGTTAGGCTGTTAAATGGCATCTTCCAACGTTTTAA
>NZ_JAWOUO010000412.1:0-773 GCF_033339435.1 Vibrio sp. 378
AAATCGATAAACGACAAATACGGCCATTTAATCGGTGACCAAGCGATTGTCGCTGTTGCCGACACGGCAAAATCGCTGACTGACGAACGAATAACCTTAGCGCGAATCGGTGGTGAGGAATTTGCGTTGGTGACTGCCTCTCTATCTGAAAAAGAAGCTGAAACGCTTGCAAAGGCGATTTGCAGCTGTGTTTACGATCGACCTGTTTTACTCAATGGGCAAGCGATCCATGTCAGCGTGAGTTTGGGTTGCGCCTATTATCGCGAGTTCAAAGGCATCATAAACTTGCACGTAGCCGACCAACTCATGTACTGCGGCAAAATGAATGGTAAAAACTGCGCGATGTTCAAAGTGATCGATAAAAGCAAAGTTGAGCCTCTTCTTCGTCAGGTGCCTTAAGTTTTTGCGTAGTGAATCGCTATTTCGATTTTTCCTCTTGCTATACTCAATTGAATTTCAAGTTTTTATTGCCGCTTTTCGTTTCTGAGATTAGCTCAAAGACTTAGAGGAAAGTTATGCCAAAAGCTGTCGCCGCTCTGTTTTTCCTGCTTTTTACTTCACTTTCGTATGCCGAAAGTGCTTTCGATATTGTCCAAAAATCAGACCAAGCAATGAGGGGAAAATCCAGTTATAGCGAGGCAACCATGGAGATCGTTCGTCCTGATTGGACACGCTCTATGACGATGAAAAGTTGGACAAAAGGCACGGAGTTGTCGCTCGTGTTGGTAACTGCGCCAGCCAAAGATAAAGGCAGCGCATCGCTAAAGCGTCAT
>NZ_JAWOUO010000413.1:0-773 GCF_033339435.1 Vibrio sp. 378
CTGACTTTCCGCAATGCCGCCGACTTGTACCTATACCCAAATACGCTCGTCGCAATGAAGGTGAAAGGCAAAGAAGTACATGAATGGCTAGAGTGCAGCGCGGGCCAATTCAAGCATATTGATGTCAATACGACTCAGCCACAATCGTTAATTGATTGGGATAACTTCCGTACGTACAACTTTGACGTGATTGATGGTGTGGAATACCAAATCGACATCACTCAACCACCGAAGTACGACGCGAGTTGTAAAGTCATTAATCCGGACTCCCAGCGTATCGTGAATCTGACTTTCAATGGCAAACCAGTTGATCCGAAACAAGATTTCATCATTGCGACTAACAATTACCGCGCATACAGCAATACCTTCCCTGGCACTGGTCCGAACTTCATTGCATTTGACTCTCCAGACGAAAACCGTTCTGTGGTTGCTGCGTACATTTCTCGCGTCAGTGAGGAAAAAGGCGAAGTCACGCCAAGCGCTGACAATAACTGGTCGTTCGCACCAATTAAGTCAGACAAAAAACTGGATATTCGCTTTGAAACCTCACCGAGCGAAAAAGCTTCGAAGTTTATCCAAGACAAAGGCCAATACCCGATGAAACGCGTCGCAACTGACGAAGTGGGCTTTGCGATTTATCAGATCGATTTAAACAAATAAGCGACTCCATGTTCAAACTAGCGGCTCCTCAGTGAGCCGCTTTTTGTTACTGCGCAAAGCAGTTAAGATAGTTCAAATGCGCTAACCCTTTCACTGCAGATAACCTTCATGCA
>NZ_JAWOUO010000414.1:0-773 GCF_033339435.1 Vibrio sp. 378
GGATTTCGTGACTGGATTAAAAATGATTCAGAGGCGGTATTCCAACCTGAATCTGGCCGTTACCATTTGTACGTTTCTCTCGCGTGTCCTTGGGCACATCGAACGCTTATTTTCCGTAAGTTGAAAGGTCTAGAGCCACACATTGATGTGACGGTTGTTTGCCCTGATATGCTCAGTCAAGGTTGGCAAATGGGTTTACCCGATCCTCTGTTTGGTCATACGCGTATGCACCAAATCTACACTCAAGCGAAACCCGACTATACAGGGCGTGTTACGGTACCAGTTTTATGGGACAAAAAGACCAACCCCATCGTGTCGAATGAATCGTCAGAGATCATTCGTATGTTTAACTCCGCATTTAACGATCTCACGGGCAACCATGACGATTATTATCCCGAGCCTCTACGCGGTGTGATTGATGAATGGAATGATTACATTTATCCAAACGTGAATAATGGGGTGTATCGTTGCGGTTTTGCTACTTCGCAAGAAGCGTATGAAGAGGCTTTTGAATCGTTGTTTTCGGCCTTAGATAAAATTGATGCTCATCTGGCGACCCATCGCTATCTAGCAGGCAATAAAATTACCGAAGCCGATTGGCGTTTGTTCACCACGTTAGTGCGTTTTGATGCCGTGTACGTTGGGCACTTCAAGTGTAATAAACAACGCATTGCCGATTACGTCAATATTCAGGGTTATCTGAAAGAGCTGTATCAGATTGACGGTATCGCCGATACCACTGATTTCTATCATATTAAGCGCCATTATTACTT
>NZ_JAWOUO010000415.1:0-773 GCF_033339435.1 Vibrio sp. 378
TTGGTCGTAATCCACGATCGTCGTTGGAAGAGAAAGCGCTATCGTATCGCTATCATTCGTCTGCTCAAGCGGTTTGAACTGTTCAAATTGGTACGTGCCGTCGGTGTTTAAAGAGATACTTAATACCACCTCTCCCGTGCCAGCTACGGTTAACGTGATGTTACTGCCATCATCAGACAAGGTCGCAACCGTCGCTTGGTTGTCAGTTAATAAACCATCAAATTGCGACAAACTTTCCTGATTAAAAGTGACAGAAGCCAACTGGTCACTGCCAATTTCGACAAACGTCCCCGTGATTGGCGTCGATGAAGATTCTTCGTTCTCAAACGAGATGTCTTGCGGCGCTGGATTATCACCATCGATAATCGTCGTGACAAAGTCAATTGGCGTACGAATGCTGTTACCACCAATATCGGTACCCGTCATCTCAAACTCAATACTGATGCGGTCACCAACAATCGACACCTGCCCGTCATTTACAGACGCAACATGGTCAATGCCTTGGCTTATGGTGGTTGTCACCTCCAACTCGATATCACGCCCTAACGAAGTCGCTTCAATTTCAATACGTAGGACTTCATTGCCATCTTGAACACCAATGATGGCATTTTGCGCTTCGTCGTATGAGAACTCGACAGCTTTACCACCAGATTGAATATCGGTGTTCAACTCGGCCAGTAGCGACTCTAGTGAAGCAGCAGATGGCACAAATGAGCTAGGGTCAAGCGGGAGATCGCCCGCCTCAACGGATACGCTGGTTGCAATAGATTGAG
>NZ_JAWOUO010000416.1:0-772 GCF_033339435.1 Vibrio sp. 378
AATTCGATATCACGCAAGCCATTACCTTCCAGCAAGACAAAATGTGGGCGAACTACATTCGCGGCGTGGTGAAGTGTCTTCTGGCGCGTGGCTACCAGTTTACTGGGGCGGATATTTCAGTCAGCGGCAACGTACCTCAAGGCGCGGGTTTGAGCTCATCGGCGGCGTTGGAAGTGGTGATTGGCCAGACGTTCAAAGTGCTGTTCAATCTTGAGATCAGCCAAGCCGAAATTGCGTTAAACGGTCAGCAAGCTGAGAACGAATTCGTCGGTTGCAACTGCGGCATCATGGATCAAATGATTTCAGCGGAAGGGCGTGAAAATCATGCGATGCTATTAGATTGCCGTAGCCTTGAAACTGAAGCAGTCTCTATGCCAGAAGACATGGCTGTCGTGATCATCAACTCGAATAAAAAACGTGGTTTGGTCGACAGCGAATACAACACTCGTCGTCAGCAATGTGAAGAAGCGGCGCGTATTTTCGGTGTGAAAGCTTTGCGTGATGTGACGATTGAGCAGTTCAACGAGAAAGTCGCTGAGCTGGATGAAATGGTGGCAAAACGTGCCCGTCATGTCATCACAGAAAACGATCGTACTGTGGAAGCGGCGCAAGCGCTACGAGCACACGACATGAAGCGTATGGGCGAGCTGATGGCCGAGTCTCATGCCTCGATGCGCGATGATTTCGAAATCACGGTAAAAGAAATCGATACGCTGGTGGAGATAGTCAAAGAGGTGATCGGCGATCAAGGCGGCGTGCGCATGACTGGCGG
>NZ_JAWOUO010000417.1:0-772 GCF_033339435.1 Vibrio sp. 378
GCAACCCTGCCGCAACAAACGTTACTCGAGAGCATACTTGAGCAAGTTGTTGATTCATGCGCCCTGCATTATCAACAAAATAGCGGCTCACAGCACCCAGCGGCACGATGCCCATTCCCACCTCGTTAGAGACAAAAATCAGTGTCGCGCGAGAATTTTCAACCGCTTGAGTGAGCTTTTCTATCTCTTGTTCTAATAACTCGTTACTGCAGGCTTCACCTAACTCAAAAATCCAGTTGTTCAGCCACAACGTTAAGCAATCAACCAATACAACGTCATTAGCATCAAAATGAGCAAGTAAATCAGGAAGTCGAAGGTGGCATTCGTGTTCATGCCACCCTTCCCCACGTTGAGCTTGATGATGCTTAATCCGCTCTCGCATCTCATCATCAAATGGCAACGCAGTAGCGACATAATGTAATGACTTGTTCTCCTTTTCGGACAACTGTCTTGCGGTTTGTTCAGCAAGTTTCGATTTTCCTGAACGAGCACCACCGAGAATTAACTGCTTCATATATTTTGATAAAACGAGATTAGAGTAAGGTAAACCAAGAGCTCAGAAAGCTGCTGCGCTGCACCTAAGCAATCGCCAGTAAAACCGCCAATGCGCTTAGTCAGCCAACGTTTGAATGCAAATCGAAATGCAAACAAAACGATGACGATAAATGATGTCTGCATTACTCCGAGAAAGAGCGAAGCCACGCCCGCAGTAAACAGCAAAATGGCAACTTCAGACGAGGACTGCTTGTTCGCAAGCGGCTTGCTTTTCGAG
>NZ_JAWOUO010000418.1:0-771 GCF_033339435.1 Vibrio sp. 378
TTCGCAACGCCTATACAGTGTTTAACTCCACAGTAGTCAGCAAATGCTTGTTCAAACTGTTCCGTTTCCTTGCCAAGGATATACCAGCCAGATTCAATTACGCGTGCACAGGCTTGTTTCAATTCGTCTTCGTACTCGGCATTTAAGCGCTTTAGCTCTAAAAAATTAACCATTATTCTTCTCTACATAACGTACTATCTTGGCTGGGCTTCCAACCACAGCCGCATAGTCTGGCACTGAACGGGTGACCACACTGCCTGCACCAACCATCGCATTTTTTCCGATGGTTATGCCTGGCAAAATCGTGGCATTGGCGCCGATGGAGGCGCCTGACAGGATTTTTGTTTTCGGAAATGCCTCTGGCCATACTTTTGAACGCGGGAACTTGTCGTTCGTAAAAGCAGCTGCCGGGCCAATGAACACATCATCTTCAATTTCAATGCCATCCCAAAGATAAACGCCGCACTTTACAGTGACTCTATCTCCTAGGACCACATCATTCTCGATGAAGGTATGCGCGCAGATATTACAGTCACGACCAATTTTAGCCCCAGCAAGGACCACGGCAAATTGCCAAATAGACGTCCCCTCGCCAATCGTCGATGAAGCAACATCACTGAGTACATGAATTCGCATGGCCTACCTCTTTAAGAAATGTGTCATAGTCACGGATATAATCGGCTTCATCATACAATTCACTAGCGACAACCATCAGTACACAATCTTCAGAAAAGTCGTGCATCTCACGCCATTTTAAGCCTTTGATATGCA
>NZ_JAWOUO010000419.1:0-771 GCF_033339435.1 Vibrio sp. 378
TAACGCAAGGCAATGGACTGAGCCCATCTACGACAAACATCGAATTCATCTTACCTTTTGTGTGTTCCGAGAATGACAAGTGATTCTGGCCGAAAACGCCAGCCATTTTCTACACTTGTTATTAATTAGGAATCACTATGAATCACATTATTAAAGCGACTCAACTCGCGTCCATATTCTTTATGGCGTTGGTGTTGGGTTTGTTCTCTCTTAATCTCTCGGCGCAAACTACTGACACGGGATGGATGACCAATCCACAGCATCCGCCTGTGCAAACGCGTTTTGTTTTGACTGGTCAGCAAGATCCGCAAGCCAAAACACTTACAGGTTATTTGGATGTCAAGTTAACCGGAGACTGGAAAACTTACTGGCGATCGCCGGGCGAGGGTGGTGTCGCGCCATCGATAGATTGGCAAAACTCGCAAAACCTGAGCAAGGTTGATTGGCAATGGCCATATCCGCAAAAGTTCGAGTTATTGGGCATTGAGACTCTCGGTTACAAAGGTGACACTTTGTTCCCAATGACGCTGCATATCGACAATATGTCGAAACCCGTCACGATTGATGCAGTGCTCACGCTCTCTTCCTGCACCACCATCTGTGTGTTGACGGACTATCAAATTCAACTGACCTTCCTGCCTTCTGAACTGCAAATCGACGAGCAGGTGATGTTCAGTTACGCCCAAGCGGTGAGCAATGTGCCCCAGCCATCGCCGTTTATTGATGTCACTCAAGCAAGTTGGGATGCAAACCAGTCGAAGTTGCAAATCA
>NZ_JAWOUO010000420.1:0-771 GCF_033339435.1 Vibrio sp. 378
AATTCAAACGATTCACGTTTGTACTCTTGTTTCGGGTTCTTTTGTGCGTAGCCACGTAGGTGGATACCTTGACGCAGATGATCCATCGCCGCCAGATGCTCTTTCCAAAGCGTATCGAGTGTTTGAAGCATCACTGATTTTTCGAAGTTACGAAGCACTTGTGCACCCACAACTTCTTCTTTCGCTTTGTATACTTCAACGGCTAGGCTGATAATCTTCTCGCGCAGCGCTTCTTCGTACAGTTTGTCGTCTTCCTCAAGCCATTGCTTGATTGGCGCGTCTAGATCGAAATCTGCTTTCAAACGTTCTTGAAGACCTTCCACATCCCACATGTCTTCTAGAGATTGTGGTGGAATGTATTCGTCGATGATCGCTGTGAGCACATCTTCACGGTTTTGTTCAATCATGTCGCTGATATCGTCAACGTTCATGAGCTCATCACGCAGTTCGTAAACCACTTTACGTTGATCGTTCGCCACGTCATCGTATTCAAGAAGCTGTTTACGGATGTCGAAGTTGCGACCTTCCACTTTGCGTTGTGCTTTTTCAATAGAACGAGACAACATCTTAGATTCGATTGCTTCACCTTCTTCCATACCGCTTTGAATCAAGCTTGCCATACGATCTGAAGTGAAGATACGCAGTAGTGAGTCTTCCATCGATAGGTAGAAACGAGATGAACCCGCATCACCTTGACGACCAGAACGGCCACGTAACTGGTTATCGATACGACGAGATTCATGACGCTCAGTACCGATGATGTGCAGACCA
>NZ_JAWOUO010000421.1:0-770 GCF_033339435.1 Vibrio sp. 378
GCTCGCCTGTGCGCGAACTTCTGTAAGGCGTCTAGAAATGCGATTCACGTCTTCACGACTGAAGATTTCATCTAGGTTCATCGACAGCTTACGACGCCAGTTTGGATACTCATCCACCGTGCCAGGAATGTTGACCGGTTGATCCATTTCTAGCCAGTCTTCAAGCTGAACGCTAAGCAGTGCAGAATCACCCGCAGCAACGTGCAATTGAAGCGCTTCGCTTAGGTATGAATCCATTGGTACGAACTGCGCATCATGGCCAATGCCTTCTGGCAAGTAACCGTGCCAACGAACGCTGTCTAGGATGCCTTGTTTGCACTTCAAACGGTCAGCGAATAAGCCTTCCAACTGTTTTTCATCTGGGTACAGACCAATCTCACGACCCATTTTCAAGTCATCGCAGTGCCAGAAACCGCGTAGGGTTGGCATGTCGTGCGTACACAATGCCGCCATAGACTGCTCTGCGTAATGTTTAGGAGAAATGAAGCCGCCGTCCTCTTTTGAGGTTTCGAAGAAGAAGACTTTGTACGAATGCACGCCCGCATCACGTAGGATATCAACGATTTCATCTGGCACAGTACCTAAGTCTTCACCAATCACAGAGCACTGATGACGGTGTGACTCAAGCGCTAGGATTGCGAGCATGTCTTCCACTGGGTAGTACAAGTACGCGCCTTCTGTCGCTTTCTCGCCTTTTGGAATCCACCATAGACGCAATAGGCCAAGTACGTGGTCGATACGCAGCGCACCACAATGCTTCATGTTGGCAC
>NZ_JAWOUO010000422.1:0-770 GCF_033339435.1 Vibrio sp. 378
AAAAAATGCTCAGTATCGACGCAACGTTTGACTACACTTTCTAATTTCAACTTGGTCAGTTGTTCCAACAGTCGATATTCATCAGGCCGTTGATACTCAAATTTGCTTGCCCCTACTTCACGAACGTAGTGCTGCAATACTTGGTCAAGATAGCCAAAAGCGGCAGTGTCATCCAACGTTAGATGCAGAACATGATGCCCTTCTTCTTGCTTCTCTTGAGCAAAAATAGCCATCGCGGAGAAGAAGGCGCACACCTTTTGAATGTGATGCGTAACGTAAGTGTTTTCTTGCTTGAGCTCAGCAATCAAGTAAAGCACGGTATCATCCGCTTGCTGAAACCAAGAATGCTCGCAGTTGAGTTGGTCGCCGAGAATCAATCGCACCGTGTCATAACGCATTTATTTATCTCCATTTTCTTGCTGCGTTGTGATTGGCCAGTCGACCATATCGACAACGTCTTGCTGCGCTCGGCTGTCACGCCCTTGCCATCGTTCAATGAACTCATGATTTGGGTCGTACATTTGTGTCTGCTTCTCCAAATTAAACTGACGAGAGCCTCTCGGATCTGCCCCTACTCCCGCTAAATATTGCCAGTTTCCCCAATTCGAGCCGACATCGTAGTCAATCAACTGCGTTTCAAAGTAGGCTGCGCCATACCGCCAGTCCAGCCCCAGTTCATGAACAAGGCAACTTGCAACCAACTGGCGACCACGGTTAGACATATAACCAGTGTGATTCAGTTGGTGCATACACGCGTTGACGATGGGATA
>NZ_JAWOUO010000423.1:0-769 GCF_033339435.1 Vibrio sp. 378
CACCGGTTTCTTGCGAGTAGAAAAATTCGTGTTCATCGACTTCTTTGGCTTGCGTGTGGTGGCGAATAAATACAACGTCTACGTTTTCATAGGTGCGAGTCAAGAACAGATACAACAGCACATAGAAGCGTTTTGCGATGTCTTTGGTCGCTTGATCCATAGAACCAGACACATCCATCAAACAAAACATCACGGCTTGGCTAGAAGGGACTGGTCGTTTTTCGTAGTTTTTAAAACGTAAATCGAAAGTATCGATGAACGGCACATTTTCAATTTTCTTGCGCAGTTCTTCGATTTCTTTTTTCAGACGATTTTCTTCAAGTTGTTGTGCTGGCTCAATATTTTTGATGCGAGTCAACTCGTCTTCGAGTTCTTTAAGAAGTCGCTTTTTGCCTGCAGTCATGGCGGTTCGACGAGCTAACGATTGCTGCAATGAACGAATAACGGAAATATTGGAAGGGATCACCGCGGTTTGGAAACCCGCTCGGTGAGTTTTCCATTCCGTAATTTTAGCGATTTGATTTTTTTCTAGATTCGGTAGCTCTAAGTCTTCAAAAAGAATATCCAGGTATTCATCTTTTGAAATTTGGAACACAAATTCATCTTGGCCTTCGCCATCTGGACTCGCATTACCTTCACCAGAGCCACTGCCTTGACCTCCACCTTTTGGACGCTCGATTTTATCACCCGTAATAAACTGATCGTTACCAGGGTGCACGCGTTCACGCACGCCACCTTTCCCTTGATGGAAAATCGGCTCGTTAATGTC
>NZ_JAWOUO010000424.1:0-769 GCF_033339435.1 Vibrio sp. 378
ACGCTCTCATACTAGTTCCAACACGTGAATTGGCGCAGCAAGTGTTTGACAATTTAACGCAATATGCGGAACACACGGATCTACGTATTGTTTGTGTGTACGGCGGTACAAGTATTGGCGTGCAAAAGAACAAGTTGGAAGAGGGCGCGGATATTCTTATTGCTACGCCGGGCCGATTGTTAGACCACTTGTTTAACGGCAACGTAAACATTTCTAAAACTGGCGTGTTGGTGCTTGATGAAGCTGACCGAATGTTGGACATGGGTTTTTGGCCTGATCTGCAACGCATTCTTCGTCGATTACCGAATGACAAACAAATCATGCTGTTTTCGGCGACGTTTGAAAAACGCATTAAAACCATCGCTTACAAACTGATGGATTCTCCTGTTGAGGTGGAAGTGTCTCCAGCGAATACAACGGCAGAAACGGTTAAGCAGATGGTGTATCCAGTTGATAAAAAGCGTAAGCGTGAATTGTTAGCGTATTTAATTGGTTCACGAAACTGGCAACAAGTACTTGTTTTCACTAAAACCAAACAAGGCAGCGACGAGCTTGTAAAGGAGCTCAAACTGGATGGTATTAAAGCGGTTTCGATTAATGGTGATAAATCGCAAGGTGCTCGCCAGCGTGCACTTGATGAATTCAAGCAAGGTAAAGTTCGAGCCCTGATTGCGACAGACGTGGCGGCTCGCGGTCTAGATATTCAAGAGCTTGAACAAGTGGTGAACTTTGATATGCCATTTAAAGCCGAAGACTACGTACATCGTAT
>NZ_JAWOUO010000425.1:0-769 GCF_033339435.1 Vibrio sp. 378
GACCGAGCAACTGATGAATAAGCGTGTGTCTTCCCAGATAAACAGGTGCTCACCCAATGTGGAGATAATCACCTTCGCAATATTGATCGCGCCATACTCGTCGCAATCTTTCAGTAGCACCGCGAATTCATCGCCGCCCATTCGCGCAAGCACGGAATTGTATGGCAGCACCTCTTCCAACATGCTGGCGCAAAATTGAATCGCGGCATCGCCCGCATCGTGCCCAACGGTGTCATTAAGCACTTTCAACTGGTCGAGATCGAGGTACAACATCGCATGCACTCGGCGATGGCTATCCACTTCACGCAGCGCGGTTTTCAACTCCAACTCAAAGTGGTTGCGGTTGTATGTCCCCGTCAATAAGTCATAACGCGCCTGATACTCTAACTTCTCAGCCAAAAGTTTGGTCTCTGAAATGTCTTCACCCACAATCAGCAACTGATCGGAATCGTTGAGCGGTCGAATGTTTTCGCGTACCCAAACACTGTGCCCGTCAGCATGGCGATACTCGATTTCACGTCGCCACACATCATGAACTTGATGACTCGGTTGCAACAACACCTGGCGTGGGAACAGTGCTTTGTCATCAAGATAGAACTCTCGCAGGCGATGGCCGAGCATCTCAATCGGCTCGTAGCCCAATAACAGCTGCGCGAATCGGTTCACTTCTTGGATGCGGTTGTGGCTGTCGAGCGTCACCATCATCACGGGCTGCTGCTCGTAGTAATTACGCAAGCTCGACTCACGCTGATAGAGCTTATCTTCCATC
>NZ_JAWOUO010000426.1:0-768 GCF_033339435.1 Vibrio sp. 378
AGTGTCGAAAGGGGCAACCGTATTTATTGGTCACCAAGCAAGTAATGTCGAAAAGGCTAGTGTGGTAGTCGTTTCCACAGCGATTAACGAAGAAAACCCTGAAGTCATGGCGGCTCGTGAATTGCGTATTCCTATTGTTCGCCGAGCAGAAATGCTGGCTGAACTGATGCGATTCCGTCATGGTATCGCTGTTGCGGGTACACATGGTAAAACCACCACCACAGCACTAGTCACACAAATCTATTCCGAAGCAGGCCTTGATCCAACGTTTGTAAACGGCGGTCTAGTAAAGAGCGCGGGCACAAATGCGCGCTTGGGCTCTAGCCGTATTCTGATTGCAGAAGCGGATGAGAGTGACGCCTCTTTCTTGCACCTGCAACCTATGGTGAGCATCGTTACCAACATCGAAGCTGACCACATGGATACCTACGGTGGTGACTTCGAAACGTTGAAACAAACCTTCATTGATTTTCTTCACAACCTGCCGTTTTATGGCCAAGCCATTGTCTGTATCGATGATCCAGTGATTCGCGAGTTGATTCCGCGTATTAGCCGTCAAGTGATCACCTACGGCTTTTCTGACGATGCGGACGCACGTATCGAAAATTATCATCAAGAAGGTCAGCAAGGTAAATTTACAGTAGTACGTAAAGGTCGAGCTAACCTCGATATCACGCTAAACATTCCAGGCCGTCACAATGCGTTGAACGCATCAGCAGCAATAGCGGTCGCAACGGAAGACGACATTGAAGATGACGCGATTCTAAA
>NZ_JAWOUO010000427.1:0-768 GCF_033339435.1 Vibrio sp. 378
CCGCTTATGATTAAGGAAAATTTCAATGTCGTGATCTTCTTGACCCGTTTCCAGAACGGTATATAAGTCGCTGTCGCGTAATGTATCCGTAAGCGGTTTGTTGAGCGCCTTATCTCTGTCAATGCCGAGAATCTGGCAAGCACTGCGGTTGATGGAACGAAGCACACCTTGTGCGTCAATGCTGAGTACACCTTCTTTGATAGTACTCATGGTGACTTCCAGTTCACCATACAGACGGCCGATCTCTTCTGGTTCGAAGCCTAAAATCGCGCGCTGGAATTTTCGAGACGCGTAATTGGACACCACGGCATTTGCCACCACTACAACGACAACCATCAAAATTAAAAAAGCGAGGAATGGCTCAATGCGATCTTGGAGCCTGTCGAGCAAATACCCCACCGACACCACACCAATGATGTTACCTTGTGCGTCGAATATCGCCGCTTTACCGCGGACGGAATAACCCAAAGAACCGCGCGCTGTAGACACATAGGATTGACCTTCGACCAGAGCTCGTTGGTTGTCGCCCCCTTTCATTGGCTTACCAATTCGCTCATCTACCGGATGAATTAAGCGCACGCCTTGGTTATCCCCAATCACAATAAAGGCTGCACCAATCGCTTTGGTGAGCGCACGAAAGGACTCTTGATAAGGTTCTGGCTGCTGAGCTTCCACCATCTCAATGACGATTTCAGACTCTGCGAGGAAACGGGCAACACCGAGTGCCTTTTCACCCATTTCGTGTTCTTGATTGACTTTGAGGTAGGT
>NZ_JAWOUO010000428.1:0-768 GCF_033339435.1 Vibrio sp. 378
TGAGATCGTACGTTAACCAGCGGTATTGGTTATTGCTTGGGTCGGTTTGGTGAATGAAGAAGTAGTTACGTACCGCAGCATCGACTTTGGAATCGAAATTGGCACTGGATGGGACGTCAGCACTGCCGATAGGTTGGTCTGCGCGCTTCGCCGCCGGTTGTTGAACGCCTGCATCACGAACGGTTGCTGGGTAAAGCACTAAGCCACCATCGGCGATCGGGTACACCATGCTGCCCACTTTTTCCTTGGTGGCTTTGAGTTGGTTGCCTTCGCGCGTAAAGAGTCGCTCAGACATCAAACGTTGTTGCTGGTGGTGGGTCATCACAACTTGAACTTGCGACGGGCTCAACTGTTGCCAGAAGCCGCGTTCCACTAATGGGTCTTGACCGTTTGAGTAGCTGTATTTCGTCGTGGCGCTGTGGTCAGGGTTTAAGGTCATTTGCACCTCAAAACCTTGTGATTGCGTTGAGGTGGCTACATAGGTATTTGCCCAGCTAAGCGTTGCATCAACGTTCGCTGCCATGCCACACCCTTGGTAAGTGTTTCCATCGTGTTTGAGTGTTGCTTTCCAGCCATATAAAGAGTCGCTCATGGTGTCTGAACAGAGGTTTTCCGTCATGCGTAGTTCACCATCATCAAGCCTATAAGTGCGTTGGCGCGGCTGCAGTTGACTGCTTTGAATAGACAGCATTTCGGTGGTTTTACCCATCTGTTGGAACTTAAGCGCATTGGCTTCAAAACTGGCTGCCCAAGACGGCTCGTTGCCAA
>NZ_JAWOUO010000429.1:0-766 GCF_033339435.1 Vibrio sp. 378
AGTATCGCAAGGTTGCTTTGCCAGTTCAAACAGCAAACGGTGCACGGGTTTCTTTTCCGATGGTTGCACGCGGCACAGTCGAGATAGAGCCCAACCCTGGGTTAATGCTAGTTCAATAAATAGCTCCCCTTCGGTGATTGGCAGCACAAAGCTGGCTTTTCCTTCTGTATCTAGCAACTGATAACAACACTTAAGCAACGCATCATGGCGTAGGGAGTCGGTATGCCTAGCGGTTGCTCGCTGGCTTTGTTTAGCTTGCTCACCAGTGTTGAAATAGGGTGGGTTGCAAACAATGCGTTGAAAGCGTTGCGGCGGCGAAAAAATCAAAACATCGGTATGCTGAACTGAGAGTCGGTCGTGCCACGGCGAGTGCGAAAAATTGTGGCTTGCGGCTTCAACCGCTGTGGTTTCGATGTCAACGGCGGTAATTTTTGCGTCAGGAAAGCGTTGAGCACACATCAAAGCGAGTAACCCTGTTCCTGTCCCGATATCCAAGATATGGGCAGGGCTCGGACTTTCCATCCACGCGCCTAGCATCACGCCGTCGGTACTCACCGGCATGCCACTTTCGCCTCCTTCGATACAAAACTGCTTAAACTTGAAGCCTTTAGTTTGAAATTTTCCGCTCTTCATGATTGTTTTTTATCTGCTCAATATTTAAGTGAAATTCTCTATTGTTTCTTATTTGTATAGATTGTTGTTTTGTTGGTTATTAAATTGTATTGTTAATTGATCGAGATAAAGAACTGTACGGTTCTTTTGATCT
>NZ_JAWOUO010000430.1:0-766 GCF_033339435.1 Vibrio sp. 378
TAAACCAACAGGTATCTCTTCCAATGATGCACTGCAAAAAGTAAAGCGAATCTACTTTGCTGAGAAAGCGGGTCACACTGGTGCGTTGGACCCTCTAGCGACGGGTATGTTGCCGATCTGTTTAGGTGAAGCAACCAAGTTTTCGCAGTTCCTACTGGATTCAGACAAACGCTATCGCGTGATCGCGAAACTTGGCGAACGTACTAACACTTCAGACTCTGATGGTGAAGTGGTAGAAACGCGTCCAGTAGATGTGACTCTCGAGAAACTAGAAGCGAGTATCGAGAAGTTCCGTGGCGAATCTGACCAAGTGCCTTCGATGTTTTCTGCTTTGAAATACCAAGGCAAACCTCTGTACGAGTACGCTCGTAAAGGTATCGAAGTTCCACGTGAGTCTCGTAAAATCACCGTTTACGAAATCGTTCTTCACCGTTTTGAAGGTGATGAAGTTGAGATGGAGGTGCACTGTTCAAAAGGCACTTACATTCGTACTATCGTCGATGACTTGGGCGAAATGCTCGGTTGTGGTGCTCACGTAACGATGCTGCGCCGCACAGCTGTAGCCAAGTACCCTTACGAGAAAATGGTGACTCTTGAGCAGCTTAATGAGCTACTTGAGCAAGCTCATCGTGAAGAAATCGCTCCTCGCGAGTTGCTCGATCCACTGCTTATGCCAATGGACACTGCAGTTGAAGACTTACCAGAAGTAAACCTAGTTCCTGAATTAGCGGATATGGTTCAGCATGGCCAACCGGGTCAAGTATTA
>NZ_JAWOUO010000431.1:0-766 GCF_033339435.1 Vibrio sp. 378
CGGGTTGCAAAGAAGTTTCGGCAGCAGAAATGACACTGTCATTAGTGGAAGGGATTGATTTGAGCTTGTGTTCCTCAGACTGATTTGGCCTGAGGAACACATTTCAAGTGAAGGTTATTGAGGCGCTTTCATCGCTTCAGATTGGTCGCCCGTCATCACGAAGTGCAACTCACCACCCGGTTTGAACTCGGAATGGTCGAAGAAGAAACCATTATCCAAAGCTTTGCCATTGATGGTGACAGACTTGATGTACATGTTGTCATCGGCGTTATTTTCTGTGGTGATGGTGAACGTACCGTCTTTAACCGGAATCACCGCTTTGTCGAACAGCGGACGACCCACAGTGTAAATCGGTTCTGCTGCGTTCACTTGGTAGAAGCCTAATGCAGACATCACATACCAAGCGGACATTGCACCCACGTCTTCGTTACCAATCAAGCCGGTTGGCTCGCTGGTGTACATCTCTGACATGATGCGGTCTAGGTACTCTTGCGCTTTCCATGGCTCATCCGTTAGCGCGTATAGGTAAGGAATGTGGTGCGATGGCTCGTTACCGTGCATGTACTGACCGATGTAACCCGTTAGGTCTGGTAGCTCTTCGCCTGTGTTTGAAGAACGCGCATTGAATAACTCGTCCAAGTCTTCACGGAAGGCTTTCTCTGGTGTGGTGTCTTTGCCTTGTGCCAAGTCGGCTTGGTAGATTTCTTGTTTCAGACGGTTGAAATCGTGCATTGGTTGGAACTTCCATTGCCATGCGTTCCCTTCG
>NZ_JAWOUO010000432.1:0-765 GCF_033339435.1 Vibrio sp. 378
ACCGCCGTACCTGCAGCAATTGCTACCAAGTACATCAAGACTGGAGAAATTGCGTTAGGGATAAGCAGTACAAATAGACCGCCGTGAGGTGCCATCAGTTTCGCGCCGAATAGCATAGATAGAGCACCTGTTAGAGCGCCACCAGCCATACAAGATGGGATTACACGCATTGGGTCTTTCGCTGCGAATGGGATTGCACCTTCAGAGATAAAGCACAGACCTAGCACGAATGATGCTTTGCCCGCTTCACGCTCGTTTGGTTCAAACTTGTTCTTCGCTAGGAAAGTGGCCAGACCCATACCTAGCGCCGGCACCATACCTGCCGCCATGATTGCAGCCATTGGTGCGTAAGTTTGAGAAGCCAATAGACCTACACCGAATGCGTAAGCCGCTTTGTTTACCGGGCCGCCCAAGTCGAAGCACATCATTGCGCCAAGGATAATACCAAGTAGAACGGCGCTGTCTGAACCCATGTTGTTTAGGAAGTCAGTCAGACCATTCATGATGCCAGAAACCGGACCACCAACGATGTAGATCATCACAAGGCCCGTAAATAGCGTCGCAACAAACGGGATGATCAGAATCGGTTTCAATGCTTCCATTGATTGAGGAAGTTTTACTTTATCTGCTAAGAGCTTCGCTGCGTAACCTGCGATGAAACCAGCCGCGATACCACCAAGGAAACCTGCGCCAGTAGAACTTGCCAACATACCACCAACAAGACCCGGAGCCAGACCCGGACGGTCAGCAATTGAAAAAGCAATG
>NZ_JAWOUO010000433.1:0-765 GCF_033339435.1 Vibrio sp. 378
TCTGACCTGAGTTTTGAACACTTCAGCGAGACCAGTCTCGGAGAGCACGTCATCCGCCCTGCCCGACGCATGCAACACACCATTACTGAGCAATAACACTTTATCGGCATGTTTAAGGGTGCGATTCAAATCATGATTCGCCACGAGCACGCTAATACCTTGCGCCGCGATAGCATTGATTAACTGATACAACAAACCTTCTTGAGCGATGTCGAGCGGAGCGGCTGGCTCATCTAAAATCAACAACTGCGAGTATGGATTTATCGTTCTCCACACTTGTAGGCATACACCCGCTAAGCGTACGCGTTGCCACTCGCCGCCTGATAGCGTTTGAATGCTGCGGTGCAACTTATCTTGCAGTTGGACGAGCTCGACCACCATATTAACGGCATCACGAACTTTACCATCAGTGATCGCAGCGCCACTTGGCAACGACAACGCAAGATATTGAAAAACATCGACGTTAAATGCAGGTCTAGATTGCTGACATAAGTAACCGCGAACATAAGCTTGTTCCGACAAAGATAACGTGAGCAAGTTTTTGTCATCCACATGAACTTCACCGCTCGCTCCGTCCCTGCCAGTTAATGTGCCAGAAATCGCTGCGAGTAACGTACTCTTACCAGAGCCGTTTGGTCCGACAACGTGGACGACTTCGCCAGCTTTGCATTCAAATGAAAGTGGCAGCAAACGACTTCCAACCGCTATATGCTTAACGCGCATCATGACTCTTCACCAACATCCAAATGAAAATAGGCGCACCGA
>NZ_JAWOUO010000434.1:0-765 GCF_033339435.1 Vibrio sp. 378
CAAATTCAAGCCGCGAAAGACCAATGGCTAAAAGCGAAAGCCGCAGCGGATTTGATGGAAAAAACCTATAACCGCGTGAACAACCTGTATAAAGATGGCGTGGTTGCCGAGCAAAAACGTGATGAAGCGCTAACCCAATGGCAGGCTTCTAAATACACTGAAAGTGCCGCTTTCCAGATGTATGAGATGGCGAAAGAAGGGGCTCGTAGCGAAACCAAAGTGGCCGCGGCTGAGAAAGCTCGTATGGCGTCTGGCGCAGTTGCTGAAGTGGAAGCTTATGCGAAAGATACTCAAATCTACAGTTGGTTTGACGGTGAAGTATCTCAAGTACTTTTACAAAGCGGCGAGCTTGCACCGCAGGGCTTCCCAGTCGTCACCGTCATCGACACTGAAGATGCATGGGCAACACTGAACGTGCGCGAGGATCTGCTTAAACACTTCACTAAAGACACCACATTTAACGCATACCTGCCAGCATTAGATAAAAGTGTCGAGTTTAAAGTCACGCACGTTGCAGTAATGGGCGATTTCGCAACTTGGCGAGCGACCGATGCAGCACAAGGTTTCGATCTGCGTACCTTTGAAGTAGAAGCTCGCCCTACTCAACCAGAACCAGAACTGCGCATGGGTATGAGCGTTGTGGTTGAGCTGTAATCGCTCAAGGTAAAAAGTCTATGACGATTAAGATTTCACAACGGCATGTGTTACGGCGCGACAAGTGGCTACTGTCGTGCTTAACTTGGGTGCCTATTTTGCTTTCGCTTA
>NZ_JAWOUO010000435.1:0-764 GCF_033339435.1 Vibrio sp. 378
TTACGCGCTCATTGGAGCCATTGAAGGTTACTTAGAAGGACCATTGAATATATTGATGAGGCTGGTTCTGCTTACTATCGGTGCGCTTTTGGTTTGGCACGATATTCCAATCTTAATTCGTGTGGTGTGCTGCGCGGTATTCGTTGCCGTGTTTGTTTACAGTGGGCGCAAGTTCAAATTGCAACAGTCTCAACTTTCGGTTTTATAAGAGGTCGTATGAAATCAGTCTATGACTACATTGTTGTGGGTGGTGGTATCGTTGGCGTGTCCACGGCTTGGCAGCTCCAACAACGCCATCCAGAGTGTTCTATTTTATTGGTTGAGAAAGAGTCTGGTTTTGCAAAGCATCAAACCGGGCATAACAGCGGCGTTATCCACGCGGGTGTGTATTATGCGCCGGGCAGTTTAAAAGCCGACTTTTGTAAACGCGGCGTAGAAAAAACGCTCTCGTTTTGCTCTCAGCACAATATTCCGGTCGAAAATTGTGGAAAGTTGTTGGTTGCAACTAACGAGCAAGAAGTCGAACGAATGAACGCCCTTTATGAACGCTGTCGCGTCAACGGGATTGATGTGGAATTGCTTGATGAAGCGCAGCTCAAATTGGCGGAGCCGAATATCACAGGGTTGGGCGCGATTTACGTGAAAACCACCAGTATTGTTGATTACCGCTTGGTAACAGAGCATATGGCACAGGAGTTCCAAAGTTTAGGTGGTCATATTAGCTTGAGAACCAAGGTGGTTGCCGCCGATGAGAAAGATGAAGA
>NZ_JAWOUO010000436.1:0-764 GCF_033339435.1 Vibrio sp. 378
CAGATCCTTTTGTTCACGTCACCGCTTGCGGCTAATCCTTATTATTGGTTTCACTTTTTACTTGTCGTTATCGAGCGACTATTTCGCCGACATACCAGCGGACAAGTAAGGAATCAGTAAATCGACGACAGATTTCACATCGATTTCTTTTTCAAATTTGCTTTCTGCCAGCTCGGTCAAAGCTTGACTTGAGGCCATCGTAAATACGCACGTTCCCAACGTGAAATGTAATCGCCAAAACAACAACTCTTCCGTCAACTCTGGGTTTGCTTTCATGATAGAGAAAGTAAACAAATTCAATACTTCTGAGTATCGAGTGCTGATAAACCAACGTAAATGCCCTTGTACATCGGTGTAACCTCTACCAATCAACAACATAAATAGTGCTGTACCATTTGGTCTAACATCATTAAGTGTACGCAGCGGTAAACGTAATGATTCAAACACTTCGTCCATGTTGTAGCTTTCGCGGGTATTCAACTCAATGAGAGACGCCTTTATGCTTGGCATCAGTGCTTCAAGGTACCGGTCTAATACCGCGCGCACTAACGTCTTTTTGTCACCAAAGTGATAATTCACCGATGCAAGATTCACATTTGCTTTGCCTGTAATGGTTCTTAGCGACGTATCATTGAAACCATATTCAGCAAAAAGTCCTTCTGCGACATCGAGTATTTTTTCTTTTGTTGTGCTTCTCGGGGCCATTTTAATCACTCGTATTAAACAACTGTTTGAAAATATACTCCTGAAACTTTAGATTAACA
>NZ_JAWOUO010000437.1:0-764 GCF_033339435.1 Vibrio sp. 378
AGAAGCTCTTCCCGTTTTACGAGAGCTGGAATTTGGTGAAACGGGCTACATCTTCGGTTACAACTCCAAAGGCGTCCGTGTTGTGGTCGGCAAGAACGACAAAGGCATCGGTGAAAACTTCTATAACCTGCAAGACAAGAAAGGTAATTACCTGATTCAAGATTTGCTGAAAAACGCCAAAACGGGTGAATTCACTACCTATTACTTCCCGAATCTAGGACAAACAGAGGCGCTACCGAAATTGAGCTACTCAATGTTCATTCCTGAGTGGGATTTAATGATCGGTACCGGCTTCTACACCGATGACATTGATGCCGTCATTGCAGAAATGGAAGCCTCAGCCCATGACGCGCTCAACACGACTCTAGTGGCCATTGCGCTGTTCTGTGTTTCTATCGCTGCCGTGGTTGCTATCTTCGCCGTGTTTGTGAATCGTAGCATCATGCGACCAATCGAACAGTTTGATGCTTCGATCCAATCCTTCGCGCAAGGCGATGCCGACCTTACAGCACGCATGCACGAATCCAACGTACCTGAGTTCAAACAGTTAGCGCATAACTTCAATATCTTTGTTGAAAGCCTGCAGGGCATCATCAAGAGCGTGACTCAAGTCGGTGAAGAAGTCGTCGCAGAAACCAACAACATGTCGCAACGCGCCTCTCAAGTCGACGAACTCGCTGGCGGTCAACGTGAAGAAACCGAGCAAGTTGCCGCAGCGATGACGGAAATGACAGCCACCGCGCATGAGATTTCGAACAACGCTA
>NZ_JAWOUO010000438.1:0-764 GCF_033339435.1 Vibrio sp. 378
CGACAAAGTTGTTGAGTAGTTGCGAGGGGCAGAGCACTTTATCTTGAATATTTTTGCTTACTGCAAAGCAGTGATCCGAGAGATAGCCTGAGCATCTGTCCAGCCCGTCGTAAAGCCACAGTTTGCCCGATGACGACTCACCTGCATGATAAGTTGAGACCAAACGCGGAAAAGTGCGAGTGAGCAGTTTGGCGGTGCGAGCCAGTATGCTCGCCTTGTAACCGTGAGTGTGCAGTACACTCGGTTGGTGATGCGCGACAGCACTGGTGAGGTGCTTGATCGCGATTGTATTCGAAGGAACACCAGATATTTGCGGTAAATAGCTGGTGGGAATGTTCGCCGCTTGCGCTTTTTCTACAAGCTGTGCTTGAGGTGTGTACTCCGTTGGCAACACAATACGCACGGCGTGCCCAAACGCGAGAATGCCTTTTGCCAGCTCTAATATGTGGCTTTCGATGCCGCCAAAAATGCGGCTATCAACAAAAATCCAAACTTCGCCCACAATGGGTAAATCAGGATTGTTCGAGATTAACTTCATCCGCTTCCCACGCTTGTTTTTTACGATAGACCGTTGAAGGGCTTAGCTCCAGCATCACAGCGGCATTGAGCACGTTACCATCACAATAGGCGATCGCGTTTTGAATCGCTTCACGTTCGACTTGCCACATTGGTCGGATACTTCCGTCTGCATTAAAGTACGGCGATAAGGAATGACTCGGTGTTTCAACGCCGACAGTAGGTTGTGTTTGTTGAGCAGGCGCCTC
>NZ_JAWOUO010000439.1:0-764 GCF_033339435.1 Vibrio sp. 378
TGAGGGGGTTAAGGGGAAACAAAAAAAGCGCCGCTAAACAGACTGAGCAGCGCTTTCATACAGAACGTGAAAATTAAGCTGTCATTCGCTGGTAGTGATCCGATTCTACATGCGCGACAGCCGCATTCAAGGCCTCGTAGCGGAACTGATACATATTGTTGTCCGGCACTAGGTCGATGACATGAAACTTCTCGAGTTGCTCGCGAGTACGCTGATTCGGACACAACAAGTACACTTCACAGCGAGCATCTAACGCGTCTTTAATGGCGTTTTCGAGAGCTAGACCCACCGTAACATCCAGCATAGGAACATCGGTCAAATCCAAGATCATCACGTCGTAATCAGAAATACTAGTGTGTTGACGAGAAATGGCCTTAGACACACTGAAAATCGTCGGGCCAGAGAGATAGAAGAACAACACTCGCCCATTGGCGCGATCTAACAATCCTCGTTCACTGTCCGTAAGTGGCACATCATCTTCGTCGGCATCACTGATGGCTTTTACCTGACGAGCTTGTTCGCGACTCAAGCGCTCAATAATCATGATGTTTGAAACAAACACCCCCAAACCAACGGCCACAATGAGATCAACAAACACCGTCAGTAGCATCACGCCATACATGATCGCCATGCCAGAAAAACTGACCTTATGCGCGCGCTGAATAAAGCTCCAGTCTAAGATGTTAAAGCCAACGTACACCGCGATGCCTGCTAGCACAGCCATTGGGATAGGTTCGGTTAATCCACCAGCCACCAAAACAACC
>NZ_JAWOUO010000440.1:0-763 GCF_033339435.1 Vibrio sp. 378
CTCAGTTGGTTCCAAACTTGTGCGATCGACAAACCATATTGAGCCAAGCGCTCGTCTGGCATATCGATATGTACAACGCGAGGTTGAATGCCGTGTAGCTCGATCTTTTTGATGCCGTCGACGGCTTTGATTTGGCGTTGCAGCTCTTCGGCGTAGCGACGCAACTCTTCTGGCGCAGCATCTGTGCTGTGGATAGAGAAAAGCATACCGTAGACTTCAGAGAACTCGTCTTGTACTACGCTGATCTGCGCGCTGGAAGGTAGCTGCAGTTTTACATCGTCCACTTTGCGTCTCAATAAGTCCCATTCCTGCGGAAGTGCTTTGGAGTTAAGGCTCTCTTTGAGGTCAACAAAGACCATAGACAAACCTGGGCGAGACAATGAGCGCAAGCGATCCAACTCCGCCATTTCCTGCAATTTGGTTTCCACGGTATCGGTGACTTGGTGCTCGACTTCTTCGGGAGACGCACCCGGATAAAGGGTCACGACTACCGCAGTTTTTACCGTAAAGCTCGGGTCTTCCAACTTGCCTAAGTCGAAGTAAGAATAGATGCCAGCGATCACGCTCAATACGATAAAGAACAGAACGAACTTACGTTGGCGAATCGCGAATTCAGCTAAATTGATCATGGATTCGCACCTACAACGTCTTGATGGTCAGGTTTGGGGCGGCATCGCCCTCGCTCAGATAATGGCTACCGCTGATCACCACATAATCGCCTTGCTCAAAACTTCCGGTCACACACGCTTGGTATGCGTCGATA
>NZ_JAWOUO010000441.1:0-762 GCF_033339435.1 Vibrio sp. 378
AAATGCCAGAAACAGGTGAGCTTATTCGTTCAGCTCTTAAACCTATCGGTGAGACTTACACATCGACAGCGGTTGATACCAACAAAGACGTAATCATTGAAGCAAGCGTTGAGCCTGCGACAGAAGAAGAAATCAAAGACACAGTAACCGTAATGGGTGGTGAAGACTGGGAACTTTGGATCAATGCACTTTCTGACGCTGGTGTATTAGCGGAAGGTTGTAAGACAGTCGCTTACAGCTACATCGGTACTGAACTAACGTGGCCAATCTACTGGGATGGCGCGCTAGGTAAAGCTAAAATGGACCTAGACCGTGCGGCAAAAGCGCTAAACGAGAAACTGGGTGCAACTGGCGGCAGCGCAAATGTTGCTGTACTTAAGTCAGTTGTTACTCAAGCAAGCTCTGCAATTCCGGTTATGCCTCTTTACATCGCAATGGTATTCAAGAAGATGCGTGAAGAAGGTGTACACGAAGGTTGTATGGAGCAAATCTACCGCATGTTCAGCCAACGTCTTTACAAAGAAGATGGCAGCGCAGCAGAAGTGGATGATATGAATCGCCTACGTCTGGATGATTGGGAACTGCGTGAAGACATCCAACAACACTGTCGTGAGCTATGGCCACAAATTACAACTGAAAACCTAAAAGAGCTAACTGACTACGTTGAGTACAAAGAAGAGTTCTTGAAGCTATTCGGTTTTGGTGTCGAAGGTGTTGATTACGAAGCGGATGTAAACCCAGCTGTAGAAACAGACTTCATTC
>NZ_JAWOUO010000442.1:0-761 GCF_033339435.1 Vibrio sp. 378
ACGCACAATATCAGTCCTGAAGCGATTGAAGCGGCGATTACAAAAAAGACCAAAGTGATTTTGCCGGTGCACCTGTATGGTCAGTTAGCCGATATGCCAGCGATTATGGCGTTGGCGACAAAACACAATCTTCTCGTGTTGGAAGACAGCGCTCAGTCTCATGGTGCGACACTTGCTGGTAAGAAATCTGGAGCATGGGGTGACGCCTCAGGCTTTAGCTTCTATCCGGGTAAAAACCTAGGTGCGTTAGGCGATGGTGGCGCTATTACGACTAGCGATGATGAGCTGGCAGAAACCTTGCGTGCCCTTCGAAACTACGGCTCACATGTTAAATACCAGAATCTTTATCAAGGTCTGAACAGTCGTTTGGATGAAATTCAGTCGGCGATGTTGTCAGTGAAACTGAACTACCTTCCAGCGCAGACGAAAGCGCGTCAGGAGTTGGCGGCATTTTACTTACGTGAAATCAACAACCCGAATATTATCTTACCAGAAGTGGCTGAGCCTGAGGCACATGTATGGCATTTGTTTGTGGTGCGCAGTTCACACCGAGATGCGCTAGTTAAGCATTTATCAGAGCATGGTATTCAGACACAAGTGCATTATCCTATAGCGCCGCATAAACAGCAGGCTTATAAAGAGTTCAGTCATCTGTCATTGCCGTTGACGGAGCAGTTGCAAAATGAAGTGCTGTCATTACCGATGTCGCCTTACTTGAGTGAGCAAGAGAGAAGTGTTGTGGTCGATGCAGTGAACTCTTT
>NZ_JAWOUO010000443.1:0-761 GCF_033339435.1 Vibrio sp. 378
CAGTAAAAATCGCACTTTACGATTCACAGGGAGCACGAGCGGGTTATCCACTTCAAGTAGGTAATGCGCACCTTTCATCTCTAAACCGTCAATCTGCTTTTGGCTGGTTGCGATCAAGCTGAAAAATTCCACATCTTCACCAAAGTAGCTGTAATGCCACTTCCATTGCGAACCTGTGATTTGAATGGTGATATCCGATTGGCTAGTGTCTTCCATTGCGACTAAAGTTTTCGTTGCGGGAATCGCCATCGCGACAAGAATGATGATAGGGATTACAGTCCAAATAATTTCCACTTTGGTGCTTTCGTGGAAATGCGCGGCAACTGCACCTTTTGATTTGCGATGACGAATGATGGCATAGAACATAACACCAAAAACAACCAGAGCTATCGCGCAACAAATGTAGAAAATGAGCATATGTAATTCATACACTTGCTCGCTTATCGCCGTGACCCCTTTGGTCATGTTGAGTTCATTGTCCTTTGACCAACCGTAGGAGGAGAATGTGATTAAAATCACACTCAGTGGTATGGCTAGAGTAGTCGCTAATCTTTTCAAAAGATCTCTCCTCTGCTCAGCCGCTACGCTTGCGCGAGCTTCCTTGCGTCCTATTGCAAATATCGAACAACTTTACGAAAAATCACAAAAAATACGATTTCGACACAGTTTGTTATATTTATGTTAAAAGGCTAGTTATAGTTCCAAAGTTCTTCAAGAAATTAAATGTGATTAAATTTTGTTCAGACAGGAAAAATAAGTTC
>NZ_JAWOUO010000444.1:0-760 GCF_033339435.1 Vibrio sp. 378
GCTAAAGAAAGTACTCAACCCTGGTTGATGCATAGCACGTAACCCCACCGCCATACTGGCAACACACGCCACTGCGAACATACTGGCTGATGAAATTACCAAGTAGCTTGACCCAAGCTCAATCACCTCTTGGGAGTCCGTGGTCAAGCCCATGATTGGCTGCGGGAAAAAGACGAATAAACAAACGGCCAGCGCGGCAAACACCATCGCAATCATCCAAGTCAGCGACGTACTTTGTCTTACGCCAATTTTGTCTCCCGCTCCCCAGTACTGCGCGGTAAGCAGTGCGCCACCCGTGGTCACCCCAACTAACATGATGGTGGTAACAAACGTCGCTCGAGCTGCGACTCCCACAGCGGCAATTTCGGCTTCACCAAGTTGCCCTAGCATCAATACATCGACTAGGCTTCGGCTGGAAAACATAATGCTTTGCAGCGTGATGGGAAGTGCTATTGCGAACAATCGACGCAAAAAGGCTTTATCTGCGTGAGTTGAGAGTTGAGATAGAAAAGTCACGAGCACTCCAACGACAACTTATTGATAGAATGGGGAAAGTGTCTCATGATTATACCCAGCGGTGATTTTTCCACCAGCAATAAAAGGACGGATAATGAAAAAGGTGTTGGTATTAGGTGCCTCTGGTTACATTGGTTCTCAGCTTCTTCCTCTACTGCTCGATAAAGGTTACAGCGTAACCGCAGCATCTCGACATATTGATTATTTGGAGTCTAGGACCAGCCCACATCCCAGCCTTACACTG
>NZ_JAWOUO010000445.1:0-759 GCF_033339435.1 Vibrio sp. 378
CAATGGTGAGTCAAGATTATGAACAAGTTTCTGAACTTGCTCTTCAAATCGAAGAACTGAGACAAGAAAAGGGCTTTTTAGCTAATGATACTTCGTTCTCAGACGTGCGGGATATTGATGATCGTTTAGGTGGTTACATTGAGCTGTTTTCTACCGCAGGCAACTACTTCCTCGTCCCTATTGCTAGCATCAACACTTTAGAAATCAAATCTGCTACCTCTTTGCTAGAAAGTGTTTGGCGCCCCGTTGAGTTTGACATTGACGGTTTAGGTGAAGGTGAAGGCCATATGCCGATGACTTACGTGGATTCAGAAAGTGATGCTCAGAAACTAGGTCGTGAAACGGACTGGAAACAAATAGCAGACGAAGAAGTTTACTTAGGTTTAGGTCTGAAGTGTTGGCTTGTCGGTGAAATGGCGCTGCCGATTTCTGACTTACAAAATCTACAAGTAATAAAAGAGTTGGCGTAAGAGTAATTATGGCTTTAACGGTTTCACTGCTAGACAAGTTGATTGATAGCGACCCAACTACCAGAGAAGAAAAAGATTTTCCTGTCAGTCAGCAACACATGCTCAATGGTTTGTTAAGAGACTTAGAGTCGATGCTTAATAGTCGTATTGGTTGGAAAAATATTCACGAAGACTTTTTAGAAGTTAGATACTCAATTCTGAACTATGGGTTACCTGATTTTTCATCAATGCCTTATAGCAGCCAAGATGGACAAAGTCAGTTGTGTGACATCGTTTATGAAGCTATTCG
>NZ_JAWOUO010000446.1:0-759 GCF_033339435.1 Vibrio sp. 378
GTAGTAATGAACTTTCGTTGTTTTATTGATAAGTCTTTTTAAAACATTTGGTTATGAATGTGTTCGTTTGTGTTTTTAGGCGATAAACACGACGTTGAATTTATTTTTAAGTTTTTAATACATGTCGGCACAGTAGGGTTGCATATTTGTTGCTCAGTATTTAGAGGCAGAAAGAATAGTGAAATGATTAGAGTTCAAATCTGTGTTTGGAAGAAGCAAACATAACATGATGAGGTAAGCAGAAGTCTTAGCGTTATCTGTTGCTTATGCTAAATCGAGATGATATTGATCTGGTTACTTTAGGCAACGCATGGAATAAAGAATGGAAGCCGAGCAGTTAGAAGTACTCAATTTCATTAGCCAACATCCTCCTTTCGATGAACTGCCAGAAGAGCAGTTAAAAAAAATCGCCATTCATGCAGAAGTGGCGTATTTCCGTCAAGGTACCGACATCCTCAAATTTGGCGATACGATTCGCGATTTGTATATGGTGCGCAGTGGTGCAGTAGAGATTTATCGACGCAAAGGTGAACTTTATAACCGTATTGATGCTGGTGGCCTGTTCGGGCAAATGGGGTTGCTCATGAACAACCGCGTTCGTATGCCAGCAAAAGCGATTGAAGACACCTTGGTGTATTGCATTCCTGAGAACATCTTCAACGAACTTTGCGACGAGTTTGAAAACTTCGCGGATTTTATGGAGCTTGAAGATAGCGCTCGGCTTCGCAATGCGATCTCTAGTCGCTCCGATGGCAATGA
>NZ_JAWOUO010000447.1:0-759 GCF_033339435.1 Vibrio sp. 378
AAAAAAGACACCAAACCGTTCTAAAACATTTAAGTCTCATGTAGTCTCTGCCGCCTAGATTATTTGCGACACAACATATGGAATGAAAATCACACTATTGTGATGAAAAATGGTCGAGTTTACGACATCCATATTCAACCAAACTGAAGATGAAAGACGTAAAGAACGGTAGCCAGTAAACGTGAAGTCTACGCAATGGTAAATGCCTTCATCGCCTTTAAGGCAGCCCTGCGGAAAGTTAACCCGTCCACCAGAAAGTATTGCGGCAACCATTACCTAGCTGAAACCGATGATTCGGGACATAACCAAGCATTCTGTCGACCAGGCCAACGCCTCACTTAACGGTTTACGCAGCGAAATCTCAACCGTTACCAAAGCATGGAAGAGAGGGCTGAATCGGTCAAAGAGAGACCTTTTCCTGCGAACACTTATCATTCAATCTTGCCGCACTGAGCAACAGTGCCGAAGAAAACCGATTATCTGCTAAGGACGCACAACAAGGGGTTGAAGAGCGGAAACGCAAGGCTACTGCGCTACGCGACGTTGTGCATCTATTTACACTTTAACTTCAACCAACAAGAAGAAAAAACTCATAACAGGAGATATCCTTTGAAACTGAAACTTAGCCTAACTGCACTGGCTCTGATGGGCCAAACAGCCGCACATGCCGCTCCTCTGCTAGTTGATTCTGATGACAGCGAGCGCGAAGAGCGCGTTCAGGCGAGCAACGCTTGGCTAGAAATTGATACTCAGGCATTT
>NZ_JAWOUO010000448.1:0-759 GCF_033339435.1 Vibrio sp. 378
TATACTGGGAGCAAGTTGATTTTAGAGCGACCAATCAAAGCGTTAGAAGGTGTGAAGGCCACATTCGATGTCGATTGGTGCAAGAGCAACTACTCTTGCGTTCTGGCTGCGTGGAAAGAACAACTGACTGATCGCGTGTTGTTTTCTCTGCCGTTTAAAACCACCTACTCGGATGACATGGCAATAAGCATCATGAGCCCGGTTTATTTCCAAGGTGAGTTAGTCGGCGAGTTTTCAGAACAGCTCTATCTTTCATCACTTTATAACGAAGGGAAAGCCGTCGACGTACAGATCTCCAATGGTAACAAACAAATGGTGATCTATTTTTCAGGTTATCCGTGGCCATCGTTCGCGTACACCCAATCTTTTGTGGCAGACAACAACAACTTGATTGTCTACATGTACCCGTTCAGTAAAGTGATGGTGGATTACAGCTTTCTGTTTGTTATTTTCTTTTTGGCAACCTTGGCGTATTACAACAAAGCGCATGAATCCAAAGAGAGCAAACTTCGTCTGGCGACGGCACTGACGAATGTGACAAAAGACGATTTAACGGGGTTACTTAACCGCAGGGTCTTTAAAGATAGCGAATTCAAACGCCGCTTGAAAACGGCCCCTTATTCCGTCATTGCCATTGATGGCGACAGGATCAAGCGAATCAATGATCGCTATGGTCATCACGTTGGGGACGAGGTTATCGAGATCATTGCCGATGCGATGCGTAAAGTGTTCAGAACCAGCGATTATCTCGTCCGAACT
>NZ_JAWOUO010000449.1:0-759 GCF_033339435.1 Vibrio sp. 378
CGACTTCCATCGTCAGTGCTTTACCAAGCTCAACACTGCCTTCACCACCGAAGTTGGTGTCTGCTGCCCAGTCTGCACTTGCAATCTTCATCTCGTAGCTACCCGCAGCTAGGTCAATGTCTAGCGAATAAACATCATTGGCGACGTAGCTGACCTTCGCTGCTGAATCTTGCGCCGGAGTGTCCCAACTTGTGATGGTGCCACGTAGGTACAGTGCTGTTTCACCAAACGTTGGTGCATCCGCAGATTTGGTTACGGAAACCACAGGTTTTTCCACTTTCTCATCTTGAACGTATAGCGCGTTCAGTGTGAAGTTGTACTTGCCTGTTTCTGCGACGGTGAGTTTACAGTTTTCGTCTGCGCCTAGCTCCAGAGAGCCGCTGCCCACTGTTGCCACAGAACAACCGATGTTCGGATTTGCCCAACCTGTGTCTGCAAATTTGAACTCGTGGCTGCCTGCTTCAAGTACGCCTGTTACTGAGTACATGCCGTTGCCAATGAAAGTCATTGCCCAGTCGCTGTTGTCTGACCAATTGTTCATTGTGCCTTTCACGTAAACCACGGTTTCACCGAAAGGAGGAATGCTCGATACGTCTTTGTTGTCCGTATTGACTGGCAGACCCGCACCTTGCGCGCCGTCTTGTGGCTGTACGAATACCGCAGTAGTCAGTGCTGGCACAGTGAAGGTTTCATTTGCGAAGCTTGCGCCTTTCACGATGTCATCTGCAGAGTTTTGTTGAACTTCATGCAGCTCGAAAC
>NZ_JAWOUO010000450.1:0-758 GCF_033339435.1 Vibrio sp. 378
GTTTACCGATTCGATATTGCTTTTCATACGCGATGACCGTCTCAGCTGCCGAATCAACGTGGTCTGCTAAAAATTCTTTTTGTTGCAACGTTAAGTCCAGAGCACTCCAAGATAAGCGAAGTCCTTCCTCAACATTACGGTACGCGCCTTCACGCAAGTCTTTCGCTTTGTTGAGTTGGTATGCGAAGTTTTCTGAATTTGCCGCATCGCTACCGCCGTTGAACAAGTTATAGCGTAAACGCAACATGGCGAGAGTTTCATCGCTTCGACCTTTTAAGCCATCCGCATCGTCTTTCCAAGTTTGAGAAGCTTCAATCGAGATCGTCGGGTAGTTAACGCCTTTCGATTGTTTGTATTGGAACTTGGCAGAATCCACATCCGCCAATGCGATTTGAATCACTGGGTGTAATTCAAATGCCAAGCCAACCGCTTCATCGACGGTGTAGGGGATAAAGTTCTGATCAGCTCTTGGAAAAATTAACCCTTGTGGCGTTTGCCCCACCAAGCGGGTAAACATTCTGTGGGAGTCGTAAAGGTTGTTTTGTGCAGCTGCCAGATTACCATGCGCTTTCGCTAAACGTGCTTCAACCTGTGTTAAGTCCGCAGTCGAGCCGATGCCGGAAGTGACGCGTTTTTTGATGTCCGTATAGATGTCTTTGTGAACGGCAAGATTGTTCTCAGACAGCTTTAAGACTTCATAAGCCTTTACCGCATCTAAGTAGACTTTAGTGACTTCTAATGCCTTGTATGAAGCATCA
>NZ_JAWOUO010000451.1:0-757 GCF_033339435.1 Vibrio sp. 378
CCCTCAGCTTATAGACAGTGGTATTACAGCCGAGGCGTTAAGCCCTCAGTTGTACGATACCTTACTCACGCTTGATCCTAAAACACACCAACCTATTGCAAGCATTGCGGAAAGTTGGTCTGTGAACAAGGAAGGTACTGAGTACACATTCAAGCTTAAACATGGCGTTCAGTTCCAAACGACACCGTGGTTCTCTCCGACTCGCCCGTTAAATTCAAAAGACGTGGTATTCAGCTTTAAGCGAATCATTGATGTAGACCATCCTTTTCATCAAGTTGGTGGTGGTTTTTATCCATGGTTTGCTGGTTTAGATTTTCAAAATCTATTGCAAGATGTGATTGCTGTCGATGATTACACAGTGACGTTTAAACTCGCGCAGCCAAACTTTTCATTCTTGGCAAACATCGCCACCAGCCATGCGGTAATACTGTCAGCAGAATACGGTCAACAATTGGCGGCAAAAGACAATAAAGAGCAAATCGACCAACTCCCTATTGGTTCAGGGCCTTACCAGCTCAAAGAGTATCAAGTAAACGATTTGATTCGCTTGGAACGTCATCCGAACTACTGGAACTCGCCAGCGAAAATGGAACAAGTAGTGTTCGACATTTCACACCGTGGTACTGGCACGTTAGCTAAGTTGCTGCGCAATGAATGCGATGTTTTGTCTTCACCTATCTCTAGTCAGATCCCAATCATTCAAGAAGATGAAAACCTTGAGTTGACGGCAACACCAGCAAATAACGTTTCCTTTATT
>NZ_JAWOUO010000452.1:0-757 GCF_033339435.1 Vibrio sp. 378
GAATTTGATAAGTGACCATGTTTGCCGCTACAGCGGCGCGAACACCATTATTGGAATCTTCAAAGGCCAAACATAGGCTTGGCTCTACATCCAGACGGTTCGCTGCTAGTAAATAGATTTCTGGGTCGGGTTTGCCGTGGCTCACTTCGCAGCCTGTCGTTAGGTTATCGAAGTATTTGCTCAACCCTGCTAATTCCAGTTTGATTTTTGCCACTTCTTTCGCAGTAGATGTCGCGACCGCGATAGGTAAACCTTGTGCTTTCAACCACTCCAGCAACTCAACAACGCCATCTTTTACAGGGATAGCTTGGTGTTTGACAACTGCGTTGTAACGAGTGCGCCATTCAAGATGCAGGCGGTCTAAATTCTCGCCGTAGGCTTTGCGGAAAATCGTCTCAATTCCTGCCGCATTGCGGCCAATGATCGATAGGTAAACATCTTCATAAAACGGAAGGTTTTGTACTTCACATGCTTCTTGGAAAATACGCATACAGACGCGTTCAGTATCAAGAAGTAAACCATCCATATCAAAAATAGCAGCTTGGTATTTCATTACATTACAGGCTTGTTGAGTGAGGGAACACATTCTGGCATAAGCCGACGTAATTTTCTCGGAAATTTACTTTTCTGTTTGTCGCAGCTGTATAAATCGGGTGCGGTCTTATTCGATAGGGTGACTTTATGGCTCTAAAACAAAAATGGTGACAGCGCAGCGTATATCATTCTAATTAATCAATATTATTTTTATTGGTATTGT
>NZ_JAWOUO010000453.1:0-757 GCF_033339435.1 Vibrio sp. 378
ACATCTGTAGCTTATCGACGCAAGTGCTGGTGTACAAAGGTTTGTGCATGCCTGCGGATTTGCCTCGCTTCTACCTTGATCTTGCTGATCTACGCATGGAATCCGCTATCTGTCTGTTCCACCAGCGTTTTTCAACCAACACTCAACCTCGCTGGCCACTGGCGCAGCCGTTCCGTTATCTTGCTCACAACGGTGAGATCAATACCATTGAAGGCAACCGCCAATGGGCCCGAGCGCGTGCTTATAAATTCTCTTCCCCATTGCTGCCCGATTTACAAACCGCAGCTCCGTTTGTAAATGAGACTGGTTCGGATTCTTCAAGTCTGGATAACATGTTGGATCTATTCTTGGCCGGCGGCATGGATATCTTCCGAGCCATGCGAATGCTTGTTCCACCAGCACGGCAAAATCACCCAGATATGGATCCCGATCTACGAGCCTTCTACGATTTCAACTCCAAACACATGGAGCCTTGGGATGGCCCAGCAGGGATCGTACTTTCCGATGGCCGCTACGCAGCATGTAACCTCGACCGAAACGGTCTGCGCCCAGCTCGCTACGTGATCACAAAAGACAAGTTGATCACGCTGGCTTCTGAAATCGGTATTTGGGATTACGCACCAGACGAAGTTGCGAAAAAAGGTCGTGTTGGCCCTGGTGAGTTGTTAGTTGTCGATACTCGTAAAGGTAAACTGTGGCAATCAAGCGAGATCGATAACGATCTCAAATCTCGTCACCCATACCGCGAATGGATGGA
>NZ_JAWOUO010000454.1:0-757 GCF_033339435.1 Vibrio sp. 378
CAAAGCCACGATCTGCCACTGATTCTCTGTTAGTGATGTTTGCTACTGCCTGAGCAACCAAACGAACATTATCTTTAGTAAATTCTTCACCGATGAATGCGCGCCAACCGCCTGTACCAAATTTGATCATGATTCGAACCTCAATAAGGGCGGCAATACACCGCGCCTTAAAAATTTTGCTAGCGAACCCAATGCACAAGCTAAAGAGCAAAAGTGCATTGGGGCATTTTTAAGCGATTAACCTAGTGTTACGATCACTTCGTTCACGGAGCCTTCCGCTTGAACTGGTACTGATGCGCCAGTGATAGCTTCGCCGTTCAGAGTGATAGATTTCACGCCTTTGCTGACTGAATCAGGGTTAACAACTTTGATGTTGTAAGTCGCGCCTAGCCACTGACGAGTGACTTCAAATCCAGGCCAGTTAGTTGGAATACATGGATCGATAGTTAGACCATCAAAACCTGTGCGCACACCAAGGATAAAGTTGGTCACTGCGAAGTAAGCCCAACCAGATGTGCCAGTTAGCCATGGGTGGTTTGCACGACCGTGATCTTGGTGGTCTCGACCCATAATGAACTGCACGTAGGAGTACGGTTCTGCGATACGTTTTTCGATGATGTCGTTTTGGTTGTATGGGTTGAGTGCATCGTAGAACTTCATCGCACGGTCACCGCGCCCCAATTTTGCTTCAGCAACCCAAGCCCATGGGTTTGGATGTGAGAAGATCGCACCGTTTTCTTTTACGCCTTGGTAAACG
>NZ_JAWOUO010000455.1:0-757 GCF_033339435.1 Vibrio sp. 378
GCTTAGGTTCTGTTTATAAGCTTAATGAGCAACATCGTTTATTCGCGCAAATCAGCCAAGGTTTCCGTGCTCCAGATTTCCAAGAGTTGTACTACTCTTTCGGTAACCCAATGCATGGCTACCTTTTTAAGCCAAATCCTGATTTAAAAGCAGAAGACAGTATTTCGTACGGGTTTGGTTGGCGACATAACAATGACATTTGTAGCAGTGAAGTGTCAGTTTTCTACAGCGACTACGACAACTTCATCGAAAGTAAAACCGTCTCTGGCACTTGGACGCCAGTGACTGACCCTGCGATTCAGCAGTACGTGAATATAGGCAAAGCGACAATTAAAGGTATTGAGTTTTCAAACCAACTTTCGTGGAACAAGTTCATGCCAATCGAAGGCTTTAGCTCTCGTGTAGCAGCGGCGTATACGGAAGGTGAAGATGGAAACAATAATCCACTAAACAGTGTTAACCCTTGGAACCTTGTCGCTGGTTTTAATTACGATTCAGAACAAAACTGGGGAACCACGTTAACCATTAACTACACAGCCTCTAAAGACAAAAGCGACATAAATGACGATAAAGTGTTGCCTATCTCTGCTGCTACGGTTGTAGATATCACCGCGTACTACAAACCTATTAAAGATCTTACGTTGCGAGCAGGTCTGTTCAACGTGACAGATGAAGAGTACTACAATTGGAATGATGTGCGTGACCTTCAGACAGAGAACAAAGATCTGACTCAAGCTGGACGGAACTGGTCAATTAC
>NZ_JAWOUO010000456.1:0-757 GCF_033339435.1 Vibrio sp. 378
CAGCATCAATTGGTAATGTAAGTGTTGGTTTTGATGTGTTGGGGGCGGCGGTGTCCCCAGTGGATGGGACCTTGCTAGGTGACAGAGTGCAAGTTAAGGCAGGGACTGAGCCGTTCAGTCTGAAAACTGCGGGTAATTTTGTCTCTAAGTTGCCTACAGAGCCAAAAGAAAACATCGTTTACGATTGTTGGCTGGTGTTTTCTCGCGAGCTAGATAAAAAAGGTGTTGAGCTAAAACCACTTGAAATGACGCTAGAGAAAAACATGCCTATTGGTTCTGGTTTGGGCTCAAGTGCTTGTTCTATTGTGGCAGCGTTGGACGCGCTAAACCGATTCCATGACCAGCCTTTGAATGAAACGGAATTGCTGGCTTTAATGGGTGAAATGGAAGGCAAAATTTCGGGTGGTGTTCACTACGACAATGTTGCTCCATGTTACCTTGGTGGTGTTCAGTTGATGCTTGAAGAGCTGGGCATCATCAGCCAAGAAGTCCCTTGCTTTGACGAGTGGTATTGGGTGATGGCGTATCCGGGCATTAAAGTGTCGACGGCTGAAGCGCGTGAAATCCTACCATCTCAATATCGTCGACAAGATATCATTGCCCATGGCCGTCACCTTGCGGGCTTTATTCATGCATGTCACTCTGGTCAGCCTGAACTCGCTGCAAAAATGATCAAAGACGTGATCGCAGAACCGTATCGTGAGAAACTGCTTCCGGGCTTTGCGAATGCGCGTCAGTACGCAGCATCAGCAGGTGC
>NZ_JAWOUO010000457.1:0-756 GCF_033339435.1 Vibrio sp. 378
TAGCTGCGTATGTTCAAGGATTCGGGCTACTTCATCTTCAAACTTATGAGTAAGGTTTGCGTAGTCATCTTGAATCAATAAACCATTTTCAAGATCGAGAGACCAAGCACGCGGATTTAAGTTGTTACCCGTAAGCAGCATGTATCGTTTATCAACCCAGATACCTTTTAGGTGGAAGCTGTTGTTTTCATGCTTCCATAAGTGCACTGAAAGCTTACGAGCTGCAATGTTCGCCTCATTTGCTTTGGCAAAGCGGCGCAGATTTACCTCGTAAAGGTAAGGAAGACCACCAATGGTTTTGAAATCTTCTTCTGGAGAGATATAGAAATCGTTCGCGGTTTTATCTCCTACCACGATCGTTACTTTTACTCCACGTTTCATTGCACGTTTTACTTCCCGGTGAATTGATTTAGGGAAGTTAAAATATGGCGTACAGATGAAAATTTCGTTTTTTGCTGCTGCTAGTAGCTTGACGATTTGCTGGTTTAGTAAGTTTCGACGCTTACCAAGACCAACAAGTGGTGTGATCTTTACTTTATCTTCCGCCGCTGACTCATGGGCAAATTGATAGTTGGCTTGAGCAAGAGAAGAGCGAAGTTGGCGAATTGCCGATTTAATTTCTTTGGTTTCTGGCTTATCTCGATCGGCCAAGTCGTTTACTGCAGGGTGAGCAATCATTTCATTTTGAACGAAGTTCACCATCGTATCTGCAAGGGACTTGTGCTTAATAACATGGTAGCGATCAAATCGATAGCG
>NZ_JAWOUO010000458.1:0-756 GCF_033339435.1 Vibrio sp. 378
CGGGCGATAACGTAGATGTACGCACCTTTACCGACGACGTGACATTTGAAGTCACGCCTGTCGTGGATGACATCGTGATTACGGGAACCGATCCAAGTCAGCCTATCGTCGTGACGGGTGATGAAGATACGTTGATTTCACTCAACCAGTCAGGTACTGGCGTTACGATCAGTCTGACCGACGATGATGGCTCTGAAAGCTTTGTTTCACTTAAGCTGACTGGCATTCCGAATGACTTTGTTGTTGAGTCTAATTCATCCGATTACATTGTGAAAAACGCAGGCAATGGCGAGTGGAGCATTCAAGTTAAAGACTTGACGCAAACTTCCATCGACTTGAGCGATATTCAAATTAAGCCGCCAAAACACTTTAGTGGTGAAGTTGAAATCGGTATCTCTGTCTTCATTCAAGAAGAGTTGTTGAAAGTGCCTACCGAGCGAAACAGTAACTTTACGTTAGTCGTTAACCCGATTGGCGACGACGTGGATGTTAACCCTGATACCCAAGTCTCAGGCAACGAAGGCGAAGACATTACCATCAACGTGAATGCGCTGGTGGTGGATAACAAAGAGTCGATTGGCGACGGTGCAAATTATCAAGAGAATGATCCAGAAACATTGAGGGTTGAGATTTCAAACGTACCAGATGGTGCGAGCTTGTCACTCCCAGATGGAACGACATTTGTTGATCAAGGTAGTGGTGTTTTTGTCCTTGAAATCACTGCACAAGACCTAGATCAAATCGTCTTTAACTCTG
>NZ_JAWOUO010000459.1:0-756 GCF_033339435.1 Vibrio sp. 378
GAAAAATCGCTATTTCTATTCGTGCCTACCATGACCGTACTGGTGAAGCGACTCGCGAAGCAGCGGGCAACCAGATTGTATTGCGACATCGCCCTCTTGGCATAATGGCGGTGTTTGGGCCATATAACTTCCCTGGTCACTTACCGAATGGCCACATCGTTCCTGCCTTGCTAGCGGGGAACACAGTTGTGTTCAAACCATCTGAGCAAACGCCTTGGACTGGTGAGCTAGCTATGAAATTGTGGGAAGACGCGGGTTTACCAAAAGGCGTGATCAACCTTGTTCAAGGTGCGAAGGAAACCGGTATTGCGTTGGCTGATGCGAAAGGTATTGATGGCATTCTGTTTACGGGCAGTGCGAACACGGGTCACATTCTGCATCGTCAGTTTGCAGGTCAACCAGGCAAGATGTTAGCGCTAGAAATGGGCGGCAACAACCCGATGGTCATCTCTGATAACTACGGTGATTTGGATGCAACGGTGTACACCATCATCCAATCGGCATTCATCAGTGCTGGTCAACGTTGTACTTGTGCTCGTCGTCTATACGTGCCGTTTGGTGAGAAAGGGGATGCTCTGATCACTAAGCTGGTGGAAGCGACGAAAAACATTCGCATGGATCAACCATTCGCAGAACCTGCGCCATTTATGGGCCCACAAATCTCTGTGGCTGCGGCGAAGTTCATACTTGATGCGCAAGCAAACCTGCAATCTCTAGGCGGTGAAAGCTTAATTGAAGCGAAAGCAGGAGAGGCAG
>NZ_JAWOUO010000460.1:0-755 GCF_033339435.1 Vibrio sp. 378
CGCCAATGCTTTGTAAAAGTTGGCGCGAAGATTGGTGTGGAAGGTTCTGTGTCTCACATGTTCGATCACCAAGCGGTATTCCAATTCAAAGGCGAAGACGATGAAGTGATTCTTGAAACGCTAATGATGGAAGACGTAGACGTAACTGACGTTGAACTAGAAGATGGTGTGATCACAGTATTTGCTCCTCACACTGAGTTCTTCAAAACGAAAACAGCGCTAAACGCAGCATTCCCTGATCTGACAATTGATGTGGAAGAAATCACTTTCGTTCCTCAAACTCAAACGCCAGTAGCGGGTGAAGACGCAGAGAAATTCCAGAAGTTCCTAGACCTTCTAGATGACTGCGACGACGTTCAGCAGGTATACCACAACGCTGAGCTATAATTTTTAGCTTTCGTTGTTGTAAAAAAGGCTTCCCGAGGGAAGCCTTTTTTGATCGTGCTAAATATTGCGAGTAGCGCTAAGTATTACGGTATTTGGAGTAACACAGGGACATGATTACGCCAAAGCAGATGCCCTGTGTCAGCATGGCTGTTCCGCCGTAACTAAAGAATGGAAGCGGGCTTCCCATCACTGGCAACAATCCACTCACCATTCCAGTATTAATAAAGGCGTAGAGGAAGAAGCTCATCGCCAAGGTGCCACTGACTAAGCGACTAAAAAAGTGCTCAGATTGGCAGGCTAGCAACATCACCCGTGCTGTAATAAATAGGTATAGCGTCAGCAATCCCACACAGCCAATGAACCCCCAT
>NZ_JAWOUO010000461.1:0-755 GCF_033339435.1 Vibrio sp. 378
AAAAGGGCTGTTATCTGATATAGCTTGTTTAGTGCCACACATTACAATTTGCCAGTCGACTTCCAACGGAAGTAAGTTCTTCGACTGATACCAAGCTCAACCCAAGGTTCGTTAAGGCTAGGTCTACCTCCACCTTTTGAAACTTTTCCACCCTTAGCACCTTTCTTAGCGTGCCATTGGCTTTTCTTTTCTGGCGTGAATTCTCGATACGTCCAGTTAGCGATCGACTTCGCTATCGCTTTCACTTCTGACACGGGCAAAGGAACATTGAACTGGCTATTCGTACTTTCTACTTTGTCGTAGACGGCTGCATTCCACTTTCTTTTGTAGTTAGGCGCCCAGTATTCCCGAATCGCTCTATATGCCCACTGACGAGTGTTATCGAACAACTCACAGTTACGGCCAAGACCAGACGTTTCGCTACCACGTAACGGGTGGCCTTTTAAATCAAGGTAGTCTGCTAATTCATCGAGCGTGTACTCATACTCTGTCCAATATTCATTTTGCCAGTATGGATGTAATGGGTTTTTCGTCAGTAGCCCTGCGAACCCCCGATCAGCTTTCAATCGTTCCGTCATGGCGGATTGGATAGCGGCTGCGTAACGAATTGGTTCACTATGAGCAATATCAGACGTAGAAAACGGTACTTTTAAACGATACGCAATGTGAGCGTGTCCGTTCTCTGGGTTTTTACTTGTCCAATAGGGGGCGGGGAGATCATTGTCATACCAAGACAACACACCGCCTTGTCTGTC
>NZ_JAWOUO010000462.1:0-755 GCF_033339435.1 Vibrio sp. 378
AGCTTGCGATTGACGCGTGTTACGAAGGGCAACATGCGACTACTGCTCTAAATGCAGCCAATGAAGTTGCTGTTGATGCGTTTCTAAATAATCGCCTTGGTTTTACAGATATGGCTCGCATCAATGAATTGGTTTTGCATAAAATCACCGCAAGCTGCAAACCTGAGAATGCGAATAGCTTGGAAAGCTTGCTAGAGCTAGATAGAATGTCTCGAACTATCGCCCTAGAAATTATACGCGAGCGTAGCTAATGACTGGTATTTTGTGGAATCTTGTTTCTTTTATCGTTGCACTGGGCATTCTCGTTGCCGTGCACGAGTTTGGGCACTTTTGGGTTGCTCGTCGTTGTGGCGTGAAGGTTGAAAGATTTTCCATCGGTTTTGGTAAGTCTATTTGGCGAAAAGTTGGTCAAGACGGAACCGAATACACTATTTCAATGATTCCTCTTGGTGGATACGTCAAAATGGTAGATAGCCGTGTTGACGATGTGCCAGAAAGTGAAAAACATTTAGCCTTTGATCAAAAGCCGCTTTGGAAACGAACGTCTATTGTTGCAGCTGGCCCTATCTTTAATTTCTTATTTGCTATTTTTGCTTATTGGTTGGTTTTCCTGATTGGTGTACCTGCGGTAAAACCCGTAATTGGTGAAGTTACGCCCAATTCGATTGTTGCTGAGGCAGGAATTGAATCTGGAATGGAACTAAAAGCAGTATCAGGCATCAAAACTCCGGATTGGGAATCAGTAAATATGGGAT
>NZ_JAWOUO010000463.1:0-752 GCF_033339435.1 Vibrio sp. 378
GGTATGGGCAACGAGTACATCGACAGCTTGAAAAATAGCGAAGTGTGTCAGGGTGGTGAGGTTCTTCAACTGACTGACACCATCGATCGCGTATACACGCAACCAGAAGCTCAAATTTTAGTGAAAGACCCTGTTCTTAACCGCACGTTGAGCGTAGCGAACCGCGGCCATAACTCCGCAGTACTATGGAACCCGTGGGCGGAAGGTGCACAAGGGATGGGAGATATGGCTGACAATGGCTATGAAAACATGCTGTGTGTGGAATCTGCCCTTCATGCACCAAGTATTGAAGAAGGCAAAACTCTTGAGCCAGGCGAGAGCTACGAGCTCGTGACAGTGATTGCTGCACAATAATCTTCCTAGGCCGGCTCATCCGGCCTTTTTTTGAAATCATTTCCGTTCTTCCTCGGTCACTTTCTAACTAACTCATTGGTTATCTGAGTTTTTTGACAATTTAATTAATAGATATCAAAAAAATTATTCATATAAACCGATAGCATGCCGATACAAAACTCATAAGTTATAAATATATCAGGAAGACATTCCATGTTAGAAAAGTACAGAAATCAAAGTGTTGGCTTTCAACTAAAGTTAGTCATCACTTTGTGCCTAGTAATTGCCTTTTCCAGCATTGCTGCGCTCGTTTATCGAAACGCATCTGGCGTGCTGCTAGAAAGTACGTTGAGAGAACATCAATCCAAAGTCGAGTCGATGGCAAAAACCATTGCCGGTCAGTTCGATGCTTACCTTCA
>NZ_JAWOUO010000464.1:0-752 GCF_033339435.1 Vibrio sp. 378
AGTCGCAAACAAGCGAGGCTGGAAGCAAAACAGTTTATTGATACTCTCTCGGTACAGCCGTACCCAAACTCAGCCAAAGTGTATGTAGAGGGTTCTCGTCCTGACATCCGAGTGCCAATGCGTGAAATTTCTTTGGCTGATAGCCTAATTGGTGGCACAAAAGAGGCACCAAATTTTGAGCCGAATGAGCCTGAACGTGTGTATGACACCTCTGGTGTGTATACCGACCCAGATTACTCTATCGACCTTTATAGTGGCTTACCAAAGCTTAGAGAGGGGTGGATTGAAGAACGCAATGATACTGAAATCCTTGAAGATGTGAGCTCTGTTTACGCAAAAGAGCGTCTTGACGATGAAACCTTAGATGATTTGCGTTATGGCAACTTACCACGTATTCGACGAGCTAAAGCCGGAAAATGCGTCACTCAACTACACTATGCTCGCAAAGGCATTGTTACTCCGGAAATGGAATACATTGCACTGCGTGAGAACATGGGTCGCGCTCAATATCGCGATGACGTGCTGACTCAGCAGCATCCTGGTCAAAGCTTCGGTGCAAATCTACCTAAAGACATTACTGCAGAATTCGTTCGTAAAGAAGTTGCAGAAGGTCGCGCCATCATTCCTTCGAATATCAATCATCCAGAATCTGAACCAATGATTATTGGCCGTAACTTCTTAGTTAAGGTGCATGCCAATATTGGTAACTCATCGGTAACGTCTTCAATCGACGACGAAGTGGAAAAACTTGT
>NZ_JAWOUO010000465.1:0-751 GCF_033339435.1 Vibrio sp. 378
TAATGCGAAGTCAATCTGTTCGAATGAAATGATAAGTGGTGGAAGGAAGCGAATAACAGAACCTTCGCGGCCGCCTTTCTCAACCATCAAACCACGCTCAAGCGCAGCACGTTGAATCGCTAGGGTCAACTGACCGTCAGCAAGAGGTTCACCAAACTTGTTAAGCTCGCCGTTAGGATTCTTGATTTCAACGCCTAGCATCAAGCCTTTGCCACGAACTTCAGCAATACAGTTAACACGTTTTTGGATGCTTTCGAGACCAAAACGTAGGTATTGGCCCGCAACGTTCGCATGCTCAACAAGGTTGTCACGTTGGATAATTTCAAGCGCTTTAGCACCTGAAACCATTGCAAGTTGGTTACCACGGAATGTGCCCGTGTGCTCGCCTGGCTTCCACGTATCGTGTTGCTTATTGATCACAAGCAGTGACATTGGCAAGCCGCCGCCAATCGCTTTAGAAAGACACAATACATCAGGAACGATACCCGCTTCTTCGAAAGCGAAGTTGTAACCAGATTTACCCACACCACACTGGATTTCATCAAAAATCAGTAGGATACCGTGCTCATCACAAATACGACGTAGTTCGCGCAACCAGAATGCTGGAGCAGGAATTACACCGCCCTCACCTTGTACTGGCTCTACGATGATCGCAGCAGGTTTCATGATACCCGCTTCATCATCGTTCAATAAACGCTCGATATAACGAATGCTTGCTTTCGCACCTTCGTCACCGCCAAGACCAAATGGA
>NZ_JAWOUO010000466.1:0-750 GCF_033339435.1 Vibrio sp. 378
GGGGATCGAGTTCACTATGATTCCATCTTCTCTCATGGTGAAATCGGACCCTAAATTACTGCGCCGTGTGGTGCAGAATTTCCTCACCAATGCCTTCCGTTACAGCCCAAATGGTAAAGTTGCGCTGGGAGTGCGCCGAGTTCAAGGGCGTGTGCGCATTGATGTGTGGGATAACGGCATGGGCATCGAGGAAGAAAAACAGCAGGAAATCTTCGAAGAGTTTAATCGCGGAACGCAAGTGCGCTCCGATCAAGGTTTGGGATTAGGCTTGGCGATTTCCAAAGGGATTGCGCAGGTGGTGGGGCACGAAATTTCAATGCGTTCGTGGTTTGGTAAAGGCAGCGTGTTCTCGATAACCTTGGATAAGGCTCATCACGTTCAGCCACACCCTGCGAAAGTCGAGACCAGTCCTCAATCGGAGTTGTGCCACTTGCGAATTCTGTGTGTCGATAACGAACCTGACATTTTGGTCGGAATGGAAAATCTGCTCTCTCGTTGGGGGTGTGACATACGGGTTGCGACGGATCTCGTCGAAAGCTTACAAGCGCTCGAAGGCGATTGGGTGCCAGACGTCATTTTCTCTGATTATCGATTGGATAATGGACGTACGGGGTTAGAAGTGTTGCAACAGTGTCGTTTGCGTCTGGGGAATCGTTTTGAAGGGGTGATCATCAGTGCTGACCGTACTGACGATATGATGGAAGGCATCAAAGCGAACGGTTTCAGCTTTATTGCCAAACCAGTTAAGCC
>NZ_JAWOUO010000467.1:0-750 GCF_033339435.1 Vibrio sp. 378
AACTCATCATCCAACTCATCTTGGCTTGCTAATTGAACAAAAAGCCAGATCTGTTCATTTCGATCCACTTCTTTCCCAACTGCGATGGAGTCGACAATGCCATCAATAGCATTCACCTGTTGGTAAATTTCTGCGGTACCAATTCTGACGCCACCTGGATTAAGAGTGGTGTCACTACGGCCATAAAAGACAAAACCGCCAACCTCACTTTTTTCTACATCGTCGCCATGATGCCAAACATTATCGAATTTATCCCAATAGGCGCGATGGTAACGCTCGCCTGAATCACGCCAGAACCCGGAAGGAAAATTCGGCAGTGAATTGGTGCAAACCAGCTCACCTCGTTCACCTACGACACTGTGACCTTGTGGATTAAATACTTGCGCATCAACGCCTAAGCCTGCAGATTGACACTCGCCTCGATAGACTGGTGATATCGGATTGCCTAATACAAAACATCCGCAAATATCTGTGCCCCCAGCAATGGACGCTAAATGTACGTCTTCCTTTAAGTGCTCGTAAACGTAATCGAATTGCTCAGGATAAAGTACAGAGCCAGTTGAACAAATCGTCTTGAGTGCGGGGAAAGCATCGGCTCTTTTCGGTGAGAATTGCGCTTTTTCAATCGCTTCTAGATATTTAGCCGACGTGCCAAACAAGGTCACGTCAGCATTTTGAGCAAGGTTCCACAGTACCTTGTGAGAAGGATAAACAGGGCTACCGTCAAAAATGACTAAGCACGCTCCGCTT
>NZ_JAWOUO010000468.1:0-748 GCF_033339435.1 Vibrio sp. 378
ACATATTGCACGGCCTTTTCTAGCTTTTTACCGTTGAAGTTCAAACCAGCAAAGTGACGCGCGTTGGTATCGTCTTTGAAGCCGATGTACACGGCATCTGCACCGCAATCAATCGCGGTTTTTAGCGCAGGCAGGTTACCCGCAGGACACAAGAGTTCCATATGCTCACAATCATAGAGAAGGAAAAGGTGCCCGCATTTTATGAAGAATTATGAATAGCTAATTTGACCTAAGTTAGGTTTAGCTCAATAAACTCAATATTTACCCCTTGAGAGTAGGGGTAAAGGTTTGATTTGACGAAGTAGGGGGATCAGTTTTTGTGGCGGCGGTTTTGCACAAACAACTCTTCGATTTCATGTTTTGGTTGAGGTCGGTAGAAATGAAAACCTTGAATCGAGTTACATTGAAGGTTGGAAAGCAAAGTAGCTTGCTGATGCGTTTCTACGCCTTCTGCAACGACCGTTAGTTCCAAAGATTTGCCCAAGTTGATGATGTTCTCGATGACGGTCACCTGTTTTGGCAGGGCGTCAATGTCATTAATGAATGCTCGGTCGATTTTTAGTTCATCAATCGGGAAACGAGCTAAATACGACAGTGACGAATACCCAGTTCCAAAGTCGTCGATCAGTACATCAATTCCGTGCACGCGCAACGCTGCAATATGCTTTCTTGCTTCCCCATTGATCAACTGACGCTCCGTAATTTCGATGCCGAGCGACACATTGTTCTCACTTAGCTTCCTGTGGAT
>NZ_JAWOUO010000469.1:0-748 GCF_033339435.1 Vibrio sp. 378
TGGCTGTGTTCTTCCTACTTATTGGCCTTGAAGTAAAGCGCGAGCTGCTTGAAGGCGCGCTAAAATCGAAAGAAACTGCCATCTTCCCTGCAATTGCTGCGGTCGGTGGTATGTTGGCTCCGGCACTTATTTACGTTGCTTTTAATGCAAATGACCCTGAAGCGATCTCTGGTTGGGCAATTCCTGCGGCGACAGACATTGCATTTGCTCTGGGTATCATGGCGTTACTTGGTAAGCGCGTACCAGTGAGTCTAAAAGTATTTTTGTTGGCTCTTGCGATCATTGACGACTTAGGTGTTGTAGTCATCATTGCTCTGTTCTACACCGGTGATCTTTCTTCAATGGCATTGCTTGTCGGCTTCGTCATGACAGGTGTACTGTTCATGCTGAACGCGAAAGAAGTCACTAAGCTAACACCGTACATGATTGTAGGTGCTATTTTGTGGTTTGCTGTACTTAAGTCTGGTGTGCACGCAACATTGGCAGGTGTAGTGATCGGTTTCGCGATTCCGCTGAAAGGAAAGCAGGGCGAACACTCTCCACTGAAACACATGGAGCATGCTCTTCACCCTTATGTTGCATTTGGTATTCTTCCTCTGTTTGCATTTGCGAACGCAGGTATCTCGCTAGAAGGCGTATCGATGTCAGGCCTAACTTCAATGCTGCCTCTAGGTATTGCACTAGGTCTATTGATTGGTAAGCCTCTAGGTATCTTCAGCTTTAGCTGGGCAGCTGTGAAACTGGGCGT
>NZ_JAWOUO010000470.1:0-747 GCF_033339435.1 Vibrio sp. 378
TCTGGGATCTCAAGCTCAATGAGTTGTCGACTAGAAAATAAGCTCAGAGCGTGAAAGCAGTCATACACTTGGGTCCAATCTAAACGTGTATCGACAGCAAAACGGTGTCTTTCTTCAAAACCATGTTGTAGAGCGGTCTTTTGAATCGCTTGGCGGCTTTCTTGGATCAGTGGCGGTTCGTTTCCGAAGAGCAGATGAACCTGCTTTAAGTGTTTGGCTAGATGGTCAGCTAGCTTGTCAGCATAAATTCGCATGTTGATTAAGAGTTTGTTTTCTCAGTTGGCGCTGCAATTTGCCCCGCTTCGTACTCGGCACGGATTCGGCCAAGTTGACGCATCATCTGTTTCGCTGCTTGTTGACGCATCTCGTCTTCGATTACGTCACGTTCAACCGATTTTGCCAATGCCGTTAACGGGTTGTCTAGGTAGTTGCGGTTCACGGTTGTGGTGAAATTTTTTGAGCCAAACCCTGGAATTGTGACGCGATATTGCACCACGTAAGTCAATTCTTTTTCTGCCGCACGACTGTTTTGGTAAAGCGAGAGCGTTCGCTCATCCATGGTTGATTTGATTAAATGCAGATTTGGTATCGAAGATGACGGCTGAACTAGGTCAACTTTGTTGAGTTGCAGCTGAGAGCGTACATAGCGTGTGAGCTTGCTGTATTCATCGTAGCTAGAGAATGACATGGTGTGCAGTTCTTCCGGAACGGAATACTCGCCACGAAGGTGAAAACCACAGGCAGAAA
>NZ_JAWOUO010000471.1:0-746 GCF_033339435.1 Vibrio sp. 378
CTCTAGCAAGCCAGTCATCCTCTTCACAACTAGATATAAGGTCATCAAAAATCGCTTTCAAGGGACAAAATGAAAAAAATTTCAACGCGCCTATTAAAGACCTCAAATTAAGCTCGCTTTTCCTACGCGACAACAATACAAAGCCCACCTCTTACGGCGGGCTTATAAGCCGCAATTTTTATTTCCGAGATGGTTTACGCGCTTTCACCATCCCTTGCTCGGCCGATTTCTCTTGCTTCAACTTACGTTTTTCTTTCAAGCTTAACTGGGGTTGCTTCTTGTCTTTTTTACTCATGACTTCACCTCTATTTTACTGACATAACATACAGCTACACACCAGATGCGGTGGCGGTGGCGGTGATTGATGAATGATTTCGGTAATCACAAAGCAGCGGCGCTGGTTGAATATCTCGAGTTCTAAGACCTCATCCTGAGAACGTCCCAACAATCGGGAACCTAAGTACGAATCAACAGCTAGCATCCCCGCAAGAGGTTGGCTCTTACGTGAATCAACTAACGTCATGCGATATTGATAGGAGCGGTCAAGATCCACTAAGCGAACGGTGTCGCCAATCGCAATTCGGGCTAAGTTGCGACACTGGGTTTGCTGTTCGTAGGCTTCAAACAGCGACAGTAATCTTAGTGGTGATTGATAGGTTAAAAAGCGACTGGTTAACCACCAAGTTCGCAGCGCCAAGCAGTACGCAGTGAACCAGCGTTCAAACATGATATTTTCCTTCTTAATG
>NZ_JAWOUO010000472.1:0-746 GCF_033339435.1 Vibrio sp. 378
GCTTTTTTTGCAGGTTTAGCTGGTGCTAACTCTGAGATCCAACTTTCGATGCTTTCCGTCACTTCTTTGGTCAAACGAGCCACGCCTTGTGCCTTGCTACGTTGCCACAAGTAACCTTCAGATGTACGGCATTTATCCAACAAGTTTTGCTGCTGCTCAGCGGTCAATGTTGAGAACTGTTTGTGCAGTTTAACGATGGTTGGACGACCTAAATCGCCAACATTTGGATACGCTTGTAGCAATTCTAGCGGCAATGCCGCGGCTTTAAGCGCACCACTTACCAATGCCTCACTGCATTGGAACATTTTCGCTAGCGCTTTTTGGTCTTCTGCTTCACCACTTTCCAGCTTAGCCTGCATCTCTTTTCCTTTTTCTTAAAGCGACATCGGTTTGTGAGCATTCGCGACGTCAGATAGGAATTTCGCGTGTTCAGTGTTGATGCCATCACCAACGTAAACCAAGAAATCCTTCCCCGCCAAGATACAAGACATACGACGGCGGCTACCGTCTAGCACTTCAATTTTGCCATCGTCAGTGCGACGACCAACAGCTGGGTACTGTTGACCACGCTCTTTCAGTGTCACCAAAACATCAGATAAAGCATGCTCATTCAAGAATGATTGTTCACGGGCGTTGTCCGCGAACACACGCGTCTCGCTTGCCACTTTATCTGCGGGAATACGAACTAATTCAAACTGAACCGTGCCCTCACCCGCCACTGCCAACTCGATGGTTTGCGCTTTTTC
>NZ_JAWOUO010000473.1:0-745 GCF_033339435.1 Vibrio sp. 378
AAAATGACGCGGTGACGTATCGTACCAGTAAGAGTAGCCGGTGATGTCAACATCACACACACGATCGATTCGACCTTTGATCAAGTTCGCACGCTCAAAAGCCGTATCCAACAATTGGCTGCGACCAAGTGCCAATTTGAGCACATCAATCGCCAGATCTAGGCTGTCAGTTAAACGAACCAATTCGCGCTTAATGGATTCAGACTGCATCGCTTCTCGCCAGTTGCCACGAAAACCCGGCTCACCCAGAACGATGCGCATATCCATCGCACTGTGAAGTAGTTTATCCCCAACTTTTTGCAGCTGACGCATGTCCTTTGCTTCGGTGCGATACGCGATTTCAATGTCTTTGGCGAGGTCATGAATTTGGCGACTCGATACCGATTGCCCGAAATATTCACTGGCAATGTCTGGTAGCTGATGAGCTTCGTCGAAAATAAAGACATCGGCTTCTGGGATCAACTCACCAAAACCTGTCTCTTTGATGGCTAAATCCGCGAGAAACAAGTGATGGTTCACCACGACGATGTCAGAATCCATTGCACGTTTACGAGCTTTCAAGACAAAACAATCGGCATAACTGGGACACTCTTTCCCCAAACAGTTATCGTTTGTCGAGGTAATCGTTGGGATGATCATGCTGTCTTCAGGCAAATCTTCACAATCACCTAAGTCACCGGTTTTTGTCTCTGAGGACCAAGACCTCACCTTCACCAATTGAGTCAACAATGTTGGGTCGGATTCG
>NZ_JAWOUO010000474.1:0-744 GCF_033339435.1 Vibrio sp. 378
AAACGCGTATAGTTCAACTGGTTGGTGGCGTTATAGAAGTTTGCCTCTGCCAGTTCCTTGTTTGCGGTCAGCTCATCCAGTTCTGCTTTGGATATCATTTGGCGGCCGTGCAGCTCTTCACCTCGTTTAAGCTGGCGAATCGCAAGCGTGTATTGCGCTTCAGCATCATTTACCGCTTGCTTTTCTTTGCTGTCATCCAGCTTGGCGATCATTTGTCCTTCTTTCACGACGTCACCAGCTTTCACTAGTACGTGTTGAATTTCACCGGCGCGACGAAATGCCATTGGTGTTTGTTCAGCAGGAACGACTAGCCCTTTAAACGCGCGATATTGGCTTTTCACTGGCGCGTCAACTGAAATAGTCGAAACATACAACGGTTGTTCGCCTACGTTTTGACTATCACTTTGGCAACCAGTAAGAACGGCCAAGGCGATGGCCGATACTGCAAATAGAGAATGCTTCATTAAATGCCTTCCTCACGAATCCAAGCTTTCACCACTTGCCCTTCGACTAATCGTTCTACGCCAGCAATAACCACGTAGTCGTTGTTATCCAAACCTGACTCAATCGCGCCACTTTCATTTAGTGACAATGTCACTTTATTCACTTGTTGCGTTGAGCTATCCATCACCCAAACTTCACCTTGGTTCTCTTGCTTGTTTACCCAAGCCGATGTCGGCAACGTCATGGCGTTAGACTTGTTTTGCTTAGCAATGTGTACTTGTCCTGTCATCCCAGTGAGCA
>NZ_JAWOUO010000475.1:0-743 GCF_033339435.1 Vibrio sp. 378
GATTTTAGTGTTTATGGTACTGCTATTGATTGGCTCGAATGTCGCGACGTTCACGTGGTGCCGCAGGAGCGCAAAGCGTGGTTAAACCTGAAACACCGATGGCTCAGGTGCTGCATCAGTTCAACTACTGCCCATGTCAGTACCTAGAGCAAAACTGGATCGTGCCAAAACAGCCTTGGCTTCTTAATCTGGATGGCTGGCGAGATAACCCAAACTTCAACCTTTGGTGTCTAGAAGAGTGGGCGCTTGCGCCTGTTCCAGAAACGGCTTTTAACAAGCCACACCATAGCTTGGCTCTGCTTCCTCCTGATGCGCTCAGTACGTTAATGCTCACCATTGGCGGGGCGTTGCACAGTTTTGCGATGCGCCAAGTGGTACTTAAAAAGCCCAAGCAGTGTTTGAACAACGTGTTTGGTTTGGATATCGCCCGTTTTCTTATACAGCAAGGGCCGATGTTGTTGTCACAATGGCCGAAAGGTTGGCAAAAAGCGCTACCAGACATGATGAAAGAAGACGAAGTTGAACGTCACATGCTCAAACAGGGCTACGCATGGATGAAGTTCATCTTAGCGAGCTCTTCTCACGATATTTTGCTCCGTTGGCAGTTCAAGCTCGATCAATCACTTAGCCAAGTGAAAGAAAACACCTCTTGGCTCGTTGAAGAGCAGCGTGATCTCGCGTACCGACTCACCAAAAAAATCGCAAAACAGGTTATTCCCCAATGGTTTCATTTGTTGAAATAA
>NZ_JAWOUO010000476.1:0-743 GCF_033339435.1 Vibrio sp. 378
TTTAAGTTGCGCACAATTTAATTGCTTGCAACCTTACATCGAAACAACGATAGTTTGCAACTATATTGTGCACAATTTATTTTTATCGCCTTTATCGAGATTAAGCCCATGAGCCAGTGTTACTCCCCAAGTACATTGAATGCAGACGAAAAATTGTTACTAGAGAATCAAGTCTGCTTTCCGCTATACAGCGCTGCGAACGCTGTGATTCGCGCGTACCGACCGTTGTTGGACGCACTTGATCTCACTTACTCGCAGTACTTGGTAATGATGGTATTGTGGGAAAAAGATGGCACGAGCGTAAAACAGCTGGGATCACAGCTTCACCTCGATTCAGGAACGCTCACCCCGTTGCTAAAACGCTTAGAAGCAAAAGGCTTTGTGAGCAGAGGAAGAAGTGAAACCGACGAGCGCGTACGCGTATTGAACCTTACCGAAGCAGGCAGAGCACTTAAAGATCAGGCGAAATCCGTCCCTGATGCCATTGCCTGTAAGTTCACGTTGGATCTAGAAGAATTGGTGACGCTAAAAACGCTCTGCGAGAAAGTGCTCGATAAGCTCAGCTAACCGCCAAGCCCTTTATAAACTCCTCTCAATAGCTAAAAGCCTGCCATTGCAGGCTTTATTGATCTCATTGCTTTCAGACACTCTTTCTACTGCCATTCTTCAATAAAACCTATCAGCTTCTCACGTCTATAATCGGATTTCCCTATTAACGAAAATAGGATTTGTCTATCAATAGG
>NZ_JAWOUO010000477.1:0-743 GCF_033339435.1 Vibrio sp. 378
GCACACCATGATGAATAGAGATTTAACATTGCATTGCTGAATAAAAATCACACCATGTGCCTCAAGTTTCATCATTAACTGTCGATAAATTCACTAAAGCCTTTCATGTAACGCTCTGTGCTTGAATCGTCTAAACCCTCTGGAGTCACACGTTGTGACACTGATCTTTTTGTCTGTTTATAAAGGTTAGACAATGAGAAATACCATTAAGTTAAAAATCCAGATTGCTATTGCAGTCATTATCGCCATCGTAAGTGGCGTTCAAGCTTGGGTTTCCGTTAATCAACTTCACGAAGAAACCACATCCACACTCAACCGAGAAATACAGAATATTTCTGAGTCGACTAACCGTTATATCAGCGATTGGCTCTCAATTCGTAGCGATATGATGTTGGCTAACGAACAAATCATCGCCAGTTCTGATGATGCAGATCGCGAGTTATTGCTGACCAAACGCGCGGGGAAATTTCTCTCGGTTTACGCAGGGTTCTCTGACGGCGCTATTGCCTACGGCGATAAAAGCGAATCATGGCCATCCGATTACGACCCTCGAACTCGCCCTTGGTATCAAGACGCGATGGCACAATCTGGGCTGATCATTACCGCGCCATACCAAGACTTTGATGGCAGTATTGTGGTCAGCTTTGCCAAAGCGTTTAACCAAAACAAACAAGGCGTATTGGCCGCTGACTTGGCCGTCACAGACATCATCAACGAAGTATTGAATATCCAACTGGATAACA
>NZ_JAWOUO010000478.1:0-741 GCF_033339435.1 Vibrio sp. 378
GTCAGTGCGCTCTTTACCGTTGAAACGGATACCGATTTGGTGCTCAAAACATTCTTTGATGAAGAATGGGCTGCGTGGGTTACCCGCTAGGCGATCTGGTAGAGCTGGTTTTGCTGTATCTGTCATGTTTGTGACCTAAATTCCGTAAAAAAGTGCGCTATTGTAGTCAGTGCACAGTGAGTGTTCAAGATAACCTTCAACTAATCTGCTCTCGATACAATTTGGGGCTTGCGCCGGCTTTACGTTTGAATACGCGAGAAAAGTAGAGTGGGTCGGTATAACCAACGATACGACCAATGTGATTGACCGAATAGTTGGTTGTGACCAACAATTGTTTCGCTCGGCTAATACGTTGGTCGTCACGCCATTGAGTAATGGTCATGCCAACTTCATCTCGAAATAGATGCCCTAAGCGTGAGGCGGACAGGCAGGTGAAATCAGCGATGTCTTCTAGTGTGAAATTTTGATTCAGGTTCTGCGTCATGTAGTTCATCGCTTCAATAACACGAGGATCTAACGGTTTGCTCACCACATCAGGTTGAATAGTTTTACAACGAATCAGCAGTTGTTCCAGTAAGTTAATCGCGAGATCATCTCGATAAGGCATGTCTGATTTGGAAATGTACTCAATGTCGATGAATAGGCGTTCAATCTGAGAAATCGTGCTGTTATCCAATCCTTGAGTGAGATACACACCATTTCGTTGTTCATGCCAACACAACCAGTCATTCCAAAAGGCAC
>NZ_JAWOUO010000479.1:0-740 GCF_033339435.1 Vibrio sp. 378
GTTTTGGTAACGTCTTTCGCTTCTTCCAAACCAACCATGACTTGGCCGATTGGCGCACCTGTGTTGCCGTACTGGATCACAGCACCCGTTTCTAGTGACCCCCACTGAACGCCTAGGTTAATACCATCACCTTCGGCCATTTCAACAATCAAGGCTTCAATCAGAACCTGAGCACGGCGAATATCTAATTGAGAAATTACGTCTTGCAAAGCCATCATGATATCTGGCGGCGCAGTCAGAACAAGTGAGTTGGTTGCTTCATGAGCCGCAATCACGACTTCACCGCGTTGTGCACTGGATGCACCTTTTTGACCCGCTTGTTTTTCGGCTTGCAGGTTGTCAGAGACACCTTTCAGTACATCAACTAGGTCTTCTGCTTTTGCATACTTAAGGTAAACCACTCGGTTGTTACCTTTCGTTGCCATTTCTACGTCAAGTTGACGAATCAAACGTTTCAGGCGTGCACGTACTTTCGGATCGCCAGAAATCAGGATCGAGTTCGTACGCTCATCCGCGACGATTTTTGGTTCAAGAAACTCAGGCGTGCTCTTTTGGTTGGTCGTTTTGTTCAGGGCTTCTACGATACGAACCATTTCAGCAGCCGAGGCATTGCGAAGCTCTACTAGCTCGATCTCTTTGTCACCAGCTTGGTCAACGCGTTTGATGATTTCTGCTAGACGGTTTACTACCGCTGCACGACCGGTGATCAGGATGATGTTAGCTGGATCGTAATGAACCAC
>NZ_JAWOUO010000480.1:0-739 GCF_033339435.1 Vibrio sp. 378
GTTGATTTTTTTCTTCAAGTTTACAGGAATAAGATCGTAGCTTACCATTGATAGTTCGCCGTTACGGAATTCGTAATCGGCACGGCCAACATATTTACCCCACTCATGCGCCTGAACAATGTAAGTACCGTTTTGTTGGTCTGGCTGACACTCATCACCCGGTTTAAAGTTCTTTTTGATAACGTTAGGACCTTCCATACAAACGGGCTCTTGTGAGTGACCACCCACAATCATGTCCAAATCGCCTTCATTAAGGTAACGCGCCAAAGCTACATCACCCGGCGCATTGATGCCACGGTTGCCATTTTCGTAGTGACCCATGTGCGTAACAGCGAAAATCAGATCCGGATTTTCTGTTTTTTTCAGTTCTGCAATCAGCTCTTTCGCTTCCGCTTTCGGGTCGCGGAAGTCCACTTGACCGATAAACTCAGGATTTCCCAACTTCGCGGTATCTTCTGTTGTCAGACCAATAACCGCAATTTTAATGCCTTGTTTATTGAACATCGCGTAAGGTTGGAATAAACGCTTGCCCGTTTTTTTGTCGTAGATGTTGGCTGACAGCATTGGGAAGTTAGCCCAATCTTGCTGTTTGAATAGCACGTCTAGCGGATTATCAAATTCGTGATTGCCTAACGCCATCGCGTCGTAGCCAATCTTACTCATGCCTTTGAAATCTGGTTCAGCGTCTTGTAAATCAGATTCAGGAACGCCGGTATTAATATCACCACCAGACAGCAAC
>NZ_JAWOUO010000481.1:0-739 GCF_033339435.1 Vibrio sp. 378
AAGAGTTCGGAAAAGGCAGCATTCGTGGTCTAGTTGCGCCAGAATCAGCGAACAACGCCGCATCAAGTGGCTCATTCGTTCCATTGTTAACGCTGGGTATTCCAGGCTCAGGCACCACCGCTATTATGCTTGGCGCGTTAATCGCCTACGGCATTCAACCTGGCCCTCGCCTGTTTGTTGAACACCCGGATGTCTTCTGGTCAGTCATCATCTCAATGTACTTTGGTAACATCGTGCTTGTGATTCTTAACTTGCCGTTGATTCCTTACATCTCGAAACTACTGGCCGTTCCAAGAACAGTGCTTCTACCTATGATTTTGTTCTTCTCAATTACAGGTGTGTACTTAGTTTCGTTCAATACGATGGATGTGTTTGTGATGCTACTTGTGGCGATGGCTGCCATTGCACTTAGACTGGCAAACTTCCCGCTCGCACCATTGCTGCTTGGCTTCATCCTCGGCGGCTTGATGGAAGAAAACTTGCGCCGAGCGTTGATGATTTCTGACGGTGAGTTGAGCTTCTTGTGGGAGCGTCCGATTACGTTGACGTTTACTGTGCTGGCAGTATTAGTGCTGGGTAGCCCGCTGTTTGTGAAGCTGTTTCAAAAGCTTAAAGCGCAACCTGTAAAAGTTGAGCAATAATCGTCGATTCCTCCTTCTTGATAGCCCCTAAAAGCCACCCTCGCGGTGGCTTTTTCTTTCTTCGATCTTTCTTTGATATAGCTACGATGAATTAATAT
>NZ_JAWOUO010000482.1:0-739 GCF_033339435.1 Vibrio sp. 378
ATTTGACGACGCCAGTTAGTACATTGATGTCTGGCGGAGAGGCAATCACCTTAGTCTTAACGTCCAGTACTGGCGGGGTGAATGTTTATCAAGGTATCACGGTTAATTCTCAAGAAGTGGTGTTTGAGTTAACTCTGAATGCGTTAAATAGCTCCTATGAGTTTGATCTTAGAAAACCACTTGATCATCCTGATGGCAATCAGCAAAACAACATTATAATCGAACTGCCAATCACTGTGACTGACGGTGATGGCGATGTATCACCAGTGTTCACGTTACCAATTACGGTGGTAGACGATGTACCCGTGGTAACGAATATAGACAGCTTACAAGTGCATGAAGATGATTTGCCGCTGGGCTCAGACGAGACCAAGGAGCCTTTAACGGTTTCTGGTCAGTTTGAAGTGACCAGCGCGGATGGTATCGACTCATTTGTTCTGGATCTCAATTCCAATCTACTGCCTGCACTTACTTCTGGCGGCGAGAGCATCGCGATTACTCAAGACGCTACAGCGTCAACGAGTGATGCTTTGGTTTATGTCGGAAAAACCGTTGGTGGCGACACCATTTTCACGCTGACATTGCATCAAGACGGACGCTACGATTTTGAATTGTCTGGCGCGCTCGATCATGCGACGAATTCTGATGACCTGACCATCAATCTGCCGATTGTGATTACGGACGGCGATAACGACTCCGTTAACGCGACGTTGCCAGTCACTATTTTGGATGATAAGCC
>NZ_JAWOUO010000483.1:0-739 GCF_033339435.1 Vibrio sp. 378
TCGCCGTTAACACCTTGCCAAGCATGTTACTTGCGAAGTATTTCTCGCCACTTTTAAAGCGCAGTGGTGCACCTAAATTTGCGGTTATATCGGCCAAAGTCGGCAGTATTAGCGATAATCGTCTTGGTGGTTGGTACAGCTATCGAGCCTCGAAAGCCGCGCTGAACATGTTTCTCAAAACCATGTCGATTGAATGGCAACGCACGCTTAAAAATGGCGTGGTCTTGGCATTGCATCCGGGCACGACCGATACCGCGTTGTCTGAACCGTTTCAAGCTAATGTCCCTGAGGGCAAGTTATTTACACCAGAGCGCGTTGCCAGTGATTTAATGGGGCAGATAGAAAAAGCCGCCCCGCAAGATAGCGGGGCGTTTTTGACGTATGATGGTGAGCGTTTGCCTTGGTAAGCGTTACGGGTTTTTCTCTGGTTTGCTGCGTCGACAGCGCTCAGAGCAATAAATCACCTTCTCCCAATTTCGCGCCCATTTCTTGCGCCATGAAAAAGGTCGCTCACAGACGGGGCACAGCTTTGTTGGTAAGTGCGATTTAAAGCCTTTCATCATGCTAATTCTCAAACGCTAACCAGTCTTCATTATTGTTCAAACAAGAACAAATAGTCGCCGTAACCCAATTGTGCCATTTTGCTTACTGGCACAAACTTCATTGCTGCCGAATTCATGCAGTAACGCAGCCCGGTTGGTTTTGGGCCGTCGGTAAATACGTGCCCTAGGTGAGAATC
>NZ_JAWOUO010000484.1:0-738 GCF_033339435.1 Vibrio sp. 378
CTTAAACAGGCTTAGACCAGTATTTCCCATTCCATTTCAACTGAATGGTATCGTTAGTTGAGTTAAGCTTAATATCTTGACCGTTTGGGAGGTGTATATTCCCCACGCCATGTTTAATGATGACATCGCGAGTGTTTTTTCTTGTCTGCAAGGTCACGATGGTATCAATTGATGGCGCGCCATCAATTGTATGTAACTCTCCGACAACAACATCCCCCACTTCCTCTGGATCGATTCGGTGTGAACTTTGGGATATGGTAATGGCATTATTTGATACCGTTAAGGTTGATGGCGCCCCACCTTGGATTAAAAAACCGTTGATCCTTCCGATGAACGATTTCCCACCAAAGTCTTTATCAGCTTCATATACCACTTTGTTCAAGCAATCCGTTTCGACGGTGTTAATTAACACTCTGCCTAAATCAAGATGCTGGATTCGTAACGCTGTAGCAGCGGTTCCACCTTCGGTTTCATATTTATCGCACTTAAATTTGGCGTTGGCTCCGACTCGACCTACCTCACCATACTGCGTCGAGGTAATATTTTTACCTTTGAAACGACCAATGGTGACGTCTGAGTTCTCTAAATCCAAACCTCTTTCTTCTAAAATATTTTCACAATGGAAGTCATCAATTTGAACGTCTTTTGTCCCTGCATAGCTTTTGTCTGAAATGCCATTCCTTGCATTTACACCAATAAACTTACCAATCCTCAAGCCAGCCCCTGAACGCAGAGCCA
>NZ_JAWOUO010000485.1:0-738 GCF_033339435.1 Vibrio sp. 378
CATCGTATGGAAGAGATCTTCGATTTGTGCGATGCCATTACCATCTTCAAAGATGCGACACATGCACAAACATTTGACGACATGACCGACTTAACCCATGAAAAATTGGTTGAGCTGATGGTTGGTCGTGAAATCAACGATATCTACAACTACCGTTCGCGTTCTCTAGGCGAAAGTGGCCTACGCATTGAAAACCTTGAAGGCAAAGGGTTAACCCAACCAGTCTCACTCGATATTCGTCAAGGTGAAATTCTGGGTCTGTTTGGTTTAGTTGGGGCTGGGCGAACAGAACTAACCCGTCTCATTTTCGGCGCGGAAAAAGCGCAAGCCGGACAAATTTACATTCATGGGCAGCCCATCAGTGTCAGAAGTCCACAAGATGCGATTCGCGCAGGCATTACGTTATGCCCAGAAGACCGTAAAGCGGACGCTATCGTTCCTATTCTCTCGGTGGAAGAGAACACCAACATCAGTGCTCGTCCATGGAATTTGAAATTGGGCGGTTTGATCGATTTCAAATGGGAAAGAGACAACGCAGAGCAGCAACGTAAGGCTTTGAACGTTAAAACCGCCTCATTACAACAGGCTATAGGGCAGTTGTCTGGTGGTAACCAACAAAAAGTGATTTTAGGTCGCTGGCTCTCCACCGATATGAGTGTGATTTTGTTGGACGAGCCAACACGAGTCATTAACGTTGGGGCGAACCCAGAGATCTACGAACTGATTTTCAATCTTGCT
>NZ_JAWOUO010000486.1:0-738 GCF_033339435.1 Vibrio sp. 378
ATGTGGTGCTTGAACAGCTTGGCCCGGAAACAGGCGCGACACCCAACCGCCAAGAAGGCGCAGGTTTGATGGTGCGCGACATTCTAGGTGCCGAGCGTTTAGTGCCGCAACCAGAGGGCCATGAAGAGTTTCCGTCTGCATCGAACATGGTGATGAACCTAATGCGTTCTCACACCCGCACGAACGATGGCATGACCAACATCAACGCATCGTTTCGTGAAGGCGTTTATCAACCTTGGGGAACGCCGGGTAACCGTTTAAGCCGTGTCGATTATGTGGAAGGGGTGCCTTACGGCACGGCTGAAACCTACCGCATGACGCTGACACGCACCAATGATGGTTTCAAAGTCAGCTACCGTAATGGCGAAAAATTCGTTGAGCAAGCGGTAAAAGGCGCGAATGCCAATATCGTTGAAATGCAAAACTCAGACTCGCAATACGTCGGCTTCTTTGCGTCACGCAATGCAAAAATGACGGTGAGCAATGTCGATTTGCAGCTTGCTGCGGCGGATACCGTGGACGCTCCAAAATACGCGGCCAAGCAGGGCGAATTGGTATTCCAAATCGCTTCTTCACCTCGCTCTGCAACCAAGGAGTATCCGGTTCAAGCTCGTGCCAACTACTCGGGCGAATTTGAAGTTCTGCACAAAGGCAAAGCGGGAGCGAAGCAAACCGTGACGGCGGGTGAGCTGATCAGCCAGTGGCTGACACTGGATAGCGGCGCGAATCAAATGGAAG
>NZ_JAWOUO010000487.1:0-738 GCF_033339435.1 Vibrio sp. 378
CGTTGGCGAAGTTGTTCGTTCTCAATACCATCGAAGTCTTCTTCTAATGCTTTTGCCAATTCCGTTTGGCTGATTTGTGCTTCTTCAAACACCAAATGTTTGATCGCCGCCAAACTGTTACCCAAATTGGCGATACCCACTTGCAGGCCAGATACCCAATCGTATTTCGCTCCGCCTTCTTTTACTGTTTTACCGCGCGCCAAACAGTCATCCACCAGCGATGAGCAGAAAATATCTTGCGCTTGCTGCTCAAGCACGCTGTCGACTACGGTATCGATCTCAATCGATTTACGTGTGTAGTAGCGAATTTGCTTCGCCCAAGAAGCGGTGACTTGCTCAAAGCTCTCGAAGTTACCTTTTGCTAGTGACTTATCATGCGGCAAGAAGGCTTTGCCCGTCGTTGCATCTACACCTTCGTTAAGCGCCGCCAGCAAAATACGCGCAAAGTTAATGAAACTCATACCCGTGCAACGGTAACCCCATTTGCCTGGAACAGCGGTTTCAATACAGCCAATAGACGCGTAGTTGTAAGCGTCTTCTTTCTCAACGCCAAGCTTGATGAACTCTGGAATGACAATTTCATCGTTGTTGAATGCAGGCATACCGAATCCGCATTTGATCACTTCAATACAGCCCATCAAGAACTCTTGATTCAGACCTTCATGATAGCGAACACTCAAGTTCGGTTGCGTGGAACGTAGCTGACCACAGGACTCTAAAATCGCCCAAGATAGCGGG
>NZ_JAWOUO010000488.1:0-738 GCF_033339435.1 Vibrio sp. 378
TTCGTAACCCGTAATGTTTGGATCAAGAGACTGACCAACAAGGCCGTTACGTGGTGTTTGCAATACGGAGCGAGTGCCTGATGGGGAAACAAGCTCGATTGCCAAATCAGGTAGACGCGAGTGCTCTAGCGTCAGCTGCACCTGTACAGACTCAACGGTAATGTCGTCAGTAATTGCGATGTTTGACGAACCACCAGCAAGGCTTGCATCGGGCACACTGACTTCTGTTGCATTGTTTGCCCACGGTGTGATGATTTGCGCTGGCAGAACATTATTCGTCATGCGAGCGCGTTTCATTGCTTCATCCAAATCAACGGCACCAAAACCATAGAAGGTATGGAAGTTCACGCCAGCCGCGTTTTTCTGCCAAGGTGAGATCGCTTCGTAGCTCACCAACTCACCTTTATTATTGGTAAATTCAAGTTGAACACCCGGATGCTCGGCATCGGTAACGCGTGCGGTTTCTGCCAGCAACGCACGAACATCACGGGCAGATAAAGCGTGGTTGTTTGACATGATAGCGGCGATTGCACCAGAAGTGTTCGGCGCAGCCGATGATGTGCCGTTCATGGTGCTGGTATAATTACAGTTCGGGTCAAGCTCTGTACCACCGTGTAGACCATTAATACCAAGGCCGTCACTGGTGTTTTGTCCTTCTTCACATCCCATCAGGTCAGTGGTGACCATAGCAGGGAAGTCTTGCCCGTATTCCCCCGCTGGCGCGGCAACCCACACGTT
>NZ_JAWOUO010000489.1:0-737 GCF_033339435.1 Vibrio sp. 378
GGTTAAAACGGCGCCGCTCTTTTTATCTGGTTGGCCAGTCACAAGAAGCAAGAGAGAAAGCCCGATCCCGATATAAGTCAGAATGGTTGGCAAGGTGCGCGCAGTAAACGGTTCATACTCATCGCCCGGAAACAGTGCGATTTGAGACGTTTGATAACCGTAGCAAAGGCAGAAGAGCAGGAAAATCATGGCGCCAACACGGTCGCGACAGAGTAGATATTCTTTGGTAAAAACGTTGGTTGAACGAGACATATTCAACTCCTAACAAGAATAAAAAAGACCGTATATGAACGTTAATGTGCAAAGTAATCCATTAACAAGTAAGCATTTCGCTGCTAGTCGATATGCTTAACAATCAATAAACAAAGGAGTGTGTATGCCGAGTGTCGACAATGTCCATATACGGTGAAACTTAGAGTGCAAATGCCGTTGGGGCGAATAGCAACTCAGGTTTTACGCTAAGTTGCTATCGGAGGGAGCCCTGGAATAACGGTTATTTCAGGAAGCCTAGCTCACGCATCAGGTCACCCATTTGCTTCTCTTGATCTTCAAGGAACGCGAAGAACGCTTTGTCCGCTTTGTAGTTGTCTATCCAACCGTTGCGGTCACGAACGACTTGCCACTCGTCAGTGTTGTACATCTTAGTGAATGCGGCATTCCATTCGTCGATTTTCTTTTGGCTAACGCCCGGTGCAGCAAAGAATCCACGCCAGTTCGCAAATACCGTTTCGTTGCCG
>NZ_JAWOUO010000490.1:0-737 GCF_033339435.1 Vibrio sp. 378
CTAAGCCCATTCCTCGGCAAAACTCATCGACTGATGCATCAATCCAACTCATCTTCCCACGCTTCCTCTTCTTCTATATCAATGGCTTCGTCTAGCGCCTTTTGTGCGGCTTGTATTAGGTTTTGTCTCTGTTCGTCGTCAGCAAATACATCAACAGGGATGTGTCGTATCAACTTGTGCAGCTCTCGAAAAAAATCGATTTTCTGTTCTATTGCCACCAACTCCATTGATGTTGCGATCTTCCAAATCTCTTCACTGCTGACCCAACGTTGCTCGACCAGAGCAATTACGTCCGCCATCAAATCAGAAGCCTGATAAGCCATGACTCATCCTTTCTGGTTTGAACATTTGAAATAGCCGCCCTACTTGATCTTGCAAGGTGTTCAACGTTTTGAGTTTTTGGATGTCGGACATCAGCAGCTGCAATTTGACGGAGTCAATGTTGCTGCCTTGCACGCTAAGGTCGGCGCTCATGCCTTGCAGCATGAAGTCCACCGCTGTTGAGACTTCTTGCTCACCAAAACGCTCGACAACATCCTGATATGCAGAGCCAAGCCCTTGATAGCTGTGTACCGTATCGCGGTAAAAGCCGCGCAATTGGTGAAGAGAGCTGAACTCTTGCTCTTTGCTAAACTCATCAGCGAAATGAGAAACACGGATTTCGGTGTCGATTTGCGACCAAGAATCCGGGTTCTGCTCGATTTTCAAGATCGCTTGGTCAATCAGCGCCAATAAGT
>NZ_JAWOUO010000491.1:0-736 GCF_033339435.1 Vibrio sp. 378
ATGACCAACCCTCTTTCTCTGATCTCATTAAAGAACCCGTGGCATTTGTTGGCGACGGGGTTTGGCAGTGGTTTGTCGCCAGTAGTTCCTGGAACAATGGGGACGCTTGCTGCGGTTCCGTTTTTTCTGTTGTTGGCGCAGCTGCCATTTCCGGCTTATGTCGTTGTGGTATTACTTTCGTGCGTGATTGGCATCAAAATCTGTCAAGTCACGTCAGATGATATGAAGGTGCATGATCACGGTTCAATTGTATGGGATGAGTTTGCGGGCTTTTGGATCACCATGAGTATTGTACCAGCCCTGAATATTCCTATCACGGAATGGAAATGGTTGTTGACGGGTTTCATTCTTTTCCGCTTTTTCGATATGGTCAAACCGTGGCCAATAGGTTGGTTAGACAAACGCATCCATGGCGGGCTTGGCATTATGCTCGATGATATTGTGGCGGGGATTATGGCGGGTATTGCTTTGTTTCTCGTTGCAAAGTATGCGGGTTGGATGAGTTAGTACCTCACCTATCACTCGAAGAACAACAAGAATTAAAAAGGGATGCCAATGGCATCCCTTTTTGCTATTTAATTGCTTACTTCGCAAGGTATTCCGCAATGGATTTTTCAATCCCTTTTGCGTCTAAACCAAGTTCTTCGTGAAGTTCTTCTTGAGTACCTTGATGGATGAATTTATCAGGTAAACCAAGGTTGAGTACTGGTTTGATGATTTTTTCTTTCATCATAAA
>NZ_JAWOUO010000492.1:0-736 GCF_033339435.1 Vibrio sp. 378
GAATGACAAAATTCGAACTACGAATTCAATGAATATCGGCTAGCACTTGCGACAGATAAGGGTTTTGAGAACCAGTAACCTTGTAAATAATCGACGCCCATCTGAGTAAAGAAGTCGCACATCTTCGCATCCTCAATGCCTTCAATTACTACCTCAATATTGTTCTCGTGGCACATTGCAATCAAAAACTTTAGGTACTCTCGCGAAGAGTGGTTTGTCAGCGTTTTCCAAGCCATCGATTTATCGATTTTTATCTGCGTCATCGGTAAATCAAAGAAGCAGTTTAAAGAACTGTACCCGGAACCAAAGTCATCCAAAGACAACGCAAAGCCCAACTCACGAAGCGTGTTTAAGGGGGCCATAGCCGTTTGGTTGTTATCCAAAATGAATGTTTCGGTGAGCTCTAGCACGATAGACTGAGGTGCGACGCCAGCCTCGTCAGCCATGGCTTTGATTCTTGAGGGAAACTCACCATTCATAAGCTGCAGAACGGAGACGTTTACGTTCACTCTTACTTCATTTTGGTAGCGTTCACGGTATTGTTTTATGAACTGACAAGCTTTCGCGAACACTTGATAGCCTAGCTCGACGATCAAGCCTTTGTTCTCGGCTACGGGAATAAACTCATCGGGATAAATTTCGCCAAACTCTTTGCTACGCCAACGAACGAGAGATTCAAAACTCACCACTTCGGAGCTTTTTGCATTAATGATTGGTTGAAACTTCACACTCAAGG
>NZ_JAWOUO010000493.1:0-735 GCF_033339435.1 Vibrio sp. 378
AGCATCTTGTTCTGAAGTCATCAATTGCGGGGATGCCGGGCAGGAAGGGGAGTTGATACAAAGATGGGTATTGGCACCTGGTCAAGAAAGCGGGCCATACCCACCAAGTGGCCAAGACGGGCGCGGTCACCCTGATCCAGCGTTTTGGATCGGCGCTCAATCTGAATGTTCACTTCCACATGCTGTTTCTCGACGGTGTGTATGTCGAGCAATCCCACGGCTCAGCGCGTTTCCGCTGGGTCAAGGCGCCGACCAGCCCAGAGCTCACCCAGCTGACGCACACCATCGCCCACCGGGTGGGTCGCTATCTGGAACGGCAAGGCCTGCTGGAACGGGATGTCGAAAACAGCTATCTGGCCTCGGATGCGGTGGATGACGACCCGATGACACCCCTGCTGGGGCACTCGATCACTTACCGTATCGCTGTCGGTTCACAGGCGGGGCGAAAGGTGTTCACTTTGCAAACTCTGCCGACCAGTGGTGATCCGTTCGGTGACGGGATTGGCAAGGTAGCCGGGTCCAGCCTGCACGCCGGCGTGGCGGCCAGGGCCGATGAACGCAAGAAGCTCGAACGGCTGTGCCGGTACATCAGCCGCCCGGCGGTATCCGAGAAGCGGCTGTCGTTAACACGAGGCGGCAACGTGCGCTACCAGCTCAAGACGCCGTACCGGGACGGCACCACGCACGTCATTTTCGAACCATTGGATTTCATTGCAAGGCTGGCCGCCCTGGTAC
>NZ_JAWOUO010000494.1:0-735 GCF_033339435.1 Vibrio sp. 378
GTTCGGTACGATTACATTTTATGTACTTACCATTTTGATCGTGCAAGGTGGCGTTAAACAAGGCATTGAGAAATGGTCAACACGTCTAATGCCTGCGTTGTTCGTGTTATTCGGTTTGCTGTTTGTTTACATCATGACTCAAAACGGCGCGATGGAAGGTCTGAAGCATTACTTGGTGCCTGATTTCGAGAAAGTATGGGACCGTAAACTAATTCTTGCTGCAATGGGGCAGGGCTTCTTCTCACTGACGATTGGTGGTTGTTCAATGCTGATCTACGGCTCTTACTTGAGCAAGAAAGAGAACCTTCCCAAGATGGCAATGAATGTGACCTTGGTCGATACGGCTGTTGCCTTTATTGCAGGGCTAGTGGTGATGCCAGCGATGTTTGTTGCGATGCAAAAAGGTGTCCAAATCTACGCTGAAGACGGTTCTCTATTGAGCTCAGACACCTTGGTATTTACCGTATTGCCACTGATGTTTGATAGCTTAGGTTTACTTGGCCAACTGTTCTCAATCGTGTTTTTCTTATTGCTGACGATTGCGGCGCTGACGTCTTCCTTCTCAATGTTAGAGTGTCCGGTGGCGTTAGTGAGTGAACGTTTCAATACTAAGCGCAGTGCGACTAGCTGGGTGCTAGGTGGTCTTATTGCTCTGTTCAGCGTAGTGATTGTGTACAACTTTGGCGCGTTGTTTGGCATGGTTGCGACGGTTGCAACTCAGTATTTACAGCCAAC
>NZ_JAWOUO010000495.1:0-734 GCF_033339435.1 Vibrio sp. 378
TCAGCACCACAGATGGGACTGTTCTAACCAATACGAAACTCAGTCTTTTGGTACTGCTTCACGAGCCAGCCACCGAAAGCATCAATTAGGCCAATGACCGAACGCTTGGGAATTGGCCTTCCAGATAACAATATGCAGAGGCGGTCAATCTCCAGTTTTTTCTCGGGATGATATTGCAAAAACACTTCACCACATTCTATTGGATCATCAAACCAGCGCTTATCGCGATACATCACCAAAGAGTAAGAAGCTCTTAATAACTTTTTAGCGATGACTATCTGCGCACGAACTTGCTCCTCAAGGCTTGTAGCCTGAACAATCTTAGCTCGATACACCGCTAGCCATTCTTCAACATCCATATTCCAGTGCTTAGCAATTTCCCAACTCGGCACATAGTCGCCAAAACAATCAGCCAAGTCATCGCCATGCACACAAACACAGCAGTGCTTGAGCATAAAGCCCCAAGTAAAAATGCTATCAAGATTGGCAACTTCGCTAACAAGTGCCGTTCTTATCGCCACTCCCTTGACTTGCGGATGATTTTGCTGAGCTCGCCACTTTATAGTATTGAGCAGCGTCGCTCGGTTGTTCTCAAACGTCGACTTTGTCACCACAACTAAATCCAGGTTGGACTTTCCTGCTATTGCCGTTTTTCGCGCAACACTTCCGTACACATAAACGCTGTGAAGATTTTGCCCTAGACCACCTGTTAGGCACATCAACACTTCTTTGAT
>NZ_JAWOUO010000496.1:0-733 GCF_033339435.1 Vibrio sp. 378
ACAACCATCAGAGCGGGTACTCCCGCTCGCTTTCACCCTTTTGGCTTTGTTGAGCGCCCCTGTCCTTGCGAGTAACGACGAGTTGATTGCAGCAGGCGAGAAGCAAGCCATGGTTTGTAAAGCCTGCCATCAATTTGAGCCGAATGGCGTAACGCTGGTTGGCCCGCCCTTATGGGGGCTAGCGGAGCGCAATATCGCCAGTTTTGAGGGCTTCAATTACAGCGACGGAATTAGACAACATCAAGGAAAGTGGGACGCTGAAAAGTTGGACGCATTTTTATCCGCTCCGAATGCCTTCGCGCCAGGAACCAACATGGTCTTCCCTGGCGTAACAGATCCCGGTGCGCGCGCGGCTATCATTGCATGGCTTGCAACGAAAAACCCGACACCACCCAATTGGAATATGACGTCATCAGGATTGGAGGTTAAATCGCCAGGTGATGGGATATTAACGCCGGGAGAGAATATGGAGCTCGTCGCTGCAGTCTGCTCAGCCTGTCATTCGTTACACATGGTCACACAACAAGGACTAAGCCGCCAAAGATGGGATGAAACCCTCGACTGGATGATTGAGGAGCAAGGAATGGAAGATTTATCAGGCGACGACCGAGAAGCCATTCTGGAATACCTTTCTACCTATTATGGGGGGTAGCTGCGAAATGAAGAGGCCATCTCAAACTTAGTTGATTTAGCTCCAGATATAAATCTCACTAATAAGTATTTTTGCCACGTA
>NZ_JAWOUO010000497.1:0-732 GCF_033339435.1 Vibrio sp. 378
ACCAAAGGTAAGTTTCATTGGTAAAAGCACGTAAAAAGAGTTTTTCTTGCAACGCTGAACCGGCTTTGTCTGGGTATGGTTGGTAACCCGCGTACGGATCTAAGCCCGTTCTTGGCGTTTCACATCGGTTGGCAAATTCGTTAGAGGTTTTACTGTAATCGCCTTGCGTCCATGCCGAATTGGTTGACGTATTGATGGATGGAGAAGCGCCGTCGCCACCACCGCCACAGCCTTGTAATAACGCTAGAGTAACTGCCGTTGCAATAGAATACTGAAATTTCATATTTGTATGTCCCTACAAGTGATGATTTTATAATTATTTAATCTGCTTATTTTTATTTCCTTAGCATTGATGAATGTATAAATTTCAACTGTTTATGCGCAAATTTATATTTAAATATTGTGATAGGTTTAACGGAAGGTAGGTTAGTGTTTTAGCAGTATATTTATATGTGGATATTTAAATGACGTGTTTTAACAGAATTTAATGTCAATTAAATGGGTTGGTTTGACCAAGTATACTGACTTGTTCAATTTATTTTAAGTATGGAATTAATATTGGTATGTGCGATTTAATTTAAAAACGTTGATTGAGCTGAGAAACATACTTTAATAAATCCCCATCAATATTGGGTAATCCGTCAGAGAAAAATATTTGTGTCCCTGGAGTGCAACGCATTAAAACGTTAGTTAACTCGCCATCTTGGTTGGAGGTATTGAGCGCATTGAACT
>NZ_JAWOUO010000498.1:0-231 GCF_033339435.1 Vibrio sp. 378
TAAAATTCCACTGCACACGAACGCATTTTCTGAACTCTTCAGACTTCTACTTCGCTTGTCATGTTCATTCTCAAAATGACAAAAAACACCCTTATCATCATAACTCTTTGTTAGATAAATAATTTAAATTAGGCACCATAATTGCTCCTTCTTGCATATGACCAACGTCCGGTTAAAGAAGGGGAACATTATGAGAACAGGGAAACTAATCGCGCTTTCTGGCTGCTGCTT
>NZ_JAWOUO010000498.1:241-732 GCF_033339435.1 Vibrio sp. 378
TGAATCTGGTAGTGACAGTTCAAATTATTCAGCTAAAGGTAAACCCGTTAATACCTATTCGGTCGCAGAAACCTTGCCGCAAGATGTGCTTAGTAACGTTTACTCCATGTTGCCAGAGGGCACACTCGTCAACAGCGCCTTTATTGCGCCAGAACGTTATTCCAGCATTGATATCGATGAAGAGTTGAATGGCGCGGAGTTCGCAACCGCAAAAGTCACCTTTTTGAATGAAGGGGCTGGGTATCGAAATACGCTCGGTTATTTTGTTTTTGATACAAATAACCCACCGACCAGTAAAGATGAAATCGCAGCGCATGTGATCATTTTCCCTAATACATCGAAAGCGCCAGATGGCGAGATGGAAGAAGGTGACACTATCGACCTGAATGTGCAGCTCACTGCCGGTCAAACGCTTGCGTTCTTCATTATTCCGAATGGTTGGGGCTGGTCTGGCTCATACAACAACATTGCCAGCCTTGGCAGTTGGGGCA
>NZ_JAWOUO010000499.1:0-731 GCF_033339435.1 Vibrio sp. 378
ATTTCCTAGATCCGATCGTTGGTCGCATCATCCACATAGAAAACCAACAGCTGAACGAATACACGGGTAACTACTCGTCATTCGAAAATCAACGTGCGCAAAAAATGATGCTGCAACAAGCGATGTTCGAGAAACAACAAAAGCAAATGTCGCACATGCAAAGCTACATCGACCGCTTCCGCTACAAAGCGTCGAAAGCGCGCCAAGCGCAAAGCCGAATCAAAGCGCTAGAACGCATGGAAAAAGTCTTGCCCGCGCAGTTCGATAACCCATTCAGCTTTGAATTCCGTCAACCAGCTGCGCTGCCAAATCCAATCATGATGATGGACGACGTATCGGCAGGTTACGGCGACAACCTAATTTTAGAAAAGATTCGTCTGAACTTAGTACCGGGCAGCCGTATTGGTTTGCTTGGCCGCAACGGCGCAGGTAAATCGACCTTAATCAAACTGCTTTCAGGTGAACTTAAAGCGCAAGGCGGCGATCTCACCTATTCGCAAGGCGTAAAGATCGGCTACTTTGCTCAGCATCAGTTGGAGACGTTGCACCCAGAAGAAACACCACTGCAGCACATGATGCAGATCGCACCGGATCAAACAGAGCAGCAACTGCGCGATTACCTAGGTAGTTTTGGTTTCCAAGGCGACAAAGCGCTAGAAAAAGTCGCACCGTTCTCTGGTGGTGAAAAGGCACGCTTGGTGCTGGCATTGATCGTGTGGCAAAAACCAAAC
>NZ_JAWOUO010000500.1:0-731 GCF_033339435.1 Vibrio sp. 378
TCGCTTATCAAGCATTTCGACCACTTGGTGATGTTTGATAAGCTCAACGCGGTCATGGTATGCAATGTTCAGTTCTTTCGCATATTCTTCAAGAGAGTCAAAACACGGCACAATCAGCGCAGAAACAAACTTGCGTGTATCGGCAATCACCGCAATCTGCTCAATGAAGTGGTCTTTACCAATCGCACCTTCGATCATTTGCGGTGCAATGTATTTACCACCAGAGGTTTTCATCAGTTCTTTAATGCGATCGGTGATGAACAGGTTGCCATTTTCATCAATATGGCCAGAATCACCGGGCTTTAAGAAACCGTGCTCATCACACGTCTTTTCGGTCTCTTCTGGCATTTTGTAGTAACCACGCATCACCATCGGGCCACGAACTAGAATCTCGTTGTTTTCGCCAATCTTCACTTGCGCGCCAGGCATCGACATACCGATAGAATCCGGATCAAAGCACTTGTCATCCCAGCACGAAATCGTCGCGGTGGTTTCTGTCATGCCGTAGCCCAACTTCACGTTGATGCCAATAGCATGGAAGAAGCGACCAATGGTTTCATCCAACTTCGCGCCACCACATGGCATAAAGTTGATACGACCACCGAGCAGTGCACGCAGTTTACTGAGCACCAGCTTGTCAGCTAATGCGTGTGCTTTGCGCAGCATCATCGAAGGTTTGCGTTTTTCTTGATGGCAAAGTGCCATTTTCGCGCCCATGTTCACCGCCCAAG
>NZ_JAWOUO010000501.1:0-731 GCF_033339435.1 Vibrio sp. 378
ACGCATCGCGATTCGCTTGTGTTTGACGTTTCCCTGCGCTTCTTAAGCAGTAGTTGAGTTCGTGATCTTCACTAAAATTCACCAGATCTCTATCCGCAGCCATGCTCACTCTCCTTATTTGTTTGATAGCCTTACTAAGTCTGGAAAGGAAACGCAGAAATTCAAGGTTGTCAGAGAAGTAGAAAGCATAAAGCTAACCTACCTCTCATCTTTTTATAAAATACTTACCAAGGAAGCGAAGTTCCGTCGTAATTGATGAATTGACCAGAGTGTTCAACGGTGCTTTGGTCAATAACTTGTGCCAGCCCTTGAGCTGATGTCTCTGCATCTATAAGTGCATTTGGCCCACCCATTGCGGTGCGTACCCAACCAGGGTGCAAAGCAAGGACAGTAAAACCGTCAGGCGTTAAGTCATTGCTTAAGCTTTTTACTACGGAATTGAGTGCCGCCTTTGACGAGCGATAAATATAGCCGCCACCCGATGTATTCTCCGTCATACTCCCGACTTTTGAAGAGATGCAGGCGATTTTTTTCAACTGTCCTTGTTGCAGTTGTGGATAGAGCGTTTCGACCAGTTTAAGTGGCGCTATCGTATTAATCTCAAGTACTTTACGCCATTCATCCACATTGGTATTGCCAAACCCATAACCTTTAGGGCCGTAGTAACCAGCGTTGTTAATCAAAAGGTCGATAGGTGGCAGGCTCTGAGCAAGTAACGCGATTTTTGCGTA
>NZ_JAWOUO010000502.1:0-730 GCF_033339435.1 Vibrio sp. 378
GCCTTCTGGATCGCTTTCGGCCATCTGAACCAGTTCATCAAATGAGGGCAATACTTGCGTTACGTGAGTATGTAGAGTTCTCATCCCTTTCTCCAAATCCATATGGATACTCGTGTTCAATACTACAAGCGTACACCACAGGAATCAGGGTAAAGGATGAATCATTGGCCTGTCTCATTTATAAGAGAGAGCGAAAGGGCCGAAATCTAAGCGCGGATTCGGTAAACGCAGCGACGTTGACCGCTAATGATATGCTCGGTACGTTCGACGGTCGTGTCGTCTCCGAGTAAGGACTGGAACACACTCAGTTCAGATTTGCATAAACTAGGGCAACGCGTGGCGGCTTTACAAATCGGGCAGTGATTCTCGATCAAGATAAAGCCGTGCTCATCTTGTTCAAGCTCTGCCATGTAGCCTTCTTTTTCGCGCAGAAAAACCAAAGTTTCCAGCTTGCTTTCTAAAGACTCACATTGGTCGAGGTGCTGGCGATAGTTTTGTAAAGTCAGTTTTTCGCGCTCGGAGGTAACTTTGTCGAGGCCATCTTTACCGAAGATGTGTTCCACGGCTTCGATAAATTGGATGGTGAGTTCGCCATGACGATCGGCGAATTGCTCATGTCCCTTCTGGGTTAAAGACCAATGGCGAGTAGGGCGTCCGACTTTGACTTTTACATCGTGAATCGACAGGATGCCCTCATCTTCTAAACCTTGCAGGTGCTGGCGAGCACCCA
>NZ_JAWOUO010000503.1:0-730 GCF_033339435.1 Vibrio sp. 378
GTTGAGTTGCATTTATTGGCCGATATTAAGGGGTGATAGGGAGTCTAATGATGTTTTCGTTAGCCGAGTCACTGAAGTGATTAATATGAAAAGAGTCATCAACTGGATTACCGATGACTCTGTGTTATAGGGTTAGGCGGCGATAAGGAGTTCTTTCGCGTTAGCTAATGTTGAATCAGTGATTTGGCTACCACCGAGTAAACGAGCCAGTTCTGCCACACGTTGTTCTTCATCTAGTGCGCGCATTTGTGTTTCCGTTTGACCGCCTTTGGTGTGTTTTGCGACAAACATTTGTTGGTGGCCACAACCGGCTACTTGCGGTAAGTGAGTGACACACATGACTTGAGTCGATTCTCCAAGCTTGCGTAGCATTTTGCCTACTACCGCAGCTGTTGGGCCACTAATACCTACGTCCACCTCATCGAAGATCAAACTTGGCGTATCTACTTTTTGAGCAGTGATTACTTGGATCGCTAGCGAGATACGGGACAACTCACCACCTGACGCAACTTTCGCAATAGGTTGCAAAGGTTGACCCGGGTTAGTGGAGACCAAGAAGCACACACTGTCCATCCCCAATGGCGACGGATGTGTGTTTTCGTTGTTTACTTCAATGCTGAAGACGGCTTTTTCCATGCTCAATTCGTGCATGCTTTGTGTGATCAGTTTGTTCAGTTCTTTTGCGTAACGGCTGCGTGATTTATGCAGCTTTTCCGCTTGAGTCAGGAAA
>NZ_JAWOUO010000504.1:0-728 GCF_033339435.1 Vibrio sp. 378
TACGACTCATTCTGAGCTTCCTGATCTGGTAAAACGATAGTCACTTGGCACCCAGATGGGTCAATTGACCTAAAATTGATGGAACCTTGGTGCGCTTCAATTACATCGCGACAAATAGCAAGCCCTAGCCCTAGGCCATTTTCCTTCGTGGTATAAAAAGGCTGATCAAGAGGGGTATTTTGCTCTTCGAGCCCGACCCCGTTATCCATGACGTCAATGATGACAACGTCATCACAAAAGCTGACATGGAGATCAACAAACAACTCTTTTTGCGAAGTCGAATGAGCAAGACAGGCATCTTTGGCGTTATTAAGCACATTAATGATCACCTGTTGCAATCCAGTCACATCCGCATAAACGTTTTGTACCTCGCCCGAATACATCACACCTAGTTGGATATTGTGACGTTGGAACTCATAATCCACCAACTTCATTGCATCATTGATGACGGCAGGTAAGTCAACCCAGCTTTTCTCGATTGGCGTCCGGTGAATCAAACTACGTAGACGCTGCACTATGTCACTCGCAGACGTCACTTGTTGTTGAATTTTCTCTATTATCGGCAACATTTCCTCGGGTGTAGTGCCTTGCTCCATCCGCATCTTTGCACCTTGACTGTAGTTTTTAATCGCAGCCAATAGTTGATTAATTTCGTGCCCGATACTGCTGCCTAATACCCCCACAATCGTAATCCGTTGAGCATGTTCCAACATGCTACTCTTGCGACG
>NZ_JAWOUO010000505.1:0-724 GCF_033339435.1 Vibrio sp. 378
CAAACACTTTTATCATTAATCTCTTTTTCAGATGTGAAAAAACCGACTTTGGCGAGTCGGTTTATTTCGGAATACTTACAAGATTTCAGCCCTTGGTAAGTTCTTTCATGATAGCCATATCGTTTAAGCACTTCAAGTATTCCTGCACCTGTTTTGGATTCAAGATGTTTTGGAACAGGCGATGCGTATCAGTCACCGACCAAGGGAAGTTCCAAAGGTGGCAGGTAAAGGCACTAATCAAAACTTGCGAAAGCACGATAAAACCGCTCTCTTGTAGCTGCTAGAGGGAGAACTGCGGAAAAGGAATAATTGATTAGTGTTGTGAGACTGGAATGGGGGCGTAAAGCCTTACTCACAGCGCAGGGCAGCCCGAAAGGGAAGAGACTTACCCAATCTGAAAGCGACCAAAAAGATACCCAAATCACTCATAAATTTGAGTCGAAATGGGTAGGGGTCGGCGCAGCCGAAATAAGCAATTTCGGCACTAACCCCTCTGTCTTCGCTTACCTCCTCCGCTCGGCGCAGTGTGCGAGTAAGCGAAGCGTCCGAGCATCGAGCAAGCGGCATTTCACCCTCTCTAAATGGTGGCACTGTCACTCCTAACCTACGTGGGTTATAACCTCTTCAATAGTTTATTTTTTTAGGCTTGTGCTATCGTCTGTCTTCATACTAAGCCAGCATACACAGCGTCCCCTCTAGTCACTTCGTTCTTGACGGTTCCCCT
>NZ_JAWOUO010000506.1:0-724 GCF_033339435.1 Vibrio sp. 378
GATCGCTACGCCGGTATCCATTGCCGTAACCATGCCTGTTGTTTGAACGAGGTTTTCTTTCTTCTTCAAGTAAGAGCCATAAGTCATCATACAACCCATACCAAGACTCAATGAGAAGAACGCCTGACCTAATGCTGCAAGTACCACGTTACTGTCTACTTTAGAGAAGTCTGGCATGAACAAGAACTCAAGACCTGCCATCGCACCTGGAAGCATCAAACCTTTCACCGATACGATGATCAAGATGATGAACAGCAGCGGCATAAGAACTTTACCCGCTTTTTCGATACCGCCAGAAATACCTTTCATTACGATCAGTACGTTAAGGAAAAGGTACACACCCATCCAGAACAGCGGTTGTAGCGGATCAGAAATGAAACCACCAAAGCTGTCACCGATTGCCTCCGGCGTGCTTAGTAGACCACCACCGACTTTAAAAATGTACGCTAACGCCCAACCACCTACGACTGGGTAAAAACCCATGATAAGTAACCCACTAAATACACCAATTACGCCAGTGAACGTCCAGCGTCGGTCAGTGGATTTAAATGCGCCTACTGCTGATAGACCTGTCTTACGACCAATAGCGAACTCAGTAAGCATGACGCTAAAGCCGATAAAAATAACAAAGAAAAGGTAGATCGCAACGAACGCACCGCCGCCACTCTCACCTGCTGTGTACGGGAACTTCCAGATGTTACCCAAACCAACAGCGGAACCCGCT
>NZ_JAWOUO010000507.1:0-724 GCF_033339435.1 Vibrio sp. 378
AGATGCAACCAAAAACAACGCGGTTAATACTTCTAAAGTAAGCTCCACTTACACTTCCTTGCTCAAAAATACGAAAAGAGCTAAACGGTAGCACTTAACACCTCAAACTAAAAAGGAAAGTCGAGATATGAACCTATTCCATATTTTCACCTTTGCGAAAATTTCATTTATATTTTCATAAAAAAAGGAGGCTTGCCTCAATATTATACATAAAAATAGTATTTTCATTGCCTATGAAATTCTAGTCAGGTCTAATATCATTACGAATTCATGGAGAAAAACATGTATTCTGTAATACAACAAGACAAAACGAGCAACGCCAAAGAAAAACATATATTATAAGTTAATACACTCGACTCTTTAGTTAGCATTAACATCAAGAGGAAAGATATAGTATCAAAATGGACAATTCTAAAAGATAAATTTGATAATGCTGCCAATTACTATGCAACAGCAGATGACCTTGTATTTTTATCGAGATTAGCTAATAACCTAACCGGCGCTGTAAACCCAGTCCATATCAATTATTATTCAGGCCAAGCACATTTTGTATTTACAGGAACTCCTGCACTAAAAATAAAACTAAGAGTGTTAGGTTCTCGTGCCCCAACGCCAATAGTCGCAAACTTTGCTGTTGGTTCAAAACAGGCAATTCAATCGATAAAAAGTGGGACAATTATTACGGTAGTGTTAGTTAGTTCTTTCAGAGCACTAGAACATTTCT
>NZ_JAWOUO010000508.1:0-724 GCF_033339435.1 Vibrio sp. 378
TTGTCATCGATCAAGATGTTGTGGATATTCAGGTCTGTGTGATTAACGCCAGCGTTGTGCATTTTGGCAATTTCTTGCCCTATTTTTTGATACATTCCTTCCGGTAACGGTTTTTCCTGCAAGATACTGACCAGGTCTCTTGCGTTAGGAATGCGCTCACTCAATAAATCGGCCTGATATGTCAATCCAGATTTCACAGCTCTCGCAGCAATTGGCCTTGGCACATGAACACCTGCATTAATCAGTGTAAGTAATAGTTGGAACTCTTGCGCACAACGCGTTTGCTCCCAACCTGAAAACCAATAATTGTCTTTAACTAACTTACCAAACAAGCCACCACGTCGATAATGACGCAGAGCGGCTTGCATCGTATCAAGCTGAACAAACCAAGTCGTGCCACGCCCTGACGCACTGCCAGTTACTTTGTTGGTGGATTGCCAATACTCGGCATCAAAAATAGGCTGACTAGGATCTTCAATAAGCTCCTCATCAAACCAAATGACTTGGTTGCTATCTCGATACTGCTGAATCATGTTGTAACCTCTAGCCTAGGTAGCGACTGGCCAATATGCATAGCCAAGTAAAAGCTGCGAACGCCAACGCAACCATAACGGCTGCCGATCCTATATCTTTAGCGCGGCCACTTAATTCATGGCGTTCAACACCAATGCGATCCACCACTGCTTCTATCGCGGAGTTAATCAGTTCGACAATCAGAACTAAT
>NZ_JAWOUO010000509.1:0-724 GCF_033339435.1 Vibrio sp. 378
CCGTTGTCGCTAAATCCTGAAACATTAGTGTCTTCTGGATCAAAGCCTGAATCACCTTCGCTATGGTAATCCTCTAAGGCTGCTAAGCTTGCGTTATAAACGGTTTTGACCCCAGAACTGGTTCTTGCCTCTATCCACGAGGTGTAATTCAGAATCTCTGTGAACACGCTCGGAATGGCTGCCGACTCACAAATGGATGAGCCGTAGCTCACAATCCCGATTTGCTGATACATACCGTTGCTGTCTTGATAGGTGAGTGGGCCGCCAGAGTCTCCGCTACATATTCCGGTATAGCTACGGTCTGGAAAGCCATTTGCACAAATGTTTTCTTGGTCGTTATACCCCACAACGAGAGAAGCACATTGGGCATCAGAAAGCGGTTGAACCTCCGCCCATCGCAAATAGTTCGGGCCGCTGGTGTCGGTCGTGGACGTTTGTCCCAATCCAAAGATTTGATAAACCGATTCGCCGCTGTAATCGCCAAAATCTTGAGGCAGAGTGATGGACTGAACGTTATCGGTAATTGGTCGGGTTAACTCCAATACCGCCAAGTCATTAATCCATAGGTCATTAGGATCATAGTTGGGATGAATCGTAATAGTGCGAACGTCTTTGAACTCTTCGACATAAACATCGTTCATGGTTGGATTTTTTTCCAGAACACGAAGATCGTTCGCTGTCCAACCGTCAGTAAAAACCGAGGTTTCTACGAAGGGGGCTGCCG
>NZ_JAWOUO010000510.1:0-724 GCF_033339435.1 Vibrio sp. 378
AAAGCCAGACAATAGCTTTTGGATCATGATGTTCCAAAAGCTATTTAAGCTGATCACGCGTCTTTTGCCACCCGTTCGATGTACTCAAGCTGCACTGGTTTGGTAAACGCGCCTGGGCGCAGTGCCTGAACTTCTCGCACGATATCGTCCAGCGTCCATTCTTTTTCTAGCAGTAAGTGAGCTGCGAACAAACCAGTGCGACCCGAGCCGCCCATGCAGTGCATCGCGACTTTGCCATCTTGAGCAAGAATCGCATGCAGTTCAGGGCTAGCTTGTTGCCACTTCATCGCGAAATCCTCACTGGGTGCGCAATCATCTTCAATCTCGATCTGGAACCATTTCATACCCAGTTGTTGGGTAACTTCACCCAAATCCGCGACGTCTTTCGATGCTAGCTCAGCATTGTCCAATGCCGTAACCACGGCTTGAACACCCTGCTCTTTTAATTGCTGTAAAGACGTTTGCAAATCGACGCCTTTCGTACCCGGGCACGGTGTTAGGACTAATGCACCAGAGTCCAAATCTAATTGCCATGTAGGATGAGACATTGTGAACTCCTATTAAGCCAAACCAACGTTACGAACCAATTCTGCGGTGCGCGTTGCGTAACCCATTTCATTGTCGTACCACGCGTAAATCTTCACCATGCGAGAACCAACGACCATTGTTGAGAGTGCATCAACGATGGTTGAGCGTTGATCGCCTTTGTAATCGATCGACACCA
>NZ_JAWOUO010000511.1:0-723 GCF_033339435.1 Vibrio sp. 378
TTGCTGCGCTAAGTAGTAACGCATAGCACTTGCCAATTTATGTTGACGAGTCACCAAAGCTTGATCTTTATGGCTATTGTCACGGCTAACCAGTTCAGCGGCAGCTGATGGAGTAGGAGCTCGCACATCGGCAACAAAATCGGCAATCGTCATGTCGACTTCATGGCCCACAGCACTAATGATCGGGATTTGACTTGCAGCAATAGTGCGAGCAAGGATCTCATTGTTAAAGCACCATAAGTCTTCTAGAGAGCCGCCGCCACGACCAACAATCAATACATCACATTCATTTCGGCTATTAGCACGACCGATTGCTTGGGCAATTTGAATGGCTGCGTCATCACCTTGGACCATGGTCGGATAAATAACCACGGGTAGGGAAGGATCACGGCGTTTTAAAACGTCCAATATGTCGTAAAGCGCTGCACCTGTTTTAGAAGTGATGACACCAACACGCTTTGGATGTTCTGGTAGTGGCAGTTTGTTGGTTTGAGCGAACAAACCTTCCGCTGCCAACGTCATCTTAAGCTCTTCAAACTCTTGTTGCAGACGACCATCGCCTTCAGGCTGCATGCTTTCGATGATCAATTGGTAGTCACCACGTGGCTCATACAGAGACAGACGGGCTTTAACTAAAACTTGATTGCCGTTTGCAGGTTTGAAAGTAACGCGACGATTGTTACCACGGAACATGGCACATTTTACTTGAGCACGAGAATCTTT
>NZ_JAWOUO010000512.1:0-723 GCF_033339435.1 Vibrio sp. 378
GTAGAAATAAGATAACGACGGGTTAATGCGCTTTTTACTTACTTCAAACTTGAGTAGTAAGCGGCAAGGTTTGCAATATCGTCATCGGAAAGCAGCGCCGCCTGAGCCTTCATTACTGCAGCAAGACCACCGCTACGTTCTTTGTTTTTGTAAGCCTTGATTGAGCTCACGATGTACTGCTCGTTTTGCCCTTTCAAATTTGGGTAGCCTGGAATCGTCGCGTTACCGTCTGCGCCATGACATGCCGCACATACTGCAGCTTTAGCTTGTCCCGCAGCGGCATCACCCGCCAGAGCTTGGCCACTCAACATGGTTAGTGCAGCCACTGCACCGATCATTACTTTCTTCATTGCTTCACCTAATCGTTTTTTATTTGAGATAGTTATGGTCGATATTGTGACATGAATTACAAAGGCTTGCGCCAAATGAGTTCACAGTCTTGGCCACTAAATGTTTGATCCACAAACAAGTCTGCGACTGCAACAACTTGGTCTTTGTACATCAAAATCGGGATCTGACGACGTAACCAACTTGGCACATTGTATTCTTGGAATAACTTTTTCAGTTTACGACTGCGACTACGTGTTGTGGGGTGTGCCGACAAACCTTCGGGATTGAAAGTAACCCTCAATAACTCGGGGTGTGATGGCAGCGAAATATTTGGCTGATGAGAACCCGAACTAAGCGTTAACGTCCCCAGACTCTCTGGTAAAATCAGTGGCT
>NZ_JAWOUO010000513.1:0-723 GCF_033339435.1 Vibrio sp. 378
TTTTTATCAGCACGATTCACCACATAGTTGATGTGATAACAATCACTAAAACAGATACCATCCGCCACATTATTATTTTTATAAAGGCGAGTCTTAAGTGAAAGAATCTCGAAATACGTTAAATTCTAGTGAATTAAACACAACAACCTCTTGGTCAAAACATGACACACATTGGGTACTTAGCCTATTCGGGACCGCCGTTGGTGCCGGTATTTTGTTTCTGCCAATCAACTTGGGCATTGGTGGATTTTGGCCACTAGTCGCAATGGCGTTTTTGGCATTTCCAATGACTTACCTCGCCCATCGCGGTTTAGCGCGCTTTGTATTGTCTTCTAAGATCAAAAATGCCGACTTTACCGATGTGGTTGAAGAACACTTTGGCGCAAAAGCGGGACGTTCAATCTCTCTGCTTTATTTCCTATCGATTTTTCCTATCCTGTTAATTTACGGCGTGGGCATCACCAATACTGTAGACAGCTTTATGGTGAACCAAGCGGGAATGGAAGCCTTACCACGCGAGCTACTTTCGGGCGTATTAGTGTTCGCTTTGATTGCCATTATGATGGCGGGCGAAAAAGTGATGCTGCGCGCGTTTGCCGTTATGGTGTACCCACTTGTTGCGATTCTAGCTTTCCTCTCATTCTACTTAATGCCGAACTGGACAATGCCCGAGCTTGATACACCGGACATGGGTGCGTTTGCGAGCACAATGTGGTTAGCCGT
>NZ_JAWOUO010000514.1:0-723 GCF_033339435.1 Vibrio sp. 378
GCGGTAATCAAAATCACATCACAAGTTTGATTGTTCGAGCGCAGCGTATTCAGTATCTCCAACCCTGTACCATCCGGCAGATAAACATCCATCAAAAGCAGATCTGGCTTGAGCACTTCGAGCTGCATTTCCGCTTCTAATCGCGTCGTTGCAATGCCAACCACATCCAACCCTGCCAATTGGCTCAGGTATTTGTGGTGTAATTCAGCAATGGCAATGTCATCTTCAATGATCATCACTCGCGTTGCCATGTTCATACTTGTTCTTCCTTTGGCAAATACACGGTTATTCGCGTTCCATATTATGTGTTTGGTAGCATTTCAACATGCCCGTGATAGCGGGTCGCTAATTGGTTCACTAGGTGCAAACCTACCCCTCTATTTTGTCGAGATTTTGTCGAAATGCCTTTTTTGAAAAGGGTTTGAGGTTCAATGTTCTCTGGCAACCCACATCCGTGATCGCTGACTTCTAAAATTACTTCGTTGCCGTAATCGCTAACCGAGACTTCGATGTTTCGACGCTCTGATGCAACGTTGGATTCATTGCGAATAACGCTCAAAGTCGCATCAAACGCATTGTCGATCAAGTTACCTAAAATGGTGACCAGATCTTCCGAATTTAACCATTCAGAAAGCGGCTCCAAGCGACTGCCCTCCTCGACCACCAGCTGCAAACCCAGTTCTCGTGCTCGCTCTGTTTTGCCCAACAACATACCCGCAATAA
>NZ_JAWOUO010000515.1:0-722 GCF_033339435.1 Vibrio sp. 378
AGGTAGTAATACAGCAGGATCAGCACTTCATTTGGATGAATGAAGTTGCCTTTCTCATCGATGATACCAAGACGGTCTGCATCGCCGTCAGTACCAATACCGATGTCGTAGCCTTCTTGCTCGACAAGGTGCATCAAGCGGTACAGGGTCGCAGCACTTGGAGAAGGCATTAAACCGCCGAAGTCTGGGTTTTTTCCGTCGTTGATCACGTCTACTTCACAGCGGCCGTTGATTAGGACGGTTTGCAGTGCGTTTTTCGCGACACCAAACATCGGGTCAATCAGCACACGAAGGTTGGCTTTTTTGATTGCTTCAATGTCGATAAAGTCGATGATTGAATCAACAAACTCGTTCATTGGGTTGATGATTTCAATCAACTTGTCTTCAACCGCTTGATCAAAATCGACACTTTTCACATCTTGTACGGTAAGTGTGGAAATTTGAGTTTCAATTTTCTCGGTAATGATTTCATCTGCATCACGACCACCTTCAATGAAGACTTTGATGCCATTGTAATCGGCAGGGTTATGCGATGCGGTGATGCACGCTGAATATGCACAGCCCATCTCTTTTGCTTTGAACATCACGATTGGCGTTGGAACAAACTTATCGATAAAGCTAACTACAATGCCATTTGCCGCTAAAACTTCGGCAAACCAACGGCCAGCTTTATCAGACAGAAAACGTCGGTCATAGCCAATGACAAAGCCACGATCTGCCAC
>NZ_JAWOUO010000516.1:0-722 GCF_033339435.1 Vibrio sp. 378
TTGACGTGGCTTACATTCCTGATGACGTTGTTCATAGCATGATTGCGCAAGATCAGGTCGATGGTTTGGTGATCAATGAGCAAGATGTTCTGACGTTCTCGAATGCGTTTGCAGTTGCAAAACACAATACGCAGCTCCAACACATGCTCAACAGCATCATCGAAACCATTGACTCAAATGAGATAGAAAAACTTCTGCGCTCGCACCGAAGCTTCAACCTAGTTTATGGCTACGACGACGAGCAAATGGCAAAATTTTTCTTGGCAGGTGCGGTCGCTTTTTCTCTGATGTTTGCTGCCGCGTATTTCATTCTTGCGCACCTACGTCTAAAGGTGAAATTAGCTGAGCTGAATGCCAACAATGAAGAAGCGGAAAAACAATGGCTAATGGGCATCATTCAAGAAATTAACAGTTTGGTATTTATTCACGGTGAAGATAACCAGTTGGAAATGAGCAACTGTGCCAACTATAAGAGCAAGCAATGCCAAGAATGTAAGCTGAAAAGCTGCTCGACTAATGCGCCTCTCGTGAACAACTCGGATGAATTGGGCACTGTAATTGGCGGACAACGCATCTCGGAAGAGGTCGCGTCTGCGGGGTGCGAACTCGGTATTAAACATGTGTATCGAGAGCGTAAAACCATCGCGTCTCCAAGCGGGAAGAAGAAGTTTGTGCTGACGGTGATTCAAGACATTACTCAGCAAAAAGAGCGTGAGCAGGCG
>NZ_JAWOUO010000517.1:0-722 GCF_033339435.1 Vibrio sp. 378
TAATGTTGGAGCAACTGAAATTCGATTTTCGCACCGTATACTTAGTCGCTGGTGGGGTGGGTTTCGTGTTGGTGCTGGTGATGGTGTTTGCTTTTCCAGAGTTTAAAACCGAGGTGCCGCAAAATAAAAAGCTGGTGCTCCGCAAGCGTTACTGGCTCTACTACGCCCTCACTTTTATGAGTGGTGCACGTCGACAGATTTTCACTGTATTTGCGGGCTTCCTGATGGTAGAGAAGTTTGGCTACTCTGCCGCAGACATTACCTTACTGTTTTTGATCAACTACCTGTTTAACTTTTTATTTGCCAAGCGCATTGGCCGTTTTATCGGTGTTGTCGGTGAGCGTAAGGCATTAACGTTTGAATACGTCGGTTTGATTTTCGTCTTTGTGGGATATGGTTTGGTGCAAACGGCGGAATGGGCTGCGGCGCTGTATGTTGTCGACCACTTGTTCTTTGCGCTTGCCTTGGCGATTAAAACGTACTTCCAGAAGATTGCTGATCCGGCCGATATGGCATCGACCGCTGGCGTTGCGTTTACCATCAACCACATCGCAGCGGTGGTGATTCCCGTTACATTCGGGATGATTTGGTTGGTGTCGCCTTCTAGCGTTTTCTACATCGGAGCGGGTATGGCCGCCGTTAGCTTGTTGTTGTCACTCAATATTCCAGCGAAGCCGGAAGAGGGGAACGAAACGCGATTGTTGAGGTGGAGTTAGTGCTCA
>NZ_JAWOUO010000518.1:0-721 GCF_033339435.1 Vibrio sp. 378
AGTGTTTTGGACGAGGTTGGAAGCCATTGCTTGGCATATTAATCATGACCATCAGAGAATCATGACTCTGTGCAACCGCTAAATTAACACGGATGGTGTAACCATCAATTTTTTCCACGCTAACAATGCTGTTGGTAAAAAAGTCATTGTACCAAGGGTCAATAATGTCTTTTGAGGTGTAGTACTGCATCATGAAGACATAATCATCGGCCGTGATCTTCTCACCATCAGACCATTTCGCGGTGTCATCAAGCTTAAAATAAACCGTTTTATTATCTTCACCAAATGCCCATGACTTAGCCAATTGAGGAATCCACTTACCCGTATTTGGGTGACGTTGAGCCATTTTGGGCGTGCCATCCATCAAATATTGACGCAATCCAGAGTTAGCATCCGGACCAACACTGCGTAATGTCTGCGGAAAACTTTCGATGTAAGTGCGGTAAGTTCCACCATAAACGGCTTCTTCCGAAGCAAATAACGGCTCATTATTATTTGAAACCCACTCGATATCAGCAGGCAACTCAGCTGCATGCAGCTGGAAACTGACAGCAGTCAGTGCAGCCAAAACTGAAAATGGCATTTTTTTGGTCATATTTCTTCCTTGTTGTGTTTGCGCACTAAGGTCAGTACAAGGAAGAAAAGAGGGAAGCTCACGATAGGCTGCGGACACAAAAGGACGCAGAGAGGAAATAGTAGGAGCATAATATGAAAGCGACAT
>NZ_JAWOUO010000519.1:0-721 GCF_033339435.1 Vibrio sp. 378
GTTTAGTGTAAACCCAGAGCAGCGGTAGCAACATGATTGGCGTGGTTGAAGATAGCAGAGCAACCATACCTACGTTCCCTTCGCGCAGCGCGTAAAGAATTAACGTCATTCCTACGGCCATCGCGAGAAAGCCATTCAACGCCGTAATGCCAAAAACACGCCAAGTAATACGTTGGGTGGAGCGAGCAACTTTGACTCCAACGATAAGTAACAAGCAGTGTGCAATGAACGCGCTGATCATTCGAATTGCCGATGCAGCGATTGGGTCGACACTGGTTTGCATGACCGGTTTGGCAATAATGCCACCGAGCGCCTGACATATTGCAGCGGTAAGGCCGAGTGAGACTCCAACCCAAATGTTGCCTTTGATTTCCTCGAGCACATTGTTAGTTTGTCCGCGTCGGCCAAAGAATATCGCCATCACCACACCGCTAAACACCAGTGCAGAACCAAGCAGTTCAATGGCCGTCATGCTTTCGCTAAACAGGAAATAACCTAAGATGGTGGAAAACACGGCATGGCAGGAAAACAACAGGCCCGCTTGCCTTGGCCCCATGCGATTCAAACAAGCAAACAGTGCGGTGTCGCCAATGAAGATCCCTATCAATCCTGATGCCATCATCGGCGTAATGTGTTCCCAAGACACACTTAGCCAACCGCCGGTTATCCACGCCATGGTCGACAAAATCACAGCTGTGCAGCCCATCCGCCAACGACTGTA
>NZ_JAWOUO010000520.1:0-720 GCF_033339435.1 Vibrio sp. 378
TTTTGGTGGTTGAACCATATTGCCGTCAACCACACAGAAAGGGTTGAGATCGAACGAGTCGCGTGACAATGAAGCGTTCGGGTTCCAATTCGGTTTTGTGATGTAGTATTTCCAATCACGAGTCACGTGGTTTGCTGTAAAAGTCCATTCAAACGTTTGTGTACCAGATTTTATCGGACGTTTTACCCAGCGGTCGGCGGTTTGTTCGTCTAGTGCAGCTGCTAGAGCCGTTTCTGCGCTGGCAATTTTACCGTCGCGAGGGCCAGTCTCTGGGAAGCCATCAGGGCCTTCGACGCTTTGTGGTTCATATTGAATTGCGCCACAGTTAGTGTTTCTTTCATTGGTATCCGATGTTGGGTACTTACACAGCGCTGCACGACTTGCTGCGACGCCATCGTTGGATTCCGATACGTAACCGTGAGCTAAGACACCAGAGCTCATGCTTGCGATAGCAAGGGCAACGAGCGATTTATTAGGGAATGATTTCATTACACGTCCTCTTGTTTGGCTGACAAATGAATGCCACAACTCGGCGCATGCAGAGCACTCTCGTCCGCATCTGATTGGAACTCATTAGATACAGATAGAAAGTGGCAACCCCGCTATCTTAAGCACTAGTGTTGACTAGTTAAGCAGTGCTGGAAGACCGGAAGCTTTGCGTCCCATCCTTTCGAATGGTTTGCCGAAATGTGATTGAGCACTCGGAATGTAGCGTATGAA
>NZ_JAWOUO010000521.1:0-720 GCF_033339435.1 Vibrio sp. 378
AGCCCTGCAATGGCAGCCGCAGCAGCTATCGCGGGTCACTTTGTTGACATTCGTGAATTAACTTTTGATAAACAGGATTAAGGAGAACAATCATGTCAGGTTTTAAACAACATACTGGTTTGGTTGTGCCTCTAGATGCCGCCAACGTTGACACGGATGCCATTATTCCAAAGCAGTTTTTACAAAAAGTTTCTCGCCTAGGTTTCGGTAAGCATCTTTTCCATGACTGGCGCTTCCTTGATGATGCAGGCGAGCGACCAAACCCTGAGTTTGTAATGAACGCGCCACGTTACCAAGGCGCTTCTATCCTACTTGCGCGTGAAAACTTCGGCTGTGGCTCATCTCGTGAACACGCACCTTGGGCTTTGGCTGATTACGGCATTAAAGCGATGATCGCACCTAGTTTTGCGGACATTTTCTACGGCAACTCCATCAACAACCAAATGGTTCCGGTTCGTCTGACTGAACAAGAAGTGGATGAACTGTTCCAATTCGTTGAAGCCAATGAAGGTGCGCAAATTGAAGTGGATCTGGAAGCCCTAAAAGTGCGCGCAAACGGCAAGGAGTATGACTTTGAAATCGACGAGTTTCGTCGTCACTGCCTGCTTAATGGTTTAGATAACATCGGTTTGACGCTTCAGCACGAAGACAAAATCGCTGAGTATGAAGCCAATATCCCAAGCTTCCTGCGTTAAAACGCTTCTTTGAATACACAAATAA
>NZ_JAWOUO010000522.1:0-720 GCF_033339435.1 Vibrio sp. 378
TACTTCGGTTTCAAGTTTTTCAATATCGTTTAGTCACTGATGGTAAACGTCTCGACATCTGGATCACTATCATCTTGTGTCTGTGTCTGTGTCTGTGTCTGTGTCTGTGTCTGTGTCTGTGTCTGTGTCTGTGTTGTCACACCGTCGCTAGGTAAATCGACTTTAACTGGTTCTGCGTCTCCGTATTGGAACCCTTTGATCACCTGTTTTACGCCAGAGATATTCCGCGAAATCTCCGTCGCGCGTTCACCTTGCTGAGCGGTTACATAGCCAAACAAAAATACGTCACCATCCTCTGTAATGACTTTGACTTTAACGCCATTGAGGTCTGAGTCGGTTAATAGAGCCGATTTTACCTTGGTTGTGATCCAGCTGTCGTTGCTGATTTGCGTCACGCTCAATGGCTCTTTAGCCTTAATTTGGTTATGAATGGTTTTGACGCCATCAATGGCTCTAGCTCGTTGCTCAATTTGATTAATCAAATCTTGAGTTGGAGCTTGGCCCATTAAAACAACCGTACCATTGTACGAGCTCGCAATAACTCGAACATGCCCTTTAAATGGTTCTTTATTACCGATCGCTGCGACTTCAAATTCAATATTGTTGTCTTGCCAGATCTGCTTCGTGGTGCGAGTATCTGTCACAATATTTGCCGTGGTGGCAGCTCCAGCAATGAACAGTCCCGCACATCCGCTCAAGCTTAAGATGGTACATAAAATG
>NZ_JAWOUO010000523.1:0-720 GCF_033339435.1 Vibrio sp. 378
CATTCCGTTAGCGCCGCAAAAAATAGAGTTGTGTAGGCTAGCTTCAAAGACAGCAAAAACGCTATTCAGATTTGAATGGCGTTTTTTATAACGAAAAGGAAATTCAATGTCAGTTTCATGGGATCCGTACTATCAAAAAGTCGCTCAACAACCACACAGGGTCAATGTAGAAAAAGCCCTACAATTTCACACATTAGCAGAGAAAATTGCCGTTGACGCTGGCTGCGGTACAGGGAGAGACTCCAATTTTCTTCTCGCACAAGGCTTTCGTGTTCACGCATTCGACAACAACTCTGATGCAATAAAAACCTGTGAGACGCGTTTTTCTGAACAGTCGAACTTCTCCATCTCGCAAGCGTGTTTCAGCGATTTTGATTACCCTAAGTGCACCCTATTTATTGCTAGCGCCAGCCTGTTCTTTTGCCCAAAAGCGCACTTTGAAAACGTGTGGAATCAAATCGATTCTTCTTTGCCATCAGGTGGTGTTTTCTGCGGGGACTTTTTAGGCGTGAACGATTCTTGGGTTGATTCAAACTCGCATGCTCATCTAACCTCACTCACTCGCCAGCAAGTCGAGCAATGTTTTGAAGGCTATGACATCGTCTCCATGCATGAAAGAGATGAAGATGGCACCACCATAGTCGGGACGCCTAAACATTGGCATGTATTCAGCGTCACGGCAGTGAAATGCTAATCTGAGCGCAGGAATAAAAACAAAAA
>NZ_JAWOUO010000524.1:0-719 GCF_033339435.1 Vibrio sp. 378
TATTGGATCACGCTTTTTCGTACTGAGTCATAAGATTCGGACATCTCCCGCGACAAGGTTTTGTTAATTCGGCTAATATGGAAATTGCCAATTGTAGTTAAGTTTTTAGGTGACTCTCATGAAAGGAAGTAAGATGGTGAGACAGTTATTGCTTGTACCTCTTGTAGTTTTGCCCGCAATCAGTATCGCTTCGGAAGCGGAACAAGCTGCAAAATTTGGGTATGAGCACATTTATTTGGATGTGGGGTCGGGTACGACCAATAAAGATTGGCTAGACAACTCGAATGCGACCACGCTGGGATTGGGTGGCAATTATCTCATCACCGATAATTGGTTGTTTAATGTTGATTACTCAGCGCAGTTTTTCCATCCTGACGATCTAACACTACGTGTGGATCGATTGTTGTTTGGTGGTGGTTATCGTTATGGGATTAACGACCAACTGGACGTTTATGGTACTTATGGGCTTGGTGCGCTGAAAGCGAAAGCGACGGATGAAAAAACGGATAGCACCATTTCTTCTGACACCGAGTTTCTTCAAGCGGTGACCATTGGTGCAAACTATCTTTTGAATGAACAATGGATGGTGTCAGCACAGATTCAGGCCAACCGAAGTGATGTGGTTGACGAGAACAAGTACAGAATCGGCTTCAATTACCAATGGCATGATGTGATTGGCACGGGCTTGTATTACCAATACCGTGATACAGATTACAGTG
>NZ_JAWOUO010000525.1:0-718 GCF_033339435.1 Vibrio sp. 378
GTGGTAGTCACTGCCAGACTTAACCACAAATGATGTGACAGGTTGAGCGACCTGATGAGTGATTTGAAGTAACTCAGAATCACTCAGCCAGTGATTTAGTTCGACAACGCCACAAGGGTTACCTTGAGCCAACTCATCACAAAATACATCATATATTTGCGCTTTAATCATCCACCATCCTTGCGGTTTAATAACGCGTTAAAAAACATAAAAATAAAAGCGTTAGAGACTCCTAACGCTCACTTTCAATGTTGCTTGCAGGCAGCTAAACCTGCCTTTCCGAGAGTACTTCTTTAAAGGCAAACATGCCATTTAATGCAGCTGGAAATCCTGCGTAAACAGACATTTGTATGATCACTTCTTTGATCTCTTCTTCCGTGCAACCAACGTTTAGCGCAGCGTGTAAATGCACTTTAAGCTGTGGAGTACAGTTCCCCATCGCCGTCAATGCGGACACCGTAGCGATCTCTCGCGATTTTAGATCTAGCCCTTCACGGGTGTAGATGTCGCCAAACGGGTACTCAATCGTGAACTTTGCTAAATCAGGGCAAATGTCGTTCAGGCTTTCGATAACTTTTTGACCAGCCTCTCCATCGATTTTTGATAACTGCTCTAACCCTGTTTGAAATCGCGTATTTTCCATTTTGTGTGCTCCTTTGAGTGAATACCCGCACACCTTACAAGTTAGAGTGAACTCTAAGTCAACGTACTTTTCCGC
>NZ_JAWOUO010000526.1:0-718 GCF_033339435.1 Vibrio sp. 378
GTTCTTCATTCCATCCCTAATCGGTCTTCTGCTGTTTATGGCGCCTATTTCTTACAATGGCGACCTCACTATCCCTGTTGCAGTCATGGCAAAAGTCATTCCTGCCTTACTTGGCGATGCACTTATTGCTATCGTTACCGCTATTATCGCTTTCATGGCTGTCGCTTCTGTTCTTTGTAAAATTTTCAAGCCAGCAGCGATCCTTCGTAACGGTTTCTTAAACGGACTTTTCAACCCGTCTCCACTTTGGCTTGTTGTTCGCCTAATCGGTGGTGCTGCGGTATTGATGACGTTCTTCCAAGTAGGTCCAAAAGCGATTTGGGAAGAAAACACGGGCGGCCTTGTTTTAACTGGTCTTCTACCAACGCTATTCGCAGTATTCATTTTTGCTGGCCTTCTGCTTCCTCTACTACTTAACTTCGGTCTTCTAGAACTATTTGGCGCGCTATTAAGTAAAGTAATGCGTCCGGTATTTAACCTACCTGGCCGTAGTGCGATCGACTGTATGGCATCATGGTTGGGTGATGGCAGTGTGGGCATCCTACTGACAAGCAAGCAGTACGAAAACAAGTTCTACACTCAACGTGAAGCAGCAGTTGTTGGTACAACGTTCTCAGCGGTATCGATCACATTCAGCTTAGTTGTTATTGCTCAGGTTCAACTTGAACACCTGTTCCTACCTTTCTACGGAGCTATCTGTTTAGCAGGTATCGTGGCT
>NZ_JAWOUO010000527.1:0-718 GCF_033339435.1 Vibrio sp. 378
TTGATGTTCCAGCAGACGACGAATCGAGGTCATCTCTTCGCGCATGTTCTCCAGCTCTTTTGCTGACTCGTCACGCTCTTCAGAGGATGGGCGACGACGGTCATAGCGCGTAGGATCTAACTTCGGCGTTGGTCGCTCCAAACGGTTATCTTGAGCAATCAATTTCGCCAAAGGAGAGTCCGGCTGGTATGGCACGGGCTTTTCTTGGTTGTAGCTTTCGCGGTGCTTATTTTGGCGTTGCAATAGGGCTGATAACGAATCTTCGTTTTCCGCAACATGATCGTCAGATTCTGCTGCGCCACCACTGTATTGCTTCAGCATGTTCGCGAATCGCTGTGTCATCGAGCCTGATTTTTCTTTGCTGTTTTGTAGGCTAATTTTATCTTCATCTAAACTGCGATCTTGAAAACGATCGGCCGCTGATGACGACATTTGACGATGTTCGTTATAGCGATTCGATTGAGAAGCACCACGATTTGATTGCGAAGAAGCACTGGATGAAGACGGATTGGATTCATTATCCACTGCAGCAACAATCGCTACACCGCCTGCCACTTTCTTGTTTGACATGATCACCGCATCTGCACCCAACTCCTCTTTCACTTGGAGCAGCGCTGATCGCATGTCTTTGGCAAAAAATCGCTTTATTTTCAAACTATGAATCCATTAATGATGCGTGAGATTAATTACCCACGGCTTGCACAATTCTGATCTGTTT
>NZ_JAWOUO010000528.1:0-718 GCF_033339435.1 Vibrio sp. 378
GTCGAGATCTCGGAGATTTACAGCCCACCGAAAGAGGTAGATAAATCGGTCAGCGGCTTTGTGATCAGTTTGGCGCAGGCAGTTGGCATCGTAATTATCGTATTGCTGTTCTTTATGGGGCTGCGCTCGGGTCTATTGATAGGCCTGATCTTGCTACTCACGGTTTTAGGTACGTTCATCTTCATGAAATATCTCGCGATTGACTTGCAGCGCATCTCTCTGGGTGCGTTGGTTATCGCACTCGGTATGTTGGTGGATAATGCCATCGTGGTGGTGGAAGGGATATTAATCGGCACTCAAAAAGGGCGAACGCGATTACAAGCTGCGACGGATATCGTCACTCAAACCAAATGGCCGCTATTGGGTGCAACTGTAATTGCGGTAACGGCATTTGCGCCAATTGGTTTGTCTGACGACTCCACGGGTGAGGACTGTGGCACCTTGTTTACGGTGCTGCTGATTTCCCTCATGCTGAGTTGGTTTACCGCTATTTCGCTAACGCCGTTCTTTGCCGATATTTTCTTTAAGGGGCAGAAAATTAAGCAAGGTGAAGGTGAGGAAAACGACCCATATAACGGCATTATTTTTGTGGCATATAAAAAGTTTTTAGAGTTTTGTATGCGTCGCGCGTGGTTAACGGTCGTGGTTTTGATTGTTGGGCTTGGTGCAAGTGTGTATGGGTTTACCTTGGTAAAACAATCATTTTTTCCATCTTCAA
>NZ_JAWOUO010000529.1:0-717 GCF_033339435.1 Vibrio sp. 378
CGCGACGTCGAATTTGTTACCGATTTACAAGCGCATACGCCAGTCGAAATTAATCGCCATCACTTGCTACAAATTTTGGTTAACCTGCAAATGAATGCCATTCACGCGATGAACGGCAAAGGAAAACTGATCGTAATGAGTGAAGATTGGATTGGAGAAGGTGAAATAAAGGGCGCAGCGATTCATGTTATCGACGATGGTTGCGGTATCAAACCAGAAAACTTAAATCGAATTTTCTCACCGTTTTACACGACGAAACGCGACGGCACCGGATTAGGCTTGTCGGTTTCGCAAAGTATTCTTAGTCAAACCGGTGGCGAGCTGAAAGCCGAATCGGAGTGGGGTAAAGGAAGTACATTCAGCATCTATTTACCGAAGAAAGCCGAGCTACTGCTGGAAGTGACGAACATCGCGTAACGTAAACCAACGCCAGTTCCATCAAAAAAGGTCAGTGAAAACTGGCCTTTTTCTTATCTACTCATCTTATCCTTCGTTGCCACTTTAAGTACGACAAATGACATGGATTTTTCGCCTTTTAGAACTGAAAAACACAGGTAACGAAACATATTTCCCATTAATTAATAAAAACAAAACTTGAAGTATGTAGCTTGAAGCAGTACCGTTGCCCGGTTTTTTCTCAATACACTTAAATTGCTAAGGTAAAGGTTTTGATCTCCACAGCGAATATTACTCAACAATTCGGCGCTAAGCCGTTAT
>NZ_JAWOUO010000530.1:0-715 GCF_033339435.1 Vibrio sp. 378
GTCTAATCGTGTTTAAACATCATCAAAACATTCGTCGTTTACTTTCGGGTGAAGAGCCTAAAATTGGTGAAAAGAAACTGACAGAAAAAAACTCGGCATAACGCCGAGTTTTTAAATGGATTTTAAGCGTGAACTTTGTTTAGGAAGTTCAACAGCATCTGATTCACAAACTCGGGCTGTTCAAGCGAACTGATATGACCCGCTTCAGGAATCTCCACCAACTCACTGCCCGTAATGCAGTCATTCATTAGGTAAGATTCAAATACTGGACGCGGCTTATCTTCTCGACCAACTGCGATCAATGTTGGTAGTGCGAATTTTTCTGCATCTTCAATCACATCACGTCGCCCAAATACCATGCGACCGATACGAGCAACTTCTACAGCTCGCTCACCTGTTAGCGATTCAAGGCTTTGTTTAAATGAAGCGACCAATTCTGGGTGAACTTGATCCGCGTTATTCGCAAAGAACCGTGGTGCAACGGCTTCGATAATAGGCCCAGGAACACCTTGAACTTGGCTGATGGTATCTAGCATCGCAAAGTATTTTTTATGCGTCACTTCTGGTTCCCAACCAATAAAGGTATCCATCAACACCAATGACTTCACTCGTTGCGGGGCTTGAGCGGTCAGTTCCGCGCCCCACATGCCGCCAACAGATAAGCCAACAATGGAAAATTTGTCGATTTCCAAATGATCCATTAGCGCCAGCATGT
>NZ_JAWOUO010000531.1:0-713 GCF_033339435.1 Vibrio sp. 378
TACGAAACACGTGATCCATCCGTCCATACCCATGTTTTCAAAACCAAGGCTACGCGCGGTAGAAACAGCGACAAACTTCTTCGCTACCGCGTTGAGTTCTAGAGAGAAGTTACCGGTTAGAGAAATCGCCACAAGGTAAGCCACAATCAGAGAACCAATCAGGTTACCCAAACCTACCAGCCCCCAGCAACGGAAAATACGCCCCCAAGTGATGCCCGGACGGTTTGCAAACTTCGCCAAAGGCGCAAGACCAAATACACCTGTAACTAGGTCGTAACCCATCACACTAAGAATCACAAAACCAACAGGGAAAACAAGTGCACCCACAAGGCCAATTCCCGTTTGCACCATCGCCGTAATCGCGACAACTACCGCTAACGACAAAATAATGCCGGCCATCGTGCCACGAAGCAGAAGATCGCGCGTGCTTGTATTGGTTTTTGCTTCACCAACGTTGATCATGGTTTGCACGAATTCAGCAGGTTTAAAGTCTGTAGACATGAATGTGTCCTTATTCAAAATTGAAAGTTAAAAGTTGAAGATTGAATAGAGAAAGGCTTCCCGCTGACATCCACTGCTGTCGACATCATCTCGCTTCCCTGTCCCCCGGAAATGATGCGTGGAAAGCCTTTGTCTATTGAATCTATGAAACGGATACCGAAAGGCGAAGAAACAGCCCTCCTCCAAGGAGGAGGGATTAAACTTACGCTTGA
>NZ_JAWOUO010000532.1:0-713 GCF_033339435.1 Vibrio sp. 378
CTCTTAGATTTGGCCGTAATTGGAGAGTCTGTGCGTCAGCTCTCTTTTCACAGACAGGCGGAATCTATATCCTGACGCACAATTTTTAAGGTAAGTGATGGAATTATGACTACTTCTACAACTCTTCCACCAGCGGGATTTTTCCGTCGATTGGCCGCTTTGTTTTATGACACTCTAATTGTCTTAGCCATTGAGATGATGGCTGCGGGTGTCGTAATTGCTGTGGTGTTTGCTTTGAATGCAGCAGGCTTGCTGAGCTACGGAGAATATGTGGATGCCGCAGATATGTTAGGGAAACACCCGGTGTTGAGTCCGATATTCACACTTTATCTGGCGGTAGTCTGGATTTACTTCTTCGTCTTTTTCTGGACGCGAGCAGGTCAAACCCTAGGCATGCGCGCTTGGAAAATGCAAATTCGAAACGCGAAAGACGGCGCTCCAATTACGGCGACTCAAGCATTAATCCGCCTTGCGACATCAGGCTTTGGTCTTGCGAACTTAACCGTGCCAATTGACCCGCAAAAACGTGGTTTCCACGATATCTGGGCAAAAACTGAAGTGGTGGTTTTGCCAAAAGCAAAATAAATCGCAGAGAAACAAAAAAGGAAGGCATAGCGCCTTCCTTTTTCTTTGATTATAGCTTTCTTCTCAGCAACGCTACCGCAATCGCCAAAAAAGCTAAGCTCGGGGCTAAGGCACCAAATATCGGCGGT
>NZ_JAWOUO010000533.1:0-712 GCF_033339435.1 Vibrio sp. 378
ACTTTGTGGACTTTCTTCCATCGCAGTTGCATTGGCCTGACGTTGCATTGGTGTCGACCACCGCTATCGTATTAAGCCTATTGGCCACTTGGTACCCAGCTTCTCGCGCAGCGAAACTGAACCCTGCCGCGGTTTTGAGTGCTAAGTAACTAAGGAAAGCAAGCTAGCCTCGTAGACATCGTTGTTGGCTACGATTTCTTTTACTAAGTACACTAGATACAAAAAAGGACCTTTCATGGTCCTTTTTTGTATTCATTAGCATCTTTTCATTCTTTGCTTACATTTCGTTTCAGCTTTATTGTCGTTTGAACCTCAAGCCGTGTCGCAACGAATGATTTTAGCGTCTTATCCGCTTATCTTACTTTTCGTTTTTGCCAACTGCGAACGACAGAGTAGCGCCACAATCCGCGAATACCGAAATAACCAATGATCGCAGAACCCACACCGCAAATTGCGCACCCCAATAGGAATGGAGGCCCAATCGTGCTCATCTGTTGCATGATAAAGTCCCAAGATAGCTCAAAATGGAATGGCTGAGGTGGAACATGCATGACCCATGCTCCGAGCTTGTAAGCAAAGTAAAACAAGACTGGCATTGTAATAGGGTTGCTGACCCAAACGAGAGCGACTGACAGAGGTAAATTTACGCCCATTAAAATGGCTAAACCTGCAGACATGATCAACTGGCTCGGAAGCGGGACAAACGCCATAA
>NZ_JAWOUO010000534.1:0-711 GCF_033339435.1 Vibrio sp. 378
CCCAAGTAAACATGATCTTGCGATGAATCGGTGCTCGAGACACTTTCTCGTGAATCGCTGAGAAAATCTTTTCGTAGAAACGAGGAACCGCACACATCACGGTTGGACGCACTTCACTCAAGGCATCGCGCACCTGCATTGTGTCTTGCAAGTAACAGTTCGTCGCACCTTTGTATAATACGTAGAATGTCCAAGCGCGTTCAAATACGTGTGAAAGCGGAAGGAAACACAAAGAAACATCATCTTGAGATAAGCTCAAGCGTTGGTCGTGACCTTCTAGCTGAGCTGCGATGTTGCCATAATCCAACATCACGCCCTTAGGTTGACCCGTAGTACCTGAGGTGTAGATCAGCGTAAGCAAATCATCAACTTTCGCTTGTTCCAAACGCTCATCAAGTTCAGCTTGATGGCTTGTATCGCCTTTTGCGACAAAGTCTTTCCAAGAGATAGCAAAGTCATGATCGCCAAGCTCAATATCGTCCGACATCGCAACGATCAGCTCTAACTGCTCACATTGTTCAAAAATGCTCACAGCAGCATCAAACTGAGGCTGTTCGCCAACAAACAGAACTTTTACGTCTGCGTTGTCGATGATGTATGCCGACTGAGCAGCAGTATTGGTTGGGTAGATAGGCACCGTCACGCCACGCAGTTGCAGTGCGGCGAAATCAGCAATCGTCCATTGCGGCATGTTGTTTGAGAAAATGCCGA
>NZ_JAWOUO010000535.1:0-709 GCF_033339435.1 Vibrio sp. 378
ATGAATAGACCAGCGATGAATAGCGAACCTGTGATTGGTGCGATCATGATTGGCACCAAAGGTTGGATGAATTTGTGGTAGTTAATCGACGTAATCCACTTCACGAAGTAACCCACAAGCAGACCTGCGATGATGGCACCGATAAAGCCTGTACCAGCGTCTGCGCCGTAGAAAGAACCGTTGTTTGCAATCCAACCACCGATCAAGCCAGGAGCTAGAGCTGGGCGGTCAGCAATCGCGTAAGCAATGTAACCGGCAAGTATTGGGATCATCAGCGTAAAGGCAACCACACCGACGTTGAGGATTTGGTTCCACATGCTGCCTTCAGGAATCGCCATGCCCGCTTCACTTGGCTGACCGCCTACAGCAAGAGCAAGGGCAATCAACAGACCACCGGTTACGACGAATGGGATCATGTGTGATACGCCATTCATCAAGTAGCGATATAAGTCAGAACGAGCTTGAGAAGCTTTGTCGGCAACCGATGCTTGCGTATTGCCATTGGACTCAGCTTGGTACGTCGGTGCGTTTAACGCTTCATTAATCAGTCCTTGAGCATCGCGGATTGGGGCTTTTACGTTGGTTTTAACCACGCGTTTTCCAGCGAAGCGGTTCATGTCAACTTGCTTGTCACATGCGACGATGATGGCATCTGCACGCTCGATTTCTTCTGCGGTTGGACTGTTTTTCACACCGATTGAACCATTCG
>NZ_JAWOUO010000536.1:0-709 GCF_033339435.1 Vibrio sp. 378
TAAGTACATCTGGGACGCTCAGTGGTCAAAAATTGATAACGACGTAGAAAACTACGGTATCGATATTAATGCTCAAGTGACTGATAACGTGAATGTGAAAGCGGGTTACAACCGTCAAGACTTTAAGCGTTTTGATGTAGAGTCTTACCCTAAGTTTGACAATTATGACAAAGATGGTGTGATTCGACATAAAGGGAACGAGCGCACAGATAACTGGGTATTCGATACCGCGTACTTAGACGTAACAACCAACTTCTCTTTGTTGGGTACAGAAAATACGTTTTTGGTGGGGGCGAACTACCTCGACTACAAATACGACCGCTTTATGGCTTTCCATGCAGGAGAGGATGTAGCGGCAGGCACGACAGTTACTCGTCCTGGAACCGTACGCTCGAAAAAATACCCAAGAGGCGAGCATGACACTTGGGGTATTTACGCGCAAAACATGATGACGATTAACGATTACTGGCAAGTACTTGCGGGTGCTCGTTATGACGAAAAGCTTGAAGATTCGCTAACAGAGAACCAAGTTTCTCCAAAGTTAGGCGTGATTTTCCACCCGACATCGAATGGTTCGATTTACGTGCAATACTCTGAGAGTTTTATGCCGCAAGGTGAAGTCAGCAACGGTAGTCGTATTTACATCAATGATGGTGAGAAACTCGACGCTGAGCGTGGTATCTCTTATGAAATCGGTACGAAATGGGAA
>NZ_JAWOUO010000537.1:0-708 GCF_033339435.1 Vibrio sp. 378
GGATGATCTTAAAGCTCATGAAATTGATCATGATAGTGCTATTCAGGGGGTTCAAGCCCGCTATTATCAAGATTATGTCAATGAGTGGAAAACTCTGATAGAGGATGTTCAGCTTAAACAAGCTCCGAGTTTGGCTTTAGCAACAGAGCAATCAAGAGTTTTATCCGGTGTAGAAAGACCAATTGAATCACTTCTGCGTGCAATACAAAAGGAAGTGGGGTTATCGAAAGTAACGTTATCGGAAAATCAAAAGGCAGCAACGGAAGTCGCAGGAAAGGTTGCAAAAGTGAAGTTTTCTAATACGGCAGACAAACTCGATATGTATTTGCCTGAAGAGAATGGATTTAATGTTGCTCTACCAGGTAAAGAAGTTGAATCCCATTTCACCGAAATCTTACGACTTAGTGAACAAGACTTTGATGATATTCAGCAAGCGATGGTGAATTTGCGTTCGTACTTATCTGATTTGTCTAGCTCTGGCAACAATCAAAAAATTGCTTACAAAAGCATATTGGATGGAACGGTGACTCAGGATGTTGCTGCCTCCTTTGCTAGAGCAAAAGATCTCTTACCAAAACCGTTTAATCAATGGTTGGGAGAGTTGTCACAGGAATCGGTTAAGTTTGCAGAAAGCGGCTCGAAAGATCATCTAAATCAGCTTTGGGTGACTAATGTAGTGCGTCCTTATCAGCGGACTATAGCAGGTAG
>NZ_JAWOUO010000538.1:0-708 GCF_033339435.1 Vibrio sp. 378
TTCCTTTTAAATAGAATGACTTCCCGAGCAAATGCTCAATGGGATAATTGTTGTTATTGTGAGCCTGAGTTCTTAAAGAATCATTAGGCAGGAAAAACACAAGGAGGGGATTGCTTTGGTGCGATATGCTGGTAAACCAATCTGCCGCATTGAGCAAAATGGTAGGGCGTGAGCGCGTGTTTAACGCGGCGTAACCACTGAATGGTGGCAAGATAAAGCCAAACCGCGACAAGCAAGAAAAATTGCACGGCTTGCAGCAGTGGACATTCAAACTGGAAACCATCGTGTAGCTTCAAGTTATCAATAAATTCGGAAGAAGGTTGAGCGTTTGCAGCGATGAGTGTATTGATGTCGACCCACTTAAAACCTTCAGCGGTACAGAGCAACACCTTTTCATTCTGAACTTTGTTAAGCCAGCTTTTATTGTGCACTTGCGTGGGATTGAGCGCCGCAGTGGAGGCCAAATACAGCTGAAACAGTACCGCGAAAATAACCGCAATAGCGGCGACGCGTTGTTTCCTAGGTTGTATTTGAGTGGTTTCCATACGATTTGGTATCTGGCTGATTCGGCGCAGGATACTAACAAATAACCTTAAAAATGTAACTGCAAGATTTCCAAAAAGTGATGCAAGTGTATTTTATTTGTGTGCATTACCCACCGCGCGAAAATGTGCAAAAGGAAAAAACAGGTGAGTCGTGAACCCAAGG
>NZ_JAWOUO010000539.1:0-707 GCF_033339435.1 Vibrio sp. 378
GGTTTTGTTGAGAAAGAATATCTTTACGCTTTTTCTCTTCCTCAAGCTTAATCTTTAATTCCAATTTATTATTGTTTGCGACAAATGCATAACACAGCGCAATAACAATCATCACGGCGAGAATACTTAGCCCAACAATAAAGAGTCGAGAAGTAAAAATATCTCGCTCGTTGAGCGGTTCAAACCATGCCATCAATTTAAAGTGATGTTGTTCCACTGGCACTTCGAAATATATTTTTCCATCCAAAACCTTAGAAAGAAAATGATTCTCATCTGCATTAGTGGTTGAATTTTTAGTGATGGAATCCCACACCACCATTTCAACATCTTTTATTTTTAGCACCATGCGACTGTAGCTGTCTTCGTGCTCTTGATTGGTTAATTGCTCAATAACAATATCTTTATTGATGTCCGCAATTAAAAAAGCCACTGGTTTCCCAGAAAATTTGACTTGCTTAATCACTTGAATCCGAATGTTGTCACCATCACGAGTGGCACAAACTTCTTCCGGATGCCCGTGTTGGGTCATCAAATCATGAATATCCATTGGCTTGAGATCTTTTGGGCCAGTCGTGACGATAGTTGTTCCGTCACTGCCCACCAGCGTTAGCTTGTTGTAGATGTTGCTACTGTTGATCAACTTGCCGTCAATCTTCTCATCAAATCTACGTTTTAAGTTGATTAAACTTGCACCTAGGCCATATTCC
>NZ_JAWOUO010000540.1:0-706 GCF_033339435.1 Vibrio sp. 378
AAAGACGTTAATGAGAAGAGTTCAACCGTAGGCATTGTTGGCATTAATGGCGCTGTGATGACAACGATAGAGAGTGCTAATAAGCTGCGAACCCAAATCGGAATCAACGCGTCACCAAAAAATGGCATGGATAAAAATACCGCTCCCACACGAAAAAACGGCCACCAAAGTTGACCGAGAATTGCGGAGAGGTCTGCAAATGTGATGGCCATCAGCCAATCATCCCCGGAATGTTGTGGAACAAGAAATCAAACAACTCCATGATTTTGCGAAGAATCCAGTGTCCTGCAAAAATCACCATCAACAGAGTGACGATCAGACGTGGTAAAAAGCTCAATGTCTGTTCGTTGATTTGCGTTGCCGCTTGGAATACCGCAATACCCAAACCCACAATCAGGCCTGGCACTACCAGTACGGCCACCATCAAGATGATGAGCCATACCGCATCAGAAAATAGAGTAACGGTTAATTCAGGTGTCATCATGGGCTCCTGTTAACCGAAACTGGCTGAAAGAGTGCCGACCGTCATCGCCCAGCCATCGACCAGAACGAACACCACCAACTTGAATGGCAAAGAGACGATAAGTGGTGACAGCATCATCATACCCATGGCCATCAAGACGCTAGCGACCACCAAGTCGATGATCAAAAACGGAATGAACAGCATAAAGCCGATTTGGAACGCAGTTTTAAGTTCACTGATCAC
>NZ_JAWOUO010000541.1:0-706 GCF_033339435.1 Vibrio sp. 378
ACCGTGATGTTATCGATGCGATGTCTAAATCAATGTCTTCGATGGGCATGTACATCGTGTTGGTGTTCTTCGCTGCGCAGTTTGTTGCTTTCTTTAAGTGGACGAACTTTGGCCAAGTATTTGCCGTTGCAGGTGCTGACTTCCTGCAAAGCATCGGTCTGACTGGCCCTATGTTGTTCTTCGCATTCATTCTGATGTGTGGCTTCATTAACCTGATGATCGGTTCTGCATCGGCGCAGTGGGCCGTGACAGCTCCTATCTTCGTGCCAATGCTAATGCTAGTGGGTTATGCTCCAGAAACCATTCAAGCGGCTTACCGTATCGGAGATTCAACCACGAACATCATCACACCGATGATGAGCTACTTTGGTTTGATTTTGGCGGTAGCGACTCGCTACATGAAGAATCTAGGTATCGGTACGCTGATCGCGACCATGCTACCTTACTCAATCTGCTTTATCGTAGGTTGGAGTCTGCTGTTCTACCTATGGGTATTCGTATTTGGTCTACCAGTCGGCCCGGGCGCTGCAACGTATTACACACCGTAATACTTAGGGCACCTCACACAGCTCCAAAAAAAGCCTGCGATATTCGCAGGCTTTTTTGCATGTTTGAAGTACGAACTCTGTTGAGTCTTATTTCATCGATGGATCATTTCAATGCTTGAAAGAAAGGCCGTTATCGCTTCGCGCGGACTAGATCGGAA
>NZ_JAWOUO010000542.1:0-706 GCF_033339435.1 Vibrio sp. 378
GCGGGATCTTCACCGCGAACATTTGGAACGAGAACGAAGAATGTGGCACAGCCATCCTCTCCTGTCATCCGCTGTACGTAACCATTGGCATCAACTTCCGCTAAATTCTCGCCTTCTGGAAGAACACCGGCATCAAGAAGAAGTTGTTCTATCACTAAGAATTCACCATTTTCTGGATACTCAGGGTTGAATGGTTTAGGAACGGGTACACTGTCAGGTATGTAAAGGTTGACCGGCCAATTCGGAATCAAGCCTTCGCCTTCATCATGAATACCGTTACCGTTCATATCGAACGACTTACACACTTTAAGATTGGCAATACCGATAGAACCAAAACGGATGGTTAACACGGGATCATCACTAAAGGTTGGTTGAGCCCAAGCACTAGGCATGAAACCAACGTCATTCTCCTCATTGCCGCTGGCTTCATCTGTGTCCTCACCAGCAGAACGTTTGATGGTTTCGTCGAAGTTGGTTTGACATGCTAGAGCGTTTGCAAAGCCTATATGCAGATCGCCATCTTCGAACGTCGGTGCAAAGTCTCTTAAATCTGCGAAGGTTGTGAAGTGAGTGAATGGGGTGTTCATTGCGGTAAAGCCAACTTTTTTCGCCCACCACATGAATTGGTCTAAGCTCCATTGATGGTCTTCAACCCCAAAAACACTAAACGTGATTGGCTCGTCAGGAGAATCATTGGAAAGTTTAG
>NZ_JAWOUO010000543.1:0-705 GCF_033339435.1 Vibrio sp. 378
CTTTTACCTGTTTCCAAATCAACTGAATCAAACCAACAGTCCAATAGTGGCGATTACGCTCGCGCTGATGTGTGTACCTTTCCTCGTATTAGGACAAACCAACAGCCGTGTTTTACAAGCAAGTAAAATGGTGGTGCCATCCCTATTCGCGCTTCAACTCGGCGTCAGTGTGCTCATGGTTTTGTTCATTATTGGCCTGAGCACACTGCACTTACAAAACATCAACAGCCTAATGGCGGCATTGCTGCTGGCGAGTCTGATCGTCAGTATTGCTTCAACGACTAAATGGTTTAGCTCTGGTCAATATCAAAAGCCGACCCCGACAACAAATATCGAACTGATCTCCTCTGCGAAGCAAGTGTGGATTGGCAGCATTTTCACCAATATCCTCCAATGGGGAAGCATTGTTATTGCTGGTTTTTTCATTTCTACCACGGAGCTAGGGTTGTTAGCAGCAGCGCAACGAACATCGCTACTGATTGGCTTTGTACTGATTACCATTAACTTCGTTGTTGCCCCAATGTTCGCCTCTCTTTTTAAAGAGGGAAAGCTGGATAAACTGCGAAATTTAAGTCGATGGGCTTGTCGCGCAAACATTGGCGCAGCTTTACTTCCTGTCTTGGTTTGCACCCTATTTCCTGAATTCGTCATGCAGCTTTTTGGTGATGAATTTCTTGCGGCAGCTCCGCTGTTAGTTGTCCTTTC
>NZ_JAWOUO010000544.1:0-705 GCF_033339435.1 Vibrio sp. 378
AAGACGGTGAGACGTTCATGAAGTTCTACGGCATGTCTTCTCAGTCGGCGATGGACAAGCACTCTGGTGGTGTGGCTAAGTACCGTGCCGCTGAAGGTAAAACCGTACTATTGCCATTCCGTGGCAGCGTTCACGGCACGATCTCAGATATCCTTGGTGGTGTGCGTTCAACCTGTACCTACGTAGGCGCAGCGAAGCTTAAAGAACTAACGAAGCGTACGACTTTCATCCGCGTACAAGAGCAAGAGAACAACGTATTCGGTAAAGAGAAGTAATTTAAAACTTCGAATAAATTGAAATAGTAAGAGCCGCAATAGCGGCTCTTTTTTATAGCGCATTGGTCAGTACTGGCTGTGTTTCAACGGCAATTGCCGCTATCTCTTCCAAAACTTCAGGATTCGCAATTGCACCGATATTTTTAACTGTCTGACCATTCACGACCTGCTTTACTGCCAGTTCAACCGTTTTGCCGGAACGCGTTCGTGGAATGTCACTGAGTGCGAAGATCTTGCGCGGGACATGTCGCGGTGAGCACTTCGTTTTCAACGTTTGGCGGATCAAGTCAGTCAGTTGTGGCGTTAACTCAACACTTTGGCTTAATTTGACGAATAACCAGATCTCTTCAGATTGCTGGCTCAACTTACCGACAGCAATCGAATCTTCGATACCCGATAGCGCGTTCACTTGTTGATAGATTTCTGCTGT
>NZ_JAWOUO010000545.1:0-705 GCF_033339435.1 Vibrio sp. 378
AGCCTGTATTGCGGTCGTCTTGCTGAAGAGCTAATTTGCGGTCCTGAAAAAGTATCGACAGGTGCTTCCAACGACATTGAACGGGCGACAGATATTGCTCGTAAGATGGTGACACAATGGGGCTTCTCTGAAAAACTTGGTCCTCTACTTTATGCAGAAGATGAAGGTGAAGTATTCCTTGGTCGTAGCGTAACGCAGACTAAACACATGTCTGATGATACCGCAAAGTTGATCGATGATGAGGTTCGCCAAATCATCGACCGCAACTACGACCGTGCTAAAAAGATTTTGGAAGACAACATGGACATCATGCATGCGATGAAAGATGCGCTAATGAAGTATGAAACCATTGATGCTCGCCAAATTGATGATCTCATGGAACGTAAAGCGGAAATTCGTGAGCCAGCAGGTTGGGGTGATAACCCAATGAATAAGCCAAAGGATGACGATAAGTCTCAAGCAACGCCTGAAGTGAAAGAGGAAGAGAAAGCAACGGATTCTGCGAATGCCGCAGAGCAAGTTACTTCTCAAGATTCTGCTTCAAGTGAAGTTCCAGAAAAGAAAGACTCTGAATAAAGAGTGTTGATAATAATAAACCCCGAGTTAGCTCGGGGTTTTTGTATTTATTATGATTATTACAGCAAATAACAAATCTCTCGACCTTTCTCGTCCACATGTAATGGCGATTCTTAATGTTACCCCTGA
>NZ_JAWOUO010000546.1:0-705 GCF_033339435.1 Vibrio sp. 378
CTTGCGTTTGGTAACGACCCAGACTATGACCGTCATGGTATCGTGACGCCGAAAGGTTTGATGAACCCGAACCATTTCTTAGCGGTTTGTATCGACTACCTATACCGTCATCGTGATGCGTGGGGTAAAGATGTTGCTGTTGGTAAGACGCTGGTTTCAAGTGCACTTATTGACCGAGTAGTAGCCGACTTAGGTCGCGAACTGTGTGAAGTGCCTGTCGGCTTCAAGTGGTTTGTAGATGGCCTTTACACTGGCAAGTTTGGTTTTGGTGGTGAAGAGAGCGCTGGTGCCTCTTTCCTACGTAAAGATGGAACACCATGGTCAACAGACAAAGATGGCATCTTACTATGTTTGTTAGCGGCAGAGATTGCTGCGGTAACGGGTAAAAACCCACAAGAATACTACGAAGAGCTTGCCGCTAAACACGGTGAGTCTAAGTACAATCGTATTCAAGCGGTAGCGAATGGACCTCAAAAAGATGTGTTGAAGAAACTGTCGCCAGAAATGGTTGCAGCAGAAACACTGGCAGGTGATCCGATTACGGCGCGTCTAACACACGCTCCTGGTAACGGTGCGGCGATTGGCGGATTGAAAGTGACGACTGAAAATGGTTGGTTTGCTGCTCGTCCATCGGGTACGGAAGACATCTACAAAATCTATTGTGAGAGCTTCAAGGGTGAAGAACACCTAAAACAAATTGAAACT
>NZ_JAWOUO010000547.1:0-704 GCF_033339435.1 Vibrio sp. 378
GTTTGGGTCTAGTTTAGTGATTACGGCGTCCAGTTTGAGTGTTGTGATAGCGTGCTTCACACCTTAATTGGGCGTTATGTGTATTGGGAATTTATGCGTTTAGATTTAAAGTCAAATATCATTAAACTAATTGATAGTAATGGTCTTTTTGGTGTTATGAATAACACTAAGTGGAACAATTTGCTTGCAGCGTTGAGCGATATCGATGAGCTACTAAGCTACCGAGTTACCTACATTGACGGGTCAACATGGCCGGAAAGTGACTCTAGCTATCAATATACCAGTGAACTAGCACAAATATGGGGAAACTTTCGAGCGATACATTTTATTGATATTGATGCTCGTATCTCTCATTCAAGAGGCGTTTTGCTGGAGCCAGAAGTTCTAGATCATAGGGATAAGGTCATTGCTATATGTAAAGAGCAAAATGCTAAAATATCTCTCACAGAGTGTGGTGTTAGAGTTTGGGGCTATTTTCAGCACGGTAAAGATATAGAAATGTATAAATACACATAACAAAGCGTTCAAGAGCGACTCACAACGCGTGGCATTTTTGATATGCGTTGGGTTAAGTGATTACGGTGCATTGCAGAGGCTTCTGTATTGCGTTGCTCGCACCTTAACGCGGCGTTATATTTTTTGAGGGGCTATGAAGAAACAATTAGCGTTAATTTTTTCATCAGCTACAACTATATTGAGTGCAG
>NZ_JAWOUO010000548.1:0-704 GCF_033339435.1 Vibrio sp. 378
CTTTCATCTCTAAAGCAAACTGACGGTTAATGATGTCGTCTTTTAAGAGTTGAGATTCAATCGTTGCCGTTAAGTCAGTGATCACGCCGCCAATAATGTATTGTGCGCCGTTGTCTTGCGCAATCATTTGAGTGCGAGCTGGATAATTGCTGCTGATTGAGTAGTCCGTCGTGCCAACAGAAACGAAGCTGCGCGAGGTTTGATCCAATTGGCGATTAACGACTTTGCTGAAATCGTCACCCACTTGGTAGATTTGCCCCATGACTGCTTGTTGGGGAGAGGCAACGTCAATGTTACCGACCAAAATAGTCTTTTTGTATTGATCCGTGTGGCAACCCGTTGCCGATGGATAAATGTCCACTCGGATCTTCATTTCCATTTTACCACCGCGTTTGCGCTCAGATTCCACGAGAATGTAGCGCACCTCATGGTTAGTAAACTGATATTCTTTGCGGTTTTCTTCCAATAGCGGCATCAAATTACTGATGCTGCCAATGTCTGCGCCCGAAAAGTTGACGGCTTTGAATAGAGCGTCTTCCAACGCATGGAGCCTTGCCGCATCTTCAGAAGAAACGATCGTGGCAACGCCTGTCACTTCGTACCAAGACGCCACTGCACGAAATGGCAGAAGCATAACGAAAGTGATTGAAAGTAGGCTAAATAATATTTTTTTCATTGGGTATGACCGTTCGGGTATAAATATT
>NZ_JAWOUO010000549.1:0-704 GCF_033339435.1 Vibrio sp. 378
ATGACTCTTCACTCGGTCCGATATTGAATCCACTCAGTGATTCCGTGTCGGGTCTGCCACCTCAAATTGGTAACGTCACCCTAATGGATAATCAGCACGATGGCGTATTTGCAGGCGCGAGTATCGCTTGGGAGGCTGATCTGTTTGGGCGTATCGACCGCCAAGCGAACGCGGCGCAAATTCGTCTCGAACAAGCTCAGATTTATCAAAGCGGCTTGAACACGGTGATCACGGCGGATTTGATTCATAACTACTTGCAATACCTAGGCGCAAGCGAGCGCCTTGAGTTGGCAAAATCGAACTTAGAAGATCAACGACGCACACTCGACCTCGTCGGAAAAGTCGTGCGCAGCGGCTACGGTTCTGATCTCGATTTAGCCCAAGCAAAGGCCACGCTTGCGGCGATGGAATCGCTCGTTCCGCAGTTAGAGATTGCCCAACAAGCGCACAAACATCGTTTAGCAGTATTGCTTGGTGAGCCGCTAACGCAAGTCGAAATCCGCCTATCTAAGCAGCATAGTGTACCTGTCATGCAGGACATGGTGCCGGTCGGTTTACCTTCCGATCTGTTGAAACGTCGTACCGATATTCGCTTAGCCGAGCGCGAAATGGCCGCGCTCAATGAAGAGTTAGCAGCAAGCGTTGCTGATCAATATCCGAAGTTCTTTTTGACAGGCGCTCCGGGGTTGTCGGCGTCAAGCTTT
>NZ_JAWOUO010000550.1:0-703 GCF_033339435.1 Vibrio sp. 378
GACTGGCCAGCATCTAACCCAGGTCTAGGCGATGTTTACGACTGGGGTGGTGCAATCGGTGGTGCTAAGTACCAAGACCGTCAATCAAACACCATTCGTTGGGACTCTCCAATGTACGCAGACAAGTTCTCTCTAGATATCGCAGCGGGTGCTGGTGATAAAGCGGGTCTAGGTGCTGGTGATGATTACTGGGGCGGCATCGCGGCTCACTACAAGTTAGGTCCACTACAATTGGATGCTGCTTACGAAGGTAACCGTAACATTGAATCTGAAGGTCAAACTTGGGAAAACAACACGTACCTAGTTGGTGTTCAAGGTTGGTTTGATAACGGTATTTCGTTCTTCGCTCAATACAAATACATGGAGGCGGACGCAAGCAACGGCGTGAACGAGAAGCAAGATGCAATGTCTGCAGGTCTGATGTACACAACAGGTGACTGGCAGTACAAGCTAGGTTACGCAGCGAACTTCGACCTAGAACGTGACGGTAAGACAATTAACGATACAGCAGACGATGTACTATCTGCACAAGTTATGTACTTCGTAGACCCATCTGCAGTGCTTTACGTACGTGCTCGTACACTAGACTTCGGTGACGGTGCGTCTCAACTAGATAAACCAGCAGAAGCGCGTTGGAAGTCAGCTGACTACGATGAGTTCTCTGTAGGTGTTGAATACTACTTCTAATAAAGAAGCAGCTTAA
>NZ_JAWOUO010000551.1:0-701 GCF_033339435.1 Vibrio sp. 378
TGACTGGCGCACTGATACCAGAAACACCAGGGTCAATCTCGGAGGTACTTACGGCATAGCCGTTCTTTCGGATTGTGGCGAGCTCCTCTTCCCATTCGTCTAAGCGATGATCTTGGCTAAAGTAACGTAAGATCTTTTCGCAACGACTTTGAGGCATAAAAGCGAGCATCACTTTAGATGAGGCGCCACGAAGCAGGGGTTGACTTTGACCCTGGACGAAGCTGCATCGTAGCGCCTGCATACTTTCTTTTTGTCTGACACAAAGCGCTCGATAACCCGATGGCACCATGTACGCCGCCATTTCCCCCGTTTGCTGCACCAAGCGCGCCAAGATGGTTTCAACCATATCAAGGCCGTGCTGAGCGGTTTCATAGCTGTGCATCAACAGTAAGGCTGCTGGCCCAACAACAAACGTCTTGTCGTGCACACTTTCTTCAATCAAGTTCCATTCTTTCAGCAGTTTTAGATGTCGATACAAACTGCTTAATGGAACGTTCAATTGTTCGCTGAGTGTTTTCGCAGAGACTGGGAATTGGCTTACCACAACTTGCATTAATAATTGCAGTGCCTTTTCGTTTACCTGATTAGCGTTGGCTTTGTTTAATGTCATGAGAGAGTTGTAACGTGTTAAAAGATATAGGACAAATATAATTCTTAATCACTGAGAAAAGAAAAATAATTTTTATGAGTAATTCTCACTT
>NZ_JAWOUO010000552.1:0-700 GCF_033339435.1 Vibrio sp. 378
AAGATCCTAAGCTAATGGCAATTACGCCAGCAATGCGTGAAGGTTCTGGCATGGTACGTTTCTCGAAAGAGTACCCAGACCAATACTTTGATGTGGCAATTGCAGAGCAACACGCTGTGACACTTGCGACAGGTATGGCAATTGCTGGCGATCATCCGATCGTGGCTATCTACTCAACCTTCTTGCAACGTGGTTACGATCAACTTATCCATGACATCGCTATCATGGACTTACCAGTAATGTTTGCTATCGACCGCGCAGGTTTGGTCGGTGCAGATGGTCAAACACACCAAGGTGCCTTTGATCTTAGCTTTATGCGCTGCATTCCTAACATGGTGATCATGGCACCAAGCGACGAAAACGAATGTCGCCAAATGCTGTACACAGGTCATAAGCACACTGGACCAAGTGCCGTACGTTATCCTCGTGGTAGTGGTATGGGTACAGAGATCGAAAAAGAGTTTACCGCTCTTGAGATTGGTAAAGGTCGAGTAGTACGCAACGGTGAAAAGGTGGCAATCCTGAGCTTCGGTACTTTCTTACCGAATGCACTAGAAGCAGCTGAAAACCTCAATGCAACGGTTGCTGATATGCGTTTCGTCAAACCTCTTGATGAAGCATTGATTCACCAACTCGCTGATGAACATGACGTTCTTGTCACACTAGAAGAGAACGCAATCGCAGGTGGTGCTGGCGCAGG
>NZ_JAWOUO010000553.1:0-700 GCF_033339435.1 Vibrio sp. 378
CGCGATGTGCAAGCTGAGTGGGTACAGTTTTTTGAACCACAAGCTCTGTCAATTGAAGCGATCAAGCGCGTGCATGATGCGGAGTATGTTGACTTTCTGGCACAAGGTAATATGCCCGCCGCTAAAATGCGTCGAATCGGCTTTCCTTGGAGTGAAGCTCTGATCACTCGAACACTGACGTCAGCGGCTGGTACGCTTCTGACAGCCGAAAAAGCGTTTGAGCACGGTATCGCACTGCACTTAAGTGGTGGTTACCACCATGCGCACAAAGATTTTGGTAGCGGATTCTGTTTGTTCAACGATTTAGTGATTGCGGCTAAACACATGTTGGATAACGAGCACGTTGATAAGATTTTAATTATTGATAGTGATGTTCATCATGGTGATGGAACCGCCACCTTGTGCCAAGAAGAGCCGGACATCGTGACGCTCTCTTTTCATTGCGATAAAAACTTTCCTGCCAGAAAACCACAGTCTGATTTGGATGTTCCGTTAGCAAAAGGAACAGACGATGAAACATTTTTGATGACGTTTAAAGAGGTGGTCGAGATGGCGTTGAATCTCCATCGTCCAGATATGGTGATTTACGACGCTGGGGTAGATATTCATCAAGATGATGAGCTTGGTTACTTTGACGTATCGACTCAAGCAATTTTTGAGCGTGATCGTTTTCTTTTTCAACTGATGAAAAACAGAGGGA
>NZ_JAWOUO010000554.1:0-699 GCF_033339435.1 Vibrio sp. 378
AAAAACGTTTTATGATCACGTTGACCACATCGCCAGTCGTTGTCGTCGTAAGCTCGCGACCATTGATGCTCGTTGGGTTAATCACGCCAGTCACTACGAGTTGGCTTCCAGCTACATTGCCTTGCAGCCACACAGCAATAATGGAGTGTACTGGATTGTGTCTGGTGAAGCGCACTCGGGCTACATTCTTTGCCAACACGTGAACTACTCTTCGGATGAAGAACCTATCGCGACGCTGGATCACAACCCGTACGACGAAGTTTCTCGTTTTGTCTCTCAAGAGTACACAGCGGAAGCAAGTGAGCCACCAGCGGAACCTTCTAATCACCTTAGAGAGCGTATTGACCAAAAATACCAAACGATTTTGGCTCGTGGTAACGTCGAAGATCCGCTCGGTAACTTATCGGTATTTCATTACCCATCGAAAGGTGCGTTAGTTCGTCCTCCTTACACCTCGTACGCGCACTATTTGCATGTACTTGATATGTGTTGCCCTAACAAGCGGGTTTCGATTTACATGCCACAAGATCCCCTGCTCCGCTCTGCAGCGTTGAGCGTTTGTTTGTCTCGTATTCAAGAGAAAAACGTCGATCTGATGTATGTAGAAGAAGACGCTGGCTGGGACATGACCGCTCCGTTTGGCAAAGTGGATATTGCCTACATGAGTTGGTGGCGCGATCGCTGGGCGATCTCCAGTCA
>NZ_JAWOUO010000555.1:0-699 GCF_033339435.1 Vibrio sp. 378
GGCGAGATAGCTCTGGAGCGGTTTCGCAGCGCTTTGTTGGCGGCGGTATACACGGAGAGGCGTTGGTTTGCCTACGTGGGAAAGATATCAATCAAATTGGCGAAAGGTTGGGGTATCTGCTCGAATTTACGCCTCATAATGAAATTATTTTAAATGTCTCTAACTTGCTGGTTTCGTCATTCCTAACCTCTTTAGGGAACCAACTTGATAAGCAGTTTTCACTTCGTCAGCCGGGCATCGTCGATACAATCACTCCTTACAATGAAGAACAAGGAGAATCAGGCGAACTCTTTACCATCGAATATACCTACATGGCGGAAGCGCTCGATTTTGAGTGTGAAGTATTATTTCTAATAGACAAACCATCAGTAGAAATTATTTATGAAATCATGGAGTTAATCTGATGTCCGATATCACGCTGGACATAGCAGACTTTCATTGGGTCACACAAATTTTAGATACCATGGATTCTGGGCTCATTGTTCTTGATCCAGAATATAACGTGTGTGTCTGGAACAGCTTTATGCAGTCTTACAGCGGTGTGCTGTCTCAAGATATTTTAGGTCAATGCTTGTTCGATCATTTCGACGAACTACCACGAACGTGGTTGGAAACGAAATTAAAGACCTCTGCTGATCTTGAGACTCGTTCCTTCTCCAGTTGGGAAAACCGACCATACCTTTTTAAATTCAACAACTT
>NZ_JAWOUO010000556.1:0-698 GCF_033339435.1 Vibrio sp. 378
TTGTCCCGCACTGCGGGCAATTTCGATAACTTGAGGAAGCAGGTGAGATAGATCTTTTGTCATTGGCATAGGTGATAGTCCTTACTCACAATATTTTCGGTTTACACCGTTATTGATTGTTGTTGTGAGTGGTGTTTGGTAAGTGTTTCAGTGCCAACATTAACGCCGTGATGCTTCGTGCTTCACAGAAGTCCAAATGCGTTAATAGCTCTTCGGCTTGTGCGAGTGGCCAGCGCACAATTTCTAACGGCTCTGGTTCGTCACCTTCTTGCTTTTCAGGGTATAGTGATTGACCGAGAAACAGCGTCATCGTGCGCGAAAAATAAGAAAGAGCAAGGATCACTTGTTTTAACGGGGTGAGTTCCTTACAACCAAAACCAATTTCTTCTTTTAGTTCGCGGTCAGCGGCCTGATGTGGCGTTTCACCGGGATCGATAAGACCTTTAGGAAAACCCAGTTCGTAACGCTCTGTACCAGCAGCGTATTCACGTACCAACAGTAAATCGCCCTGTTCGGTTACCGGTACAACCATTACGGCATCGCGGCCACTTGGCTTCATGCGCTCATAAGTGCGATGCTCGCCATTGGAGAAGCGAAGGTCGAGGGCTTCCACAGCAAACAGTTTTGATCGTGCGACCGTCTGACAAGAGAGAATCTCTGGTGGTGTCCTTTTCGACATGGCGCTGACTCCTTGGTGT
>NZ_JAWOUO010000557.1:0-698 GCF_033339435.1 Vibrio sp. 378
GAAGTACGCACGACGGGTTTTGTTTCTCGTGTTGTTGGTGAGGAGTTTGCGGTGATCATGCCTCATACTACAGTTAAAGAGGCCGAAGTGGTGCTCAATCGTTTGCGAGTCGCGGTTCAGCTGCGAAGCAATATGACCGTTACCGTCAGTGCGGGTTATAGTGACCTCACTGCCGACCGAACTCGAAGCTATAAGTGCGCAGATATCGCGCTGTATGAATCCAAAAGCGCTGGTAGAAACTGCGTTTCTTTGTGTCATAGCATTGATGATATTGCTTAGTTCACATGAGCGAGAGAACCGTTTATCCCAAAAAGAAAAAATCGGGATATACCCGATTTTTTCGTTAATAAGCGAGTTGATTTGGTGTGACGTTTATAGCGGATTGTCGATGGCGGTTTCGACACATTGCAACGACTTCAACAAATAACGATCCAGAAACTGCACCGCATCGTCACTATTTTTAGACAGCGATAACTTCATGATCATCTCTTGTTCATCGATATTGCAGTGACCTTGATTGTTCGTTCCTAGCACTTGCATAGCAAAGTAATGGTAACGCTTGATCTGGTTTAAAATATCTCGGAAGAAGGTAAACAAATTGTGCGAGTTCGCCCCCTCAAGCAACGCCTCAAGAAAGTGATAGTGGCGTTCTTCCCATTCTCTCCAGCAAAAGCCTTGGTCGAGATTCACTCTAGATA
>NZ_JAWOUO010000558.1:0-697 GCF_033339435.1 Vibrio sp. 378
TTGGTTTCTACGATGGTTTCTTTGGCCCCGGTACGGGCTCGATTTTTACTGTGTGCTTTGTTGCTCTTGGACACTTCTCCCTCGTGGATGCAACAGCACGAACTAAGATTTTGAATTTCACTTCAAACATCGCTGCATTGTTGTTTTTCGTTCTAGCAGGGTTACCTGTATGGGAAATTGGTTTGACGATGGCGGTCGGTGGCTTTATTGGCGCTCAACTTGGCGCAAAAGTGGTGGTTACCAAAGGTCAAAAGTGGATTCGACCTCTAGTGATTACCATGTCTATGCTGATGGCAACAAAACTTCTTTGACAACAACATCAGCAATGGCTTCTAACACTGTTTTAATTCGCTGATTGCGGTATGTGTTGTGGCGAAGACAGATGTGTATTGGGCGAATTAGAGGCTCTAGTTCTTCGAATTCGAAACAGAAATTTGATGCGATGTTGAGTGTTTTGATGATGGATTTAGGTATCAGTGCTGGTGCCATACCTTTTAAAGCTAATTGCGCTGCCGCAGTGTAGGAGTCCATTTCCATCAAAGGTTGGATCTCGTACTTGGACAAAATGGCTTGCTGATATGTATTGGCTGGGTTATTCAAATCGTTAGTTAAAATCGCTTTTGGTAATTGAGTTAGCGGGTGCTTACTTATTATAGAGAAAGGCTCATCGGCGAGATGAACGCTCATCAAACCGTGA
>NZ_JAWOUO010000559.1:0-696 GCF_033339435.1 Vibrio sp. 378
AGCCGATCATCGCCATCATGTGAACGCCTTTGGTGAATACGTCGTGGGTTTCCTTCCAAGCGATAACGCCACCAAACGTGAACACCATAAAACCAGCAAGAGCACCGATGATCATTGAGCCGGTGTAAAGCTGAACACCAAGCGCGGCAATAATACCAAGTGCAGCCACTAGGATGTGCTGTTTGTTAATGCTGTGGTCGGTTTCGTGAACCACCGTCAGTTCTGTTTCTTTGTACTCACGAGGTTTTCGGTAGCTAACAAAAATGGCCAGTAGCAAACCAAAAATCATACCCGCGCCAGGAAGCAACATTGCGGTTGGTACTTGGCTTGCGACAACGTTCTCTAAACCGTTGTCATGCAGGTTCTTCAGCAAGATGTTGTTTAAGAAGATCCCGCCAAAACCAACAGGAAGCACCATGTAAGGTGTAATCAGACCAAAAGTCAGCACACACGCAATTAAGCGACGATCCAGTTTAAGCTTCGCAAATACGCCCAAAAGAGGTGGAATCAAAATTGGAATAAAGGCGATATGAACAGGAATTACGTTCTGAGAAGACATGGTTACGAGCACTAACGCCACTAATACAGCGTATTTAAGGCCAGTAGTCGATGCTGCACTTTCTTTGCCGTTTAGGCGTTTAATCACGCTTTTTGCGAGCAGGTCAGTGATACCAGATTTAGAAATGGCAACGGCGA
>NZ_JAWOUO010000560.1:0-696 GCF_033339435.1 Vibrio sp. 378
GGTTACCAGGCGGTAGAGGCGGAAGATTACGATACTGCTGTAACCAAACTGGCTGAACCCTTCCCTGATTTAGTATTACTGGATTGGATGTTACCTGGCGGTAGTGGCATTAATTTTATCAAACACATGAAACGTGAAGAGCTTACACGCAACATTCCTGTTGTGATGCTGACTGCTCGCGGTGAAGAAGAAGATAAAGTTCGCGGTTTAGAGGTTGGTGCAGATGACTACATTACCAAACCGTTTTCTCCTAAAGAGTTAGTTGCTCGCCTTAAAGCGGTTATTCGCCGTGTTACGCCGACCGCATTAGAAGATGTGATTGATGTTCAAGGTCTCAAACTCGATCCTGTTTCTCACCGTGTTACTGCGAATGATGAAGCGGTTGATATGGGGCCTACCGAGTTCAAGATGCTGCACTTCTTTATGACCCATCAAGAGCGTGTTTACAGCCGTGAGCAGCTGCTAAATAACGTGTGGGGCACCAATGTTTATGTTGAAGACCGTACTGTTGACGTTCATATCCGTCGTCTTCGTAAAGCACTGGAAGCTGCCGGTCACGACAAACTGATTCAAACCGTTCGTGGCGCTGGTTACCGCTTCTCAACAAAGGCTTAGATTTTTATGCAGCTTATCAATGCCATTTCTGGAGTAATAAGTGGTTGAAAGATTAACGTGGAAAAAGCTGGCCTGGGAGCT
>NZ_JAWOUO010000561.1:0-695 GCF_033339435.1 Vibrio sp. 378
GATATGTAACCTAACAGTGAGTACGCAATTTCAATCACATCTTCACCACGTTCGCGAAGAGGCGGGAGATGCAAAGGAATCACGTATAAACGGTAGTATAAGTCTTCGCGGAAACGTCCTTCTTGAACTTCTTTCCAAGGGTCTCGGTGGTTGGCGCAACATAAAAGCACGACCACACTCTTCATTTTTGAAGAGCCCACTTTCTGGAACGTACCGGTTTGGATGAATCGCAATAATTTGGTTTGTAAGTCCAAATCCATTTCACACAATTCATCGAGGAACAACGTGCCACCATCGGCTAACTCAGCGGCACCTTGACGGTCATTTGCCGCACCAGTAAATGCCCCTTTTACGTGACCAAATAGTTCACTTTCGATTAAGTCTTTAGGTATGGCCGCACAGTTGATGGCAATAAACGGCTTATCACCACGTTTGCTTGCAGCGTGGATGGCTTCTGCGCATACCTCTTTACCCGTACCACTTTCACCAGTAATAAAGATACTCGCTTTACTGCTAGCGGCAGAGTCAATGGTGCGATAGACCTGCTGCATGGTTTGGCTGCTGCCGATAAAACCTTGGTAATTCTGATTACCCGGATTATCTGCTTCATTTTTTAGCTTAGTTGCTTTGCGAATTGCGTTGTTGACCGTAACACGCAGACGGTCTGCTTCACACGGTTTGATCAAAAAGTCTTG
>NZ_JAWOUO010000562.1:0-695 GCF_033339435.1 Vibrio sp. 378
CGACTATGTGTCTGTCATATTTACCAGCCTCAATGGTGGGCAGATGACCACCCAAGGAGATGCCAGTTCGGTAATTAACTATCAGATCTTTGGCGATTCAAGCCTTTCAGAAGAGTATGTTTTTGGCCAATTGTACACTTTCACAGACACCGACTTGTTAGATTTGTTGGGGCTGTTTGGAGACCAAGTTGAGTTCCCTCTTTATGCTCGGACGGGAGCTGGAAGTAACCTTTCGGCCGGAACTTATACTGACCAAATTATGGCGTCTTGGGATTGGAATTACTGCAAGGGCGTAGGTCTACCAGGAGTATGTATTATTCGGAATGAGGGGAGTGCTCAAAGTACTATTACGGTCGAGTTGGAAGTGACTCCCGACTGTATGATAACCGCGCCGGATATTGATTTTGGTTCATCCCCATTGGTGGCGGGCTTCGATCCCGTTAGTCAGGTTATATCGTTAACTTGTACCAAGAACAGTTCCTTCACCATTGGTTTAAACGATGGCGTAAATGCTTCAGGAGGCCAACGAAGGATGGCATCTGATGGTAACTATTTGGAATATGAAATCTATAAGTCTTCATCGACGGAGCGCTGGGGCTCGGCTGGTGCAGAGCGCCGCGAACAGAGCGATGTCGATACTGGCGATGCCATTCCAGATGGTATCACTCCACAGAACTACAATTATCGCGCACAGA
>NZ_JAWOUO010000563.1:0-695 GCF_033339435.1 Vibrio sp. 378
CATACAAAATCTTGATTTAAAGAGGGATAAAATGAAAAAGACAATGTTGGCATTAACTGGTGCGGTAATTATTCTTGCAGGCTGTCAAGACGAGAAGCCAGTAGAAACAAGTGCAGTTGAAGCTCCTCAAGCAGTAGAAATGGAAGTCACTGACACTGAACTGCCTGTCGATGCAGTACCAGTGGAAGAAGAACAAGTGATCACCACAGAAACGTTTGTAGACTCAGAGCACAACGCGAAAAACGCGCTAGATTGGAATGGCGTTTACAAAGGCACACTACCATGTGCTGATTGCGCAGGCATCGACGTGACTCTGACGCTAAATCAAGATGGCAGCTACGTGCTTGAGCAAAACTACCAAGACAAAGAAGATGGCAAGTTCAAATCAGAAGGCCACTTCACTTGGGATGAAAACGGCAGCATCGTAACGCTGACCGACGAAGACGCACCAAACCAATACTTCGTAGGCGAGAACATGCTTATGATGCTAGACATGAACGGTGAGAAAGCAACTGGCGAATTAGCTTCGTTTTACAACCTAACAAAGCAACAATAATCGTCACTCTGACCTGATAGATGTTGAAAACCGAGCCTCCCCAAGCTCGGTTTTTTTGTCCTCCTCAACCTTCCCTTCCCCCAACCATACTGTTTTGTCATTAAGCAAAAAGCGAAATCACCGAAAGCCATACATTTCC
>NZ_JAWOUO010000564.1:0-694 GCF_033339435.1 Vibrio sp. 378
TGAATAAGTCCATAACTGGGCCCTAATCTTTATTTTGTTGTTTAAACATTTCTGCGATGCCCGCAACAGAGCCCATGAGTCCGGTTGCTTCCAAAGGTAGCATAATGATTTTTCCGTTTTCAGCTTGACCAATACTCTTGAGAGCTTCTGTGTAGCCTTGCGCGATGAAGTAATTAACGGCTTGCATATCGCCTTTTGCGATGGCTTCGGAAACCATGTAAGTCGCTTTTGCTTCCGCTTGAGCAGCACGCTCACGCGCTTCAGCATGGAGGATAGCAGACTGTTTTTCACCTTCTGCTTTTAAAATCTGCGATTGTTTGTGACCTTCTGCTTTGAGGATTTCTGCCTGACGGACACCTTCAGCCTCGAGAATTTCAGCACGTTTATTACGCTCTGCTTTCATCTGAGCGTTCATTGCAGCAGTTAGATCGGCTGGTGGCTGAACATCTTTTATTTCAATACGCGTGACTTTTACACCCCAAGGGTTTGTTGCTTGGTCCACGATCGCTAGCAGCTTGGTATTGATCATGTCACGTTGGCTCAGCATTTCATCGAGTTCCATCGAGCCAAGTACGGTACGAATATTCGTTAGCGTTAGATTACGAATCGCGTGTTCTAAATCGTTTACTTCGTAAGCCGCCTTAGCCGCATCGATAACTTGAACGAAACCAACCGCATCGATCACTACGTTTGC
>NZ_JAWOUO010000565.1:0-694 GCF_033339435.1 Vibrio sp. 378
TTCGATGGCGCAGTGCTGCACGTTTACAAAGCGACAGAAACGCGCTCCCGGTTGCTGCAATTGGAACTGCTTACCGCACGCGAGCTTCGCAGTACCTTGATTTCTACCGGTGTCTGGGATGCTCGTTATGGTTGGCGCGCTGCCGAAAATAAAGGGCTGGTTTATCTAGCTGGGCCGCCGCGTTACGTTGAGTTAGTAGTGCAAACCGCAGAAGCGTTAGAGAGCCGATTGCTGCAAAAGTCAAACTCGACGGATGAGCTGTTTGTGGAACTCATTCCGCTTAAATATGCCTCGGCGACGGACAGAAGTATCTCGTATCGCGACCAAAGCATTACCGTTCCGGGGATTGCTTCGGTATTGAGCCGTGTGGTTGGCGGTGTTCAAACTCAAATTGCGGATTCTGCGTCTGTACAAACATCGCCTGTAAACGGATTACCCGCAGAAGCAGCGAAACCTCGCGGCAAAACTGCGTCTGTGCACGGCGGTGCAACTGTAGAAGCGGAGCCGGGGCTGAATGCGATCATCGTTCGTGATACCCAAGCAAGACTGCCGTTATATCGCAAGCTGGTCGCTCAACTCGATCAGCCACAATCTCGTATCGAGGTGGCGTTATCTATTGTGGACATCAGCGCAAACGATTTACGTCAGCTCGGTGTGGATTGGCGCGCGGGTGTATCGGTTGGAAACAACCGCA
>NZ_JAWOUO010000566.1:0-693 GCF_033339435.1 Vibrio sp. 378
CGAATAGCGAAAATGTCACGATACTGACGGTGAGCAGCATCATGTAAAGAGTCCAAATGTTCTTCTTTAATCCGACCATATTGTTTTGATAACCCCTAGCTCAACGCGTAATTGGCAGTGAGCAGTCTGCACCCCATTCTGTCCATGAACCGTCATAAACAGATAAGTTGCGTAAGCCTAGTTGATGAGCTGCCAACAATAAAATACAGGCAGTCACACCTGAGCCACAGCTGAAAATGATTGAATTGTCATTATATAGCGACAGTTCGCTAAATGCTTGTTTCAATTCTGAGTTCGGTTTGATGTAACCGTTATCCAGCAGTTCTTGAAAAGGCAGGCACAACGAGTTTGGAATATGGCCACTGCGCAATCCTTCTCTTGGCTCAGGCACTTCACCAAAAAAGCGCGCTCGTGAGCGAGCATCAACAATATGCGCACTGCAATTGTTTGAGTACTCTAATACTGCATTTGCGTCCAAAAATGCATTTTTATTTAATTTTCCCGCAAAATTTCCTAATTGTTCAGGTTTTGCTAGTGAATCTACGACGGGCAATCCCGCTTCGATCCAAGCTGGAAGTCCACCATTAAGTACTTTGACGTTCTCGTGTCCCATCGCTTTGAGCATCCACCATGCGCGTGGTGAAGCAAGCGTACCTGAGTTGTCATAAACGATGATCAAGTCCTCGTTATTTA
>NZ_JAWOUO010000567.1:0-692 GCF_033339435.1 Vibrio sp. 378
TGCCAGACAAAGACGCCTCTCAAGGTGACTGGCGTTGTTCTTATCGGTTACTACAGTCGGCAGATTTGATGCCTTTGGTGTTTGATTATCGCTGGTTGATGAATGGACAGTTTGCTTTCTACTTAGTGGACTCTGCTTCCCAAGAAAATGGAGGTGTAGCGACAACGCTACTGGTGAGAGCTTTGTTTGATGATTACCTAAGAAACTTAAAAAGTTTCAGTGCGGATCTGAAAGACATGGTAAACATCATGGAGAAGGGCATTGAGTGCTCAGATTGTGCTGGTGCGGTGAAGGCGGTATTTGGTGTGGCGGATTTAGCTTCTTCAACCGTGTCACTTTTACCTGCTGGTTTGGACAGCCAATGGTCGGATGGACATGAAAATCAACATATTGCGGCAGGCAATCGACTGGGTGATGGCAGCATGAACAACTTCATCACCCGAGATTTACCGCTGAAGACAACAGGTCAGTTGTCGATAGGTTGTTTAGGTGCATCCAGTTTCAGCCTGAATATTACTCGAGTGAATCGACTCGTTTAGAAAGCCAAACTCGGATCTTATCTTTAATTAATATGGCGAAAGCAGCATGTAATGTGCTGCATTCTTCTTTCCTGAATCTGTCGTTCTATAACTGATGATTTTATAACCTTACTTTTTGTTGGTGTTTAGATGGAATTGTTTAAGGTATAGTCA
>NZ_JAWOUO010000568.1:0-692 GCF_033339435.1 Vibrio sp. 378
TGTCGCTTGCACGTTTAATGACAAGATATTGGAAGTCCTCAGGCGTGTTATAAGTACGAGCTGTACGCACCGACATCACGGTCGATTCGTTGCGAACTTCACCACCCGGGCTTTCTAGGTTCTCACTGCGTAAAGCTGATGTAATATCCGATGCCGTGACCGCACGACCAGCCATAAGCTCTGGTTTGAGTTTCACGTACATGACTTTGTACAAACCGCCAGAGAGATCGATAGAACTCACACCCGTGATCAAACTGAAACGATCCATCAGAACACGCTCGGCATAATCCGTCAGCTGTGTGCGGTCCATTTCAGAAGAACTTAGATTGATGTAAAGGGACGCTTCACCCGAACCATTGTTCTTGTAAACAATTGGGTCATCTGCTTCATCAGGTAACGAGCGCTGAGCACGAGCAACGGCATCACGCACATCACTCACCCCAGTATTCAGATCGTAACCTAACTCAAAAGTGATCGTGATGCGTGACATGCTGTTACGAGTGGTGGAACTGATTTCATCAATGCCACTGATCCCAGAAAGCTGATCTTCCAATACGGAGGTGATTTGGCTTTCAATAATGGTCGCCGACGCGCCTTCATAACGCGTGCTGATAGAAACGACTGGGCTCTCAATATCAGGCATTTCACGAACAGCTAATTTGGTGAATGACACAAAGCCAAATACACACACA
>NZ_JAWOUO010000569.1:0-692 GCF_033339435.1 Vibrio sp. 378
GTTTGGTGTTTAACAGTAGAGCGCTTCTCACCTGGCTTATCAGCGTTTTGGGCAACCGTCTTTATGGTCTTCATTTTGCTAACACAACGCCCTCTGATGGCGTTACTTGCGAAAGAAGGCGACCTAGTACAGCAAACCAAAGAGGGTTTTGTTGATCTTGCTGCAAGCTTGGTGGCTGGTGCTCGCAACATGATCGGTATCGGTGTCGCAACTGCGGCGGCAGGTACGGTTGTTGGCGTTGTGACACTAACTGGTATCGGCTTGGTGATGACGGACTTTGTTGAGTTTATCTCTGGCGGTAGTGTCATCCTAATGCTGCTGTTTACTGCGGTTATCAGTCTGATTCTCGGTATGGGTCTGCCTACCACAGCAAACTATATTGTAGTATCAACGCTAATGGCGCCAGTTATCGTAACGCTCGGTGCGGCGCACGGTCTTATCATTCCACTGATTGCGGTGCACTTGTTCGTGTTCTATTTCGGTATTCTCGCCGATGATACACCACCGGTCGGTCTGGCTGCCTTTGCCGCTGCAGCAATCGCGAAGTCCGATCCAATTCGTACCGGTATCCAAGGCTTTACCTACGATATTAGAACCGCCATTCTGCCATTCATGTTTGTTTTCAATACCCAATTATTGTTGATGGGTATCGATTCTTGGTGGCATTTAGCACTCACTGTACTCTCTTCCAT
>NZ_JAWOUO010000570.1:0-691 GCF_033339435.1 Vibrio sp. 378
TTTTGTGCATGTCGAAGATATTGGTGTAACGGAAGACGGAAAATTTGTGGTTGTGGACGAACGAGCCATTCGTTGGATGTTCAAACTTTATGCTTGGGAATTCATGTTTGAAGAGGAATACGCGAAATATTTAGCGACTGCAAACGTCAACTGGCTAGAACCTATGTGGAAATCGATTTTATCCAATAAAGCACTTTTGCCATTGTTGTGGGAACGCTTTCCAAATCATCCCAATCTTTTGCCTGCCTATTTTGCTAGTGACCCAAACGCGAGTTGTTTGAACGATTATGTCATCAAACCGTTATTCTCGCGAGAGGGGGCGAATATTGAGATCGTCAAAGATGGAAAGCGCTTGGTGAAAACGCCGGGGCCTTATGAATCGAAATTCAATATCGTCCAGAAATATCATCCGTTGCCTAAGTTTGGGCAGAGCCATACGTTAATCGGTAGTTGGCTCGTCAATGATAGAGCGGCGGGTATTTCGATTCGTGAAGACAGTAGCCTAGTGACGCAAGATATGGCGCGCTACATTCCACATGTGATTTTGACGTGATCAAAAAAGCTCTCCATTCGGAGAGCTTTTTCATATCAGATGTTCAATTTCAATGATCAACGATTACGTTATTTTATTGCTCTTCAGCCAACGCAACACCGCGTTGAGTAAGGCCACATAGCATCACAGGTATAGCAT
>NZ_JAWOUO010000571.1:0-691 GCF_033339435.1 Vibrio sp. 378
TAAAACGATCCCCGTTTCCTTTGTGGGTTTTCGGGTTAAAAGTCTTGGGAGTCACATCTTTGATATCGATCTTGTCCTGACTCATGCACTCATCCTTCTTAGGCTTTTTTATAATGTACGGCGGCATTTCTGGTGATGTCGCTCTGTGACATTGCTATTAATTATTTTAGTTAATACTGATAAACGGCGATTATACAAGCAATAACAATTCCTTTTCTTTAACGCAGTCTACGTTTAACAACAAAAGTCAGTACAGTTAACCTAATAAACGGCTGAACAGTTATAACTGTATTAAAAATCTATTTGATTTAGTTATAAAAAAAGCGACTCTGAGGAGTCGCTTCGAAAGTCGTGAGACGTGTTTATTTGATGATGCCGCGAGCACGTAAGATGGCGGTTTTGAAGTCATCTTCTTGGTCTTTCTTCAGGCCCGGGATCATTTCGTCTTTGCTGCTGTTGCGCATTTTAAGATGGTAGATCAGTACGTCGTCGGAGAGATCTTCCAACTTGCCGTCGTAGCCCGCCTCTTGCGCCAGTTTGACGATGAATTGCAGCAGGTTCATTTCTTGGTCTTTTTGCCACTCAGGCTCTAATAGCTCAAGTAGCTCTTCTATGCGATGACACTTCATTTCTTTCTCCACAATATTTATAAGTATTTGCGCTTAAGGTATCAAATTGCATCGCGAAGAAA
>NZ_JAWOUO010000572.1:0-691 GCF_033339435.1 Vibrio sp. 378
GCTACTGAGCCCTATTCAGTTTTTGGCTGTTTACATCCCGTAGCGTTCAGCTAGAGCATGCGGATAGCCTCGTTCTTCGGTCAGTTTAATCGCGTATTGTTCGATTTCGTCTTCAGACCAATTAACGGTCACTGGATGTTGCGCTTCTACATTATGTTGAGGCGTGATATCAAACCAATACTGAAGCATTTTTTGAGCAGCCAACAACGTAGAAGACGCTTTCACAACTTCAATTCGAGCGTAGTGATTTTGTTCGAATGAAACATCTGCCGCGCGAAGCACGGGATCTGTGCCTGGAATTTGTTGAGCACCAAACAATGCTTTGCCACCTTTTTCCGCTGTTATGTAATCAGGGATAAATTGGGCCATGTGTTGTATTGCGTTATGCGTTCTTTCACCCAAAATTTCTTCACGCCACCCACTGCGAATTTTAGACAGTAACGGTACAGGTAGCTCAGGTTGAGCAGAGAGTGCCGTGCTTTCAACTAAGCCATCTTCAAACAACGTGATCTCTTTCGTCATGCCGTGCAGCTGGAAATAGCCATCTCCATAAGGAGTTAACTGCGCCATTCCTTTATCTGTGCCACGGGGGCCGTGGAAAATGACTTCTGGCCATTGCTGGTTACATTCGTTCCATTTGGTCACGTAAGCGGCTTTGAATTCAACTAAACGGTCACGCTTAGCGCCAACT
>NZ_JAWOUO010000573.1:0-690 GCF_033339435.1 Vibrio sp. 378
CAGGGGAAAGGTAATGCGATAGAATCGGTGGGAACGGCGAGGAACTACGAACAAGCATTGAAAACCTGTTGCGATTATCTGAAAGAGTTCAAGCTTGGCTCTCTAAGAGAACTAACCCCAGAACAAGCAAAAAACTACATAGAGTTACGCGCTCACGAATGTAAACAAAGCACAATCGACATGGATCGTCAGGCAATACAAACAATGATGCAGCATGTCACACATAAGTTAGAACCCAATCAAACACTATACCCACCCAAAGAGCTTCCTACATCTAAAAAAGAAACTATTGAAAACTCTCGTTCTTACACGCCAGAACAGGTCAATGCGATCATTCAGCACCAAACCGAGCAACATGCACTCTCAACACAACTTTGTCATGAAGCGGGTCTACGCGCTCACGAACTGTACACACTACGACCTTCTGGCGAAGTAAATCCGAGTCCACGGGACGTACACCAAGATAAATTTTCCCAACTCCCCAATGACTCAAAAACCTACACGGTTCAAGGGAAAGGCGGTCTCATTCGTGAAGTTCAAATCCCCAACCATTTGGCAGAAAAGTTAGAAGAACGCAGACTCGATACACCACAGCAACTCTCTGACAGGGGCGTGAATTACGAATCGCATTACAACATAGCAGGAGGACACAAGTTTTCTGATGCGTTCAGCAAAGCGAGTTCTCGCGCT
>NZ_JAWOUO010000574.1:0-690 GCF_033339435.1 Vibrio sp. 378
CCTCAAATGGCACATAACCTGGTCGACATTCTGCCGCTCCTTTACGCTCCGCAAATAAAACGGTCATTCCTAGCGCTTGAGCCAGATTCGCCGTGGCTTGTCCCAATGCACCACTACCGACGACACCTAGCGTACTGCCGCCAACATCCCCGATGGAATGAGTAAAAAAGCAGAACTGCTTATTTCGCTGCCATTCACCAGCCGCAATGTCTTGATGGTACCCAAGCAAGTTTCGACGCAAAGCAAACAACATCGCGATCACATGCTCAGGCACAGATCGAGTGGCATAACCACGTACGTTCGCGACTGCAATGCCATGTTCAGCGCAATAGCTCACGTCGACATTGTTAAACCCTGTCGCCGCAACGGCAATCATCTTGAGCTGAGGCAGCTGCGAAAGTACCGATTGATCCAACACCACTTTATTGCTGATGACGATATCGGCGTCAGCCAAGCGCTCAACTACGGACTCAGGCGGTGTCAGTGCATACTCCATCCAATGATGAGGAAACTCAGGGCGCGGAACTTGAATGTGATTGGGAATGGTGGCGCGGTCGAGAAAGACCACTTTAGGCAGTGACATAACGGCTCCTTGTTCACTGCCTAATGAAATCTATTTATGGACGTGGCAGTGTTTTGTAATCAGGTAATTTACGCTCTGGATCGAAATAGTCAAAGATCATCTCTTCG
>NZ_JAWOUO010000575.1:0-689 GCF_033339435.1 Vibrio sp. 378
AGAGCGTTTTACTTCTGGCATCATTGACGCCGGAATGCCCATCTCATCCAACAGCTTTGGGTCCCAACATAGGTCGTTGATGTTAAACAGCATGGTACGTGATGCGTTGGTGTAGTCAGTAACGTGAACGCGGCCTTGAGTCATCTTCCATACTAACCACGTATCGACGGTACCAAACAGCAGTTTACCTGCTTCTGCATCTTCGCGTGCGCCTTCTACGTTATCCAGAATCCACTTCACTTTAGTGCCAGAGAAGTAAGGGTCAAGCACCAAGCCGGTGTTGTCGCGAACGTAATCTTCTAAGCCGCGGCTTTTTAGGTCTTCACAAATGTCTGCGGTACGACGACATTGCCATACGATTGCGTTGTAGACGGGTTTGCCTGTTTCTTTGTTCCAGACGATGGTGGTTTCACGTTGGTTCGTAATACCAATGGCAGCTAATTGGTCGCTTCGGATGCCTGACTTAGCCAAAGCTTCAACTAATGTAGAGCTTTGTGTTGCCCAGATTTCCATTGGATCGTGCTCAACCCAACCTGCTTGTGGATAAATCTGAGTAAACTCTCGCTGAGCGACGCTTACGATATTGGCGTCGTGATCAAGAATAACAGCGCGAGAGCTTGTCGTACCTTGGTCGAGGGCAACAATGTATTTTTGCTCAGTCATGGTAAGAATCCTTTTGTTTCGTTATT
>NZ_JAWOUO010000576.1:0-689 GCF_033339435.1 Vibrio sp. 378
ATCAAAATTCAAAAACTTTGTATAGAAGAAAACACCACGGTTTCTGATGTCGCAAATTGCCTTTTAGAAGATCCAGGGTGAGCTGCTATTGTGATTCGCGTAGCCAACTCGGTGATTTTTAACCGAAGAAACATTACTTGTAGTGATTTAACTACCGCCGTCTCTCGTTTAGGTATCTTCCGCGTTCGAGGCATCGTGACCGCACAAGCTATCGAGCAATTGAAACACGCGGTCAATCTGAGTAAAGAGTGCAATGACATACTGTTAAAAAGCGCGGCCGTCTCTCGAGAACTTGGCGCCACGATGGTGCTGGTCGTACAAGAATTCCACAAACACGAGCCTTCTATTTACACACATCTGGAGCTGGAAAAGGCACTTCTAGTTGGCTTACTGGCCGATATTGGCTTGTTCTGCCTCATTAACGAATATCACCTGTATCTGGATAGTGGCAATTACCTTGACCCTGATATCGCGTTGCAAATCTTCCAAACTCGCTGCTCTGCAACCAGTAAGTTGGTGCTAGAACGCTGGGGGTTCGACAACGATTTTCGAGAAGTCTCTTCAAACGAAAAGTTTGTTACCGCTCGTCCAGAAGTCAGTTATTTGGACATTGCTCGAATTGCAAACCACTTATTGATGTTCCGCAATCAAGACGAACGTATTGATGAACATGAAGTGGAATTCAATTT
>NZ_JAWOUO010000577.1:0-689 GCF_033339435.1 Vibrio sp. 378
TGAATCACGCTCATCCCTTGGATTGATTCGCTTAAGTTGGCGTTAATGTCCGTGAGCAAGTCACGCATTCTGCGATAACTCTCGGTACTGAGTTGTTTAAACAGATACATAAAGCCAATTACGATCGGTAACAGGACGAGAACAACCAGCGTCAACTTCCAACTCATGAAGAACATGACACCCAACATCACCACGATCATCACAACGTTCTTAACCACGGTCGCGATTAACAACTCGTAAAACTGCTGAAGTGATTCTGTATCATTCGTGATTCGAGAAACAAGCTTACCAGCAGGCGTGTAGTCAAACGCAGAAAGTGGCTGTTTGATCACTCCCGAAAACACTTGCTTGCGAATGGTTTTGATCGTGTTCGTTGCCACCATGCTAAATTGCAACGATTGAAGATATTGGAACGTTGCTGAAATGACTTGAAGTGACACGTAGCCCAACGCTAAAGCAATCAATACGTTACGAGAGTAGTCACCTTTGGCAATGTGTTCATCAATAAAATACTGGATCAACCAAGGGCCACTCGCACTCGCTAACGCCGCGATAAACAGCAAAGCTAAGCCTTTTATCATTGGCTTCGGCTGAGACAATGGATAAGACAACAACCGCTTAAATGTACTGGTTTGTTTCATTGATTACTCCTCCATTGCTTGTTCGAGTTTTTGGTACTGGAACATTTC
>NZ_JAWOUO010000578.1:0-688 GCF_033339435.1 Vibrio sp. 378
TTTGCTGACGTTAGCAACGTGTTTGGGCATTGTGGCGGCAATGAGTGTAACTGGTATTTGGGGGTGGGCAATTTAATGAATATTTTTGATTTAACGCTCGGTTTGCTCAATGACATGTTTTTTGCTGCCATCCCTGCAGTCGGCTTTGCGTTGGTGTTTAATGTGCCACAGCGAGCTTTGATCTATTGCGCGGTAGGTGGTGCGATTGGTCACGGAAGCCGTTACTTGATGATGCAGTTTGGAGTACCGATTGAGTGGGCGACCTTCTTCGCTGCCACCTTGGTTGGCATGATAGGGGTTCATTGGTCTCACCGCTTTTTGGCTCATCCAAAAGTGTTTACTGTCGCTGCATTGATACCTATGGTGCCGGGCGTTTTTGCTTACAAAGCGATGATTGCGATGGTGGAGATTAACCATTTGGGTTACTCGCCAGAGTTAATTGCGACCTGCATGGAGAACTTTCTTAAAGCCATGTTTATTATTGCTGGTTTAGCAGTTGGCCTCGCAGTTCCTGGGCTGTTATTCTACCGCCGCAGACCGATAGTATAAGGACCCTACATGATCATTAGTATGATTGCCGCGATGGCAGACAACCGCGTTATTGGCAAAGATAATCAAATGCCTTGGCATCTTCCTGCGGATTTTGCTTGGTTTAAACGTTGTACGATGGGGAAGCCCGTCGTAATGG
>NZ_JAWOUO010000579.1:0-687 GCF_033339435.1 Vibrio sp. 378
AACTGCGCTCAACCCCCTCGAGGCCATGACCGTCAATGCCTGTCACACCGACAAGGTGCGCACTGACTTCGCCAGCCGGGTAATAACGACGAGACTCCGACTTAAGACCAATACCTGGTAGCTTCAGTTCACGAATGTAGTTTGCCATTGCTGGACTCACCTGACGCTGCAGGTAAATAAAGCGACGCTTTTCGTTGCGCTTGATTTTGTCAATCAGGCCTTGGCGATCCACACCTAACACATCAGCTAAGGCATACCAGCTTTGTTTCTGACTTAGCGCATTTTCTTTAAAAATGGTGGCTGGATCGGCCCAAACCGCTTCAACAGGCACACTCACCGCTAAAGGTTCACCATTGCGATCAGAAATAATGCCTCGTGCAGACGGGATAGACTTAACACGAATCGAACGTAGATCGCCCTGCTTAATGAGATTATCCGGCTCGATGATTTGAATATAGGCCACACGAGCGACAAGAAGCGCAAAGGCGCAGAAAACAAAAAACAGCAATAAATGGAAGCGCCAGCGAATCAAAAATGATGGCTCTACTTCTACTTTCGCTGCTTTCGGTGCGGTTTTGGTGTCGTTTACTGCGGCTTTGGGTTTCGCAGAAGACTTCCGCTTATTTCCTTGTTTAGCGTTGGTTTTCTTTCTTATCATTTTAGCGTGATAACCACTTCTTTATCGCC
>NZ_JAWOUO010000580.1:0-687 GCF_033339435.1 Vibrio sp. 378
CGGAATCGGAATCAACCAGTGACTTACTCAATAAGTTAGCGCCGAAAGGTCGTGTTGAAGACATTCGTTTAGCCATGAATGGTGGCTTAGATACGCTGCGTTATTCGGCAGACCTCGATGAGTTAGCTATGACTCAATGGGAACTGTTGCCGGGCTTTCAACATGTGCAAGGCAGCGTTGCGGGTGACTTGAAGCAAGCGAAAGCGAAAGTCACGGTCATTGATGATGTTTTCCCGTACGGGGATGTATTCCAAGCCCCATTGAACATCAAGCAAGGCGAAGTCGACATCATCTGGCAGCAAGATGAGACAGGTTGGCGTTTGTGGTCGGATAAAGTCACGGCTGCGACTCCGGACCTTCAAGTGTTGGGCGCATTTCGACTCGATTTCCCTAAAGAGCAAAGCCCATTCCTATCGTTTTATGCTGAGGCGGATCTCTACAACGCTGGTGAAACTTGGCGTTACTTGCCAACCTTGGCATTAGGCCAAGATCTGACGGATTACCTATCGACCGCCATTCAAAGCGGTAAAGTAAATACGGCCAAATTGCTGTGGTATGGCGAGTTAGGAGATTTTCCTTACAAAGAGCACAACGGCATGTTCCAGGCATGGGTTGGCTTAAAAGACGCGAAATTCAGTTTTGATACTGCATGGCCAACCATTACCGACTTGCAGCTTGATCTATTGT
>NZ_JAWOUO010000581.1:0-686 GCF_033339435.1 Vibrio sp. 378
CAATATCAGAATCTGAAGCGCTTAAAGTGCCAGAGCGTTTTGCAGTACCTGTGTAGGTTTTCACCAATTTGCCTTGTGGTGTTTCTGCTGTGATCTCTAGTATCACTTTGGCATCCATTTGGTTTTCCATCACGGAATGTTTGACGTTCACTAGCGCTTCTTGAACATTCAGTTCAATTGCGTTGTTGCTGTTTAAATCAGAGTGGAAACCTTGAGATGAGAACTGTTTCTCTAAAGCTTCTTCTAATGCAATGCGTAAGTTTTGTTTCGCATGAAGCGGTAGAATGTTTGAACGACCATTATCAACCAAAGCTACGTACTGCGCTGCGCGCACGTCTTTGCTGGTCAAGCTGTATGTTTTGCCTTGTACAATAGGATTGGTGCTCAAGGTGCTTTCAGGCATTAGGTTCAGTTGCGGTTGTTGTGGCGCTGAACATGCAGCAAGCAATGCAACCGAAGCCGCGAGTAACAGTTTTTTCATTTTATTGTTCCTTGTAAACATTTTGCTCGGAGAGCTCTATTGTTTTGCGCTTAATTTAGCAGGATTTTTTGTTGCCTGTAAAATCACGAACTTATTGTTAGAAGCGATGAGTTTCACATTTTTATCGCCAAACAGACGTTTCAACTTGGCATCGTAGCCGAGGTGACGGTTTCCTATGACGAGTAACTTGCCATTTTGGTTCAAA
>NZ_JAWOUO010000582.1:0-686 GCF_033339435.1 Vibrio sp. 378
GCGTAACGTCAGCATTGTTAATACCTTTACTCAAATCGACCAACGTCACGCTACCTTCGGGGTCGATACTGTAATCGGAGTTCGGTTCGCCTTCGTTTGCGGTGGCAATGTAACGACCATCTTTAGAAAAACCAACCATATCTGGCAGCGCACCGGTTTTGAAAGTGGTGATTAGAGAAAGATCATCCGAGCGATACAGCGCGATCAAGCCATCTTCCTGCTTATTATTGTTTTCAATCGCGACGGCGACTAAACCATTAAATACAGCAACACTGTTGGCCGCGCCGATTTCAATCCCTGCGGAAGTGCCCGCATCGGTTAGGTCAATAAAATCGGTTTGTGAAGGCGCACTGCTTTCGTTGAGCGACAACACATCCACACGTTTGGCTTGAGCATTGACCACGTAGAGTTTGTCCGTGCACGCATCATAGTTCACGATTTCTGCGGCAGAAGTATCAAACGGCGCATCGGCGATAGATGACCCAACAAACGTCAAACCTTGGATTGAGGTTTCCCCAACAGCGGGTGAACTGATCGGCTTACATTGTGCACTGAAAGATGCGATAACATCGTTCTGTTGCGATGAACATGCGATGGCGAGCGTCGATAACGCCATTGCACCTATTGCCTTAAGTGGGGTGGTCATGACATCTCCTTATCAATCCGATATACTGTCGCTCAATGCA
>NZ_JAWOUO010000583.1:0-685 GCF_033339435.1 Vibrio sp. 378
CCAAAATGGTCACCGCACCGTTTGCGCCATCTTCCACTTTGTTGAACAAGTCCCAACCGTCATCAATGTTGTGGTGAGACAAACAACGGATGAAGGTGTTGCCATCGCCGATGCGCATCTTGGCCGCAAAACCGTCTGCGTTGATCTGCGAAGGATCCATGTTGTTGTAGCTTTCGCTTTCAATCACTTGGTTGTAACTTGCCCACAGTGCGCGGCCAATGTTTTCAGGAGAGGTGATCACGAAACCAGTATCTGGCGCGCCGTGTGTCACCATTTTTTCGAAGGTGTTGTGGCTACCATGAACAATGAACTGCGCACCCGCAACTTCAATACCTTGGTAATGCCAGTAATTTGCCTCGTGACGAAGTTCCGAAACAAAGCGAACATTGTCTCCTTCCGCACGTAGGTGCTTGAGCTTGTCGACACTGCCACTCGCCGTCAGCGGGATTTCCATCCCTTGGTAGTCGCCATCTTTCAAAATGATGGTGCCACCAGCAGGAAGCAGTTCTACTGCGGTAGCGAAATCAAGCGGTTGTGCTTGAGATCCGTTGCCTTTGTCGCTGCCGTTTGGTGCAACATACAGCGTCATTGGGTCTGGCAGAGAAACAACGTCAACGCTGTAACGGGGCGCTTGTGTCTCTTTGTTTGGGCCGTCAATGGCGGTGAAGCTCACTTCCATTGGATT
>NZ_JAWOUO010000584.1:0-685 GCF_033339435.1 Vibrio sp. 378
AAGCTGGTAACCCACCCTGGTCACATGCAATGAATCTCAGTATGGATGAATCGATAGAACTGCCTTCCACCAGCCATTTCAATATCGTCGATAAGCAAGGCAATGTGGTTTCAATGACCACCACCATCGAGAACGCTTTTGGCTCGCGCTTAATGGTTCGCGGCTTCCTGCTCAATAACGAGCTGACAGACTTTTCTTTCCGCACTCATCAAAATGGCGCGCCAATCGCCAACCGATTAGAACCGGGCAAACGTCCTCGCTCCTCCATGGCTCCGACCATCATCATGAAAGATGATCAACCATACATGGCAATTGGTTCTCCGGGTGGCAGTCGCATTATCGGCTACGTGGCACAAGCCATCATTGCTCATACTCAATGGGGCATGGACATTCAGCAAGCGATCAACCAACCAAGAGTGTTAAACCGTTTTGGTACTGTCGACCTCGAGCAAGATAGCGCAGCAACTCAGTTGCAACCGGCACTCGAAAAGATGGGCTTTAAGACCGAAATTCGCGATTTGAATTCCGGTTTACACGCCATTCGCATCACTGAAAATGGCTTAGAAGGTGCTGCGGATCCACGCAGAGAAGGTGCAGCCATCGGAAAATAGTAGCCTTGCGCTCGGCCCTTTGTGCGAGATCTCTCACAAAGGGTTGGGTAAAACTCTCTTTTTTAGCAGTAAAA
>NZ_JAWOUO010000585.1:0-685 GCF_033339435.1 Vibrio sp. 378
CCTCGTTGGGCAAAGTGTTAACTAACTTAGTGGAGCGTTTTAAAGACGCAGCACAAGGCGAGGGCGACCTAACTTACCGCATTGAGGTGAAAGGTAAGGACGAAACCGCCCAACTGGCGCACTGGTTTAATACCTTCCTCGCTCGCATTCAGGAAATGCTTTTAACCGTAATGGCGACGGCAGACCAAGTTGATAAAAACGCAAGTGAAGGCCAAGCTCGCGCGGCGGCTTCGAGAGATCAACTGAACGTTCAAGTGAACGAAGTCAACTCGCTAGCAACGGCGATTAATGAGATGAGCGCAACCGCACAAGAAGTGGCAAATTCTGCGGTACAAGCAGCAGCGGCGGCAAGCCAAGTTCAAAGCAATAGTGCGAATGGCATGTCGCGTATGGACAATGCTGCAAGCGCGGTGGATAACCTCGCTTCGCAAGTGAATGATGCACAGCTCCAGACGCAGAATTTGGTGGCTTCAAGCACGGCTATTCAGGGTATTCTGAGTGAGATTGGTGGCATTGCCGATCAAACCAACTTGTTGGCTCTAAACGCTGCGATTGAAGCTGCGCGTGCTGGTGAAGCGGGTCGTGGTTTTGCTGTGGTAGCCGATGAAGTCCGCAACCTTGCAACGCGCACACAAGGCTCGACAGAAGAAATTCGTGCAATGTTGGCTCGTTTGGAGCAAGAAAC
>NZ_JAWOUO010000586.1:0-685 GCF_033339435.1 Vibrio sp. 378
CCTTCGTATTCGTCTATCGAGGACAGCAGCATTTCTTGCCCACCATTTGGCTGACCAGCAATAAGATCGATTTGAAACTGCACCGATTCTAACGAGAGGACAGGGAGGTGCTTTTTCTCTGCTAAACCAATTAGGTGCATGTCTACACCTTCGTCTGATACGTAGCCAAGCTTATTGACTAGCGCGAGTTGGATGGTCAGAGCTGCGGTCCAAGGTGGCGCATTGAGAAGTTGCGCTTCCGCCATGCCTAGATCTTTGGCGATGTTCACTAACAGTTGGCGTTGAGTTTTGTCGAGTACGTCTTTAGAGAGAATCGAACTCTCTGGGTACACCACACCTTCAGAACTTCTTACATCGGCCTCAATAATTAAGCCTGAGCTTTGTTCCAAAAACTTAGTGATGTTTTTCGGAAGTGGATACATGCTTTTATCACCGACATGTACGGAGCCGATAATCATGTATTCCGTGTCGCCTTTTTTAGCTCGCCAGTGTTGAGGCTCAGCGTAGGACGAAAAGGAGGTAAAGATAACAATAAGAGATGACATCAGTGTCATTAGGCGAAACATAGTTTTTATCCTCGGCTGAATCTTATGGTGAGACTCTGATTTCAGCATCTACAACTCACAGGGGATATTACTTTATACCCAAATAAAGCTTAGACACCAGAGCTCACTTTAAAACTATT
>NZ_JAWOUO010000587.1:0-684 GCF_033339435.1 Vibrio sp. 378
GTAATCAATGCGTCCAGAACGCCCTGCACATTGGCCCTCGACGAGTTCAGCTACTCGAAACGCACCTTCAGGCACTTCCCAAGCGCATTCAAAGCCCATCTCTTCACCAGCATTGAAACCTTGTCGTGCATAGTAGTTAGGTTCACCCAACACGACACAGACTGGATAACCGAAATCACGCAGAGATTCGAAACCTTCTTTAATGAGTTCAGCACCAATGCCTTGACGGCGATAGTTCTCATGAACAGCCAATGGTGCAAGCCCTTGCCACGACAAATCTTCACCATTTAATGTAACTGGGCTAAATAAAGCATGGCCAATTACCTCACCTTCATCCGTACACGCCACCAGCGACAAGGTCAGCTTGCCGTTTTCACGTAAACGCATCACCAAGTTGGCTTCTGCATCGGTTGGAAACGCATGTTTCAATAGGCGGTCAATGGTCAGAATGTCCGCAGGGGCTTCAGTTCGAATAAGCATTCGCTACTCCGGGTTGTTGTGCAGGCTCTTGAACCCCTTTTTGGACAAAGTCAGCCAGTTGGTTCAGCGCTACTTGCATTGCTTTTGGTAACTGCTCTAAGTCGACACTGTCCATCAAGTTTTTCACTTCTAAGCCAAGCTCAGTGTCACCTTCAATTGAGAGGCGACGTTGGAAGAACAGTGTATCAGGGTCTTCTTTACGAC
>NZ_JAWOUO010000588.1:0-684 GCF_033339435.1 Vibrio sp. 378
ACATTACTTTAGATGGTGCGGAGTTCTACGTTGAAACGAAGAAAGACGGCAGCAAGAACATTGATGCTTTAACGAAAGCGCAAACTCAACAAGCAGAGCAACCGAATGATACTGCACCAGATCAAAGTGGTGAATCGCAGTCTGAAGGCTCAGATTGGAGTATCAACCTGGCTGGTGTTACGGTTTCTAATGGCTCACTAGAAATTCAAGACAAGCAAGCCGGCAATTACACCAAGCTGTATGATGTATCGTTGAACCTTTCTGAATTTGCTTTTGACAGCTGGACGACAGCTGACTTTGGTATGAAAGGCGAAATGAATGACCAGAAGTTTACTGCAAAAGGTAAGGCTGACTTTAAACTGGCGAAAGGTCTTGCCAGTTATGCGTTGAAGAACATCAATGTTGATGCGACGTACACTGATCCAAACAACACTATTGAATCGGCAAAAATTGGCTTAGATACATTTGAATTCGATAAAGTAAACAATCTTAGCTACGCGCTTAAAGGCAGTGCGGCTGGTATGAAGTTGGACATGCAAGGCGGTGGGCAGCTTACGGTTGACCAAGCGATTAGCAAAGTGTTGTTGAATAAGCTTACGCTGAAATCAAGCTTTGAAGGTGATGCTTTGCCACAATCACCAATGAAAGTTGATATGGTCTCTGACCTCTCATTTGACCTAAACA
>NZ_JAWOUO010000589.1:0-684 GCF_033339435.1 Vibrio sp. 378
CGTAACTGTCACGAGTTTGATTACATGGACTACTCACAGCAGGGTTCGCGTGCGGCGGCTCAACACTCAACAGCGTTAGCTTCTGGCGACAAGACCTGTGTAGATTGTCACACAGGTATTGCTCACAAGCTGCCTGACATGAGTGGCGTTGAAGGCTGGCAATAAGGAGACAAACCATGAGTACTTTAGAATCTGTGATTTGGCATATCCTTGGATACAGCGCAATGCCAGTAATTATTCTTTCCGGCTTTGTAGGAGTAGCAGCAGTCTCTTTATGGCTACTCTCACTAGGTAAGGATAAAGAGGTTTAACCGCAAGGTTAGTTCATCTCTACCCCGTCAACTTTTTATTGCCTATTTTGTTGACACTAAGCGCCGAGCAAATGCTCGGCGCTTTTTTGTTTTTTATAGTGTAATGGCAGCTTATCCGACCATAAAAAAAGCGACCATGTAGGCCGCTAAAGATTACTGCTATAGGGAGTTTTAAGACTCTTTCACAGGCAGAACTTGCTTAACGTATTGTCCTGGCGCTTCGTCAATTACTGGGTAATTTTCTGAGCCCACAGGGAATGGTTCAACCTGCTCTTGCGGGTTGTATTGCAATAACCATTCGTTCCAATGCGTCCACCAAGAACCTTCTTTGTGTTCTGCATGGCTCAACCACTCAACAGCTGAGTCATCAAGC
>NZ_JAWOUO010000590.1:0-683 GCF_033339435.1 Vibrio sp. 378
TCACACTGGCTACTATAACGAAAAAGAAAAGCATCACGTCTTTACCATTACGCACATCACCATGCGTAAAGACCCAATTTATCACAGTACCTATACTGGTCGTCCGCCAGATGAGCCAGCGGTATTAGGCGTGGCACTGAATGAAGTATTCGTGCCAATTCTGCAAAAGCAATTCCCAGAGATTGAAGACTTCTATCTACCGCCAGAAGGTTGTTCGTATCGCATGGCCGTTGTAACTATGAAGAAGCAATACCCAGGTCATGCGAAGCGCGTGATGATGGGAGTGTGGTCCTTCTTGCGTCAGTTCATGTACACCAAGTTTGTGATTGTGTGTGATGAGTCGGTAAATGCGTGCGACTGGAATGACGTCGTCAAAGCGATGACCGAACATATGGATCCAGTGCGCGATACCTTGATGATAGACAACACGCCAATCGATTCTCTCGACTTTGCGTCGCCAGTGGTGGGGTTAGGTTCCAAAATGGGACTAGATGCGACTATCAAATGGGATGCGGAACTTGCAACACGTCCCCAAATCAGTAAGCAAGACAGTAAAGTAATAACAGAAGCCGATTTGGAATCACTGAAACAACAGCGTCCAGAGATCATTGATATCTATCTACCGCAAACAACCAATAATCGTTTTGCCGTCGTTACGATGAAGAAAGACCAAGCGGGCCAAT
>NZ_JAWOUO010000591.1:0-682 GCF_033339435.1 Vibrio sp. 378
TTTAAAGAAATTAAACGTGGTTATTGGTCGTTTGTGATCTTATCTATCATGTTGATTCTTTCACTATTTGCCGAGCTGTTAATCAACAGTAAAGCGTTGATCGTTAAGTACGATGGTAGTTACTACTTTCCGGTTGTCAGTGACGTTCGTTTAGGTAGCGAGTTCGGTCAAGATTCTTCAAGTGAAGCTGATTACCGAGTTCTCCAACAAGTCTTTGAGGAAGAGGGGGGGGACAACTTTGTGATTCTACCTATCGTTCCTTGGAACCCATACGAACAAGACTTCAGTGGCGATTTCCCTCCGACCGCGCCAAGCGCTGAGAATAAACACTATCTAGGTACTGACGTTATTGGTCGCGATATTTTAGCGCGCTTGGTGTATGGCTTCCGTACTGCGATGGGGTTTGCGTTGTTAACGATGGCGGTGTCCTACGCTATTGGTACCGCTGTAGGCTGTGCCATGGGCTTCTGGGGCGGCAAGTTCGACCTATTTGTCCAACGTTTAATTGAGGTTTGGTCAATGGTGCCATTCCTGTACGTCATTATGATTTTGGTGTCCATCGTTCAACCGACTTTCACGCTCTTTGTCGCCATCAACGTGTTGTTTGGATGGATGGGGATGACATGGTACATGCGTACCATGACTTACAAAGAATCTGCACGCGAATACGTAATGGCAGCTC
>NZ_JAWOUO010000592.1:0-682 GCF_033339435.1 Vibrio sp. 378
CCCAAATCGTGCAAAATGGAACGGTGGCGCTTACTGAGTTTACGACCGCAACGGCTCAGACCATTGAGCTTTTTGCGAAAGCTTACGGTACGAGCAGCACTGCGGGATCGTATTCAGATACAATCAGTGTGACATTAAGCTGGTAAACCGTGACCCTGGTTGTTAGAGGCTTTTCACTTGTCGTGATGAGTTGGTGTTCTTCAACTGTACTGGCTGATGTGACAGAAACCTTTCAAGTATCAGCAACAGTAGATACAGGCTGTTTGATTAATGGCGCAGTACAAGAAGAGAGCGCAACGCAAGCTGGACAAATAGGAACGTTGGATTTTGGTGAACATTCTTCTGTTTATGCGGCGGAAGTACAAGGCAGTGTCACATACAGCTCATCACTTACATTAAGTTGTACTCCGGGTATTGCGATGAATGTTTCTCTAAACGGTGGGCTGAATTCATCGGATGGTGTGCGCAAGTTAAAGCATAGCGAAGAGGTCACGACGGTAGACTACTTTTTGTTTCAGGATTTGGATTACACACAAATGCTTGATATCGATACACGATATTCCGTCGATACCACTCAAGACCCAGATAATATTCAGTTTCCTATCTGGGCAAAGGCAACAATAAATGGGAATGAAATAGCCGGAATTTATATGGATACGCTTACGCTGACCTTGGAGTGGTA
>NZ_JAWOUO010000593.1:0-682 GCF_033339435.1 Vibrio sp. 378
CTTGGACCGGCTGGCGCTGCGGCTCTTCAACCGGAGAAGTAACATCGACCTTCTTCTCCTTCTGCTGTGGCTGGGAGTCCTTACCTTTCGCCTTTTGTTCAGGCGAGGGTTTACCGGCGTTAACCTCAGGCTTCTGCTGCTGCGCCTTTTTTCGGCTTTGTTGTTTCGGTGCAGACTTATTCTTGCTTGCATCCAAGCCAGGGGGAGAGACGAGCTCAAAGGCATCCTGGTATCCCCCCATTGACGCCTCGGCATCCTTAATGGCCGCTACGACTGCATCTGAAAGCTGCTCCGCCAGTACAATTGCCTTCACTCCGCTGAAATCACGAACTTTGCGACCTGGCATAATCGGGTCTGGAACAATCGCGTTGGCGTGGGACAGCTTCGAGAGAACCTCTGACGGCGCACCCAGCGACCGAGCGCCATCCGGGTACAAAATGACGGCTTGACCCTTCATCAGGCATAGGACTTCGCCCAGCGTCGTTTTACCTTCCAAAACAGGCATGATCGCTTGTTCAAGCAACGCCGATGCTTCTCCGTACCCGGCTAACATCTCAACGAGTAAGGTCTTTGCGTCTTTCTCATGCAGATTAGGTTTGTCCGTAGGTGGCATTGCTGGCGCTGGTGTTGTTTGTTCTGGTGCGTCAGTCAGCATAGGGAGCGGCTCAATCGCCCATGATGG
>NZ_JAWOUO010000594.1:0-682 GCF_033339435.1 Vibrio sp. 378
TTCGTCAGTAGCTTACCCATTAGCAGAGGTAGATGGTCTGTGCCTTCAGGCAATTCTGTTGCGTTGTATTGAGAAATCAATCCACATAAAGGGATACGTGCACTGGTATTGAGGAGTGGCATGACAGCTTCGAATACTTTGCCGCCCACGTTTTCAAAGTAAACATCGATGCCGTTGTAGCATGCATCTTTCAATTGTTGTTCGAAATCATCTGCTTTGTGATCGATACACTCATCAAAGCCTAAAACCTCTTTTGCGTAGCGACATTTTTCTTCGCCACCGGCGATACCAACTACGCGGCAGCCTTTGATTTTACCGATTTGACCAACTGTCGCGCCGACAGGGCCCGTTGCCGCAGCAACTACAATGGTTTCACCTGGTTTTGGCTGGCCAATATCCAACAAACCCATGTATGCGGTAAAGCCAGGCATGCCTGCAACACCCAGAGCGTATGATGGGTTTTGTGGCTCTTTGCCCAATTTAATCACCATCTCTCCGGTAGAAATTGCGTAGTCTTGCCAACCCACGGTGTACGCAAGTACCCATTCACCCGCCTCATAGTCCGGGTGGTTGGATGCTTCTACCTGACAAACGGTGCCGCCAATCATCACATCGTCTAGCGCTACTGGTTCTGCATAAGATTCTGCATCGCTCATGCGACCGCGCATGTATGGATCTAGAG
>NZ_JAWOUO010000595.1:0-681 GCF_033339435.1 Vibrio sp. 378
AAGATCCCGCGCCTTATGAAGTGAGCGAAAGCCTTTCTGCTGCATGGAACAATACCAGTGATCACACCATTTCGTTCGACGTAAAATCTGTCATGAAAATGGAAAATGGCGTCCCTCTCATTATCGGTGAAGTTTACAACCGCAGTGACGCACTTAATGGTAATGAAGTGCACTTCAATAACATTTGTGAAATTACCGCAGACTTTGACACCAAAGGTTACTGGCACAACAAAAATGGCTTAAGTGAACTAACTGAAGCCGACAGAGTATATGTGAATGGTTTAGCCCCTTACGCCTCTCCAAGTAACTACTTTGGAGCTGGTGACGAGCCATTTGACGGTAAATTTACTGGTGGAGAGCCAGTTGAAGCAGCATTTAGCGGCGATTCTGCTATTTGGATGGCCGGGACTTGGCAATCCGAAGTGTCACAATTCTTGGTCGATAGCAATGGCAACGCGGACCTTAACGAGCACAAAGAGCAGCTAGCTCAGCAACTACTCGCATTTATCTTTAATACTCGACATCGTCCAACCTCTGAGGGTTTAACCCAAACTACCGTTATTTGGTTTGGCGATCAGTGGATGTCTATTGGAGATATCATTAGTAACGCGGTCAGTGCTTGGGAAGGTTCAGACATCAATCAAATTGATCAGATCAAGACGGTTTTGGATGGTTTGAATA
>NZ_JAWOUO010000596.1:0-680 GCF_033339435.1 Vibrio sp. 378
TTTGATAACCATTGGGCCATCCCAAAAATCACGAATCCACTCAAGATCTTTCCAAGAGATCGATGGGTCGAAGTTCGCGCCCAACCAGCCGATGTAGTCTTCTAGTTTCGTTGGTTCACCACGATACGTTGAGATGTTACCAAGATCGTGTGGCTTACCTAGCAAGCCAACATCCACCGCCCAGCTTGGGTGACGCATGGATTGGAATACGCGGCGCATTGCTGCGTTAGGGCCACTCATACCAGAGTGCATGTCACGGTAACGCGCACCTGGAACTGGCATGTCTACCGTGAACACCAATGTAGTAACGCCTGCTGCTTTTGCACGCTCAAGAACGTTTTTCATAAAGCCGCGGTCTTTTAGCACGTATAGCTGGAACCACATTGGACGCTCAATGGCTGGTGCCACTTCTTCAATCGGACAAACCGACACAGTCGACATGGTAAAAGGAATGCCTTTTTTCTCTGCCGCTTTTGCTGCTTGTACTTCACCACGGCGAGCGTACATGCCAGTTAGACCAACAGGTGCCAGTGCGATTGGCATCGCAAGTTTCTCACCGAAAATCTCGGTCTCCAGACTCAAGTCTGTCATATCGCGTAGGACGCGCTGGCGTAGTGCAACATCGCCTAAATCGTCAGTATTACGCTTCAGCGTGCGTTCGTCGTAAGAGCCGCCATCAA
>NZ_JAWOUO010000597.1:0-680 GCF_033339435.1 Vibrio sp. 378
TTGTCGCACTAATCGCAAGGAAGTATGCCAAGTAAATCAGAATCGCCGGGCCCATTTTGGCAAAGCGCCCTTGACGAGGGTTCACCGCAGACAAAGGAATCACAAGCATCGTGAGCAATGGAATACATACAAACAGAGAAATACGCCATTGCAGCTCCGCTTGCGCTTCAGGATCCGGATGGCCAATCAAATCCGCCGTTGGGTAAGCTTCCCAGTCACGACCTTTCTGTTTGACTTCACGCTGCCCGATCACCCCTTCGTATTCATCAAATTTGGTGATCATATACTCCACGCGAGTTGGCACACCTTCATAGCGTGTACCTTCTTGCATCGTAATAACCTGACGGCCATCTGACAGTTCTTTTACTTCACCTGAAGAAGAGAACATCACGCTAGGTAGAACCGAATCTCGTGGACGCATTTGCGCGACAAACACGTTACTAAGCGTGCTGTCCTTAATATCGTCAATGAACACCACGGATGAACCGTCTGGCGTACCTTGGAACTGACCCTTTTTAAGTAAGTCGACGCTGTTTTCCGCCGCGACTTGTTCGTAAAGGTGCTCCACTCGGTCTTGAGACCAAGGTGATAACCAAAGTGCATTAAACGCAGCCACACCAGAGGTGATCAACGCCAAGTAAAGTGCAGCTTGCACTAGGAACTTGTTGCCGATCCCCGTC
>NZ_JAWOUO010000598.1:0-680 GCF_033339435.1 Vibrio sp. 378
CTTCGTATCTCTACACACTTGTTCCATGATGAGCGAGATGTAGAAGGATTGGTCGAAGCGATTGCTGATCTGTACTACTCGTTCTAACGTCGTTGTTTATCACTCAAGCGCCCATTTATGGGCGCTTTGTTGAAGGGAAGGATATACACAATGTCAGTCAAAACACTTAAACGAACCATCACTGCTGTGGCGATTTTGGCAGCGTCCGTGATGTCTTCTTCGGCTTGGTCTAATGACCTTAAAGAAATCCGTGAACGTGGTGTGCTTCGTCATATCGGTGTGCCTTATGCCAATTTTGTTTCTTACATCGAGCAAGGTGAAATGCACACGCTGACAGGATTAGATGTCGATATCGTAAAAGGATTTGCGAGCTCGTTAGGTGTGCGATATGAGTACGTACCGGCTCAATGGAGTGACATGGTCGGTAAGCTGACAGGTCAAGATGTTCAATACCGACACAACCGCGCAGTCGTGGGTGGCAGTGTGCCAATTGAGGGTGATCTGATCGCCAATGGCGTGACGATTTTGGATTGGCGGGAAGAGGTATTGGACTTTTCTCAGGACTACTTCCCATCGGCGGTATGGCTTGTTTCTCGTACCGATTCAAGTTTAAGTCCAATTAAGCCAAGTGGTTCGATCGACGAAGACGTCAAGACAGTGAAAGAGTTGATCGATGGACG
>NZ_JAWOUO010000599.1:0-680 GCF_033339435.1 Vibrio sp. 378
TGGTAAAAAGGCGAACAACATCCTCACGTTCCATCTGCCTAAGTTTATTCGACGCGCGACGCTTGAGCGTGAGTTGGATAAAGAAGCAATGGTGAAGCACTGTCAAGTCGTAGAAGATCAAAGCGCACTAAGAGAACAATTAGAAGCACACAATCTTGTTGCGTTTGTTGCGAATGGTAGCGTTCTACCACGTATTGCGGGTAACTGTGATTTGCCGATGAAAGAAGCAGTAGAATTTACGGCTCCTGAGTCTTTGCAAGTGACTTTGCATGCACCAAACAAAGGTTACGTGACTGGACTTGGCATTCCCAAAGGCATCACTTTGATTGTCGGCGGTGGTTTTCATGGTAAGTCGACATTGCTGAACGCCATTGAACGTTCTATTTACGATCACATTCCTGGCGATGGTCGCGAGTACATCGTAACAGATCAGAAAGCGATGAAGATTCGTGCAGAAGATGGCCGTTGTGTGCATCACTTAAATCTATCGAACTACATCAACCATTTGCCAATGGGTAAAGATACTGCAGATTTCTCAACGCAAGATGCATCAGGTTCAACATCGCAAGCGGCTTGGTTACAAGAATCTATCGAAGCCGGTGCGACATCACTGCTGATCGATGAAGACACATCTGCAACTAACTTTATGATTCGTGATGAGCGTATGCAGGCACTTGTGG
>NZ_JAWOUO010000600.1:0-399 GCF_033339435.1 Vibrio sp. 378
TAGCGCTTGCAGCGCCACCATTTTGTGCTCTTCAGAGTTTTGGATGTATTGAATGGCCGCAATGTGCGCCGTCGCGAATGTCACACCGTGCAGAAGTTGCACGATAACCAACGCAACGATAGACGTTGTTGCTGCGGTCATGCCCCAACGCATCATCACACCACAAGCTGCAACAATAAACAGCGTGCGCAGCGCCCAACCAGCAAATAGACGCTTACTCAATGCAAACACAGCCACTTCTGCCGCAACGCCCAGACTCCACAAGTAGCCGATCACGTCTTCTGAGTGACCCGCCGCTTTCCAGTGAATGGCACTAAAGCCGTAGTACGCCGCATGGCTACCTTGGATAAGCGACACCAAAACCAAGAACTTCACCACTGACTTATCGGTAAGCAGTGC
>NZ_JAWOUO010000600.1:409-680 GCF_033339435.1 Vibrio sp. 378
GGCATTGGATTGATGCTGCGCATCGCGAAAAGCAATGAAAAGAACACCCCCACCATCGCGGTGTACAGAATCATATCCGAGCCAAATTCTGCAACAAGGAAACCCACCACCGTTGAACCCGCAATGAAGGCTATAGACCCCCACAAACGCGTGCGCCCGTAATCCAACATTTTCAAGCGAGCGTAGTAGTTTGCCATCGCATCTGATAGCGGTACTACCGGACCACAACACAAGTTAAACAACACCGTTGCCAATGCCATAAGCCAAAAAC
>NZ_JAWOUO010000601.1:0-679 GCF_033339435.1 Vibrio sp. 378
TCTTATGGCACCATGTAAGAAGAGCATTGATTTACGTGGTCGCGTCAAAGGCGAATGTCGTGAATATGTTTTAGATGGCATTTCGCATTGGTTGGACGATGTCGCTTTTAATGCTTATCACAAGAACATTAAAAAGTTTGGCACCTACACCGAAGGCATGTGGGAAGCATTGGTCAACACGCGCAATAACTTTCGTGTGATGAGCAAGCTCGCCACACAGGAAAAGTCTCATTCATTAACCGATCCTAAAAGCCCCTTTCTCGCAGAACCGGTTCACCTCGGTTACGACTTAAAACGCCAAGAAAAGCGGTTGAAGGTTCAGTCGCAGGTAGAAATTCGCCGCGCCAAAGGGCAAATCCTTCATGGATTAAGCATCGATTTGTCGAGCTCTGGGGCAAAATTTAAAGTCCCGAGCGCATTTAAATACAACCTTGGTGAAATCATTCACGTTTCGTTTACCGAGTTTGCAGGCAAGTCGCAAGTCGCGGGCATCGAAAAGCCACTGTCGTATCGAGTATTGGCCGTGGACGATTGCTATGAAAATGATGCAGTGCGCTATCTACGAACCATTCTTCTAACGGAAACCAATGTCGTTGCGCGCGTCATCGACGAAGCATTAAACAGTGCCGCCAAACGCGCACGTCATGACAACCAAGATAAAATCATTCGTGCACGCACA
>NZ_JAWOUO010000602.1:0-679 GCF_033339435.1 Vibrio sp. 378
GACCTAAGTCATCGGTTCCTAAAAAGTAATCGACGGTGCCCGCTGGTGCCCATGAAGGGGGAACGAGTAACTCACCAGATTGTGCTTGTGGATCAAACGGGGCAAGCCACGGAGCTAAAATGGTGATCAATACAATCAAGCCTAAACACCACAAGCCAAACATCGCTAACCCGTTAGCGCGGTAACTACGCCAAAATCGCTCAAACTGAGTTGGAATGCGTTCTTCCTGATAAACGTTATTTGTTAGCATACCATTCCTTTCTCACCAGAGGGTTGATCATGGCGCCAATCAAGTCCGAAAGGATATTGGCAGTTAATACGAGTGTCGCAAGCACCATTACTCCTGCTTGGATTGAGGCGTAATCTTGATTGGCAAGTGCATCCAGCAACCAGCGACCAATGCCCGGCCAGTTAAAAATCGACTCGGTGATGATCGCTAAAGTGATCATGCTAGATAGCTGAACCCCAACTTTTGGAATGATAGGCGGAATGGCGTTACGCATTACGTGCTGAGTGACGATCTCACGATTCGATAAACCTTTGATTCGGGCAGCGCGAATGTAGTTTTGGCTCATAACTTCTGCAACAGATGCACGCATCAAACCAACAACTTGAGTCGTAGGTGCTAACGCCAGAACCAAACACGGCAGAACCATGTGCTCGATGACACTTTGCAGTG
>NZ_JAWOUO010000603.1:0-678 GCF_033339435.1 Vibrio sp. 378
TTGGTTGTTCATTGTTATTCTTGCTATCGGTGGGGTGACTTCATTCCTAGAGCTTGGTCGATTAGAAGACCCTGCGTTTACGATTAAGGACGCGATGATTGTCGCGACTTATCCTGGGGCGACCTCCAAAGAAGTGGAAGAAGAATTAACGTATCCGCTTGAGAAAGAGATTCGTAAACTGCCGTACATTGATCGAATCACGTCGACCTCTTCGAATGGTATGTCGCAGATCATGGTCAGTATGAAGATGGATTACGGCCCAGACGAACTGCCACAGATTTGGGACGAAATGCGCCGTAAAATCAACGATCTGCAACCAACTTTACCGCAAGGTGTGCAATCTCTGCAGATTATTGATGACTTCGGTGACGTGTACGGTGTGATGTTGATGCTGACGGGCGACGATTACGACTATGTCGAGCTCAAACGCTATGCCGACCACCTACGACGTGAAATCGAACTGGTTGATGGCGTGGGCAAAGTAGACATTGCAGGAGACCAGCAAGAGATGTTGTTCGTTGAAATCTCGCTTGACCGCCTTGCGTCTCTGAATCTCGACATGAACGTTGTTTCTGGCTTGCTTAACCAACAAAACAACGTGGTTTCGGCTGGCGAAGTTATGGTGAATGGTGAAAGCCTCGTCATTCGTCCTAGCGGTACGCTGAATACAGTTCAAGC
>NZ_JAWOUO010000604.1:0-678 GCF_033339435.1 Vibrio sp. 378
GGTGGCAATCCTACCCATGTTGAACGTCGGTGGTATGAAGCTGTTCCAAACGGAATCGTCTGACTGGTCAGATAAAAGCAGCCCAAGAGCCAAAACCGTAGCGAAGAACATCGTGTTGGTGTATCTGATCTTAACGGGCATGTGCATTGGTGGTTATGTTCTGACGGGCATGAACCTGTTTGAAGCGATCAACCACGCCTTTACCACCCTATCTACCGGCGGTTACTCGACCTCCGATAGCTCGATGAACAACTTCTCCAACGGCGCGCACTGGGTCGCGACCACTTTCATGTTCTTGGGCGGTCTGCCATTTCTATTGTTTGTTGCCGCTCTACGCAAACGCAGCATCGATATTCTGGTCAAAGATGCACAGGTACGAGGCTTTGCTTACTTGTTCTTGTTCTCAAGCTTGGTGGTTGCCGCTTGGCTAGTGATTCGCGATGGTTACACCATTTTGGATGCCCTGCGAGTGTCGATGTTCAACATCGTTTCTGTGGTGACAACCACTGGGTTCGGCTTGGAAGATTTCACCGCTTGGGGCGCTCTGCCAACCACGCTCTTTGCCTTCTTAATGATGGCAGGGGCATGTTCTGGCTCAACCGCAGGCGGGATTAAAATCTTCCGTTTCCAAATTGCTATGACGCTGTTGAACAAACAGATCATGAAACTGATTCATCC
>NZ_JAWOUO010000605.1:0-678 GCF_033339435.1 Vibrio sp. 378
CAATCTCGCATAAACGAGGCGAGACCCGTAGAACAGGCGTAAATGTTCACCATTGTATTGATTGATGTAATTGAGCGGAATTTTATAATTCACGCTCAAGTCGTCTTCATTAGTTGGAGTGACCGGGTCATTACTTTGCAACAACCAGTGTTGGTGCTTGCGCCAAAAGGCAATGTCGGCCGATAGCATGTCCGGCCAAGCGGTGATCGGGAGGTGCGAACGATTGGAGTCACTAAAAGATATGAGGTCGTTACCCTCGCCGTGCAGTTTTTGTAATTCGCTATTGAGCTGATAAATCGTGTTAGGGTCAGCTTGCTGCCATAGGCGCTGCTTTTCTTCTTCACTATTACTTTCTAAGTACCCAGGCAGATAACGTTCATAAAGTCGTTCTTCTAACATAACTACTCTCTGAAAAGGCATCTGTTGATAGAAAGTATATACGCAGAAATGGGAAGCACAGTTCTTTACGATGTCTCATGAAGCCGATAAAAGCTCTGGATGAGATCGTGACGAATGCGCCTCCTAAGTACTTGATGAGCAACGTTATGCTTATCTCGATTATGATAAATGAGCTTGTAGTCAATAAGTTGGTTGTTTATCGGGCAGGGCAATATTTTCAGGTTGAGGTCGTCTAGTAATCAACGCGTAAAGTCGTTCAAGCTGCCGTTGTCACCACCA
>NZ_JAWOUO010000606.1:0-678 GCF_033339435.1 Vibrio sp. 378
AGAGGCGTGGCAAAACTTTTACTCAGGCCAACAACAAGTGATTTTAGGTCGAGGAGTTGCAAATGAGTTGAAGGTGCAAGTCGGTGACTACGTCACGTTGATGATTCCTCAAACGGGTGGCACAAATAAAGTTCAAGCGCCGAAACGTGTGCGCGTCAAAGTGGCGGGCTTTTTGACGTTGAACGGCCAAATTGATCATTCATTGGCTTTAGTTCCGCTGGCGGATGCGCAGCAATACGCTCGTTTAGGAGACGGCGTAACTGGAATTTCTCTAAAAACCGATGATGTTCTTGATGCGCCTTCGATCGTTCGAGAAGTCGGCAACCTAGTGAATGTGTACGTATATTTGAAGAGTTGGCAGCAGCAGTTTGGCTTTCTCTACCGTGACATTCAGTTGGTACGCACGATCATGTATTTGGTCATGGTATTAGTGATTGGTGTGGCGTGTTTCAATATCGTCTCGACATTGATGATGGCGGTGAAGGACCGCGCAGCAGAGATCGCAATTTTGCGTACGATGGGGGCAAAAGATGGTCTGATTAAACGTATCTTCGTTTGGCAGGGCGTCTTCTCTGGAGTGTTTGGTAGCCTTGTCGGTAGCCTTGTTGGTGTGTTGGTTGCGTTGAATTTAACTCCAATCATTAAGGGGCTTGAAGGCTTAATAGGACACCAATTTTT
>NZ_JAWOUO010000607.1:0-677 GCF_033339435.1 Vibrio sp. 378
AAGAATCTGACCATCCGTTACGTTACCCGCACCGATACCGATGACTGGCACGTCGAGTACTTTAGTAATGCGCTCTGCCAGTTCAGCAGGCACACATTCTAGTAGGACGATTTGAGCGCCTGCTTCTTGTAGCGCTAACGCATCTTTTACCATGCGATCCGCTTTTTCTTGATCGCGACCTTGGATTTTGTAACCACCAAAAATGTTAACAGACTGAGGGGTTAAACCAAGGTGAGCACAGACTGGCACTGCGCGTTCAGTAAGCATCTTAACGGTATCAACTAGCCAGTCGCCGCCTTCGATTTTTACCATGTTTGCGCCTGCGCGCATCAATTTTGCTGCGTTCTCACACGCTTGCTCTGGTGTTGCGTAGCTCATGAATGGCATATCGGCCATTAGTAAGCAATTCGGGCTGCCAGCACGCACACAGCGAGTGTGGTACACGATGTCGTCTACCGTTACTGGTAGCGTATCGTTTTCACCTTGCAATACCATACCAAGTGAATCACCAACTAAAAGAACGGGCATTTCTTGGCTTTCAAAAAGTTGTGCAAAGCTCGCATCGTAAGCGGTTGAAGTAGCAAATTTACGACCTTCTTGCTTCCACTTGATTAGGTCGTTGATGGTCATCTTTTTCATTGTTTTATCCTTACTAGGAGCTGGCTATGACTGCCAAA
>NZ_JAWOUO010000608.1:0-677 GCF_033339435.1 Vibrio sp. 378
ATGACCAATACGGGCACACCACTGGCGACTCAGTCATGGCAACCATCGCCACGATTTTTAAACAAACGTTACCAGAGTCAGCATGTACCGTTCGCTTTGGTGGTGACGAGTTTATGATTGTGTTGCTTGCCAATGCCGAAAACGCGAAAGCCTATGCCGAGTTAGTTCGCCGCAGCATTGAACGTGAGACGTCGCTGCTTGCTTTTAAAAACCAAGTCACGATGAGCTTCGGCATCAGCGAGTTAATGCCCAATGACCGCTTGCAAGACGCACTAACCCGAGCCGACGAAGCACTGTATTGCTCAAAGCATACCGGGCGAAATCAAGTCACGACATTCCAAGATGAAAGCGAGGTGGGTGGTAAGTTCATCCAAACACCGACTAAAAGCGCATAACGGAAAGGTAAAACGACATCGCTCCTATTACTCCATTCACGAATCGGTGTAATCGGAGCGATTCAGACCAAATTTTTGCAGTTTCTGATTTAAGGTGCGACGTGGTAAATCGAGCTCTTGCATCACTTCATTAATCCGTCCTTGGTGCCTCACTAATGAATCATGCAACACTTTGCGCTCAAAGTTGTGCAGCTGAATCATCAACGGCACACCCGCTTGAGTTTCTTCCGTAGTTGACGACGGGCGGCTAGAAAGAATTTCCATCACAGAAACCGTATCATC
>NZ_JAWOUO010000609.1:0-677 GCF_033339435.1 Vibrio sp. 378
TCTTTCGGTTTCTTCAGCAAGAGCTCCATTTTGAGTATCCCATTTACACGCTCAGCTAAAGCATTCTGATAACAGTCATACCCGTCTGTCATTGAGCAAGTCACTCTATGTTTCTTATGGATATCTTGATATTCCTTCGAACAGTATTGTGAGCCTCTATCTGAGTGGTGTATTAGCTTTTCTTCACTCTGCCGCTGTCTGAGAGCCGAGATAAATGCCCGCTTAACTGATTGCGTTCTCATGTTGTCATCTACGTTGTAACCAACAATCTTCCTTGAATAAGCGTCTGTAACCAAGCTGAGATAACTCTCTCCATTTTGAGTTGGCAAGTAAGTAATATCAGCAACCCACAGTTGGTCTGGCTTCGTTGGTGTCAGCCCATCTTTCACTTTGTTTGGGTGACAGAAAAATCGATGACGGCTGTCAGTCGTTCGGTGATAGGCTCGTCTTGCTCTCACTAACAGGCGATGCCTTCTGAGAAGCTCAAAGAGTTTATCGCGACCTATTTGAATGCCCTTTATTGCGGCTAAGAACTTCAGTTTACGCGTGCCAATGCGTGGCTGCTTCAGCCTGACTTCACGGACAAAGCCAATGACAGCATGCTCATGATGTTCACAACGAGATTGAGTTTGGCATTGCTTATAATAAGCTTGGCGAGAGATTTGTACTAACTGACA
>NZ_JAWOUO010000610.1:0-676 GCF_033339435.1 Vibrio sp. 378
CGGACTGGTCTGCACCGCGTCCATTCGACGGCATCAACGACACCTACGGCGCTTACTACGTACTGAAAGTGAACCCAGATGCGTCTGATCCGCACGAATGTATGAACTTCATTCTGCACAAAGGCGATGAGAAAGCCTTCGGTAGCTCGAACTCAAAAGTGGAGCTGACCAAAATTGGCGACTCTAAAGGTCTATTTGGCTTCCACGGCAGCAGCGAGCTTTACTACGAGCCAATCGAAGAACGTCCAGTCGATATTGATGGTCAAAAAGCGCATTGGTTAGATGCCAACACTATCGCATGGGAAGCAGCAGCCAATGCTGATTCCATGAAGCTGTTCTACAGCTTGACCAACGACATCAAAATGGATGAAGACAAGCAAATCTCTGGCGGTACAGCTGTTGAGCTGACCAAAGCGGGCGATTTGTCTGACGGTCTTAAATCTCGTTTCCGCCACCTTGCAAGCCTTCAAGCTGCTGGCATTGATGTGGACGATGCAACCCTACGTACGATTCTGAAATCACAAATCGTCATGGTGGCGTACAACGCAAATGGCGACGTTATTTCTGCAACTGAAGTGCAAAAACCGGGCGTTTTGGATGCGGTGTTTGCCGATTCCAAGGCAGGTAACGCAATTAGCCAAGAACTCGGTGCGATTGTGGAAGGCGGCGCAGCAAC
>NZ_JAWOUO010000611.1:0-675 GCF_033339435.1 Vibrio sp. 378
CTTTAGGTTTGGCAACTAACAAAGCATTCAAGAGGGATTCACAACGCTTGGCAGTTTTGGTTTGAATTGGCTTTAGTATTTACGGCACAATGGTTTAGTTTGGGTGGAATGCGTTGTTCACCCCTTAATGCGGCGTTAACTAACTCCTTCGATCCAGTTTATAAATTAAAGAGAAATGTTTATATGACATCAAAAGAACACTTTAAACCAATGCCATGCCATGCCATGCCATGCAGACCACCTAAAAAGGCTTTCGAATCCATACGGGATGAAATGTAAACTACTGCTAGATGACTTTGAGCTTTACTCTAAAATCGGGAAAGTCGATTTATATCGCGTGAGTCTTGCAGGCCTTTATCTAACCAGTAGTTTATACCACAAGGCTGGAGACATAGAATCCAGTCTTAGAGCAATGGATATGCATCAGTACTTTGATATTAAATTAGTGCAGTCACAGCTATTGAGTAATGGTGAGACGATTTCGGTGGTGCTCCCCAAAGCGGAGGTGACTCTAGTAGCAAAGAAAGAGGAATACAATGCTCTCGATGGCGCGCGATATTTGACCTATTTAAGTTGGCTATCTTTATTCTGTGAGCAAGTGAGTGACATCGAGTACCTTGCCAACTTAGCCGACCACCCAAACACTGAGTGGTATAATGTTCGGTCTCGTACCTT
>NZ_JAWOUO010000612.1:0-675 GCF_033339435.1 Vibrio sp. 378
CGAAACGCATCATACCCTTACCTTTACAATAACGTCTCAGAGCAAGTCCTGAGAAAAAAAATGTTAATCCCCAGAAGCTTAAAAGATAGATAAATTCCGCAGAAAAAAAGAATAAACATATCCCTAAGCAAGATGCATTAATACCATCGGACACATTCACATACTTTTGCGTCTTAACCTTATCAATCACTACTTAAAACGCTCCCTGAAGAATAACTTACAACATTTTCTGAGGTATCTTTCACTCTCTTAGACACGCTAAGTAAATGTAGGCGATAGTAAGCCCCTCTACCCATTAAATAAGCCCAAAGAGGATCAAGGTTTTTATCTTTAAGTCCAGCGTAGGCTATATCTCCAAACACAACATATTCTAAAGGTTTGAGATATGGGTTAGCGATAAGAGCAACACCGATCACCTGCATCACATCCGAACGTTTATCTTGTGTTGCAGCCTCAATGTAATCCTGAAAAGCATCATCTTCCATGTCGATATTGGCATTTCTCATTAAGCATTCAGGCGTAGCGCAACTCGCTTTAAAACGCACATTAAACGATTCATCATTCACTACTAGATTGCGTCGATAACTGCCATCTTGAGAGAAATTATCAGCCTTTTCTGTCTGGCGTGATAACCGATTCTCTTCGACTTTTCTAAGCGCACCACCTCCCTCAATG
>NZ_JAWOUO010000613.1:0-675 GCF_033339435.1 Vibrio sp. 378
AACTCGATGCGGAGCAGAAAGCCGCGATTGAAGCATATCGCGAAAAAATGAATGCCTATATCCCTCAAGCTAAGCAGCTAGCGAGTGATGGCTTGGAACTTGCCAATGACATCATTGATGATGTGGCAGCGAGTTTGGATGCGCCGGGTGCGTTTGATAACGTAAAAGTTGCCGTTAAAGACTTCTTTGCTGATGTGCAATCTCGTTATTACAAAGATGGTGATTTTATTTTGCCTGCAGACAGCTTTGAATCGATGACGCAGGGCTGGACGAAAGATTTTGAAAAAGCGCAGGAGATTTTTAATAAAGAGTTTCTGGCTAGCGCGTTCGATGCTTTATCGAAAAAAATGAAAGAAGAGGGTGGTTTAAACCTGACAGCACTCTCTGAAAGCATGGCAGAATTAAGTGCGAAAGTTGAGCAGCGTTTGGCTGAACATTCGAAAGAGGTGGAGCAACAAGCGGAAGACTTATGTGAATCTCTGGACAATATGGCAGGGCAAGAAGACGATTTGTTGAAGAAAATTCCTGAGTTGAAAGACTATCGAGTCTTTACCATTTGATGAATCGCTTCGCGTAGAAACAACATCTAAAAATACAAAGAAAGAGCGCGCCGTGTGGCGCTCTCTTTTCGTTTTAGTGGTTCCATCTTTTGGTCGAGTTGCGAGGGTTTGACCA
>NZ_JAWOUO010000614.1:0-675 GCF_033339435.1 Vibrio sp. 378
CACCCGAGGAAGCGGCTCTTGCTTGGGAACGTACCTTAGCTTTCTTCAAAGAACATCTCATCGCCAGTTAATCGGAGTTGGCACATTCCTTGTTTTATCTCCTTTAGTGAGTGAGATATTAACAAGGAATGTGCATGACTCAATCAACGTCAAAAACACCCATTATCGTCTGCTGTGACAGCCTTCAAGAGCAAGCTCGATTGTCCGGCTTATTGAGCAAAGATTACGACAACATCATCGGTAGCCAATTGGCACAGCTAGAAACGCTGATACGGAGAGAACCATCGGCAAGAGTTGTGGTTGGATGGCAGCAGCCAACCGCAGAGCTGCGTTTGATCGTCGATTTCTGCCGACAAAAATCGGTACCACTTCTTATCGTGCTAAAGCAACTATCTTCTAATGATATCAATCGGTTATCAAGCCAAATGGATTATGTGTTGATGCCTCATGATACTGAGTTTGCTCTTCAACCTTGGATTGACCACGCAACTTTGGTACGTGAGCGGTTCGAGAGAATGAATTCAGAAATTGAATCGCTGACGAACAAGATTGAAGAGCGAAAGCTGGTGGAAAAAGCCAAAGGCTTATTGATGAAAGTGCACAATGTAGATGAGGAACACGCGTACAAAGCAATGCGAAACTCTGCAATGCAATCGAGTCAAACGCTTACTCAAG
>NZ_JAWOUO010000615.1:0-674 GCF_033339435.1 Vibrio sp. 378
CAGCGTTTTGAAGTTCAGGAAACGTCTGCTTTAACCATTCAATCGGCTGCTCGACATGCTGGTGGATAAGGATGCGTAAACGAATCCCCAACTGCGCCGCAGAGCGAACTTCGTCACGTTGAATCAGCTTTTCTTTGAGTTCACGAAGTTTGTCGGCTTTCACCTCAATGATATTAACGCCCATCTGTTCCATTAACTGTTCGGGTTCGCCATCGGCACGAATTTCGCCAGATTCCATGATCGCCAGACGGTGGCAGCGTTCCGCTTCGTCCATGTAATGCGTGGTGACCAAAATCGTCGTACCTTGATCGCACAAGTCGAACAACTGCTCCCAAAAATCGCGTCGATTTTCGGGATCAACGGCGGATGTCGGCTCATCCAAAAATAGCAGTTCGGGTTTGTGCATGGTCGCCGCGGCGAGTGAAAGGCGCTGCTTTTGACCGCCACTCATGCCGCTTACGCGCTGTTTGCGCAATTGATCCAACCCGTAAGTGGTGAGTTGCTCTTCTATCCGCTCTTTCAGCGACTTGCTGCTTAAACCAAAAATTTGCCCAATAAATTCGAGGTTTTCTTGAACGGATAGGTCGTCGTACAACGAGAACTTTTGTGTCATGTAGCCAATTTTGAGCCGCAGTTGTTCGGATTGTTTTGGGATGTCTAACCCAAGCACATCC
>NZ_JAWOUO010000616.1:0-673 GCF_033339435.1 Vibrio sp. 378
AGAAATCAATCAGCAGCAAGGGATCACTATCATTCTTACTACGCACTATTTAGAAGAAGCGGAAATGCTGTGTCGCAACATAGGCATTATCAATCGCGGCGAGTTGATTGAAAACACCACCATGAAAGCGTTGCTCAGCAAGCTCAGCGTAGAAACCTTTATTCTAGATATCGAGACTGACGGCGAAGTACCTGAGTTGAATGGTGTCAATCGTCAAAGCTTAATCGATGGCTCATTAGAAATTGAGTTAGATAAAAGCCAAGGTCTCAATGCGGTGTTTGCTCAATTAACGGAACATGGCGTGAAAGTGCTGTCGATGCGCAATAAAGCCAACCGATTAGAAGAACTGTTTGTCAGCATTGTCAGAGAGGGGAGCAAGTAAATGTACCAACTGTATTGGACGGCATTTCGTAGTTTGCTGGGTAAAGAGGTGACGCGTTTCTCGCGTATTTGGGTGCAAACCTTGGTACCACCAGCGATTACAATGACGCTGTATTTCATCATCTTTGGTAATCTGATCGGTTCTCGAATTGGTGAAATGAGCGGATTTAGCTATATGGAATACATCGTGCCGGGTTTGATCATGATGTCGGTGATCACCAACTCATATTCAAATGTCGCGTCTTCATTCTTTAGCGCAAAACTGCAAAAGAACATCGAAGAGTGGTTGGTT
>NZ_JAWOUO010000617.1:0-672 GCF_033339435.1 Vibrio sp. 378
TTCGGTCTTAACTGTGCATTGGGGCCAGATGAACTGCGCCCATACGTGGAAGAGCTTTCTCGTATTTCTGAATCATTTGTTTCCGCACACCCTAACGCAGGTTTGCCGAATGCTTTTGGAGAATATGACCTTTCTCCAGAAGATATGGCAGAGCATGTAAAAGAGTGGGCTAGCAGCGGCTTTTTAAATCTGATTGGTGGCTGTTGTGGTACAACGCCGGAGCATATTCGCCAAATGGCGCAGGCCGTTGAAGGTGTTACACCTCGCGCTTTGCCAGATTTGCCTGTTGCTTGTCGTCTCTCCGGATTAGAGCCATTAACGATTGAGAAAGAGACTTTATTCATCAATGTCGGTGAGCGAACTAACGTCACAGGTTCTGCTCGCTTTAAACGTTTGATCAAAGAAGAACAGTATGACGAAGCATTAGAAGTCGCGCGTCAGCAAGTTGAAAATGGTGCCCAAATCATCGACATCAACATGGATGAGGGGATGTTAGACGCACAGGCTTGTATGGTGCGTTTTCTAAACCTATGTGCCTCAGAACCAGAAATCTCCAAAGTGCCAATCATGGTCGACTCTTCCAAATGGGAAGTGATTGAAGCGGGTCTGAAATGCATTCAAGGTAAAGGTATTGTGAACTCTATCTCTTTGAAGGAAGGCAAAGAGAAATTT
>NZ_JAWOUO010000618.1:0-672 GCF_033339435.1 Vibrio sp. 378
AACAAGAAAGAACGCATGCAAAAAGCGCGTGATGTTCTGCGCGAAGTACGTTTGGATCCCGCATCAATAAACCGCTATCCGCACGAATTTTCCGGTGGGCAGCGTCAACGTATTGCGATTGCACGAGCCTTGATTTTGGAACCGTCGTTTATCTTGCTTGATGAGCCGACCTCAGCCTTAGATCGCTCAGTGCAACTCACTGTCATCGATCTTCTCAAAGACTTGCAGAAAAAACACAATATCGGTTATTTGTTCATAAGCCATGATTTATCAGTGGTTAAGGCGCTTTCTGATCGCGTATTAGTGATGCAAAAAGGAGAAGTGATGGAGCAAGGAAGCACACAAGAGATTTTCCATCACCCAAAAAGTGAGTACACTAGAAAACTGATTGATGCCTCATTTGATCTTGAAAACAATGAAAATCAAAATGATGCTGCTTAGATTCATCACAGTTTCATATTAATGAACTAGGATTAAGTAAAGATGATTATTTCATCTTTACTTGAGAATGGCGTAGCTGCCTTTCGGTTTGGCCGCCGAGACTGGTTGGTTCATCGAGTCAGACTTAGTCAACCTGACTCAACAATACTGAAAAACAGTATTACTTGAGTTCCCCCAACCATGAAAAATGCCGCGATTCTGTCGCGGCATTTTTTATTCTCTAAAGCTCAA
>NZ_JAWOUO010000619.1:0-671 GCF_033339435.1 Vibrio sp. 378
GAGAGTTTTGATACGGGTGAATAACCTTAGTATCGAGCTTAATACGATGAGATGGATATTTGATTGACTGACCAATCGCATTCGCCGCAGCCACGCTGTAGAAATTGCGCTGACCAACTAAGGTCGCCAATCGCTGTTTGCCTGCAATATCATCACCCAGCGCAATCTCACTTCGACCTAACCAATATTGCCAGCGAAGCGAGGCTTGCTCATCTTTGTTGAGCACGGCAATCCACTGTTGAACACCTTTCCAATCTGCATTTTGAATTGCTAGACGGATACGATTTTCGATCAAAGCGACATTTTTACTGGTTTTCGTCTTATCATCTCGCCATTTGGCTAGTGAATCGGATTCAGTACGAATCAGACGAATCGCAATGTAGTCCGCAAGTGCTTGGGCTTTTTCTGCTGAGAATTTTTGTCCTTTCACAACTTGCGCATACGCTTTTTGAGCTTGATTGACATCCATGCGAGCTAGCTTTTCTAACGCATATTCACTCTGAGCACGATAAAAGTCATTGGCTGGCTTTTTCTTAGCAAACTCAGCCACCGTCGCAGGTTTATCAAACAACGCTTTCATTTCTTGCGCTTGTTGTTTCGCTTTTGCAGAGCTTGGTAGCTTTTGCAAATAAGCCATCAAACTACCGTTACGAGCATCAAACGCCAACAAC
>NZ_JAWOUO010000620.1:0-670 GCF_033339435.1 Vibrio sp. 378
CGGTCGGTGACATGGAGAAGTATTACGATGCGTTGGACTTTAAAGATTGGACTCACGCCGTTTCTAAAGCACCGATGCTAAAAGCACAGCACCCTGGCTTCGAGACTTGGCGTGAAGGGATTCACGGCAAAAACAAAGTAGTTTGCGTCGACTGCCATATGCCGAAGGTGACAAAAGCAGATGGTACCGTTTATACCGATCATAAAGTAGGCAATCCTTTCGACCGCTTCGAAGACACATGTGCGCAGTGCCATACTCAAACCAAAGAGCAGCTACGTAACATCGTGTCGTCACGCAAAGCGCAGGTGTTGAACATGAAATTGACCGCCGAGAAGCAAATTGTCGCGGCGCATTTTGAAGCTGGAGAAGCATGGAAAGCAGGAGCAACGGAAGAAGAAATGAAGCCGATTCTCCAAGATATTCGCCATGCGCAATGGCGTTGGGATTATGCGATCGCCTCTCACGGTGTTCACATGCACGCACCAGAAGTGGCGCTGGAAGTTCTCGGTACCGCAGTTGATCGCGCCGCCGATGCTCGTACTAAATTGGTACGCTTACTGGCAACAAAAGGCATTACTGAACCTGTTCAAATTCCAGATATCTCGACCAAAGCAAAAGCCCAAGAAGCTTTAGGAATGGATATGGAAAAAATGAACGCGGATAAAAAGCA
>NZ_JAWOUO010000621.1:0-669 GCF_033339435.1 Vibrio sp. 378
CTCAGACCCATTGGCGGACGGCCCAACAATTCAAGGTGCCAACATTCGAGCGTTAGATTCGGGTGCAACTCCGGATATCTGTTTTGAGCAAATCGGAAAAATTCGAGCAAAGTACCCAGACCTGCCAATTGGTCTATTGATGTACGCCAACCTTGTATACTCACGCGGTATTGAGAGCTTCTACGAACGCTGTGCAAAAGCGGGCATCGACTCCGTTCTCATTGCAGACGTTCCGACTAACGAAAGCGCAGAGTTCGTAGCCGCGGCAGAGAAATTTGGAATCCACCCAATCTTTATCGCACCCCCAACGGCAAGTGACGAGACGCTAAAACAAGTTTCTGAATTAGGCGGCGGCTACACTTACCTGCTTTCGCGCGCGGGTGTGACGGGTGCAGAAACCAAAGCTAACATGCCAGTTGACCACATGCTTGAAAAGCTAAACCAGTTTGATGCACCACCAGCGTTACTAGGTTTCGGCATTTCTGAACCAGCACAAGTAAAACAAGCCATTGAAGCGGGTGCTGCAGGTGCAATTTCGGGTTCAGCAGTCGTAAAAATCATCGAAACACACGTAGAGCAACCGCAAATCATGCTCGATAAGCTTGGTGAATTTGTCTCAGCAATGAAGGCGGCAACTCAAAAGTAACCGACACCACAAGCTAAACACAG
>NZ_JAWOUO010000622.1:0-669 GCF_033339435.1 Vibrio sp. 378
CGCGCACGTAGTCCATTGATGTTAAAGCTGATTACTTTCATTATTTATCCTTTTGAGGGCGTATTTTTCTAGAATGGTATCATTCTGAAAGCGTAGTGAAAATGAATCTCAACAAAAGAAAAAAGCGCGTTTTACTGCGCTTTCAATTTGTTTTCTAAATCTGTTTGTACGATCTTCAATGCTTTAATCGCAACTTCTGGATCAATCTCGTTGGTTTCAAGCAAGTAGATCAAATCAACGGCCAGCTTGATCTCTTCTGGTGCATCATCAAGAGGAGAGGTTGGTTGGTCTGCCATTATTGGTGCTTTTCCCTATGTGTAATTTGATTTTCTAGTTTAAGAAGCGCTGCCTCGCAACGAGCTAAACGTTGCTCTGTCGCCAGCAATACTTTCTGAGCTTCAGCTCGCATAAAACTAGGTGCAGTTTCCACTGCGCGTTCCTTTTCTAACACCATTTCTCGCAAGCGTCTTGCCCATTCTTGGTGTTGCGCGAGCTCTTGATAAAGCACGTTAATTGGTTTGCGAAAGTGGCTGCTATGTTTGATTTCATTCTTACGAATTTTAGTGGTAGAAATCTCTCGCTGAATTGCGCCAATTTGCGCTACGAGTCGTTCGGTGAGGTACTCCGCGCGCAAAGCGGTGAGCTTATTTTCGTTTTGCTCTCGGATAA
>NZ_JAWOUO010000623.1:0-668 GCF_033339435.1 Vibrio sp. 378
CCATCGCATTTGCCATCGCGATACCAAGGCCAGCGTATTTCAGCATGTGGTGGTCATTTTCAGCATCACCCATACAGATCACTTCTTCTGGTTGAATTCCTAAGTACTCAGCAATCGCTGCAACTCCGATGCCTTTGTTGCTCGCTGGGTTAAGAAACTCTAGGAAGAATGGGGCACTTTGAACAACAGTAAACTCTTCACGCATTTCAGACGGAAGCGCAGCGATGACCTCGGTGAGTTTACTTGGCTCGGCAACCATCATTGCTTTGATGATTGGATGATCATCTTCTAACGATTCAAAATTCATCTCTGTCACATCTAAGCCATTAATGTTGGCTTCGATGTCAGTGTATGGGTTGTTCTCATTAGTGATCAAGCCGTGCACTTGGCTGAATGCGTGCACATAAGCGCCTAGTTCTTTCGCTTTACGAGCGACTAATTTAGCAGCCTTACCATCAATGATTTGCTGGTGGATAATTTCGTTTGTACCTACGTTTTTAACCATAGAACCATTGTAGAAAAGGACAAAATCTTTATCGGAATGAATATTCAGCTCATCCAATTTTGCCTGCATGCCTTCAAGTGGGCGGCCAGAAGCCAAAACGACAGTAACGCCAGCTTCACGAGCTTTCGCGATAGCGTGTTTGTTTTCTTCTGAAATCGCTTTG
>NZ_JAWOUO010000624.1:0-668 GCF_033339435.1 Vibrio sp. 378
GCTTTTAATCGGCGTTGATGTTCTGCTGGGTTTGGCAGCTTGACTGAACGAGTCTGACTGATGAGTGCTGGGTATTTGATCAAACCTAACAAAGTTCGGCGCGATAGATTCATCCCGAAGTGCTCAGTGTATGGCTCCAATTTGGTCACAATGCGAAAAGTCTGCGCATTGCCTTCAAAGCCACCATGGTCACGCATCATATAGTTCAATGCGACTTCGCCACCGTGTCCGTATGGTGGGTGGCCGATATCGTGCGCGAGACACAGAGAGTCAATCAAACTGTCCGAGGGCAATAGTTCTTTAAATTCAGACTGTTTCTTTTTGAGTTGCGCGACAATACCCGTGCCTAATTGGGCCGCTTCTAACGAGTGGGTAAGTCGACTTCTATGAAAGTCTTCCAAGCTGTTGCCATGAACTTGAGTTTTCGCTTGTAGGCGTCGAAATGCCGCAGAGTGCAGGATTCTCGCTCTATCACGTTGATAGGGGCTGCGGTGGTCATCACGGCGGATTTTATGCTCATCGTCGTGGCGCTCTTGCCACAAAGAGTGTAATTCAAACGACACGTTTATCTCCATAAACTAAACTGGCTAACTGATTTCATCCAGCGATAGCTCAAAACTTGGGGCGAATGTATTAAGGAAGTATTCCATTTCTGGCGTTTTACGTTC
>NZ_JAWOUO010000625.1:0-406 GCF_033339435.1 Vibrio sp. 378
ACGCCCCCAAACCTGCAAACCCAGCAGGGGCGGGGGCTGGCGGGGTGTTGGAAAAATCCATCCATGATTATCTAAGAATAATCCACTAGGCGCGGTTATCAGCGCCCTTGTGGGGCGCTGCTGCCCTTGCCCAATATGCCCGGCCAGAGGCCGGATAGCTGGTCTATTCGCTGCGCTAGGCTACACACCGCCCCACCGCTGCGCGGCAGGGGGAAAGGCGGGCAAAGCCCGCTAAACCCCACACCAAACCCCGCAGAAATACGCTGGAGCGCTTTTAGCCGCTTTAGCGGCCTTTCCCCCTACCCGAAGGGTGGGGGGGCGTGTGCAGCCCCGCAGGGCCTGTCTCGGTCGATCATTCAGCCCGGCTCATCCTTCTGGCGTGGCGGCAGACCGAACAAGGCGCGGT
>NZ_JAWOUO010000625.1:416-667 GCF_033339435.1 Vibrio sp. 378
TTGCCGCCATGAGCCGATCCTCCGGCCACTCGCTGCTGTTCACCTTGGCCAAAATCATGGCCCCCACCAGCACCTTGCGCCTTGTTTCGTTCTTGCGCTCTTGCTGCTGTTCCCTTGCCCGCACCCGCTGAATTTCGGCATTGATTCGCGCTCGTTGTTCTTCGAGCTTGGCCAGCCGATCCGCCGCCTTGTTGCTCCCCTTAACCATCTTGACACCCCATTGTTAATGTGCTGTCTCGTAGGCTATCATG
>NZ_JAWOUO010000626.1:0-667 GCF_033339435.1 Vibrio sp. 378
CTCGATGTTTACCAACTCCCTGAGGTACCTGTACTCGTTGTTGATAACAACAGCTCTGCAGAGCTCAAAGCAGGCTTACAGGCGATGCAGGCAGAAATGAAAAAGCTGGGTCAGCCAGCTCTAATTCAGCCTTATTATTCAGAGAGTCAAAAACAATCTTCACCAACGCTACAAAGCGCAGCGACAAGTGATGTCGCTCCGATTCAAACAACTCAACTGAAGAAAATTCGCTTAGCGGATGACAAAGAACCGTGGATCTCTGGCAAAGCAGAGGTTTACGCCATCGTGACAGGTGTCAATCCAAGCCGCGACGAGCCGACAATTGATCTGGTAGAACTTCCTTACTTGGATTACGACAACCAAGATTACTACCCAAATCAAATCATCATTCACTGGTCTCGCTACCGCTGGGGCGCTGCAGATATTGTTCTGATGGAGCAAGATGACGGCACAGACTACAAACAGCTGGCTAAACTATTGGTGCAAGTCGCTGAAGAAGTTCTGAAAGCCATCCCAGATCCGCAAGTTCAGGCATACGCAGTCATCCCACAAATCACAAACAAGATCATCGATGCAATTCCAGATGGTGTGCTTACCAACGATGATGACTTTGTTGACGTTTTCTACACGTTGATGCAAGACACGTCGTATGTCGATCACCCAGGAG
>NZ_JAWOUO010000627.1:0-667 GCF_033339435.1 Vibrio sp. 378
CTCGGAGCCAATGTCCTAGCTGCATTAGCTGCTGCTTCGGTTTCCAACATGTTTGAAGCCACTCTGGACCAAATGGCGGCAATTGCGGTCTTGATGACCATCGTGCCATCCATGGGTGGTGTTGCAGGTAACCAAACCGTTGCACTGGTTATTCGTGGCCTTGCTTTAGGTCATATCGGTGACTCAAACAAACGTGAACTGTTGATGAAAGAAGCCGCAATCGGTTTGCTTAACGGCATCATGTGGGCGTTAATCATCGGTGGTATCGTTGTGGTTTGGAAAGGCAACTGGATGCTCGGAGGTATCATCTCTGCCGCCATGTTGACCAACCTGTTCGTCGCCGGGGTTGCAGGGGTAACCATCCCTGTCCTTCTGAAGAAGATGAATATCGATCCTGCCCTTGCTGGCGGTATGGCACTGACGACTGTCACTGATGTGATTGGCTTGTCTGTTTTCCTCGGTCTAGCAACCTTGCTGATCTAAGCCAGTAACCAACAATGAGCATTAAAAAAGCCTGATGAACACATCAGGCTTTTTGGTATTTCCGCGCTAGTAACTATTATTCACCTGCGACTTTCATTGTGTCGAGCAAGATAGAACCGGTTTGGATTTGTGAGCGTGTTTCAATATCACTACCAACGGCTACAATCTTCGTGAACATGTCTTT
>NZ_JAWOUO010000628.1:0-666 GCF_033339435.1 Vibrio sp. 378
CTTCAACTAAAACGCTGTATGTCGGTAACCTTCCTTATAAAGCAAATGAGAGTCACGTTCGTGATTTATTTGCAGAGTATGGGCAGGTATTTGCTGTGCGCTTAATGAAAGATAAACGCACAGGTAAAAGAAGAGGGTTTGGTTTTGTCGTTATGGCCGCTGCTAACGCAGAACCGGCTATCGCGAAGTTAAATGAAAGGGAATATATGGAGCGAACACTTAAAGTTCGTATTGCTAACGATCCGAAACACCCAGATGGCGATAAATCTGAACTGGATTAAATCCTAATTTCGCCAAACAAATGTTCAGTGCATCTTCCTGCCAAGGAGGTGCACTGGCAAAGATTCGTTTTATCCCTTCTTCTTTCTCTTCAAGCTCGCCACAAGACAGTAATGCTTTAACCCGGCGCGCTATCGCCTCCCCAGAATCAATCAAAACGACGTTGCTACCCAGCACTTGCTGAATTTCGTTTTTGATTAGTGGGAAGTGTGTACAACCAAGTACAGCGACGTCTACTTTATTGCATAGCGGCGATAAGATGCTTTTCAGTTCATCCAAAGGAACACTTTCACCACGTAGCTTTTCTTCTGCCATATCAACCAAACGCGTCGAACCTAGCAATTCAACTGGCTTACCTTGTGCAAAATCGCGGATCAGTTCATGAGT
>NZ_JAWOUO010000629.1:0-665 GCF_033339435.1 Vibrio sp. 378
AATGGTGCAAACCGATCCAAACTTCGCAAACTATCTCTATCTTGAACAAAGTAAACAAATCGGGCTGTTAGATTTTGGCGCAACTCGCGAATACAGTGAACGTTTTAGTTCCGGTTATCGCCAAGCCTTTTCATCTGTCGTGAACGATGACGAACAAGGGCTCAACGATGCTTTAGAGCAAATAGGCTTTTTCGCCCAAAGCATCAAACCAGAGCAGAGAACGGCGATTTTAGATTTGGTCAAAATGGCATGCGAACCCATGCTAATTGATGAAGCTTATGACTTTAAAGCCAGCGGACTGGCGCAAAAACTGCGAGAAGCTGGAACAATTCTGAGTATGGAGCAAGATTATTGGCATACCCCACCAGCCGATGCCATATTCTTGCACCGAAAAATTGGTGGCATGTATTTGCTCGCCGCTCGAATCGGTGCAAAAGTAAACATTCGTCGATTAGTGCAACCATATCTCAAGATCAATAGTGGATAGCCTATTGTTTTTCTGTTACTTTCAAGTACCTTGAGCAGTTATTCTGCGTCATCAACAGCCCACTTTATTGAGATTTATTGACTATGGTTAATGAACATAAGGTCAATAAGCAAAGTTAGCTGGCTGATTTGTCACGTATGACGCCACAACTTTATCCATGAAAACGAATTAACTATCG
>NZ_JAWOUO010000630.1:0-664 GCF_033339435.1 Vibrio sp. 378
TCCCACTTCGCTTGGTAAAAGGCGCGTACTGGGATAGCGAAATCAAATGGTCACAACAAGCGGGCTACGACAACTACCCAGTGTACACACGCAAAGAAGCGACCGATGTTGCTTACCTTGCATGTGCGCGTTTCCTATTAAGCGAAGGCGTACGTGGCAATATCTTCCCGCAATTTGCCAGCCACAATGCGCACACAGTTACTGCGATTGCAGTGATGGCGCAGCATAAGGATTTTGAATTCCAACGCCTACACGGCATGGGAGATTCACTCTACAACCACGTGATGGAGAAATACGGCCAACCTGTTCGTATTTACGCTCCAGTTGGTAGCCACGCGGATCTACTGCCTTACCTTGTTCGTCGTCTGCTAGAAAATGGCGCAAACAGCTCGTTTGTACACCGTTTGGTTGACGCGCGTTGCCCAATTTCTGAACTGACACATCACCCTGTGGATGCGCTAACCAGTTTTGCGGCGCTGAATAACGATAAGATCCCAATGCCTTCAGGTATTTTCCCTGAGCGTAAAAACTCTTACGGCGTCAACATTGATATCGAAAGCGAAGCAAAACCATTTGAAGCGCAAGTTGAAAGCTTCCTAAACAATAAGTGGGTTGCGGGCCCTGTGATCAACGGTGAACGTTTTGCCGAAAGCATGATCAAGGA
>NZ_JAWOUO010000631.1:0-663 GCF_033339435.1 Vibrio sp. 378
AGAAATTCGAATAGATATAATGAAGTGGTATAAAAAAACGCCACTTATATCGTGGCGTTTTTAAAACTGAAGAAAGGAATCGAATTAAAATGAGTATTCCGCGCTAACAAAGAAGCCATTTGCGAAGATAAACTCTTTACCTAAGCTTGAAAGAAACACTTCCGACTCTAAATCGATCACGCGGTATCCACCACGGAAAGCCAACTGAGCGTCTTGTAGTGGCACATGGTATTGAATGCCAGCCATTAAGTCCGTGCTCTTGATGCCTTTGTTGTCACCAAAGTTTATCTCACCAATCACATCAAAGTTCGTATTAGGCACTTGGATCTCTGCGTAGCCGTACCAAGCCCAGATAAGCTCATCAAACTCTTCAGTACGCTTATTTGTACCAGCATCAATGTATTTCGTATCGCTTAGATTGCTGAATGTAACACCCGCATCAAAATGCAATAGATCATGGTCTAGCACTTGGTAGTACATGGTTAAATCGAGTTTATCAAAGCCCATGTAATCGGCATCAACACTTGAGTAACGTAGACGTGCATTCGGTACGTATTTCACATCGTGCTCAATGGCAGCGTAAAAAGTACCCGTTGTACTGCTATCTCTTCTTACTTCATTAACTTTTGTATCTGCACCCCATACTTCTGCCCCCACTTTTGC
>NZ_JAWOUO010000632.1:0-662 GCF_033339435.1 Vibrio sp. 378
TTCATCTAAGAACTCTGCCATTATTTTCTTCTCTGCGCTCAGTCGATCTCTTTGACCTAACTTACTCTGTGTCTGTTGGTTTTGTCGACGGTGTGCGTGATTGACTATTCTTATTTGCTTTTGTAACGCCACTTCCTTGTTCTCTGTTTGCTGCTTGATAGCGTAGATCTCGTTTTCTTTCTTGTTGAGTCGTTTCGCTTCTTTGGCGTGTTTGTTTACGATATCCTTCTCAACTTGACCTTGGTATTCTCGTTTTATGTTTTCGATCTCTTTCGTTTTTTTAGCTAATTCTTTCTTAGCTTTGAGTAACGACTCATCTGCGAATGTGCGAATGCCGTTGTAAATTAAACCTAAAATGAACGCTGTCATGAGGCTAAACAAGAATATGTAAACCCATGATTGCCATTGGTACCAGAGCGTTTTTGCGCCTTGTGCTAGTAAAATAGGACCATTTGAGTTGGATAAGTCTACTAACCAAATCGTGCTATCGGGAGTTAGAAAATCAAGAAATGGTGCTGCAAAAAGCAATACCAATCCCACAACAATTACCGTCAAAAATCCCCAAATCATCGTAGGTATACCTCTGTAATATCGGGGCGGAAATGCCCTAGCTCTTGAGAAATAATCGTCATGACATCGATACGCTCAAAGTGGTTAGCCAG
>NZ_JAWOUO010000633.1:0-662 GCF_033339435.1 Vibrio sp. 378
TCTAAATTTGAATTGACTGAAGGCCACGCAGGTAAGGGTGACGTTTCAATCGTTATCTGGACAACCACTCCTTGGACTCTGCCGGCAAACCGCGCAGTATGTCTACGTGATGATCTTGAGTACGTGCTAATCCAAGTTGAGGGTGACAACCCTGAGCGTATTATCGTTGCTGCTGAATTGGCAAAAGATGTGATGGATCGCGCGGGCATCGAGCACTTCCATAACCTTGGTTTTGCGAAAGGTGCGGATCTAGAGCTTTCTCAGTTCCAACACCCATTCTACGATTTCACAGTTCCGGCGATCCTTGGTGATCACGTGACGACTGACTCAGGTACTGGTGTGGTTCACACGGCACCTGGCCATGGTCAGGAAGACTTTGCGGTTGGCCAAAAGTACAACCTAGAAGTGGCAAACCCAGTGGGCTCAAACGGTGTTTACCTACCAGACACTGAGCTTTTTGCTGGTCAGCACGTATTCAAAGCGAATGACGCTGTCGTAGAAACGCTAAAAGAAAAAGGCGCGCTACTACATCATCACGCTTACGAGCATAGCTACCCGCACTGTTGGCGTCATAAGACTCCAATCATCTTCCGCGCAACACCTCAATGGTTCGTATCAATGGACCAAGCTGGCCTACGTGCAAAAGCACTAGAGTCAATCAA
>NZ_JAWOUO010000634.1:0-661 GCF_033339435.1 Vibrio sp. 378
AACATGGTACGGCTATCGTGACAGCTGCAGGTATGCTCAATGCTATCGAGCTGCAGGGTAAGAAGCTTGAAGATTCAACGATTGTTTGTCTTGGTGCTGGTGCTGCAGCCGTTGCGTGTATGGAGCTGCTTATCAAGTGTGGCGCAATGCGCGAGAAGATCTACATGCTGGATCGCAAAGGGGTGATCCATACTCGTCGTGATGATCTGAATGAGTACAAGCAACTGTTCGCAAACAATACAGATAAGCGCACACTAGAAGATGTGATCGAAGGTGCAGACCTATTCTTAGGTGTATCTGGTCCAAATCTGTTGCCACCAGAAGCGTTGAAACTTATGGCTGACAAGCCAGTTGTATTTGCTTGTTCGAACCCAGATCCTGAAATTAAACCTGAGCTAGCACATGCAGTACGTGATGACTTAATTATGGGTACTGGTCGCACTGATTATCCAAACCAAGTGAACAACGTGTTGTGTTTCCCTTTCATTTTCCGTGGTGCGTTAGATGTACGTGCGAGTGAAATCAATGACGACATGAAGCTGGCGGCGGTTGACGCAATTCGTGCATTGGCAAAAGAGCCTGTACCTGAATCGGTACTAAAAGCTGCAGGTGTTGAGAAGCTAGAATTTGGCAGCGACTACATCATTCCTAAGCCAATGGA
>NZ_JAWOUO010000635.1:0-661 GCF_033339435.1 Vibrio sp. 378
AGGCAGTAAGTGAGGATTGTTTGCGTAAACACGATGAGATGATTTGTTATTACGTGTATGCACAGGCGGTAAATCAATATGATGTAAGCCATCCGAAAGATCGTTGGCCTCACCGTAGTCAAAGTCTGTTGTGACCTCGGCGTTATTTTTTGTGTGGTAACAATGATCTGGCTTGCCTTCCTCTCGCCATTTGAGTTCTGAGCGTTGCGCGTCCAAGTTGAGTTCATCTGGAACAGATGAAGCATAATGATCTTCTAGTGAATGTTGTTGACTTTGTTCTTGTAAGTATTGAGCGATGTTTTCAGATTCTTGAGCGAGGAGATTTGCAGAAAGTCCAAGTCCCAACAAACAGCTAATGAGTTGTGTTTTATTCATAGATGTGTGCAAGCAAAAAGAAAACATAATACGAATAAATAAAACGCTGTGCAATTGTGCGGTGAACAAGATGAATTGAAATAAGCTAAACACGAAGCACAAACATTAAGCTTTCGTGATTAAGTCTTTGTAATAAATAATATTGGTGAGTAAACATAACAAAAAAAGCCCGGCAACAGGTACTGGGCTTTGAGATCATAGAGCATGCAATTATGACTGAGTGTCGAGTGGGATTTGTCCCGTCGTTACCTGTTCGACGTCAAACTCAGTTAATCCTTCAATGTAG
>NZ_JAWOUO010000636.1:0-661 GCF_033339435.1 Vibrio sp. 378
AATATGGCTACATTTAAAGGTATTTAATCTGGTCGAGTTTGATTTATTGGTATAAGATTCGCCGCCTTGTTGTAGAAAACCTGTTCCATCATGATCGATTTAGCTGTACTTCCTATTTATCTCACGGCGGTTATCGCCTTATTGCTTTTGCCGGGCCCTGATATGTTGCTGATTGCGAGCTCAAGTATGAGCTACGGCAAAAAGGTTGGCCTATTTGCCAGTCTGGGGAACGCGACGTCTGGCCTTATCCTTACTTTACTTGCTGCGATGGGGGTTTCAACCCTGATTGCGATGAGCCCTGTGGCACTCAAAGTACTTCACCTTTTAGGTGGTGCGTACCTACTTAAAATGGGTTGGGATTGCTTGAGAGCAGAAGCTTCATCTGCTCCAGAGCTTGATCAAAAAAATAAGATGGCATCGACCTACTATCAACGTGCATTAATGAGCAATTTGCTCAACCCTAAAGCGTTGGTCTTTTTTGTGATGTTTTTGCCTCAGTTCGTTTCGAGCAATATTACCGCTTCATCCGGCGAGCAGATGCTGGCGCTTGGTTTGTTGTTGAACGCTCTTGGCCTTTTGTTCAACCTGTTATTGGTAGCGTTGGCTGGTACATTAGGGAAAGGGTTGCTGGAGAATGAGAAGTTCCGCACTTACCAGCACA
>NZ_JAWOUO010000637.1:0-661 GCF_033339435.1 Vibrio sp. 378
TATCGATGAAAACAGCACTGAGCTACTCGACGAATTGATCGATTTCGATGAAGACGAAACCGAGGAAGAGTTCGATCCGCTCAACGAATTGGAAGCGCTATCTGATTTTGAGGCTGAAGAAGTAATTGAGGAACTCGACGAAAACAGCGTTGATTTACTCGATGAGTTACTGCAAGACGACGATGATGAGCCCGTTTTAGAAGACGAGACCACGAGCGAGCTTGACCCATTCGATGATTTGATTCGTGAGGATGAGGTAGTCACTGCTGATGAGAGTCAGTTAGACGATGACTTGGTGGCTGATTTTGGTTTTGAAGAGATCGAGCCTCAAACGGAACAAAATAAAGCGCTTGAGCCAGAGGAAGAGAAGCCGCTAACCGCGCAGGTTGAAGAAGAAGCCTCAGAGTTAGAATTTGAATCTGGCTTAGATATCGACGCTCTACTGAGCGAGGCGCAGCCACAACCACCGGCTGCATCAGAAACAGAACTAACGAAATCATTACAAGAAGAAAGCGTCCCGTTTAATAGCAATGACTTCTTAGGTGATCTTGAGGAAATGTCACCAGAGCATGATCCTCTGATGACTGAGCTGGATGAACTGTTTGAATCTGACAACACCGTTCTTGAAGAAACTGAGCAAGAAAGTGCAGATTTTGCCGCC
>NZ_JAWOUO010000638.1:0-661 GCF_033339435.1 Vibrio sp. 378
CTGCAACGGCAAACATTTTTGTCGGCACTATCGAAGCGCCACTAATGGTGAAACCCTACCTAAAACACATGACTGATTCGCAGTTCTTTGCGGTAATGACAGGTGGTTTGGCATCAGTAGCTGGTGGTACGTTGGTAGGTTATGCCTCGTTGGGTGTTGATCTTAACTACCTTATCGCTGCTGCCTTTATGTCTGCGCCCGCAGGCTTGTTGATGGCAAAAATTCTCATGCCAGAAGATGTGAACAAAGCACCAGATATCGACATTAGCCAGGTGGAAATTCCACGCGCAACTAACGTGGTAGAAGCGTTAGCCGATGGCGCAATGGCGGGTGTTCGTATCGCTGTGTCTGTAGGTGGTACGTTGTTAGCGTTCATCAGCGTAATCGCGTTGCTGAACGGCATGCTAGGTTGGGTTGGAGACCTTATTGGTACGCCACTAAGCTTTGAGCTTATTTTAGGCTACGTATTTGCACCTGTCGCATGGTTGTTAGGTGTGCCATGGGAAGAGGCGATTACGGCGGGCTCGCTTATCGGTAACAAGATCGTGGTGAACGAGTTTGTTGCTTTCATCCAACTAGCAGAAGTGAAATCTCAGCTAAGTGCTCACTCTCAAGCTATCGTGACTTTCGCACTGTGTGGTTTTGCAAACATCTCTAGTAT
>NZ_JAWOUO010000639.1:0-660 GCF_033339435.1 Vibrio sp. 378
TCAGAAGCAGTGAAAAGCGTTTTAGAAAGAACCATGGGCGTGCCTATCTTCCAAGAACAAGTCATCAAACTTGCCATGGTCGCTGCGGGGTTTAGTGGTGGCGAGGCCGATCAACTTCGTCGAGCCATGGCTTCATGGAAAAAGAATGGTGATTTAGCCAAGTTTAAGCCTAAGCTGCTCAATGGCATGCAAGAGCGAGGTTACGACTTAGCATTTGCGGAGCGCATTTTTGAACAAATTTGTGGCTTTGGTGAATACGGATTTCCAGAAAGTCATTCAGCGTCTTTCGCCGTTTTGGCGTATTGCTCGGCATGGCTAAAATACTACTATCCCGCAGAGTTTTATACGGCACTGTTAAACAGCCAACCAATGGGGTTTTACAGCCCTTCTCAATTGGTGCAAGACGCTCGTCGTCACGGCGTCGAAGTTCTGCCTATCTGTGTCAATCACTCCTATTCCCAGCATCATTTGATTCAACGCTCCAATGGCCGACTCGGTGTGCAACTGGGCTTTCGATTGGTTAAGGGCTTTAATGAGGAAGGCGCGACTCGCTTAGTCGAACGACGACCAAAAACGGGCTATCACTCAATACAAGAGGTCAAACAAATCTTGAGAAGTCGTCGTGATATCGAATTATTAGCTTCTGCAAATGCCTTTCAG
>NZ_JAWOUO010000640.1:0-660 GCF_033339435.1 Vibrio sp. 378
ACCCTGCTTTTCTAGAATGTTGCGAATGCTCTCGGCTTGAGAACTCAGCACATTATGCGCCAGAAGCAGTGGCATTGCGGCTACCAAACCGAGAACCGTTGTCACCAACGCCATCGAAATACCGCCCGCCATGACTTTTGGATCGCCATTACCAAACTGAGTGATCACTTGGAATGTTTCGATCATGCCAGTTACCGTACCTAGCAGACCTAACATTGGTGCCAGCGCTGCAAGCAGTTTGAGCATCGATAGTCCTTTTTCAAGGTGCGTTTGCTCATCAACCACCGCCTCAAGTAGACGCAATTCTAATGCTTCGACACTTCGATGTTTGTCGTTTTGATAAACAGAAAGAACGCGACCTAGAGGGTTATCTTCTGCTTTGGTTGGATTCTTTAGCTGCTTCGCGATTTTTTGGCGAGCAATGAAAAGAGACACACCGCGAACCAACGCGATAATCAAACCAATCGCTAATAGAACAAGGCTGATCTGGCCAACTACGCCACCCGCATTTAGACGATCTTTCAGCGTTGGCGAGTTCGCTAGTTGTTCTAAAAGAATGCCACGCGATGGATCAATGACTAACGAATCCAATTCGCCGTTGGTGAATGCGCTCGCTGTCGGACCATTTTCTGGCTGACGCAAATAGTTCACTGCGTCACC
>NZ_JAWOUO010000641.1:0-660 GCF_033339435.1 Vibrio sp. 378
AGCCTTATTGGGCGATCAACGGACAGACGTACATTGATTGGGAAAACTTCACTCTCGCGCTGCTAGAAGAGAGTAAATCAACCGATAAACCTATTGTGATTGGTGCAGAAAAAACAGCCAATATTCAATCACTTGTTCAGCTTCTTGGCTTTTTGCAAGAAAACGGAATTCAGGCGACTCAATTGCTCACTGAAGAGTCGCCATAACAAGAACATAAAACTGAGAACATTTTCATGAAGAACACATTATCACCAGTGCGCACTGCGTTGACTGCTGCCGCTCTGTTACTTGCAAGTACGAACCTTTTTGCCAACAACGCCCCAAACTCAGAACGCATCGTCAGTGCGGGCAGCGCCGTTACCGAACTATTACTTGCGCTCGATGCGAAAGACAGCTTGGTCGCCGTTGATGTAACCAGTACTTTGCCGCAAGGCATGGAGTTACCCGACGTTGGGTATCATCGCCGACTTTCAGCAGAGGGGTTGTTGGCACTGAGCCCAACCAAGTTAATTGGCTCTGATGAAATGGGCCCAACAACCACCTTAAATCAACTAAAGTCGGCAGGTGTGGATGTAGAGATAGTCAATACAGAAGCCAACGTTGACGGCCTTTTGCATCGTATCGACCAGATTGCAACGATCATGAACCGTGAGTCTCAAG
>NZ_JAWOUO010000642.1:0-660 GCF_033339435.1 Vibrio sp. 378
TCTGTTTAATAAAGTTGATAACGGCTGATATTTTTTTCGGCATGTGTTGACGACTCGGGTACACCGCATAAAATGGCATCGACTGGCTCGCTTTCCAGTCTGGCAATAGTTGAATCAACTTACCCGTTCTGAACTCATCACCAAGCAAATACGTAGCGAGATACGCAATCCCCCATCCAGCAATCGCAGCGTCACGTACGGCTTCTGCTAAATCGACAGAGTAGTTGCCGGAGACTTTTACGTTGAGCTCTTGTTGTCCCTTGGTAAATGCCCATCCTGTGTAATCACGCTCCCAACTGCGATAGATCAAGCAGTTGTGCAAAGACAAGTCGTTCGGCTCAGTCGGAGTATCATACTTAAGCAAATAATCTGGCGATGCTGCCACCACAAACTGGCAGTCTGTCAAACGCTGCGCAATGTAGCCCTCTGGTAGGTGCTCATTGTTTGTTACCCACAGATCGAGCCCTTCCGCCAGCATATCGACCTTGTAGTCAAACAAATGCACTTCCACTTGAAGCTGTGGATACAACTCACGCAGCTCTTGAATCGCAGGAATGATGTGCAGCGTTCCAAATGATTGAGATAACCCGAGGCGAACCAGCCCAGCCACTTCATCCCTTTGGCTTTCCATTTCTAACGTCGCACTACTCACCGCCTGCA
>NZ_JAWOUO010000643.1:0-660 GCF_033339435.1 Vibrio sp. 378
ATCCTCAATATAAATAAGGTCAGCGCTGGCGTTTTTCCAAATCACAAAGAGATTTATTATGTGTACTAAAAACGAAACTAAACCACTGCCCTCTTTTATCGAGGAACGCCTTAATTTCCATATTCAAGATTTAATTAAATCTAACGAAAATCAAAAACACCTCGTTCTTGGCAAACGACCGTCCGAAAATGCCGTGGTAATGCAAAGCAATGATTACCTTTCGCTCTCTCACAATGAGCTCATTCAGAAAGCGCATCGAGACGCAATTTCTGAACGAGATGACAATGTCGTGATGTCAGCAATCTTCTTGCAAGATGATCAATCAAAACCGGCCTTTGAGCACCAGCTGGCGACGTTTGTCGGTATGGAAAGTTGTTTGTTGTCACAATCAGGATGGGCAGCCAATATTGGTTTACTGCAAACCATCTGCGCGCCAAACGTTCCCGTATACATCGACTTTTTCGCTCATATGTCGTTGTGGGAAGGAGCACGCACCGCTGGAGCGCAGATTCATCCTTTCATGCACAACAACATGAATCATCTGCGCAAGCAGATCCAACGCCACGGTGCGGGAATCATCGTTGTCGATTCGGTGTATAGCACGATTGGCACAATCGCCCCGTTACGTGCCATCTACGAAATGGCGAAGGAGTTCGATTG
>NZ_JAWOUO010000644.1:0-659 GCF_033339435.1 Vibrio sp. 378
CACCAGCGTCATATGCAATTCACCATAGGCCAATGGCCCGACATGCGGAACTGGCAACTGGATAAACTCATGCAAGTGATCAGCCATAATGGCCGCCCCTTTGCCTAGCGCAATGTTGGCAATTTCACGAAACTTGGCAAGGGATGAAAGCTCTTCTTGGCTTTGTGCAGAATTAAGCTCCATTGATGTTCGCTGTGCATAATGCAACCCAAGACGCTCGTACAGCGGGATGACTTGTTCTTCTGACAACGGCTTTGCGATAAAATCCATTGCCCCTAACTCTAGGCAGCGCTGCTTTGCTTCTTGTTGTACATCACCCGACACGATCACGATCTGAGTTGGATAATGGCTTACGGGTAAAGACTCAAGAACCTCGAAACCGTCCATAATGGGCATCGTTAAATCGAGGAACAAAACGTCAATATTTTGTTCGGCTAAGATTTTCAGCGCCTCATTCCCGTCTTGGGCTTCGATAAGGTGCAATGAGGTATCTTGTACGATGGTTCGAGCGATAAGCTTACGAGCAACCGCCGAGTCATCACATATCAGTATTTTCATGCCACCAATGGAACTAAAGTCAAAAAAATAATCATACCTGTTGTAAACAAATTGCTCCATATGTTAAGCCGACAAATCATAGGCTTATAGGAGATTTGATT
>NZ_JAWOUO010000645.1:0-658 GCF_033339435.1 Vibrio sp. 378
ACCAGTGGAATTTCACTTGGACAAACAAACGCACAAGCGCCACACTCGATACAATCTTTTAGATTTAGTTCTTCTAGCTTGTCATATTCTTCGGCCTTAGCATGCCATTGAAGCTGCTGTGGCAGTAGAGATGCAGGACAAGCTTCCGCACATTGACCACAACGTATACATTCCATCTCGTATTGATGAGCTGAAATCTCGTGACGAGTCGGAGCTAAAATACAGTTCGCCGTTTTGGTGATAGGAACCTGTGAGTGGGGCAGGGTAAAGCCCATCATTGGTCCGCCCATGATCAAACGCTGAAGTTTTTTATCGGCTTTGTACCCGAATTCGTCGAGCAGTGCTTGAACTGGGGTACCCAAGAGCGCCCATACGTTTCGAGGCTGTTTAAAGGTTTTACCTGTTAACGTAACGACACGTTCGATCATTGGCTCGCCATCGATGATAGCGCGCTTAATTGAGTATAAAGAACCGACGTTTTGAACCAAGATGCCAATATCTGCAGGGATAGAGCCGCTAGGAACTTCCTTGTTGGTCAGAATCTTTATCAGCTGCTTTTCACCGCCCGACGGGTATTTCGTCGGGATTACTCGAATAACAATGTCCTTGTTCAGCGCGGCACTTTCCAGTGCTTTAATGGCATCTGGTTTGTTATCTT
>NZ_JAWOUO010000646.1:0-657 GCF_033339435.1 Vibrio sp. 378
AAGTTTAGATAAGCTCATGCACAGGATGGTGTTTTCATTCCAGAACGGTTCGACATCTTCAAAAATGATGTTCGGGAACGGCAAGCCGTACGCATTGTCGATGATCAGTGGGATGTTGTTCTCGCGCGCCAATTTGTCCAGTTTACGCACTTCTTCGTCAGTTAGTACGTTACCTGTTGGGTTGGTTGGGCGAGATGCACAAATTGCTGCGACGGAGTCATCGACGGTGAGCTTTTCAAAATCAACGTGATATTTGAATAGGCCGTTGTCGAGTAGCTCTATTTCTGGATGGTACGAAACAAAAATGTCTTCATCGATACCTGCATCACCGTAGCCAATGTATTCCGGTGCGATAGGCAACAGGACTTTTTTGTGCGAACCATCTGGCTGCTGACCAGCAAACAAATTAAATAGGTAGAAGAACCCGCTTTGGCTGCCATTCGTCAGGCTAATATTCTTCTCACTGATGTCCCAGCCGTATGTTTCACGAAACAGCTGTGCGAGCGCTTTGACGAACACGTCTTTACCCTGAGGGCCATCATAATTAGTGAGCGTGGCGACGAGTTCGCCACTGGCGAGCATTTCCTCACTGGCTTGGTGAAAGTAATCGAGCATGGCAGGAATGGCAGCCGGGTTACCCCCACCGAGCATGATGGC
>NZ_JAWOUO010000647.1:0-656 GCF_033339435.1 Vibrio sp. 378
GCTCAATGCAAACAGGGTCGGATGTCATTAAACATCATTCATTGTCCAACTTTTCTCAAATGCTAAGCAGCATCGGTAAAACAGACGATGCCCTACTGCTCGCACAACGCTGTGTTGAGTTACCTAACCCAGACGGCATCGAAATCATTAAGATGCCATGCTATGAAGCGTTTGCCGAAGCGTATCTCGCCGACAAGCAATACGACAAAGCGATTCGAACCGCTCTCCTCGTCCTAGAACAAACCAAATCAACCAATGAGCTTGAGCTAAAACAGCGTATCGATATGTTGTCGGTTTTGGTTAACGCCAACCAAGTGCTGCAAAATTATGAAGCCGCCTTCCGCTATTTGTCTCAGTTGAGAGCACTTGAAGAAGAATTTTCTGAGCACATTCACGGCGAAGAAATGATCAACATTAAGTTTGACCTTGAAGCGAAATTGGCTCAAAAAGAGTTGAATTTGCTTGAGACGAAAAACGCACTTCAAGCCTCTGAGTTGCGCTCGCAACGTTACCGCGAAATGTTCTACTTTATCGCTATAGCAGCCATTGGTGTAGTGGGTTTACGTTATGTTTTGCGAGTCAAAAAGATCAATAAAGCACTACCGCAAGAAAGTACTAAAGATCTGTTGACGGGCCTTCACAATGGCGGCTATTCC
>NZ_JAWOUO010000648.1:0-656 GCF_033339435.1 Vibrio sp. 378
GCAGTTGAGTGAGAACAGTTTTGCGCTCATTTTCTATTTTCGACATATATTTCATTGATTCATAATGGTTTTTATATTTAAAAGTGCAATCGGTTCATTATTGATTCGATTGAATATTCTCAATTTTTGAGCGAAAAATGATCGATGTTTAACTGTTTGATGTGATTGAAACTCTTTGGCTCTTACAAAGAATTAACGTAATTTGGTGATGTGGTTGGTTGAATTTTAACCTTTTGCTTTGTTATGATGCTGCCTCATTTATTGATGTTGGTGATGTTTTAGAAGAATAAATACATTATGTATAGAAAATTGAGATTATTCATGGAATAAGCTCTGGCTCTATTTTTTCTAAATTTTAACCTCTATCTAATCCTATATATTCTTATCGTTAATTCGGTGGGAAGGATAATTATTATAATTATTTCAGGTGAAGCAGTGATTGATAAACTCCGCATGAATAAGCACGCCCTAAATAAAGGGATCTTTTTCTTACTCGTCTTATTTCTATTTCTACAAAACATCCAGTACGCCAAAGCTGCAGGCAGTTCAATAGGCCAGCAAGATACGTTGGTAATGCTATTAAATTTCAAAGAGAATCCTAACGATCAACCGATCACGTCAGAAGAGGCGCACGCGTTAGTATTTGGTGAAGTTAA
>NZ_JAWOUO010000649.1:0-656 GCF_033339435.1 Vibrio sp. 378
GCTTTGAGTTTTTCTAGCCACGCATTGAAAGAAACTTCGTCCAAAATGGTTTCGTACTGACTGCGATCAATCGTTACCGCTGAGGTTTCCATTTCAGCATGCGAAGAAGAAGATGATGATGCTTGCGCAGAACCTGCAAGTTCAACCGCTTCGACAGTGCCTGAGCCGCCTTCAAGCAGTTCGTTCACCCAAGACTTAAACGTCAACTGACCATACAGTTTGATCAATTCGTCTTTGTTTGGCTCTGCTTTCAGTAGCGACTCTGGTGTTTCTTCCAGTTCCACATCCAGCTTGATGGTAGCCAGCTCATAAGACAGCATAGCGTTGTCTTTGTTGTCGACCAGCTTCTTCGCCATGGTTTTCGAACCGCGGAAACCAAGTGCCGCGATATCATCCAGATTTTCGTACAACTTAGTAAGGCCACCAATGCCCTGCAGCAAAGCAGTCGCCGTTTTGTCGCCCACACCCGGAACACCAGGGATGTTATCGACTTTATCGCCCATCAACGCTAGATAGTCGATTATCAACTCTGGCGGAATACCAAATTTTTCCACCACCCCTTCACGATCCATCACGACGTTCGTCATGGTGTTGATCAAGGTAATGTTGTCATCCACCAGCTGAGCCATATCTTTATCGCCAGTACTGATTAAAAC
>NZ_JAWOUO010000650.1:0-656 GCF_033339435.1 Vibrio sp. 378
TTCTAGTTACTTTCGCAAAAAAGTCGACAGTGAAAAAACACGCGCTTTGGTGAGCAATATTGCCAAAATAGATGTCACGGTGACGCATACCGAGACAGAAGCGCTGATTCTTGAACACAATTACATCAAGCAGTATTTACCGAAATACAACGTGCTTCTGCGTGATGATAAATCGTACCCTTATATATTCATTAGCGGTCATAAACATCCGAGATTGTCCATGCACCGTGGGGCCAAGAAGCGTAAAGGCGAGTATTTTGGTCCTTACCCTGACTCAGGGGCGGTACGAGAAACGCTGCACTTGCTGCAAAAAATATTTCCTGTTAGACAGTGTGAAGATACGGTTTACTCCAATCGAACGCGCCCTTGCTTGATGTATCAAATTGGTCGTTGCGCTGGCCCGTGTGTGAGCTCGATTATCTCAGATGAAGAGTATGCAGAGCTGGTGGGTTTTGTTCGTCTATTTCTGCAAGGTAAAGATCAGCAAGTACTGAAGCAGTTGATAGAGAAAATGGAGCTTGCTAGTCAGCAACTTCGGTTTGAAGACGCGGCAAAGTTTCGTGATCAGATACAAGCGATAAGACGAGTCCAAGAACAGCAATATGTATCGGAAGACAGCATGGACGATATGGATGTGCTGGGTTTTGCGCAAGAGA
>NZ_JAWOUO010000651.1:0-655 GCF_033339435.1 Vibrio sp. 378
GATACGATGCCTTCTTCAACAAGTAGGTCACCTAAGCGTTTTCTCAACTGAATTTTCATTGTGCGCTCTCCAGTTGCTTTAAGATGGTTAATCGATCGCGAATGAAAGCTTGCGACTGATTCGAGATCCCTACTTTACCCAACGCTTCGTTGTAAGAGTTAATCGCAGCAGTAAAAGTGAGCGCTCGCTCTTGCTGAATCGCCAAACCAAGCCACCAGCGGGCATTGTCTGGCTCGCGTTGAGTCAGTAACTGGTAGCTTTCTAATGCGATGTCGTTTTGTTTTTGTTTCTGCGCAAGGGCTGCGCGCATTGCCAAGTAATCTCGACTCGGCATTGGAGGCAAGTGAACCAGTGGGCTCAGTGCCGCAGAAGGCTGATTGGCTTTAACCAATAGCTTCGACAACGCGAGTCTTAGCGGTTGGTTATCCTTATCAAGGTTGATGCCTTCTTGCAGGATTTCGTAAGACTTTCTGGTATCCCCTTTACCGAAATAGAGCGCCGCCAGTTTTTGACGCGTTTCGATATTGCTTGGCTCATAACGCAATGCTTCGGTATAAGCAGAAAGCGCCGTTTCCATATCGTTTGCATCAATGGCTTTTTCTGCTCGACTGATCGCTTTCAACGATAACTGACGGTGTGAAAGTTCAACTTGCTC
>NZ_JAWOUO010000652.1:0-655 GCF_033339435.1 Vibrio sp. 378
AGATATGCTTGAGCTCTTTGCCCGTAAAGCTGACTTCTACGTAAGAACCAAATTTGATTGGCGGTTGCTGGTTATCGATGCCATAAGGGTCTTCAACCTGAATCACCATATTGATCATGCGCGTGGCGCTATCAATCATTCCCAAATCACGAACGACTTTACCTTCACGGGTGGTCGAGAGAATGCCTTGCTGAGTTACGGTTGCTGTCAGCTCTTTGATTGACTCCGGCAAAAACGCACTATCAAAACCAGCAATTGGAACATGCACTTCCGCCACTTCGATGTTATTCAAAGTTGCGACACGAGATCCCGACGTCACAAACTGCCCCACACCGACATCACGCTCGACCACTAAAGCATCGTATGGCGCAACCACTCGGCAGTTTTCCAAGTCGCGATTTGCACGTTTGAGAGCGGCTTGAGCAGACTTCACTTGCGCTTGCGCGCTAAGCACCTGAGGTTTACGCAAGTACAGATCGGTGACTTGCTTGTCGCTAAGTTTTTTCGCTTGGCGTTTCGCCACTTCCGCTTTTGCTTGTTCTTCAATTAACGATGCACGAGCACTAGCCAGACCCGCTTCAGCTTGAAGTACGGCCGCTTCATAATTATCGCTTTCTATCGTGAATAGCACTTCCCCACGCTTCACGATGCCACC
>NZ_JAWOUO010000653.1:0-655 GCF_033339435.1 Vibrio sp. 378
GCGCCATTCATTCAAGAATATGACCTGCGTCCGAACCGCCTGTTTGTTGAATACCTCATCTACCCGAAAGAAGTGATGAGCATGCTTTGGACTGGCTACAAACTAGAACTGTTTATTGGTGCAATCGGCACCGCTTTGACGCTAGTTTTAGGCTGGAAATGGAGCAAAAAACTGACCGATAGCGCGCAACAAATCAATTGGAAATGGCGCCCTCTTTTGGCGATTTTCGTTGTGCTTCTTTGTGTTGCAGGCGCTCGTTCGTCTTTGGGTCACCGTCCGCTCAACCCTGCTATGGTGGCGTTTTCGAACGATCCACTGCTTAACGACTTAGCACTGAATTCGTCTTACTCATTGCTATTTGCTGTCAACAATATGAAGTCAGAAAAGAGCGCAGAGCAGTTCTACGGCAAGATGGACAATCAAAAAATGTTGGATCTCGTTCGCGCTTCATCAACGAAGGTCGACTTTGATCCTACATTGCTACCAACCATGAACAGCAACCCAGCGACGTACCAAGGCAAGCGTAAAAACTTGGTTATCTTGTTACAAGAGAGCTTGGGCGCACAGTTTGTGGGCTCTTTGGGTGGTCTTCCTCTTACACCAAACCTTGATGAACTGATGCAAGAAGGCTGGCAGTTCACGCAAATGTACGCAA
>NZ_JAWOUO010000654.1:0-654 GCF_033339435.1 Vibrio sp. 378
AGACGTTCGAAGCTAAAACCAAAGTAATACGCGCTCAGTAAGTAATAAATGGCAATAAACACCAACGTTCTTACCAATAACAATGACCCGGTTGATACCTGAGACCAGTAGCCTCGGCCATGACGCTGTGAACCGGTTTGCAAGCCAACTGCCATAATAAGTGTCTGCTGCAAAATCAGCACAAAGACAGCAGGAACCACGTATTCGATATAGCCCATCGTTGGGTTAAAGGTCGGTTTCATGTTCAGCTTGATAGCAGAGTAATTGTGGCTCGCCAAACTAAGGGGTACGCCTTCAATCACCATTTTGCTGACTTTAACTTGTGCGCCTAATGTACCGCCTGCTTGAGCTAAACCTTCAACGACCGTGCCGTAAACCAAGAAGTAAGAGGCGTCTGCAGCGTATGCAAGAGTCGGGCTTTTACCTAACATTACGTCTTTGTAGAAGTGCTCAGGGATCACTAAGAAACCCGTAATTTCGCGATTCAAAAACGCTTGTTTTGCATCCTCAATTGTATGTAAACGCGAGACGATTTTGACTTGAGGTGTCGCATCGACCATACGCTCTAGCTTTAGGCTGGTTTGGCTTCCGTCTAGGTTTACGACCGCAATTGGCTGCTCTCTAGGGGTTTGTTGTGCGTATGGCAGCGGATAC
>NZ_JAWOUO010000655.1:0-654 GCF_033339435.1 Vibrio sp. 378
TGAGTGGCGCAACTTATGTGGGCTAATATGGCTGGCTACAGACTGTTTTTGCCCCCACTCGGCCGTGCGTTTTTGCACGCTACGGTGCGAAATACGGGTTCCGAGTTTAGACACAAACAATGCAGGTTCACCTGGCGCTGCTAAGTCACCACGAACGCGTAGCCACTTACCAACCCATTCCGTTGCCATCCCCGAAAAAGGCACTTTACGTTCTTTGTCACCTTTACCGATAACACGAAGCTCGCCACTGCGCAGCTGCACATCTCGCACATCCACACTGACCAATTCGGCTAAACGCAGGCCGGCACCGTACATCAGCTCCATCATTGCGCGATCGCGGATCGCCAATGGGTCATCTTCATTCACTTCGAGCAGTTGATTCACTTCATCCACATCGAGGTTTTTTGGCAGCGGGCGCTTTTTACGAGGTGCAGACACCCCTTTGTCAGGGTTGGCTGTCATCTCACCACGCAAAATCAAGTAATCGAAAAAGCTACGCAGCGAAGACAAGCGCGTAGCTAAGCTGCTGGCCTTCATGCCTTCTCGCATGCCTTTACCCGCAAGTTGTCGAACCCAGCCAGCATCAACTTGAGACCAATCTTTCAGTCCCATTTCGGCAAGATGCTGCGCCATGGTTTCCAACTGTTGCTTGTA
>NZ_JAWOUO010000656.1:0-654 GCF_033339435.1 Vibrio sp. 378
ATAAAACAAGTGAATTCTCACACTCTGTTACCTTTTCTTAAACCTAAAGTCCGCCTTATAACGCCATTCCCACTAGCTGTTAACAGTGAGTTTACGACTAACGTTTTGATTAAGCCCATTATCGGCCTCAGAAATGAAGCGGGTTTCGACGCAGAAAAGCAGTCAATGGGAAGTGGTGTTGTTGCAAGAGCGGTCGTAACTAAAGATTCATACTGGGTCATTCGTACTTCTTCGTCTTGGCGCGAAGCTATTATTCAAACTGTTGAGCGTGATATTTTTCGCCTTGAGCATTTTGCTCTAATTAAAGCACTGGCTTTTGCTGATCGCACTGGGCTTACCAAAGAGGATTGGCAGTTTCTGCGTGACAGCGGATTACTGCATCTTGTATCGATTTCTGGTTTACACATTGGGATGGCATTGACGTTTGGGCTCGCCCTTGGTGGGCTTATTCGGCTTGCTATGCCGCGATATTGGTTTCTACCATCAGTGAGTGGGTTGGCGTTTGCCATTGTTTACGCTTGGCTTGCTGATTTTTCTTTGCCGACGACCCGAGCCGTTTCTGTTTGTATCATCTATATTGCTTTGAAGTATTGGCTTGTTCATTGGAGTCCATGGCGCGTACTGTTATTGGCTGTGGCGTTGCAACTTTTCTTC
>NZ_JAWOUO010000657.1:0-653 GCF_033339435.1 Vibrio sp. 378
GCTGCTTCATACGCGTAATTTTGTAGCGCTTTGTCAGCATAAAAGTAACGCTCTTGATAGTCCGGTAATAACCCTTTCGGTTTGTTGAATGCGGTTAAATCAACGTCATGATGTACAGTACGAGTAGAAATAACCACGTCCAATGGATCAAGTTTCGGGTCACTTGCTCCTGCTATACCAGTAAAAATCAGTTGGTTCACACCAAAAGATTCAATCAGCAAAGTGGTCGTCATCGCAGCATTGACTTTGCCAACACCAGATTGCGTTACCACGACGGATTTGCCCTCAAGCTCACCGATATAAAAAGTGTGATTCGCAACTTTTTTGATTTGTTGATTCTGAATTTTTGGCAGCAGAGCTTCAACCTCTACATCCATCGCGCCAACAATACCTATCGTTGATGCAGCAAAAGTAGGAAGTGAAAACGCGGCAAGAATGAAAACAAGAGATTTCTTAAACATACGAGTCCTGAAGTGTAGCAATGCGCCGCCCTTTTGCGACGCGCCACACATTATATACCCTTGAGATTTAAAGGGGGAATATTCCGTACGCTATCAGTCAAAACAATCAGCAATGAGGCAATGAGAGCTTCTCTACAACCTCAGTTTTTGGGTTCTTGACTTGTCGGGACACGCAGTTTCGCAGAAATAGTA
>NZ_JAWOUO010000658.1:0-653 GCF_033339435.1 Vibrio sp. 378
AACGCCATCCCCCTGACAAGCTTCACAGCGACCACCACGAACGTTAAAACTAAAGCGGCCAGGTTTGTAACCACGTGAACGTGATTCTTGCGTACCAGCAAACAGCTCGCGAATAGGGGTAAAGATTCCCGTGTACGTCGCTGGGTTCGAGCGCGGTGTTCGGCCAATTGGGCTTTGATCGATGTCGATAACCTTATCGAAATGTTCTAGACCTTTAATCGACTTATAAGGCGATGGGTGTGCAGTAGTAGCGCCATTGAGTTGGGTGTGTGCAATTTTGAAGAACGTATCGTTGATCAAGGTTGATTTACCGGAGCCAGACACGCCAGTAATACAGCTAAACAATCCGACAGGAATAGACAAGTCGACGTTCTTCAGGTTGTTACCTGTTGCGCCTAGTAGCTCGACGGTTTTCTTGGGATCGCGAGGGGTACGCTCTTTAGGGACTACTATCTCTTTTGCGCCACTTAGATACTGACCTGTGAGAGAGTTCGGGTTGGCGATGATCTCATCCATCGTTCCTTCGGCAACCACATTACCGCCGTGTACCCCCGCTCCCGGGCCAATATCAATCACGTGATCGGCACAGCGAATGGCATCTTCATCGTGTTCGACCACGAGTACGGTATTACCTAAATCGCGCAAATGAGTCA
>NZ_JAWOUO010000659.1:0-653 GCF_033339435.1 Vibrio sp. 378
GCGCTCTATGTAGAGCGGCGCGGAATTCTTACATTCTTACGCTGCTGGAAGGTAGCGAAGAGTGTCTTGTCTTTTTATCTCCAGTAGCGATCTATTTTGACTAGGAGATAACCATGAACATCAAAGAAACGCATCAACAACGCGAAATCATTCTCACGGGGGACCGAGCTACAGGGCCTTTACACCTTGGTCATTACGTCGGTTCGCTACAACAGCGTGTGGCATTACAATCGGAGCATGACCAAACCATTCTGGTCGCCGATATGCAAGGCCTGACCGACAACGCGCACAATCCTTCAAAGGTATCTTCGAACATTCTAAACGTAGTCGCAGATTACCTTGCAGTTGGCATCGACCCCATTCAAACCACTATCTGTTTGCAATCTCAACTACCAGCCCTCGCTGAATTGACGATGTATTACAGCAACTTAGTTTCCATTGCTCGCTTAGAGCGTAACCCAACCGTAAAAAATGAAATTCAAAGCAAAGGTTTTGAGCGTTCAATTCCTGCAGGGTTCCTGACTTATCCAATTTCTCAAGCCGCTGATATAACGGGTTTTCGCGCTACACTTGTTCCGGTTGGGGATGATCAATTACCAATGCTTGAGCAAACGAATGAAATCGTGAGAAAGATTAACCACCTTGGCGGACAA
>NZ_JAWOUO010000660.1:0-653 GCF_033339435.1 Vibrio sp. 378
CTTCTTTAATGCCCATATCGTGCTCGTACACGTATTGCGTGGTGTGGTAGCTCGCGTGGTACGCACCGATGATGCAAGACATTGGCTCCGCCAGAGACGCATCAGCAAAGTAATCGCCGTGGTAAGGCAGTACACAGCCTAAGTCGATAGCGATTTTAGGAATAATGGAATACGTCGCGTTGCCACCAAATGTCTCATAGCTGTAGCCCGCTGAGTAGCCTGTTGGCAAGCCCATGGCAGGTTGCAAAACAAAGTAGTCACCAGCTTTGAATTGATGTTTTAGATTCTCACCGACTTCAACAATCACACCTGCGTATTCATGACCTGTCATTACGGGCACTTCGTCAATGTTTTCAGGAACGCGTTTGTGTTTGCTACCTAACAATGCTGCTTTGTAAGTGGATAGACAAATGCTGTTTGAAATGTTTTTAACCAGAAGTTCGTCGGCTGAAATGTTTGGTAAATCAAAGGTTCTTAATTGAACGTTTTTCTCACCACAGATAACCGCTGCCGTTGTTTTTACCATGATTTTTCTCCTAATTGGGGCGATACCTGCCGCCCCAAACTGCATTGTTAGGCTGGTTGCTCAGTCGCGACCGTTTGTTGCTTAATCTTATCCATCAGCTCGTCAAGCGCTGGGTCGTTGAGGAAGT
>NZ_JAWOUO010000661.1:0-652 GCF_033339435.1 Vibrio sp. 378
TGGGAGAAAGATAAAACTAAAGGCCATTACCCTGATGGCCCGTTCAACCGCGGTGCAAACAGCAAGAGCAGTAAAATTGGCTTAGTGACTACTCACGTGGTTGATGAGGTAAACTTCTTCGATGGCGGTGAAATTCTGACGAAACAACCAGACATTCGTTTTGGTCGTTTGAACTTTAAGGATGTTGGCGGAAATCAGGGCATGAAGATCAAAGTGCCATTGGACGTAGAGGTGTGGCAAAACGGTAGGTTTGTTACAAACTTCGATGACAACTCGACAACCGCAAATGGTGCGTACTACACCAGCACGCCTATTTGGTCGAACGCACCGGTAAATAACGCCCAGTTATCTGGTGTTGCTAAGATGAGTGTTGGCAGAACCAACGACATCATTGCAAGCCAAATTGACGCGGCAAGAGAACAAATTCAGTTCAGCCTAAATCTAGATCACTCAGGCAACCAACTTCCTTGGCTCAAATACGACTGGGAAACTTCGACTCCCGAAGAAGAAAACCCGCCAACAATAGTCACGTTTGGTATTCACCGTGGAAACGATCGCATTATCTATCGTGGTGAGCCGAATATGCTCGGCTTAAATTAGCCTCTTAAACCAACACTAGACGGCAAATAAAAAGAGCCTCTCAATTGAGGGG
>NZ_JAWOUO010000662.1:0-651 GCF_033339435.1 Vibrio sp. 378
CTGAACAAACTGATGAAAACGGCGATGGAGCGTGAAGCAAGTGGTGAGGATCTTTTGCGTCGTCCAGAGATCTCATACTCACAATTGACTCAACTTGATGCCTTTGCTCATGCTCTTGAAGATCAACAAGCGGCAGAACAAGTAGAAATTCAGGTGAAATACGACGGTTACATCAAGCGTCAGCAGGAAGAGATCGAAAAATCACTTCGCCACGAACACACAAAACTGCCTGCGGATTTGGATTACAAAGACGTAAAAGGTTTGTCGAACGAAGTGGTTGCGAAACTGAGCGAAGCCAAACCGGAAAGTATTGGCATTGCTTCGCGTATTTCCGGCATTACGCCTGCAGCGATTTCAATTCTTCTTGTGCATCTGAAGAAGCACGGCTTGCTGAAAAAAGGCGAGGAAGAGTAATGAGTGCACTACGAACCAAGCTTGATTCACTGATTGCACAGACCGATTTAGACGTTTCAGAAAAACAACGAGAGCAGTTAGTCGGTTACGTTGAGCTGCTCGATAAGTGGAACAAAGCGTACAACCTAACTTCGGTTCGCGATCCTTTAGAGATGTTAGTGAAACATATCCTTGATAGCATCGTGGTCGGCACGCATCTGCAAGGTGAACGTTTTATCGATGTGGGCACTGGCCCAG
>NZ_JAWOUO010000663.1:0-651 GCF_033339435.1 Vibrio sp. 378
CATCGTACATTACGCTCGCTTCGCCAACTTCATCTTGCCATGTACCGCTGTCCATTACTTCTTGCGGAGGGAAGATGCTTGGGTCGTTAGCAAACTCTTTTGGTAGCAGTTCATGTGCCGTCTTAACTGGAGTAGGGTAACCAATCTCTAGTGCAATCTTAGCTGCGTTCTCAGGGCGTAGTAGGAAGTCGATCATCTTATGAGCAGCATCTACGTTTTTCGCGCCAGCTGGAATTGCTAAACTGTCCATCCAGAAAATGGTGCCTTTTTCAGGCCAGATGATGTCGATATTCGCACCTTCTTGACGAGCCATGTAAGCAGAGCCGTTCCAAAGCATACCAAGAGACACTTCACCTGCAAGGTAAGGGTTTGCTGGGAAATCAGAGTTGAATACCAATACGTTTGGCATTAGCTTTTTCAGCTCTTCATAAGCTGCTTTGATTTCATCTGGGTTCGTTGTATTTGGCGAGTAACCAAGCTTTGTTAATGCAATGTGGAAGACTTCACGAGAGTCATCCATCAGCATTAGTTGGCCTTCCCACTTGCTATCCCAGAAATCGTCCCATTTAGAAACAGACGATTTATCTAGCATATCTGCGTTGATACCAATGCCCGTCGCACCCCAAATGTAAGGGATAGAGTAGTTGTTGT
>NZ_JAWOUO010000664.1:0-651 GCF_033339435.1 Vibrio sp. 378
ATTTTGATTACAAATGCGAACATGTGTTGGCATTAAAATCTGCACTAGAAGGGCAGAATGCTGTTGTGGCAAAAGTAGTGTCTTACCACTTGCAACAAGCGTCTGCACTGCTTGCAGAACCTCATCAGTTAGTAGGCCCTACGGGGGAAACTAACGAGCTGTACGCGGCTGGTCGTGGTGTGGCTTTGGTGATTTGTGAAAACAACATCGAAAACACTGAAAACGCGCTGTACAGCACTTTTGCAATGATCACTTGTGCCCTCATCGCAGGTAACAGTGTTGTGATTTGCAGCGACAATGCCGAGCTAAACCGACTGGTTGAGCAAGCGGTATCGTCAACAAACTTCCCATCTAACTTAGTCCAAGTAGTTGCGTACGATGCGTCTGCCCCGTTGCTAGAAAGCGATGTACGTAGTGTGGGTTATGTTGGGCATTCTCAGGTTGAGCATGCGCTCAATCTTCAATTGGCTAAGCGCGATGGTGCTATCGTTGGCTTAGTTTCTGAAACGGATTTGGAGTCACCAAAACTGGCTCACGATCCGCATCTCTCGTTGCGCTTTATTACTGAGCGTACTCGAACGATAAATATTACAGCGGTGGGTGGTAACGCGACTCTACTCGAGTTGGGGAACGAAACTCACTAACCTGACT
>NZ_JAWOUO010000665.1:0-651 GCF_033339435.1 Vibrio sp. 378
CGTTGCCATACGACAATTTTTCTCCACACCAAGAGATCATTTCTGACCGTATTGCTCGCCTATACCAACTGCCAAATCAACGTGGCGGCGTCACTATCGTGCCTGTCAGCACTGTTCTTCAGCGCCAATCTCCGCGAGAATTTTTGTTACAGCACACATTAATGGTCAAAACAGGCGATAATTTCTCGCTAGAAAACCTGAGAGTGCAACTAGAGAACTCGGGTTATCGTCATGTAGACCAAGTATTTGGGCCGGGTGAATACGCGAGCCGAGGTTCGATTCTCGACTTATTCCCGATGGGCAGTGCTGATCCTTACCGCATTGACTTTTTCGATGATGAAATCGATACCATTCGCACTTTCGATCCAGAAAATCAGCGTTCTATCGAAGATATTCAGCAAATACAATTGCTGCCTGCGCATGAATTCCCAACGACGAAAGAAGCGATTGAAGATTTCCGTACTCGTTGGCGCACCCAGTTTGAGGCGAGACGCGAGCCAGAATCCATCTACATGCAAGTCACCAAAGGAACGTGGCCGGCAGGCATTGAATACTGGCAACCACTGTTCTTCGACCATACCGAAACCCTGTTCGACTACTTACCTGAAGATTCGCAGCTGATCACATACGGCGACATTGAAGCAGCCGTCG
>NZ_JAWOUO010000666.1:0-651 GCF_033339435.1 Vibrio sp. 378
ATCAAGAAACCAAAATCTTGTGAGAGCTTTTTACGAACGCCTTTCACGCGTTCTAATAACTCTCCGCCTTGGTCCCGATCCACCAGCGGGATCAATCGATACCCCACTTCTAAACCAATAATATCAACAGGTTGAACGTCATCCCACGACAACTCACGTTGAGAAATCGGCTCGCTGCCATCTTCTGCTTTCGCAGGTAATGCTGGTTCTTTTGCTTTCTGCTTCTGACGCTTGTCAATCAAGTAAGCACCCGTGCCAGCAGCAACGGCCAACGTTAAGAAAGCAAAATGCGGCATGCCTGGTACGATACCCATCACGCCTAAAATTGCCGCCGTGATCATCAACGCTTTCGGGTTGTCGAACATTTGGAAAACCAACTGCTCGCCCATGTCTTCATCGGTGTTTTGGCGCGTTACCATCATCGCCGCTGCAATTGACAGCAATAGAGATGGAATTTGAGCAACCAGACCATCACCGATCGTTAGCAAGGTATAGATTTGGATCGCTTCACCAAAGCCTAACCCGTACTGCGCCATACCAATCGACAGACCGCCGATGATGTTGATAAACAGAATCAAAATACCGGCTATCGCATCGCCTTTTACAAACTTAGACGCACCATCCATTGAGCCGTAGAAATCTGCCTCTTTG
>NZ_JAWOUO010000667.1:0-650 GCF_033339435.1 Vibrio sp. 378
TAGGTTGTGTGGGTATTCGTTGAGGCGCTTTTCTGGCATTGGAATTTTCACTTTAGCCAGCATTTCTACCGCGTAAGATTCGCGCTCTTTTTTACCTAACTCAGGACGGTGTAATTCCAACACTTCGCACAGTTGGCGGCCAATGGTATGCACTGGATTCAACGCCGTCATTGGGTCTTGGAAAATGATCGAAATGCGGTCGCCGCGCATGGCGTACATTTCTTCCGCTGGTAGCGACACCAGATTGGTACCTCGATAGTTAACCTCACCATTGACAATATTTCCGTAAGGCTTTGGCAACAGTCCCATGATGGACATAGAGGTCACGCTCTTACCACTGCCAGACTCACCAACGAGACCGAGCGTTCGTCCTGCGCGAACATCAAAGTTCACGCCATGGAGTACTTTTACCGGGCCATCATCCGTGATGAATTCCACTTCGAGATCTTTTACACTCAAAATTACATCGTTTTCCATAACACATCCTTACAGCTTATACGTGTCATCAACGACAACAACCGGTTCAAAGGTTTTACCCGACTTCATCGCTTTCTGGGTTTCTTTCTTCACGTCTTTGTCGATCCAATACGTGCCATCACCGATAATTCCGCCACTGAACAACGCTTCTGTCATTCGATTCATTGGTTTCT
>NZ_JAWOUO010000668.1:0-650 GCF_033339435.1 Vibrio sp. 378
TTAACGTTTCAGCTCTCTGAATTTCTGTTTTCACGGCATTTAACTGAGCAAGCGATTCCTGCTCTCGCTTTTGCGCTGACGCGAATTGGACAGACAGCGTTTCACGTTGTTCTGTTAATTCCGCTTCTGATGTCACTCCCGCAACTTGAAGCGCGCCACGAATTTGGTTATCAAACTCATCTTTTGCTTTGCTTATCGAGCTTGCTTTGTCTTTTAAGGCGTATTCAATCTTTTTGTAGATATCCGTTTCGAACAACTGGCCAAAGATCTCTTCACGCTCTTTAGACGTTGCTAATAACAGCTCGCGAAATTTACCTTGAGGCAATACCATAACCTGACGGAACTGAGTTTCGTTCAAACCAATAATATTAGTGATCTCAGTTTTAACTTGGGTCGTTTTGCTGGTGATGAGTTTTTCTGTCTCACCCAATTCATACAATGACGCCGTGTGTTTGCGAACGGTCAAGCCCTCACCACGGGCTTTCGGAGCTTCTTGCTCCGGCGCGCGAGTCACTCGGTAAACTTTGCCATGCAAAGAGAAGTCTAGAGTTACTTCGGTTAGCAGCTGTTGCGATGCTAAATCGCAGCGCATTTGTATCCCTTGACGTTCATTGCTAGTGGTTTCGCCATATAGCGCAAAGCAAATCGCG
>NZ_JAWOUO010000669.1:0-650 GCF_033339435.1 Vibrio sp. 378
TATTGACTGCTCATCTCTAAAACGACTGTAGTCTTCGGCTAAAAGTTGATGTTGATAACGGGTGTAAGACAATGCTTCGTTTGAAATGACGATCTGATTTTCTTTTTCGATAAGCTGCCCGCGCAATTGCTCTATTTGATCACTTTGCTGCGTATAGTTCAGGTACATCGCAACTAAACCAAAGATAGAAACAACGAGCGAAGCAAACAGTACGTTGTTGATGGTTTTGATTTGAAGATTCATAACCTCTCCTTGTCTCTTGCCAGACATCTCTAAATGAAAAGAACGTCTACAGACTAAGAGCACTCTGCTCTAAAACGCATTGAAGCCTATTGAGGTTGTTGTATATAAAAATAATTATAGGAGATGAGTAAAAAAAGAAGAGAAAACTTGAAGTATTTGAATACCTTTTTGTCATTGGCGTTCAATACGCAGCGAGAGAGAAAACGCTCGCTGCGAAAAAATTAGCTTTGGAATGCGTCTCGGGCAGACACTTGTTCAAACCAGCGAGCGATGTTTGGGTACTTCTCGAAGACTTCAATACTCAAACCATTCACCGCAAAACCAATGAAAATATAACCGGTAATATCGACAACGGAAAACTGGTCTGTCGCGATGTATTCACTCTCTGACAAACGTTTATCTAAGGT
>NZ_JAWOUO010000670.1:0-649 GCF_033339435.1 Vibrio sp. 378
CTAGAAAAACTGGTTCAACAATACAATGCAGGTATCAAGCTTGCTGACCGTATGAGCCGTCGTTACCCTCGCGCCTTAGTGCATGAGCTTATCTACACATCTCGTCTAACGGCTGAGCAGTGTCATGATGCAGCAGCAGTAGAAGCTTGGACAAAACAACTTGTTGAGCAACTAAACGCGAAAGAAGTGGGTGCAAGCCAATACAGCTACGAAGTGGAGCTGCACGCAGAGCTTGGTTTGAGCCTGCCGAAGATCATCGTTCGTACACACGGTGTGACTCACGAGCATGCGCTAAGTGTTGATTTCCTAAACTCAAAAGAATACGGCAAGCTGGCGGACCTTTCTGAAGTCCTAGACGGTCTTCTAGAAGAGGGCGCGTACATCAAACGTGGTGAACGTACTCTGCCAGTATCAAGCTTTGCTGAAGCACTTGAGTGGTTGGTTAAAGAATCGATGCGTGGTCTAAGCCGTCAGCGCTACAAAGGTCTAGGTGAGATGAACCCAGATCAGCTTTGGGAAACCACAATGGACCCAGAGACGCGTCGCATGATGCAAGTAACGATTGAAGATGCGGTAGGCGCAGACCAATTGTTTACAACGCTAATGGGTGACCAAGTTGAACCTCGTCGTCACTTCATCGAAGAGAACG
>NZ_JAWOUO010000671.1:0-649 GCF_033339435.1 Vibrio sp. 378
TCATCTTCATGATGTTTATGGGACGATTAGGCCCCCTTACTTTGGCGTACTTCTTAGCCAGTCCTAGAAAGAAAAAAGCGCGTTACGCGAGCACTAAACTGGCAATAGGATGATGAAACCGATGCGGCGGCAAAGCATGTGGATGGCATGCTTTGCTGTTTGCTTGTGCATAGCATTATTACTAAGTTGTTCATCGAAAGTTATATAAAAAGAGGAATAAATGAGCTTTATGAGTAAGTGGCAATTTCTGGAATAACCACAAATTATATATGCCTTTTGTTTGTCGTGAAGGTCAATAATCTCATTGGATCGAGCGATGTATAGTCGCTAAATTAAGTTGGCAACTTTTCCGTGCTGTTATTGGCATTTAGTATCCATTGTTTGACCTTAATACGAAAAACGACATTACCCATCAACAATGTTTGCCTGAGTTTCGGCTGTTGTATTAACGGCTGCATTTTCTGCAGTTGAAGATAACTACTTTACAAAAGAACTCTCCATGCAAACTCGCCGCGAACTCTTCTTTGCCCCTTTTCAGCGTCTGGCTGTAATCGCAGAGCAATGGCGAGCTGGGTCTAAATCTTACTTAACAGACTTAGCTTCAATCGCGTTACTTCTTCTCCCACTGACATTATCCAACGCGCTGGCT
>NZ_JAWOUO010000672.1:0-649 GCF_033339435.1 Vibrio sp. 378
CCGTTAGGTCAATAAGGAGAATGATCATGAGTACCATCGCATTTATTGGGTTGGGTCGAATGGGAAATCCAATGGCGCAGAACTTGTTAGCGTCAGGGTTTAACGTGCAAATATTTGACGTGGATGTGGAAGCCGCAAAACAACTGATGCCATTTGGGGCAGTGGTTGCGAGCTCGCTCGAAGAAGTGGTGGATGGTGCAAGCACTGTGATCACCATGCTTCCTGCGGGGTCTCACGTTCGGTCGGTGTATTTGGGGGACTTACACGGGGGCGTTGGCGTGATGAACCTTGTCGCACCGAATACGCTATTGATTGACTGTTCGACGATCGATCCCGATTCAGCAAGATTGGTTGCCAATGAAGCGGCAAACAAGCGTTTGTTATTTGTCGACGCACCGGTTTCGGGTGGCGTCGCGGGAGCTAAAGCGGCTACGTTGACGTTCATTGTCGGTGGCTCGGATGAGGCATTCTCAAAAGCGAACGCCATTTTGCAGTACATGGGGAAAAACGTTTTTCATGCGGGTAAAGCTGGCGATGGGCAGATGGCTAAAATCTGTAATAACCTGATGCTGGGTATTTTGATGTCAGGCACGTGTGAGGCGCTGAACTTAGGCATTGATCATGGGCTCGATCCAAAAGTCTTGTCCAA
>NZ_JAWOUO010000673.1:0-648 GCF_033339435.1 Vibrio sp. 378
TTAAAACCTAAAATTCACGCATAGAAAAAATGGTTTATTTTAATAATATTTCATATTGCGTCTATACTCTTACAAGCCATGTATTTCGATTTATTCAAGCGATGTAAATATGGATATTTTGCTTTTGGCTTGAATACAAAATTAATATTTCAATCAATTGCTTATTGAGATATTTAACCATTCCAACGCAATCCCACTTACTTTAGGACGAATCGAGAGGGACTATGAACGGTTTAAAGTCGATCGCTACATTAATATTTTTTATTTTACTGCTCACCGGATGTGGTCCAGACAGCAAAAACGATCAAAATACACCACCACCTGCGCTTGGTGATTTCGAGATCAGTGTTTCCGAGCCATCATTGGTCACTCAAGAAACCGGAGAAACCAAACTGGTAGTCGATTTTACCGTCAAAGACGGCAGTGGCAGATCTCATGAGCTAGACGAAACGAAAGACTTTCGCATCGCACTTCTTAAAGCAATGCCCTCTCGTGTCGACACACAAAATTCGAGCGATCCAGCCTTTGCCTTCAATGGGCGTCATGGCAATACCTATTGGAAGAGTTTCCATCACTCAAGTAATACCACAAATAACCGTGCCAGCATGGAGAGTGTTTGGGATGGAACACTAGTAAAAACAGACGAGG
>NZ_JAWOUO010000674.1:0-648 GCF_033339435.1 Vibrio sp. 378
ACCATCGCGACGACGGCTTTGTTTGCTGAAGGTACCACGGCAATTCGCAATGTTTATAACTGGCGTGTAAAAGAAACCGATCGTTTGTCTGCAATGGCAACAGAGCTTCGTAAAGTTGGTGCGGAAGTGGAAGAAGGTGAGGATTACATCATCGTTAAACCAGTACCTCACCTTAAACATGCGGCGATTGATACCTACGATGATCATCGTATGGCGATGTGCTTTTCTCTGGTGGCGTTAAGCGATACACCAGTGACGATTAATGACCCGAAATGTACGTCCAAAACATTCCCGGATTATTTCGACAAGCTTAAAGCGTTGAGCTGCTAGATCTCTAACTGAAAAGCCAGAGCGATGATGCTCTGGCTTTTTTGTCTTAATTTGCCGTTATTTAATCAGCGTAAATTCTTTAGAAAGGTGATGGGCTAAGTATTTGAACATATTGAATACTGCCGTAGTATTTGCGGTTGGTAAGCCTTTGTCATCAAGGAAGTACTCACCTTTAAATACCAAAACCCCGTCTTTTTCTTCTACGCTTGTCGCTCGCATTCCGTCGATGTAATCATCGTGCTCTTGGATGATTTGGTTTGCGATTAAAAGAAGGTCGAATTCTTCAATAAACTTTCTATCAGACATAACGTTCTCATC
>NZ_JAWOUO010000675.1:0-648 GCF_033339435.1 Vibrio sp. 378
CCAAAGAGTACACAGCAACAATACGCCAATAAAACAGCTAAGTCGCAACCAAGATGGGTCGGTAAACGTGTTTTCAGTCACTGATCTTTCCTTCTTCTACGCATTTGTCGCAATAGACCTTAACTAACGTGAGATTCTTTCAATGTTTGGTCTTTAGAGTAATAACGCTGCCGCCTTGTGAGCGAGCGGTTATACCAGTAGAATCGCGCTCTCGTTTTTATTTGGCATTTCCTTCATGAGAATCCACGCTTTCCATCGTTTATATCAGTATCGTCAATCCATCTCAACGAAGCCTTTCAATGCTCGTGGATGCAAAGTTCAGCGCTGCCCATTCTGTCAGGTTTCAGAGCAGCATTGTTTATGTGAATTGCAACCTGATATCGATAGCAATGTCGCGTGCATGCTGATTGTGTCTGAGAACGAAGTGTTTAAGCCAAGCAATACAGGCCGTTTGATTGCTGATACGGTGAAAGAGACTTACGTGTATCAATGGAATCGCACTGAACCTTCACAAGAAATGCTTGATCTTTTGTCCAACGATGACTATCAGCCTGTCATTGTTTTTCCTGCCGATTACGTTGATCAACCTGAGCGATTGCTAGATGGATTACGCTCTGAGCACTTACATCGCACTGATGGTAATAGCAA
>NZ_JAWOUO010000676.1:0-648 GCF_033339435.1 Vibrio sp. 378
TTCCGATCTGGGTGAGTAAGAACCGACTCTGCACCTTTTTTCCCGACCACCGTCGGTAGACTTCGCACGACGCCACTCACACCATATTGACCCGACATCATCGTGCCAACTGGCAACACAGAGCGCTCATTGATTTTGATGGCTTGAATGATTCGAAATACGCTGGCTGCAATACCATGCACCGTATTATGTTTGCGACGAAATATCTCGTAACCCGCTTGCTTAACCGCTTCGAGCAACTCATCAGCATCGATTCTCTCGATATTGTGCGTATCGCAATAATAATCCGCAGGCTGGCCAGCAATAGAGATCAAACTCTTTGGTGTGAAACAGTGGCTTCCGTGCTCTCCCAGCACATAACCAAATATGTTTTTAGGGTCAAGATCCACACGGTTAGCAACAATACTCATCAAGCGAGCTGTATCGATAACACACCCGCTGCTTATCACTTTGTTTGGCTCAAAGCCCGTATTGGTAGTAATAAAATGAGCAACAATGTCACAAGGGTTAGACACAACAATCAAAACCGCCTTTGGCGCAACACGCTCTATTTTTCTAGCGATCTCGACGCCAATCTTCGCGTTGATTTCTGCGATATCTAAACGTGTTTGTCCTTGTTGAATTTGCGCACCTGCCGTTATCACAACA
>NZ_JAWOUO010000677.1:0-648 GCF_033339435.1 Vibrio sp. 378
TACGCCGCCATTTAATTTATTTGAATATTTTGATGGCAATGTGAAGGCATGGGGAATGGTGCAAGATTATTCCGAGAAACAAACACGCCGCTTTGAGGTTGATATTGTCGGTACGATAACGGGTGATGAATTGGTTCTTGTTGAGGACTTTGTTTTTGACGATGGTGAAATCGACCAGCGTGTTTGGACTATTTTTCGAGCAGAGGATGGCAGGTATACAGGTAAAGCAGATGACATTATTGGTTTCGCAAACGGAAAAGAGCAGGGTAACGCTCTGCAATGGCAATATGACTTTGAGTTAAAAATGGACGACTCGACAGTGACCGTTGCCTTTGATGATTGGCTTTACCGACAAGATGACAAACACGTATTCAACCTGACCAAAATTAAAAAGTTTGGCGTGGAGGTGGGGACAATAACCTTGTTCTTTCAAAAACAACCCTAAATCCGCGATTCTCTACACCTATTGGGCGAAAATGCTCTATTGGACTGCCTCGGTTGGTAAGCTTCCAAACAAAAAGGTTGACGCTTTCACGTCAACCTTTTTAGTTTTTCGCTCATTATTGAGAGATTATAGCTTGTCAGTTAGCTCGATTGCTTGACCGATATAGTTCGCTGGCGTCATCTCTTTTAGACGTGCTTTTTCGT
>NZ_JAWOUO010000678.1:0-647 GCF_033339435.1 Vibrio sp. 378
TAACGCCGCTTGATCCAACATGGTTTGAAGAGTTGGATACTAAAGTTTATTGGCGTCATACCGAAGTGGTCACAGACACCAATCGCTTAATGAACTCTACCGACGCCAATGGTCTGCTGATCAAGCGCCGCGAACTTGAGCACAAAACATTTACCGATAGCACCGTCGGTTTGAGAGCGGATTTCAAACAGACGCTTCACGCCTCATCGGCTGAGCACAAGTTAGCGTATGGCGTTGAGATAGCATCGGATTACTACCAACGGGAAGATAATCAGAAAGTCCTCGATTGGACGGGTTCCAACGCATCGCAAAAACAACCCTTTGCCGCTGCACGTGCATACAACATTGGGCTTTATTTCCGTGACATGATTGAGCTGGAGAAATGGACATTGACTGGCGGTTTGCGTTTCGATGCGCACCGACTTTCACCTGATGGCCAGAATGATATCGGTGGATATCCACTGAAAGATATCGACAGTTCTGAAATTTCACCAAGTTTGTCGATTTCTCGTGAAGTGTTCGAAAACAACCGAGTTTACCTCTCTTACGATCACGGCTATCGAGCGCCAGAATACGATAAGGCGTATGGCTTCGTAAGCCACGACTTTGTGCCGCTGACGCCTTTTGTTATTGCACCAAATATGGAT
>NZ_JAWOUO010000679.1:0-646 GCF_033339435.1 Vibrio sp. 378
AAGAACACCGGACTGGCGCGCAGAAATGCTTGCGGTGATCACCAATCCTAATGTCGCCTACATTCTAATGCTCATCGGCATTTACGGCCTATTACTCGAGTTTTATAACCCCGGAGTGGGTTTACCCGGTGTGCTTGGCGGCATCTGCTTATTACTTGCGATGTACGCACTGCAAATGATGCCCGTCAACTACGCAGGTTTAGGACTGCTGCTACTCGGTATCGCGCTCATGATTGCCGAAGCCTTTAGCCCGAGCTTTGGCATTTTAGGCTTGGGCGGCGTAGTAGCATTTGTGCTTGGTTCAATATTCCTGATGGACAGCGAGCTCCCGGGCTTCCAAATTGCCCTACCGTTGATTTTTGGTATCGCTATTTTCTCAATCGCGTTGATTCTTCTCACTATCGGTTTCTTACTCAGGATTCGAGGAAAAGGCGTCACCACAGGTTTAGAGACCTACCCCGGTAAACATGCCATTGTGAGTGACGACTTCATCGACGGACAAGGCCGCGTGCAGTTTGAAGGTGCTTTTTGGCAAGCGAAAACCGAACAAGATCAAGAACTCAAACAAGGTGAATCGGTCACCATTGTTCATGTTAAAGGGCTAACCTTAACGGTGAAGCCCAATGACCGCCCTAAAGAATAGGAG
>NZ_JAWOUO010000680.1:0-646 GCF_033339435.1 Vibrio sp. 378
CAACCTTGAATTTCACGAATCGTATCGAGATCTTGCTGACAATATAAGCGATGCCCTTTTTCCGTTCTTTGTGGTTGGATTAGGTTATAGCGTCTTTGCCAAGCTCTCAGCGTCACAGGCTTAACGCCCGTAATCTCTGCAACATCTCGAATTGCGTATAGTTTTTCTTCTGAACTACAAACCATAGCGTAATCTCATCTCCTGCGGGTGTGGCTCTAAAAACTTCTGTTTTTGCAGATATTCATCTGGATAAGCATTTAGATAGTGTTTAATTAATGTTAGTGGCGCGAGCAATGGCAGCGTGCCAGTGCGATAGTCTTGAATCACGGTCGCGAGTTCTTCTTTTTCATCTTTGTTTAGAGAGCGTTTGAAATACCCTTGAAGATGCATCAACACATTCGTGTTGTTTTTGCGACTGGCACGGTTCGATAGCGCCGTCATCAGACCTAATCGGTATTCTCGGTAAAACTCGTCAATCTCATAGTTGGCAACATCTGCGACTAAGCGCCCCAAAGATCGATACGACTCTGGATGGTGCGCCATAAGCGTTAGCTTATAACGAGAATGGAAATCGATGATCTTACCGCGTGTCGGCTCACCTGCCATCGATTCATAAAAATCGTTGAGACAGTAAATGCGAGTAATG
>NZ_JAWOUO010000681.1:0-646 GCF_033339435.1 Vibrio sp. 378
TTATTCACGTTATGCGATGGTTCCATGGGCTTCTTTTCCCGATCATCGCAAGCCTTGGAATGTGCCTCCGTGGCGGTGGCCATACTGAAATAATTAATTCGCAATGGAAAATAAATCCGTTTAAAAAGTGATCTCGTTCAAACCCGACTCTATAACCATAATAAAAACACTGGTAATTACAGACACTTGCATTGATTTATAAAAATTCGTCAAAAAAATAAAATGTGATCATAAACAACTAACGATTTAATAAATGGCGAAATAACCCGACTCACTTCACATTTAATTTCTATCTTTAACACCAAAACTTATTTATCAATGCAAAATATTAAGACTTCGATCACACTTAATTTCCCTTAAAAATAAAGAAAGCCTCAACATGCGTTGAGGCTTTGCCAAAAATTAACTTACAAGAATCGTATTATTTTACGCTAGTCACACGACTTGTTTTCTCACCTGTTGCCGATACAGATCGGATGAACACTTCACCTTTCACATTTGGACGAGCATTGTCTGCGTAATTCAGCCAGTTTTTGCCGTCTAGAGAGTATTGAAGCTTCACGCCAGGAAACTGAACGTTCATTGCTAGCTTGCCATCTTCTACTTTCGCACCTGGTACTGGTAGACGGTCGTCGATACCAGATTT
>NZ_JAWOUO010000682.1:0-645 GCF_033339435.1 Vibrio sp. 378
AGTGATTATGAACAGTGTGGTGGACATTAGTTGGGCAAAATTAGCGGCTTTCAGTTTGATTCTGTTAGTGCCATTTGCGATCAATGCACGCTATAGATTAGGCATCGCGAAAGATGCATCAGTCAGCGTTGTGCGTATGACTTTACAGCTTGTTCTGATCGGGGTTTATCTTGAATATCTCTTTCAATTAAACAGCTTGATCATCAACTTACTTTGGCTTGCGATTATGCTCGTCGTAGGAGCAAGTTCCATTGCAGGGAAAGCACGTTTACCGAAAAAGCCGCTCATGCTGCCACTTCTCACTGGGCTTGTATGTGGCTTGTTTCCATTACTAATTGCGATCACCGCTGGCTTGGTGCGCCCTACTCCGCTTTACAATGCACAATATATGATCCCATTGGCAGGCATGCTGTTAGGCAATAGTCTGAGCAGTAATATCATCGCGCTACAAAACTTATTCTCTGCTTTTGAAGAGCGTAAATCTGAGTACGAAGCTGCTATCTCACTGGGTGCCGCCCCTAAATACGCTTCCTTTCCTTTCGTTCAGGAGGCTCTGAGAAAATCGTTAGCGCCAACGCTAGCCTCAATGACCACGATGGGCCTTGTCACGCTTCCTGGTATGATGACAGGGCAAATCCTAGGGGG
>NZ_JAWOUO010000683.1:0-645 GCF_033339435.1 Vibrio sp. 378
CATCACTGATGGCAATCATCGCGTGAGGGTGGCTCAAATAGTCGTCCAAACTCATCTCTTGATTCGCCAAAGGATGCTGTTTGGACAGTAAACACAACACGCCAACGCGACCAAGAATCTCGCTACGCAGCGGCTCTACGGGGCCTGTTGGGCGACAAATGGCGAGATCGGCCCCTTCATAAGTCAACTGATCGGATAAACGGTCATGCTGCAAAGGCAAAAAGTTAAACGACACATTCGGCGCTTCTTGATAAATGCGCGGTAAAGCAAACGGCAGAATGGTTTGCATAGCGTAGTCCGTGGTCGCGATGGTGAACGTCTGATCGCACTGCTGAGGATCGAACTCGACGGGCGACAACAATTGGCGCAGCGATTCCAACGGTTCACCTAAAGAGCGATCAATTTCTAGCGCTTTTTGGGTTGGGATCAAGTGTTGACCTTGGCGCGTAAACAGCGGATCGCCAAGCAGATCGCGTAATCGCCCTAACACACGACTCATCGCCGATTGGCTTAAATTAAGGCGAGTTGCCGCCTTACTGACGCTGCTTTCTTCAATCAGTACACGCAACGCGACTAATAAATTCAGATCTCGGCGATAGATGTCTTCTAGTTCCACGATTTGCCACTTACAATGCGAAGGTTTAA
>NZ_JAWOUO010000684.1:0-644 GCF_033339435.1 Vibrio sp. 378
TCGCCATTATTCCGAAAAGGTTTGATAACAAAGGTAATCATTTTATGGTTTACCTTTTATTACAACCTTAGGCTTATGGTAATGTTTGCATTATACCGACTTTCATTCCCATTTATAGTACTTAAGTGTCAAAAAATTCACTCCGCCGACATTTCGACGTCTATTATCAGTCGATTAGCGGTAGACATAACTACAATTGTTTGGCCACTTTCGTAAGTATAGTTGCAGATATAACGATTACTTTTGATTGTTCCGCTAATATCTAATAACTCACTAGCCATAATCTTACGTTGCGGGTAATGAACAGCTAACCAATATCCGCAATCGAGTACGCCTTGTTGTGTGAACGGCGACACCAATCCCCCTTCAGTCATGGTGAGTTGAAAACCATCCATTTCCATATAATTGGGCTCACCTTGCACTAACCACGCTTGGTGATAACGCTGAACACTGTCTAGCATCCAAACCTTTGCGAGTTTTGCACCTGTCGCTTGTGCTTCTTCAGTGACTGGCTGCAATTTAATCGCCCTTCCAACCAACATGCTGACCGCAACTAAGCCAAACATAATGCGCGTTGCTCGGCTTTGATTCCCAACCACGCACTAGCCGCCCCTAACGATGTCCAGCCTCCCCCACAAACGTAC
>NZ_JAWOUO010000685.1:0-644 GCF_033339435.1 Vibrio sp. 378
CGTCGTGCGTTAAATGTTGGCTTGGTGTCGATCTTTATCGGTTCAGCCGTCGTATTAATCCCAGGCTTGTTTGGCGTAACAACTGCACTGACGTTAATTGGTGGCGCAACTATTTATTTCCTAGGTGCGGGCATTCTGTTCCCTGCGGCAACAACAGGCGCAATTGCTCCGTTCCCTTACCACGCGGGGACAGCTGGTGCGACTCTGGGTGGCATGCAGAACTTGGGCGCCGGTATTGCAACCTTGCTTGCATCGCTATTCCCAGCGCACAACCAAATGCCGCTTGGTGTTTTGATGATGGCAATGTCAATTGTCGCGATGCTTGGCCTATTGTGGGTACACAGAGCGCACGATCACTCAAACGAAATGCCACAAGTCATTTAACCGCCATTTCAATCTGACCAAAACATTGAAAAGGGACACACGAAATAGTGTGTCCCTTTTTTCATATCACACTCCCTCTATTTATTGATGAGAATGATTTAACTTTAGAAGTGATATTTGTTAAAAATAACAGTTGCTTACACAATGGGTTTTCAAGCCAACAGGTCACAACAATGATCCGTTCAGAAATGGTGAGAGTATTCACTTCTCGAACCACATTTCTGCTCTCTAAAACAAAAGCGTGACCAGCCTGAAAACTC
>NZ_JAWOUO010000686.1:0-643 GCF_033339435.1 Vibrio sp. 378
CGCCCAACCGCCAGAAAATACAACAGACGTTAGCCAAGTTTGAGCAACGGGTTATTCAAACCACTTCGCAATTAGACATGTTGATTGGGGTACAAGTCGAAAATCAATACGCTTTGCTGATGCTGTTGGACATCTATGAAGAGGAGTTTTCGACGCACATTGGTGAAACGCAATTAGATAAACATTACGTCGAGTTTTTTAGCCGCGACTTAGTGAATCAAAGTGGGGAGCAAAGCGAAAGTGGCGCGAACTTTTTGGGGCGCTTACATGAAAGCGATAAAAAAATCGAGCTGTTGACCAATGAGCTACTGGATCACAATTACTTTGTGTTTGTGGAAGAGGCCGAGCACTCACTTCTTGATCTCGCCCAAAATGAGGCGCGCTTCACTTGGCTGTTTGTGTTTGTCGCAGTGATGTTGTTAGTCGGGTCGTTCTTGTATCAACTGCAATACCGAATGCACAACTTGAAGCAGCTTAACTCGGAGTTGGAAGCCGAGACGGACAAAGCAGAGCGAGCCGCGAAGGCTAAATCCAGCTTTCTTGCTGCTATGAGTCACGAATTAAGAACGCCAATGAATGGTGTGCTCGGGATTTCTCAGTTGATTGCAGAGGAAACCAAAGAGCCCGTCACCAAGGAGCACAT
>NZ_JAWOUO010000687.1:0-643 GCF_033339435.1 Vibrio sp. 378
TGACCACACGAAGAAGCTCAAAATGAGCAAGGACGAAGTGAAACGCGAATACAAAGAGATGGAAGGCAGCCCTGAAATCAAAAGTAAACGCCGTCAGCTTCATCAAGAACTTCAAGCTTCTAATCAACGCGAAAACGTTAAGCGCTCCAACGTATTAGTAACAAACCCGACTCACATCGCGGTTGGTCTGTACTACAAAAAAGGCGAAACACCGTTGCCTGTCATCACTCTGATGGAAACCGATGCGATGGCTAAACGCATGATTGCAATTGCACGAGAAGAAGGCGTGCCAGTAATGCAAAAAGTGCCATTGGCGCGTGCGCTTTATGCCGACGGCAACGTTGACCAATACATCCCAAGCGAGTTAATTGAAGCCACGGCAGAAGTGCTCCGTTGGCTGGCGTCATTGGAATCTGATGGTACTCAAAGATAGCTTTATTCAAAGGGCAAAGTACGTTGCTTTGTCCTCAATAAAACTCAGGTTGATTTAACATTTCTAGCACGGATACGTCTGCAGAAAGCGCGTACGATTTACTTGTAAACCTAAAGCTCAGCGCGCTTTTCAATCAGAAAATCCATAAGGACGCGGATTTTCTTGGGCATGTTTTCACGTGAAGGGATATAGAGATAAAAGCCCGGAAAC
>NZ_JAWOUO010000688.1:0-642 GCF_033339435.1 Vibrio sp. 378
CAGTGCCTTTACAGGGTATGACCGAGCGGTGGGTTGGCCGTGGGACATTCTGGGGGTTTGCTACAGCGCTCCGGCTTCTAGCATTACACTCAACAACAACTGCGTCCAAGCTTCTATCTATACGCAAAAAGATGGCGGGACTCGAGTCTATGTGCCTGAGCATCAACCTATTCGTGTTAAAAGTTCGGTCGAGACCGTTTCTAAGACGATTCAAAAGAGCCGCCATTGCGATTTAGACCTGCTTGCTAACCCAGACAATCGCTACGAATTAAAAGGATGCTTAGTCGAACGAGAAAAGCCGCTGCCTCTCAAATTTGCGGTTCAAGATCCTGAACGTTATACCAGTCAAAATATCAGTACGTTACTCAAGCAATTAGGTATTGAGCTCAAAGGCAAAATTAAGATTGGTTCAGCGCCACAGAAACAACGTAAATTGATGGCATTACATCAATCAAAGCCGCTATCCGATTTACTTGATGACATGCTCAAGCATTCTGACAATTTGATCGCAGACACATTAACGAAAACATTGGGTGCGAAGTTTTTTGTTCAACCCGGAAGTTTTACCAATGGTACAGAAGCGATCAAACAGATCATTTTCGCCAACACTGGCATCGATATCCGTAACGCACGCTTGGAAGA
>NZ_JAWOUO010000689.1:0-642 GCF_033339435.1 Vibrio sp. 378
GCACAGGCTCTACCGTGAATCACTTCATCGATGCACTAGGCACTATCAAAGATGATATTAAAGGTGCAGTGTCTAGCTCAGTTGCTTCTACAGAGCGTCTAAAAGAGCTTGGTATTGAAGTTTTTGAGTGCAACGACGTAATTAAGCTAGACGTATATGTTGATGGCGCAGACGAAATCAACCCTGCGCGTGAAATGATCAAAGGTGGCGGTGCAGCGCTAACTCGTGAAAAAATCGTTGCAGCAATCTCTGAAAAGTTTGTATGTATCGTTGACGACACGAAAGCGGTTGACGTGCTTGGCCAGTTCCCTCTTCCAGTGGAAGTGATTCCAATGGCACGTTCTTACGTTGCTCGTGAGTTGGTGAAACTTGGTGGCGACCCTGCATACCGTGAAGGTGTTGTAACGGATAACGGCAACATCATCCTAGATGTGCACAACATGCACATCACCAACCCGAAAGAGATGGAAGACAAAATCAACGGTATCGCGGGTGTGGTAACGGTTGGTCTTTTTGCTCACCGTGGTGCTGATGTTGTGATCACTGGTACGCCAGAAGGCGCAAAAATTGAAGAGTAAATAACAGCCATGAATCGGTCTATCTGATTCAGTTTTCTGTTATATCATTACAGACTGTGCTGCA
>NZ_JAWOUO010000690.1:0-642 GCF_033339435.1 Vibrio sp. 378
TCATGGTTAATTACTTCTACTTGCTAACAAACAAGCAAGTTATCGGGAGTGCCAGTTATAACTGGTTAAGCTACCTATCTGGCTTAGTAACATTGTCGTTATATCCATTTTTGATGCAGCAAGAATTGGGTTTAACCGCAGCTGATTATGGTTCTTTGATGATTATCCCGTCAGCTGGTTTGTTGATGGGGAGCGTCGTCCTCAATTTGATCAATAACCGTTATAAAGCACAGCAAATACTGTTGATGAGCTTTGCGATTGTCGCGCTGTCTGGGTGTTTACTGTTGGTGACGCCGTTTACGGTTGCATCGTTATTGGTTGCATTCACGTGTTTGAGTTTTGCGCAGGGGATGTCTTTTCCGGTTTCGATAAGTTTGTTGTTGTCTCCGCATAAGCAGCAAGCCGGTGCAGTGTCTGCATTATCTGGCTCAATTCAAATGTGTTTAGCGGGTTTGTTTGGTGGCTACTTGGTTGAAAAGTGGGTGACAGATCAGCATCACCTAGGCATCTTTTATCTATTTATCGCTCTAATTTCTTGCATCGTACTGGTGGTTAGCCAATATCGAAGGGCACCTCGTCAGACTGCGCAACCGGAAGCTTCCAGTTGAATGTTCTAGCGAAGGGAAATGTACTTGCAAGGTT
>NZ_JAWOUO010000691.1:0-642 GCF_033339435.1 Vibrio sp. 378
TCATCAGAATTTGTGCAACAACAGAAAGTACTGTCATGGTTGCATCCCAGAACGGGAACGCATCAGGCTCAAGTACTGGCTCAGACAGGCCTGCACCGAAAATGTTTAGGCTATCAACAGCAATGTTTGCTAGCGCGAAGAAGAATGGGTCAATGTAGATGGTCAACAATGCAATCGAGACCACACAAACAACCGCAGTCGCCATCAGCTTTTGCTTGCTAAGCCAACGAACTTCCAACGTTTCACCTTGTGCATTTGGTCGAGTCCATGCGTACCAACCGTAAATGTTGGCGCAGAAGAAAAACAGTTGAAGAAGTAGCAATCCGTACAACTGAATTTGGAAAAAGATAACAGCAAAAAGCGTGACATTCAGTAAGCCGAATACGTAGTTGATGGTCTTCTCTTGGCTCGCAAACCAAATGCAAAGCAGACCAAAGACGGTTCCAAATGCTTCGATCCAGCTCATTGCGTAGCCGTCTCCAATCGGAATGTTAACGAGGGTATTGTTGATATCGAGTAAGGCGAATAGGTCCATGGTGATGTCCTTTATTATTTTGTTTGGAATACGCCCATATTAGGGTGCAGCAACAAACAAAAAGGAGGACATTTGTCCTCCTCTTGATGCACTCGATCATAATTCAG
>NZ_JAWOUO010000692.1:0-641 GCF_033339435.1 Vibrio sp. 378
ATCACCCCTGGGTTTGAAGTGCACTCACAGCGCGACAAGATGTTAGAGTCGGTCAACGCTGAAATGTGGTCTACCCCTGCGGAAATGGCGCTTGCAACGGAAGAATATGTTCATAACTACCCGCATGTTCTGGCTGGTTTCCAAGGGCCGGGTATAGACGAAGTACCTGAAATTATTCAATACGCTCAAAACCAAGGCTGGGAAATTGCCAATATTGATATGGTTAAGCACATGAATGCTGACCAAGCCACTTGTGGTTATGGCTGCTCTGGTAACCCGTACGATGCTTATTGGGCCTTCAGTCCTTTAGGTCACGGTGATTTGCATGAGCTAGGCCACGGTTTAGAGAAAGGACGATTCCGATTCGCTGGTTGGGAAGGGCATTCGACGACCAACTACTACTCCTACTACAGCAAGTCTCGTTTCTTCCAAAATACGGGTAAGGAATCAACCTGCCAAAGCTTGGATTTCAAAGGTCAGTTTGAACTGTTGCAAACCAGTCGAACACAAAGCGATCCAAATGCTTATATGGCGGAGCAAAACCAAACGGGTGGGAGCTGGGGTGCTCGAGTTTACATTCAAATGATGATGGCGGCGCAGCATGAAGGTGTGCTTAAAAATGGTTGGCATTTATTGGCGCG
>NZ_JAWOUO010000693.1:0-640 GCF_033339435.1 Vibrio sp. 378
TGCAAAGCCTTTACAGACGGGCAGCGAATGTCATGAAAAAGCGGGAGATCCGGTTTCTCTAGTAACGGGCGAAGAAATATTAACACTCAATGATGTAGAGCTTCCCAATGGCTTCGTTTGGTCAAGAACGTATCGCTCATCCAAAGCTTCCCGAAATCAAGGTCTTGGTTACGGTTGGCGACATGCTTTTCAATTTGAACTGAAAGAAGTCACAGATGAAAAGCACAACGTCACCTCATGGGAATTTGTAAGTGATTCTGCTGACGAGATTGAATTTGAACCAGTTGAGCATGGTTCAACTAGTTATCAAGTCTATGTCGGAGCAAGCTGTCATTTCCTAAACCCAAATACACGAATTGTCACTCTCTCTAGCGGTGATCAATATCGTTTTGAGTTGGTAGAAGACATTTGGCTATTAAAACAAATCCGCAATGGAATCTTTTCGACGTTCCAACTTCGTTATTCGAGAAACCATCGCCTAATTGAAGTTGCACATAACAAGCGACCAGTTCTTGAGTGTCAATATGATAAACAAGGGCGCCTTGTTGAATTGTTGAACACAAAGACAGAACAAGTATTAACAACATATATCTATGACGAGCAAGACGATCTTGTTAGTGCGACGAATGATTTGGGTTTG
>NZ_JAWOUO010000694.1:0-639 GCF_033339435.1 Vibrio sp. 378
CACGTATTACTTAGATCGCCCAGACGTACTGGCAAAATACACAACCAAAGTCATTGCAGATAAAGCAACATATCCATACTTGCTCAGCAATGGTAACCGTATTGCACAAGGCGAAGCAGAGAACGGTCGTCATTGGGTGCAATGGCAAGATCCACATCCAAAACCAGCTTATCTATTTGCGCTTGTTGCTGGTGACTTTGATGTGCTTCGCGATAAATACACCACAATGTCTGGTCGCAACGTTGACCTAGAAATCTTTGTCGATAAAGGCAACTTAGACCGAGCGGGTCACGCGATGACATCGCTAATCAACTCAATGAAGTGGGACGAAGAACGCTTTGGTCTAGAATACGACCTCGATATTTATATGATCGTGGCGGTTGATTTCTTCAACATGGGCGCAATGGAAAACAAAGGCCTAAATATCTTTAACTCTAAGTTTGTTCTGGCGAATGACCAAACGGCGACAGACCGAGATTACTTGGGTATTGAAGCTGTGATTGGCCATGAATACTTCCATAACTGGACAGGCAACCGCGTGACTTGCCGTGATTGGTTCCAGCTGAGCCTAAAAGAAGGTTTGACGGTGTTCCGTGATCAAGAATTTTCTTCTGACTTAGGTTCACGTGCGGTAAATCG
>NZ_JAWOUO010000695.1:0-639 GCF_033339435.1 Vibrio sp. 378
TGACCAGTCTTGCACGCCAATTGGACTGTACTTTGTTATTAGTGACGCACAGTGAGAAAGTTGCGGCACACATGGAAGGGAAAATTCGTCTTCAAGGAGGGCAACTGCATGTTATGGCCCGTAGTTAAGGCACTACTCGGTCATTACCGTCGTTACCCACTGCAAATTATTCTCGTCTGGTTAGGCTTAACGCTTGGTGTTTCGCTTCTCGTTGGTGTTACTTCTATCAACCAACATGCGAAGCAGAGTTACGAAACAGGTGAGAAGCTTTTCTCAAACCCTCTTCCTTACCGAATTCGTACCAAACATTCTGCAAATAAAATTCCTCAAGGGTTTTACATTCAGTTGCGCCGCGCTGGTTTCAACCAATGTGCGCCTTTTGACGTCCTTCATCTGGATGCTAAAACGGACATGAACTTGATGCTCGTTGGCATCGATCCTGTCGCAATGATCCCTCTTCAGCACGGCAAGTCACTTAATGAGATGCCTGTTCTCTCCTTGATGAAGCCGCCGTATCCGATCTTGATCAGTCAAGATTTGGCGTCTTACATGAACTGGCAAGACGGCGACTTTATTGAGTTGAATGACGGCAGTCGTCTTGGCCCTGTTCAAGTGGATCAAAACAAGCTTTTATCAGGT
>NZ_JAWOUO010000696.1:0-638 GCF_033339435.1 Vibrio sp. 378
CGTTAACTGCCTTCCACAATGAGTTTAAAGATAAGATCACTCGCGTGGTGTGCCCAGATACAATTTGTACGGATGGCCCAAACCAATGGGGGGCAGATCCTACTTACCGCATTAATGTGGATGAAGCTGTTACTCAGGGTGTAGAAGCAACGTTGGCGAAACCACTAACTGAGACTATCTACTTAAGCTCAAGCTATACCTTTACCGACTCGGAGCAAAAAACAGGTGAATACAAAGGCATGCCACTTCAGCAACTTCCAAAGCACCTGTTTAATGTTGATGTCACTTGGCAAACAACAGACAACCTAGAGAGCTGGACGAAAGTGACCTACCGAGGCAAAGAAATGGATCCGGTCACTGGCCCATCACGCAACAGCATCGTTGAACCTGCTTATACGTTTGTAGATGCCGGCGTAACGTATCAGTTGACGGATAACACCAAGATCAAAGGTGCGATTTACAACCTGTTCGATGAAGACATCAACTACAAAGAATATGGGTACGTCGAAGATGGACGTCGTTACTGGTTAGGGTTAGACGTAGCGTTCTAATCTCTTTCAAAGAAGGCTGGGCTATGTCCCAGCCTTTTTAAATCATGCTTTACTATGATTCATTAGGTGCGTTTTTCAGCCTTATCA
>NZ_JAWOUO010000697.1:0-638 GCF_033339435.1 Vibrio sp. 378
CAATCGCATTCGTCATCGAAGACGCAGCATAAACTTTCAGATCCGTTGCTGCATTTGTTGAGAATGAAATGCTTAATATTGCCGCTAGGCAAGCATGCGTTTTCCATGCTTTCATAAAGTGACTCCGTACAAGGCAAGCGAAAATTCTATCTAGCCAAATGAATGCGTTCCCAGCCCGATCCGTTTTTCTAATAAGGAGCCGAGAGAAAATTTGGTTAAAGATAGCGTTTGGTTAACGAGTTATTTAAACAGAAAGTCAAGGTTCATGTGTTGTTCTATCGCATCCGCAATACGGTTAATACCTTGTTCTTTCAATGCTTCAAAATCTTGCTGTTTGACCTGAGTGCCATTCACCCACTCAGTAATGAGGTTTAGCGCTTCCGCTTCGTCAAAAAATCCGTGCAAGTAGGTTCCCATAATTTGGCCACATTCACTAATGGCACCGTAACATTCTCAGTTGTCGAGTTCAAGCGGTTGTTCGTCAAGTACTTGGCTTCTACCAACATGAATCTCATAACCTTTCACCTTCGCTTTTTGGTTATTGAGATTGAGCACAGCTTCAGTCTTGGTGAGCTGTTTACTACCAGTCAGCACGGTATGAACATTCAATAGTCCCAAACCTTCACTTGAACCCGGTT
>NZ_JAWOUO010000698.1:0-638 GCF_033339435.1 Vibrio sp. 378
GACCACACTCAAGCGGTCTTTCGCACGTTCCATGTATTCGTATTGACCAGACCAAGCGAGCGAATATCCAGCAGGGAGCACCAGTTGGTCAGCCACTGCTTGCTGCGCTTCTACCACGTAAGAACCAAGGTCGCGGCCATCGATATCCACAAACACCCAGCCGTTAGGACGTGCGTTTTCGGTTTTGATCATCGGCGGACCGTCTTCGTAACGAATGTCAGCGACATCAGCGAGTGCGATACGCGCTCCATTTGGTGTCACTAGCGGTAAGTTTTGCAGCTTAACCACAGAGTCACGGTAGTCTTGCGGGTAGCGAACGTTAATCGGGTAGCGTTCCAAGCCTTCAATGGTTTCTCCAACATTCATACCACCGACAGCGGTTGAGATGACTTGCTGAACGTCTTTGATGCTCAATCCATATCTCGCGGCAGCGCGGCGGTTAATGTCGATTGTTACGTAACGGCCACCGGCTACACGCTCGGCATAAACCGATGAAGTGCCGCGAACGTTGTTCAAGATAGGTTCTAACTGCGCGCCAATCTTTTCGATTTCTTTCAGGTCTGGGCCTGCGATTTTGATCCCGATTGGCGTCTTAATGCCCGTCGCAAGCATGTCGATACGCGTTTTGATCGGCATTA
>NZ_JAWOUO010000699.1:0-637 GCF_033339435.1 Vibrio sp. 378
AAATGCTGTTTTGCTATTTCATAAGCCGCTTCTTGAGTAAAGCTATTTACTAGCAAGTGACGAGTTGCCTGAAACTCTCTTAATAGTCCCGCTAATATTACAAGAGTACTTTCTATTTCATCTCTTGTGAGAGCTTTACTATTCTCAATATCGGTGGCAATTGTTTTAATTTGATCACTGAGTTCTGAAGTTTCTGTAAAGAACTCTTTAGATGCCTCTAGAATGATGGGTTTGACTTTTACAGCATTATTGATGACGTCACGAGTAAATGCTGAAAGCTTTGAATAACCAGCCATACATTGCTTTTTAACTAGTTCTTGATATTCTTTTTCAGTGAGATTTGTCTTTACTGATTTAATCTGCAAATCACCAGGTTCTTTACGAGGTTTGTATTTCTCTTTTTTTACTGTCTTAATGGCGGTTTCAATAGCTCTAAAATCTTTTGCACCTACACTTCTTAAAATGTCTAACATATCGTGTTTCATAATTATTACCTTTTATTGTATCTATACTCACCTCTCAAATAATTAGATATAGCTATTAAGATTTAAGACTAACAACATATGATAAACCAGCGCTAACACCGAAGGGGGTTAGAGCAACCAACCAGAATGGGCGGAGTATTTGTCGGCGTTTT
>NZ_JAWOUO010000700.1:0-637 GCF_033339435.1 Vibrio sp. 378
GGTCGAGGTTTGCCATTAAGTAATCTTTTAAGGTGTTGATAGATTGCTTACCTAATGGAATGACTTTTTGCCTTGCCAGCGATCCGTAGCGATCAAAAAGTTGGTTAAATCCCTCAAACGGCAGACAATCTTTGGTTAACTGACTGAGATTTTCGCGTCTCAACAGAGCATGTAAGTTACTAAGTTGTGAAAATATCTGTGGATCGGAGATGATCAACTCATTAAAGCGGATAATTTGACCGTTTTGTTTAAGATCTGCCAGATCGCTAAGTAAGTGTGGTTCGATCGAAAAAACATTCACTTGATAGCCACTGGCAAGCTTAGATTGGCCGTCGTGCAGTTCATCGGGCGGCATAATAACGATTTGCCCATGACCGACTTGGTGATGAGAGCCTTGATAATGAAACTTCTGCTCACCATGCGTGATCAAGCCGAGGTGAAAATCCAAATGATAGTGCCTTTGAAAGGCAAACTTTTGGTATTTCGCCTCGATCAGACTCAGTTGGTCATGGTCGGTCGCGTAGTATTGAATCTGTTCCATTACGTACAAAAAAAGCTTGGTCACATAATGACCAAGCTTATCCATCAATTGTTAGCTTGTCTTGTAAAAAACGATCACTGTGACTGAATGGCTCGG
>NZ_JAWOUO010000701.1:0-637 GCF_033339435.1 Vibrio sp. 378
AGTGGCTGAAAATCGGACCGTGATTCACGTTAATGCCTTCGATGTTGTAATGACGAGCGAACTGCTTCCAATCTTTACGCGAAGTATCATGTAACAAAGTGTGTAATTTGAGGTCACTTAGAGATTCTAATGGTTTGTTACCTAAAAGTAACGAAGGTGAACAAAGTGGGATCAGAAACTCTTGGTACAGTTTATCCGCTCGCAAACCCGGCCAGTTCCCACGGCCGTAGTAGATCGCTACATCTACATCATCAGTCAGTGAACCTTCATCCATATCCACGGCTTTGATGCGAACATCGATGTCTGGCTCTTGAGCATTAAAGTCCGCCAAACGAGGCACCAACCACTGAATGGCAAAGCTCGGTGGCAAGCTGATGGTCAACGCACCTTTTTCACTACGTTCCAATACCTTATCGGTAGCTTCAGCAATCGAGGTAAAGATGTCTTTGATGTCGAGAAAGTAACTTTGCCCTTCTTCTGTTAACAGCAAAGAACGGTTACGGCGACGGAAAAGTTTTAGAGATAGAAACTCTTCTAGGGCTTTAATTTGATGACTCACTGCGGCTTGAGTCACAAATAACTCTTCTGCCGCACGCGTAAAACTGAGATGACGAGCGGCTGCTTCAAATACTCGAAG
>NZ_JAWOUO010000702.1:0-636 GCF_033339435.1 Vibrio sp. 378
GTCTATGGGAAAACGCAGCGCATTTCCGTGCTCGTATGGAAGCTGCAGGCTTCACAATGGGCGGCGCAGACCACGCGATCATTCCCATCATGCTGGGCGATGCAAAAGTTGCAGCGGAGTTCGCTGAGCGTGCTTTAGAAAAAGGCATCTACGTAATCGGCTTCTCATTCCCTGTAGTACCAAAAGGCCAAGCGCGCATCCGTACTCAAATGTCAGCAGCGCACACTCGTGAGCAGCTAGATCGTGCGATCGATGCGTTCATCCAAGTTGGTAAAGACATGGGCATTATCTAAGTTCGATATCTCTCATGTTGATGCGGTTTGATGACAAAGGCTTGCCCAAATCTCCGTTGGAGCAGGCTCATTGGGTTAAGCCTTTTATCCCGCATTGTTGAGTGATGATGAACTTTATAGAGATTTTTTGTTTCGCACTGAGCGAGGCAATATTTGGTGAATACTATGAAAATTAAAGCACTATCAAAGCTAAAGCCTGAACAAGGCATTTGGATGACCGAAGTAGACAAACCTGAGGTTGGCCATAACGACATTCTGATCAAAATTAAGAAAACCGCGATTTGTGGTACAGACGTACACATTTACAACTGGGACGAATGGTCACAAAAAACCATTCCAGTAC
>NZ_JAWOUO010000703.1:0-636 GCF_033339435.1 Vibrio sp. 378
CACCTAATTTGGCTGGTTGATCCGAGTGATTGTCCCCACCAGCATGAATCATCAAGGCTCTGCCTTTTAAATCAGACATTTTGAGGCGCGGAGCTAAAACCGGTTGGTTGGCGTTTCCTTCCATGTCGGCGTACAACGCTGGCAGATCGCCAAGATGGTTGCCATCGGACCATGGAAAACCATGTTGGCCAGTATTGTCTGGGTCGTAATGGCCGCCCGCACCGCCACCTACTACGGTTTTACCGTCCTTTTCTGCACTGTCACAGGATGGGTTAGCGTGGACGTGAAAGCCATGTAGTCCGGCAGGAATTCCTGACAGATTCGGCGTGAATACAATTCCGTAGTCACTCTCTGATAATTCCACCGTACCGACGGCTTGGTTAGTACCCAAATCGGTCATGGTGATTGATTGGGCCAACGCGTTTGGTGTCATCACGAAAGCAGCCGCCGCTGAGATGCACAGCAATCCTTTTAACATGCGATTTCCTTCTTTATAAAGTATTCATTTGAGCGTATATCCAAGTGGTTTGTTCTCGCAGCTAAGAGTTAGACCGTACATTTGTTTGAACTACTTTAGATCTCGCTATATATGGTCTAAAAATTAACTGTTCATTTAAACATCAAGCCATTTTATGA
>NZ_JAWOUO010000704.1:0-636 GCF_033339435.1 Vibrio sp. 378
CAAGGCCAACCCCACAGATAAGTGGATTAGGATCATCAGACTGATCGATGACCTTTGACACTTCTTTTAACAGGTGCTGCATGTCATGTTTAGGATGAAGCGTGCTGTAATTAATGAAACGAACATCGTCATCGATGAACTGTAGTTGAAGAACTTTTTCGTGGTTACCTGGGCTTGTACTATCAAAGCCGTGCAAGTAAATAATCATGTGTACCTCTCCCTGTAAAATCTGGTACTTTTTTTAAAACTACCACTATTTCCTTACTGATAAAGGGGAAAACGTCACGAGTTCTCAAAACAGTGATCTTCTAAACACAATAAATCTTTAAACTCTTGCGCACTGTTTAAGTATTGTTCATCTCCCCACAATTTATAAGCAAGCAAGTACCAAAGCATTGCCATCACTAAAGTGCGGGGTTGCCACGCTTTTACTCCTTCAAGCCAAACTGAGGTATTTTCAATATTTCGAATCTGGCAATAGCGTTCAACCGACTCTTCTATTGGCGAATCGGTAATTTGCAAAATGAGCGTTAAATCTAATCTTGGATCTGCAAGGCTTGCGTACTCCCAATCAATGACTTTCCCGCCCTGCTCTCCCCGAACTAGGTTGTAACTCCCCAAATCAATGTGACACAG
>NZ_JAWOUO010000705.1:0-636 GCF_033339435.1 Vibrio sp. 378
TGGGAACGCGATATCTGCGTTGTGCTCTTTAATGATGCCGACGACTTTCAATAAGACGTCTTGTTTCACTTCGTGGTATCTCACCCAGTTCACTGTTTTCGTGAAGGTGTAGATAAAGAAGTTCAACGATGATGGGCCAAAGGTATCAAAGTTCACAATCAAGGTTTGGCGCGTATCGATATCTTTGTGATTCTTTAACATTTCGCGCACTGCGGTGATGATTTCTGGCACTTTGTCGGCATCATCGTAACGTAAGCCCACCACTTCGTAGATTCGACGGTTTAGCATTCGGGAAGGGTTTTCAACCACGATGTTGCTAAACACGGAGTTAGGTACGTAAAGTGGGCGTTTATCAAACGTGCGGATGCTGGTCATGCGCCAACCAATGCGCTCTACGGTGCCTTCGATTTGACGATCTGGAGAGCGAATCCAATCGCCTACTTTGAATGGACGATCGAAGTAAATCATCAAACCACCGAAGAAGTTCGACAGCAAATCTTTTGCAGCAAGACCTACGATTAAGCCACCCACACCACCAAACGTCAGCAGACCAGACAGAGACAAGCCAAATGCCTGCATGATGGTTAATACGCCGATAGTGATGATGAATAATCGCCCGACTTTCGCGATGGCTTG
>NZ_JAWOUO010000706.1:0-635 GCF_033339435.1 Vibrio sp. 378
AAAGTAGCGATTTAATTGAGCATCGATTTGGCGTTCGACAGCTGAGAGGGAATTAAGGGTGTTCAATAAAAATATACTATTAGTCACATTAGGAGTGGCGCTATTACTCCCAGCTTCAGTCTCCGCAGGGGAGCTATTGAGCTTAGATAAAGGCGCAGCAAAAACCATTAACGTAAAACGTAACATCGACACCGTATTTGTCGCAGACACTCAAATTGCGGACTACAAGGTAATCGCAAATGGGAAGCTCGTGATTTACGGTATCGGTCGTGGTGCAACGTCGATCATTGCTTATGATCGAGCCGGAAACGAAATTTATAACGCAGAAGTGGTAGTCAACAAGAGTCTAAGACTTTTAAAGCAAACCATTATTGCGAGATATCCAGATGAAGACATTAAGCTGACCAATATTGGTGAGCAAATAGTCATTGATGGTGTTGTTAGCAGCGAAGAGATCAAAGACAAAGTTTACCGCCATGTTGGCGAGATGCTGAAAAAGAGTAAGCAAAGAAACACTTTTGAGCTGTCTGGCGCAAATGGAGAATCCGTTGATCCGCTTGACTATACAGCTACTTACGTTTTCGAAGATATCATCAACAACTTAAAAGTGCTCACTACCGATCAAATCAATGTGA
>NZ_JAWOUO010000707.1:0-634 GCF_033339435.1 Vibrio sp. 378
AGACATGCGCAGGAAGCATTCGACTCAATAAACCTCTACAAAACTGCAATAAAAAAGACGCGAGATGATCGCGTCTTTTTTAAATCTACAACGGAAACTATTTGTTTCTGCCGAAGCTGCCATCCGATAGACGGAAGAACATAACCGAATGATCGCTCTTTTCCAGTTGCAACATATCTAACTGGCCGTTTTCTGAGAGTTTAAAACGGATGAGTTGCCCCTGCTTGATATGGCTCAGTGGCTTATCGCTTCCTTCTATTTTTACTAAGGCGCTAAGGTCAGCCATAGAAAGCTGATTGTTGCGAAAAACTTGAGCTAACGTATCACCATTCTTCACATGGTACTCTTTCCAGTCTTCTGACTTAGGCCCCGAGTTTTGCGACGTACGTTGCTGACTCAGGCTTTGCGCATTTAACTGGATCGCAACACGCTGGCTATCCCCTTCACCCTGCGGTTCGACTAACGGTTCCGTTTTTTTCGGTAACGGTACAATCAGAAGTAGAAGTAATAATGGCATTAACACCATCAAAGCTCGTTGATGGAATTTAGGTAAGCGCTGCCAAAATGCCTTGATTGGTTCTACACGTTCCAACCACTTATTTTTGTTGAACGGCTGCTTCCAGTTGATAGCAGC
>NZ_JAWOUO010000708.1:0-634 GCF_033339435.1 Vibrio sp. 378
TAGACCTGCTCTTGGCTCTGCAGTCATGATGTTAGTGTGCATCATTTCGTAGAGAGGCGTATCGAGGGTAAAAGATTGCTCAGCGTCATCTGGGTGCAAACAGGATTCTTGAGCAGCAAGAATATCACGTTGAGTCACCAAGCCTTGTAAGTGATGATTGGCGTCAACAACCGGAATATGTCGAATATCCAACGCGTCCATCATGCTCTTTGCATCGCGCAAGGTATGCGTGCGTAGCAAGGTATGAGGGTTGCGAGTCATCATGTCTTCAACCTTGATCATAGAGACCTCCAGCGGCATTGTCCTTTCTTTAAATATAGAGAATATTTTGCCGTATATCTGGGAGCCAACTCGTTTTTCATCAATTAAATAGCACAATGTTCTTGCGCCTCTTTTTTACTGCGTAATCTGTGTGTTATCGATGTTTTTATTAGTTTGAATAAGTCGGTTTGCGTGCGAGTCAGTTGGCATTTTTGATTGATATTGAATGTGTACCCAAGGTAATCCAATGAATTGAATCGCACATTTTTATTCGTTGGATTTTCCAAGATTCGTCTCTCGAAGAAGATACGCTCAGGCTTACCAAATTGAAGACGATTATGTACAAAAAATTATTTGCACTGATGGCTGCTGC
>NZ_JAWOUO010000709.1:0-634 GCF_033339435.1 Vibrio sp. 378
TGAATGAACTTAACCGCTATTCCAACCAGAGATTGAATGTCTCGATAGTTCTTTGCGCCTAACAAGCGCCCCACCATTGGAGGCATCGACATGGTCAGTGCCAATACAGACACAATGGCAAAAAACTCGTAACGTGAGCCTAGCGCCCAAGCAGCGACTGCGGCAGTTCCAAAGCTGGCAAGCAACTTGGTCGCTAACATTGAAGAGAGCGGCGGCAGCAATTGACTGACCATGGCTGGCCCCATGATGTTACCTATCGAAGTGACGCTTTTCATCACATTCAGATCTTGCCATTGCGTTGTAGCCCAGTGGTTGCGCTTCACTCTTGGCGCAACGACAAGGATACCAAACCCAAATGCAACTAAGGTTGCCAACGCTGCCCCATTAATGCCGAGATCGAGCGTGAAAATGAACAGCGGGTCTAATACCAAGTTCACACCACTTGTCACCATCATCATCGTGCCCGGAAGCATAGTGTTGCCATTGGCACGACAAATACTGTAGTAAAAATAAAGGACTGCACCAGCCCATGAGCTCAGTAGCCACCAAGGCCAGTAGCTAGCTATGATAGGCATAACAGTTTCTGGCGCGCTGAGCAGAGATAAAATCGGGTAACGCAGCAGCCAAATTAAGA
>NZ_JAWOUO010000710.1:0-633 GCF_033339435.1 Vibrio sp. 378
ACGACAAATAGTTGTCAATATTAACGTAGTAACGCTTTAAGTTTTCTTCATAAGGGATAGAGCGTCTCAAGCGTTTTAAGATCTCAAGCGTCAACTCAATGACTTCGTCCACTTCATCTTCTGTAACGGAGTTGCTCTCGTGCTTATTTAAACTCGCCACTGCTTTATCTAATGCGATAACGTACTGGTAGGCGAACAAACTCAAACTTACGCGGTATTGCTGATTAGAAAGACGTCCGCGCTTCGCTAATCGGCTGTGAACAAGCGGCAATAGAATTTCTGTACTGTAATAAGCACGTTGCTGAGTGATAGAAGTGTAATAAAATTCGGATTCACTGATGATGTCGGCGTTTAAACCAAGCTCACCAGGCACAAAGAAGTAAAGATCTAGGTCGACACTTTTGCTTTCTGCGAGCGCGTGGCTAATTTTTAATGTTACTGAGTCTTGTTTATCGACGGTGACCAAAGAAAGCTCCTGACTTTGCTAAAGCACTCTTGCCTTACGTAATGTAGTTGAGCGTGTAAGGTCGAGATTGCTAAGAGAGTGACTGGGGCAAATAGCCGAGCAGACAGCATAACAGAGAGGTTTGCTTTTCTCTCTGATTTTCTTGTTAGTTTAGGTATAATTCCGTG
>NZ_JAWOUO010000711.1:0-633 GCF_033339435.1 Vibrio sp. 378
AGTCTTTGTCTTCAACAAAAACTGGCAGTGGTTTGTGTTTTTCAGCTAGGTAGCTGTAAATCACAGGTAGTACGAATAGCGTGAACAACGTACCAAGTGCCAAACCAGCCACGATTACGATACCGATACTAAAGCGCTGTGCTGCGCCTGCACCCGTTGCGTACATGAGTGGGATAAGACCCGCAATCATCGCCGCAGTGGTCATAAGAATTGGACGTAGACGAACTTTCGCCGCTTCCATTACCGCATCGATTCGAGACAGTTTGTTGTGCAATTGCTCTTCTTTTGCTACTTCACAGATCAAGATACCGTGTTTGGTGATCAGACCGACCAACGTGATCAGACCGACCTGCGAGTAGATGTTCATCGAGGCTGTGCCCCAAGCCAAGGCGATCAACGCACCACACACCGCCAGCGGTACCGATACCATGATAACGATAGGATCACGAAGTGATTCAAATTGAATCGCGAGAACCAAGAAGATGATGGCTAACGCAAGACCAAATGTTGCGTATAGCGCGCTACCTTCCGTCACGAACTGACGTGCTTCACCCATGTAGTCGTGGTTGTAACCGGCAGGCAGTTTGTTCTGCGCTACGTCCTCGAACCAGTTAATTGCATCACCCATTGCGA
>NZ_JAWOUO010000712.1:0-632 GCF_033339435.1 Vibrio sp. 378
ATTCTATTTCTCTAACTGTAAATGTTGTTTAGAGCGAGGCGTTGTTTTTCTTCACTGAACGTCTCATTCAACTCGGTGGTGTATTGGCGAAAATCAATGTCATCATAGTGATTGATGCAATGTGTCATTTGCTTTGCCATGTCTTCCGGTGTTTGCGCCAAAAAAGGATAGTTGAGATCTTTTGTGGCACCAATGGAACGAATCACCATAGGGAGGTGCAGCTTCGCGGCTTCTAGAATCGTTAAAGGCATACCTTCCCATGCGGCGGTATGTAAATAGAGATCGGAGGCCCGCAGTTTCTTAACCACTTCATCGCGAGGAAGCATACCCGTTACTTGTACGCCCTCGGCTCTTAACGCTTGCTCTAGCTCTTTGTCTCCTCCTCCAATCCAAGTAATGTCTAATTGGCGATTGAGTGCAAATCGATTCAAGCAACGGAGTGTGTTAAGTAAAAATTGAGGGTCTTTCTGTGGTGCGACACGCCCTAAAACAACAATGTTCAATGCAGCTTGATGGTTTCTGCCGACACGCGTCGCACTTTGATAAGAAACGTAGTTGTTCAGCAGTTCCGCTCGTTTTGCTCCAATGCTAATGGCTAAATCACATTCGCGCTGACTGCAGCCTGCCACCAC
>NZ_JAWOUO010000713.1:0-632 GCF_033339435.1 Vibrio sp. 378
TTGATAAAGCAACGATCGTTCGCCTTAACGCAATCAACAGACAGCGCTTTCCCTTCCACTGCCAACGTTAATGCATCAGCAATCGAATCTGGAATATGATTCGCGGTCGCAAAATCATTGGCCGTACCAAGCGGAATAATGGCAAGTTCAGGGCGACTTTCATGATCAATGTGGATAAGTGCCGAAGCAGCCTCATTGACAGTGCCATCGCCACCCGCAACAACAATACGCTCAATACCATCCGTTACCGCTTCTTTCACGAGACGCGGCATATCTTGCGATTCCCAAGTGACGCGAACTTGCACATCTACGCCCCTGTCTCTCATTTTCATGATGGCGTCTCTTAGCTCAGGATTACCAGCTTTTTTGCCGTTTAGAATCGCTCGTATTGTCTTCATATGGACTTCCTATTTCTTGATGACTTTCCCTGCGTGTTTGATTTGCGCGCGCAACCACTGATGAGCACTTTCATTAGTGCGACTAGGGTGCCAAATGGTGCAAAGATCGTAAGTTGTCACATCAAATGGAAACGGCAGTGCTTTCACATGATAGGTATTACAGAACAACTTAATCATCGATTCTGGCATCAAACCAATGTATTCGCTACCGCAGATAACCGGCAACATTTCCAG
>NZ_JAWOUO010000714.1:0-631 GCF_033339435.1 Vibrio sp. 378
GGTCTTTCTACAGGTGTAACAGCTACAACGCACGCAGACGCTATCCTGTTTGGCTTACAATACAGCCGTAGCTTCTAAGAAAATTCCTTATATTTAATGTAAGTAAACTCTATATAAAAGGCTGGATTTCCAGCCTTTTTTCTTATCTAACACTTATCGTCCGCTCAATTTGAGTGAACACGTGTATCTAAAAATCACAATTAGACCTCACAGGTGTTCGCTGAGTTTTTTTCATCCCACCATCATAGTTAGATTATAAAACCACAAACAAACAACAAATTAGAACAAAATACTAAATACATTCATGTTCCGGATTTTCATTTCTAAAGTAATAACTCTACCTTTAGACTTTTGCCCCACGTTATAATTAATTCAGCGAACATTAGAATGAAAACCAACAAGACTTTCCTATCAACAGCAGTAGCACTTAGCCTACTTGGCACTTCAGGCATGGCAAATGCAGCAGGCTTCCAATTAGCTGAATATTCTGCAACAGGTCTAGGTCGTGCTTACGCTGGTGAAGCAGCAATGGCTGACAACGCAAGTTCTCAATGGCGTAACCCAGCAATGCTTACTTACCTAGAGGGCACTCAAGTGTCTGTTGGTGCCATCTATGTAAATCCAAACATTG
>NZ_JAWOUO010000715.1:0-631 GCF_033339435.1 Vibrio sp. 378
GAACGCTATAAAAAGCTCTTAACGGCGCTGGTCGAAGACCGATTGGATGTCGAGGCCGCCGCTTCGCTCATTAAACTTAACAGTGCATTGCCGGAGCTCATCAAGGAGGCGTCATGACAGGAATATTCTTACAAGCCTTTGTGTACCTTGTAGCCGCCGTTATCGCGGTTCCGTTAGCAAAACGCTTAGGTTTAGGCTCTGTGTTGGGCTACTTAATTGCCGGCGTGGTGATTGGCCCAATTATCGGCCTAGTAGGCGAAGAGACCACAACCATCCAACATTTTGCGGAATTTGGCGTTGTAATGATGCTGTTCCTTGTTGGTTTAGAACTCGAACCTAAAATGCTGTGGGCGATGCGTAATCGCTTGATGGGGTTAGGTGGCTTGCAAGTTGGCGGCACTGTCGCCGCGATTATGGGTATCGCCTTGTACTTTGAGCAGCCTTGGACGATTGCTCTGGCGATTGGCCTAATTTTCGCGCTGTCATCAACCGCCATTGTGCTGCAAACCTTTAGCGAAAAAGGGCTAACCAAAACAGAAGGTGGTAAAAACGCGTTTTCTGTTCTGCTCTTTCAAGATATCGCCGTTATCCCGATGTTGGCCTTTATTCCATTGTTGGCCCTGCCGGAGTT
>NZ_JAWOUO010000716.1:0-630 GCF_033339435.1 Vibrio sp. 378
GTTGTCGTAATGCAGATCATCATCACCAAAATATTTAATGAAGTCTTGGCCTGCAAAGATCGGGTGCCAGCGATAGATAGCGCGTAAATGGTTTGTTTCGCGCTGGCGCGCAGGCATCATCATTGGGTTGAGTGATACACCGCCATATACCCAACATGAGGTGTCGCGGGTGAATAGATGGTTTGGTAGTGGCTCGATCACGAAATCCAGTGGGCGCTTCATCTTCGGTAGCATCGAAGAAGATTGAATAGGTAACTCAGAATAGGCTAAGCCGCCAAGCAAAATAGTCGCGAGGTGTTCGTCGTCCATTTCCAAAAGATATTGGCGTAAATCGCGAGCGAAGGTTGGCCCGTAGCGGAAGTCAGAAATCTGCGTGTTCAACAGCCACTGTTTTGCCTCTGGAACGGCTAGGGTTTCCACCAGTAAATCGTGGAGCAGAAGTACTTCAACATCTTGCTCTCTCAAGGTTCGAGCAAAAGCATCATGCTCTTCACCCGCGGCTTCTACAGCAAGTACGTCATCAAACAATAGCTCATGACAGTTTGACGGCGTGAGGTGGGTGAGGGCGCGCTCTGGGCGGTTTAAAAGTACTCGTCTAAGTTGACCAACTTCTGATCCAACGTACAGCTT
>NZ_JAWOUO010000717.1:0-630 GCF_033339435.1 Vibrio sp. 378
TTAAACACAAACAGTCTTCACCTTCCTGAGTAAAGGGGCTGTGTTTCACTGAGGCATCTCGTATCATCAAGTCGCCTTCTTCATACTGCCCGTCTTCATCGCTAAATCCACCATGCAGAACCAGTGTGGATTCCAACCCTCTGTGCGTGTGTTGTGGGATTTGTACATTTTCGCCGATGTACATCAGGCTCACTCGAGCATCTTCACCCAAATCAATTTGTGCACTGAAAACTTTCCCACCGTAGCTTCGCCACGATCCCACCAAATCAGAAAAGCGCACTAACGTTTTTGGAAGCTCGAAGCTTTTACCTGCAACATTGACGAAAGCTGTATCTTGAATCACCACATTGTCGTTCACAGGTTCTGCGTTAATAATGTCGTTAAACATGTCATCAAACTCAGGTGAATACTCTAATGGACTTTCGCTCACTGTATTTGCTTGACTTGCTTCTACTTGGTTTACATACGCTCGGCACTTTGAGCACGTCTCTAAATGTGTGGCGACCACAAGACCAGAAACCGCATCAATGCTGCCCGAAGCGTATGCTTCTAACAAGTTGTTATCTGGATGTTTGTTCATAGTTGCTCCGTATGCATTGAGTGCCTTAACTTTTCTACTGCGAGTCTTAA
>NZ_JAWOUO010000718.1:0-629 GCF_033339435.1 Vibrio sp. 378
TCATCAAAAATGGCATCGTACTAATGGATCAAATTGAGCTCGAACGCACAAATGGCAAGAGCTTGTCTGACGCGATCAAAGAAGCCACGGTCAACCGTACTATGGCCATTTCTATGGGTGCGTTAACGACCGCGCTCGGCATGATCCCGCTGCTGTCAGACCTGCTGTTTGACCAAATGGCGGCAACCATCATCGGAGGCTTGGCAGCCGCAACCATATTGTCACTGTTTGTCATGCCTGCGCTGTATCGCCTTGCTTACAAAGAAAAAGCACCATCCACACAAACCAACGCTGAGCTAGAGGAGGCGTCATCGTGAAAAAATTCATTCTAACGCCTGTCGTTCTAGCCCTAAGTTTAGCGGGCTGTGCAGTGGGGCCAGACTACCAAGCACCGACCACCAGCATGGCAGAAACCTACTTGAACGCCGAAAATGCAGGGTTGAGTACCGATTCACAACACGTTGAGTTTTGGTGGACTAAGTTTCACGATCCGGTGTTGAATCAAATGGTTCAAGACATGCAGAGCCAAAACATTCCGCTGAAAGTGGCGGCCGAGCGGGTGAAAATGGCCAACAACTATAAAACCATGGTGGAGTCATTCAAGGTACCGACAATTAATCTCGGTGCGG
>NZ_JAWOUO010000719.1:0-628 GCF_033339435.1 Vibrio sp. 378
GTGCGTCTTGGCTGTTTGCTGCGCCCAAGAACGCATCGATGAAACCATCTTCAATCAGTTTTGAAGACAGTTCTGCAAGTACTTCGATGTGGTGGTTATCGCCACCGTCTGGAGAAGCGATCATGAAGAACAGCTTTGAAGGTAAACCGTCTTCCGCGCCGTACTCGATACCTGATTTGCTTACGCCGATCACAACCGCCGGTTCAATCACAGCGGCGCTTTTCGCGTGTGGAATTGCCACGCCATCTTCAAATCCGGTATTTCCTAATTCTTCACGTGCTTTTATATCTTCAAGAAATTTTGTTTGGTCAGAAATACGACCTTGGGCATGAAGAACGGCAACCAGTTCTTTAAATACGTCTTCTTTTGAAGACGCTTGAAGATCAAGCTTAATCAAGTCTTCATTTATTAGTTTGGTGATCATTGTCGAACCCCTATAAATATAATTTTTATTTCAGAGGTATTTTTAAATTACTGAGAAAAAGACTGTAGTGAAGAAAAAATGCATTTACTGGAGGATTGTAACCGACTAACTATAGTGTGATTTAGATCGTTCACTGGACAAATCTAGCTGCATATCTGTGACATGATGGATAAGAAGCTAAACGATAAGTGAAATGTGGCTTTG
>NZ_JAWOUO010000720.1:0-628 GCF_033339435.1 Vibrio sp. 378
AAGCAGCTTCGTCAGTACTTAAGGTTTTTCATATTCTTCAAGCACTTGGTTAACAGAAAGCCATCGGCGTTTCAGAGCTTTCACAACGTCTAATGATGTCGAAAGCGACTACTTACCGTTTTCTGCAAACCATGAAATCGCTCGGTTACGTGTCTCAAGAAGGCGAAGCGGATAAGTACTCTCTAACACTTAAGCTGTTCGAGTTGGGCGCAAAATCGCTTGAGTACGTCGATCTGATCGAACTGGCCGACAAAGAAATGCGCCACATTTCAGAACAAACCAACGAAGCCTTGCACCTTGGTGCGCTGGATGAAAATGCCATCATTTACATCCACAAAATCGACTCTGGCTACAACCTACGCATGCAATCGCGCATCGGTCGTCGCAATCCGCTCTCCAGTACTGCGATTGGTAAAGTGCTGCTTTCTGAGCGCGATGAAAGCTTCGTTCGTGACGTATTGAGCGATGTCGAGTTCATTAAGCACACAGAAAAAACATTGGAAAACACCGATCAAGTGCTAGAAGAATTGGCGAAAGTGCGCGATTTCCACTATGCAGAAGATAACGAAGAGCAAGAACCAGGTCTTCGTTGTATCGCTGCGCCGATTTATGACCGCTGTGGTCAAAG
>NZ_JAWOUO010000721.1:0-627 GCF_033339435.1 Vibrio sp. 378
CCTCTCATGGATGATGATGGGCTTACCTTTTGTCTTAGTGCAATTGACCATCGCTTGGTTCTTACTGCAAAAGCTGTTCCCATCAAGCGAGCCAGAAATGAAACTCAAGTTGGATGGCACTTTCAAAAAGAGCTGGCGCGCAATGGTGGTTTACGTGACCTTCGCCCTCACCATCGTCTTGTGGATGGCCACCAAAGCTCATGGCATGAATACGTACGTCGTCGCGATTATTCCTCTGGCAGTCTTTACCTTAACGGGCATCATGGGCAAAGAAGAGCTCAAACTGATCAACTGGGACGTATTGTGGTTGGTTGCCGGTGGTATTGCGATTGGCATTGCACTCGATAAAACGGGCTTGGCAGAAGCGCTCGCCCACGCAATTGATTATGAGGCACTGTCTCCATTTGCGGTGGTGGTTGCACTCTCCATCGTGTGTTGGTTGATGGCCAATTTTATGTCGAACACCGCGACCGCGAACTTGTTGATGCCAATTGCCGCAGCTATCGGGGTTTCCATGCCGAGTTTGGCCGCTGTCGGTGGCTTACAAGGCTTACTGGTTGTGGTCGCATTCTCGGCTTCACTGGGCATGATTTTACCTGTCTCCACCCCACCAAACTCATTAGCTTA
>NZ_JAWOUO010000722.1:0-627 GCF_033339435.1 Vibrio sp. 378
CAGTCGCTAGAGACGCTTTAGTGATACCTAGAAGTTCACGTTCAAAACGTGCAGGCTCTTTGCCTTCAGCTTCTAGGTTACGGTTAGCAATCTTAACTTGTGAGTATTCAACTTGCTCGCCAGGTAGGAACTCAGAGTCACCAGCGTGAGTAATTGTACACTTACGTAGCATTTGACGAACGATAGTCTCGATGTGCTTATCGTTAATCTTAACGCCTTGTAGACGGTAAACTTCTTGTACTTCGTTAGCGATGTACTGAGTTACTGCGTGTACGCCACGTAGACGTAGGATGTCATGTGGAGACTCTGGACCATCAGCGATTACATCACCACGTTCAACGCGCTCACCTTCGAACACGTTAAGCTGACGATGCTTAGGAATCATCTCTTCGTAAACTTCACCGCTATCACGTGTGATAACTAGACGACGCTTACCTTTGGTCTCTTTACCGAAGCTAACTGTACCTGTGTGTTCAGCAAGAATCGCAGGCTCTTTAGGCTTACGAGCTTCGAACAAGTCAGCAACGCGTGGAAGACCACCGGTGATATCTTTGTTACCGCCAGACTTCTGAGGAATACGTGCTAGCGTATCACCCACACCTACTTCTGCGCCGTCTTCAATGTTCA
>NZ_JAWOUO010000723.1:0-626 GCF_033339435.1 Vibrio sp. 378
TTGCTGGCTTTGAAGAAGGAGAGTTGATAGGAAAACCACATAACGTTGTTCGCCATCCAGATATGCCTAAACAGGCGTTTAAAGACCTCTGGTCTCATCTCAAAGCTGGGAAACATTGGATGGGAATGGTGAAAAACAGACGAAAAAATGGAGGATATTACTGGGTGGATGCGTTTGCATCGCCAATCAAATACAACGGTGAAATTGTTGAATACCAATCTGTCCGTTTTAAACCAGAACGTATTTATGTCAAACGCGCAGAGAAAGCTTACGCGAAACTGCGAAATGATAAAAAACCGCTTCAACTTTACCTACCTCGTACACGTCTTTGGATGAGAGCTGCCTTTTTCCTTTTTATTTCGAACTTTTTGGGCTTGTTACTTCTAGAGATGAATCAATCACCAATGGTGGCTTTCAGCGCTGCAGCGTTACTTTCGGCATTATCCATCTACATGTTGACCAGACCAATTGAGAAGCTGGCTAAACAAGCAAGACAGGATTTCAATAACCCGCTGATGGAATACATATACTGCGGGAAAGTGAATGATCTTGCAGAAATCGAACTGGCTATGAAAATGAGGAAGCAGTTCGCGAACGCTTTGTTAGGCAGAGTAGGAGTTTCGGTA
>NZ_JAWOUO010000724.1:0-626 GCF_033339435.1 Vibrio sp. 378
ACCTCGACTTGAAGCAGGCACTGCTTAAGGAAGAAAAACTAGAAACCGCACTTTTGGCTTATTCATTAGTCAGTCCGTCAGGCTATCGAGGCGAACCATTAACCGAGCGAAAAATCTTGGAAGTGGTGAGCCTACTTGATGAAGTAAAAGTCGACGGTGACACCTATCAGCAGCTCAAAAATACGTTTGATTCGATCAGCAAAGATCCGCGTATGCAGGTCAGTTTGGAAAACCAGTATCCGGGGAAAATGGACGGTTTCGGCGCGCAGTTGTTGGAAATGGGAAAAGAGAAGCTGAAAGGCTCGGGTGTTAACGCTGCCATCAATTTGGCGTTACCCGGCGTAGGCTTGCTCGTCGCCACAGGGCGTGAACTTCACAAAGCGTCCGTCAATGGCGATGCCGAAGCGTATCATCATCAACTCGAACAAATCTCGCAATTGCCGGGAAGAGATCAGCGCTTATCGATGCCAATGCAACAAACGTTAGCCATTGGTCACGCGATGTTGTCGGCTGAGGGCACAGTTGGTGCCACACTTGGTATGGCGACAGGCGGTTTGGGTACGTTTGGTGTAAGCTCTGTGGCGACGGCAGGGGTTACGCCGATAGCAAAAGAAGCCATTGGAACT
>NZ_JAWOUO010000725.1:0-626 GCF_033339435.1 Vibrio sp. 378
GCATCAACGAGCTGTTCTCTGCTCAAAGCAGAGTGCAAGAAGCGGCGTTTGATTCTGACCACATGTACAACGTGGCAAAGCATACGGTGACTTTGGCGAAGGCCTATACTGGCGGTGGTAGTGATGAGCTTGAAGCCTTGTACTTGTATTTGCGCGCTGGCTATTACGCCGAGTTTTACAACAACAATATCTCGTTTGTTTCTTGGGTCACGCCCGCAGTGCAAGAGGCGGTAGACGCGTTTGTAAACAACGCTAATTTTTACGAAAACAGCGACTCGCACGGCAAGGTATTAAGTGAAGTGATCATTACGATGGACAGTGCGGGGCTGCAACACGCTTATTTACCGCAAGTGACGGAGTGGCTGACGCGCTGGAATAACCAATACGCTCAAAACTGGTACATGCGCAACGCGGTGAATGGGGTGTTCACCATCTTATTTGGTGGTCAGTGGAACGACCAATATTTGCAAACCATCGGTAACCAAACCGAACTTGCAAAAGCATTGGGTGACTTTGCGTTGAGAGAGTCCTCGATAGGAGCGAGTGACGAGTTTATGGTGGCAAATGCGGGTCGCGAATTGGGGCGTCTGACCAAATATTCGGGCAGTGCCGCCACAACGGTGAGT
>NZ_JAWOUO010000726.1:0-625 GCF_033339435.1 Vibrio sp. 378
CGCAAAGTGAAAGTAGAACGGGTTTTAAAGATTTTGCTGCCATGACTTATTTAACCTCTTTGGATATTTTCGCTGGGGCGTAAGCGGTATTTTGATATTGTTCGAAGCTGTTCATTTCACTGCTTAATGCTAATAGTTTGGTTAGTGAAATCAGATAGCGGAAGCGCGCCGCCGAACGTTGAGTTTCTATACTGGCGACATAAAGCTGAGCGTCAACCACATCGAGAGAAGAAGAAAGACCTTGAGTGAATGCCTTCTCTCGCAGAAGCAGGTTTTCATTGGCTAGTGCGATGCTGGATTCTAAGCCTTGCACTTCATCAATCGCTTGCTGCGCTTCTAGATACGTTTTCTGCACAAGTAAAGACAAGTCTTGTTTGGCTTGAGATTTAAGAGCATCAACTTGAGATACAACGCTTTGTGCTGCTTTAACTTTTTCGCTTCGACCTGTGGATTCAATCAATGGAATGTTAACGCCAACCCCTACGAGCCAATCCGGTTTCATTTGGCTGGCCAACGAATCGTCTTCATACAGGCTGTAATCGCCATATAAGTAAACTTCTGGGTAGTATTTGCCTTTCTCTGCCTTAATTAAGCTCGATGCCTGTTTGTGCTTGGCATCCAAAAT
>NZ_JAWOUO010000727.1:0-624 GCF_033339435.1 Vibrio sp. 378
TGCTAGGCAATATCGAAGGTATTCGCTTTAGCTCAACCAACCAAGTCGTGGTGATTGATAAAGGGACGTCTGACAGTCTGAAACAAGGCAGTGTGTTTGATTTAAAAGAAGACGCGCATCCGGTTTACAAAGATGGCGATGAATTCAAGAAAGAGTTTGGTGTCCTCGATAAGAAAATAACCTTACCTCAAAGCAAAGTTGGTGAGTTGCTGGTCATTCGTCCTTATGAGTACTTTAGCTTGGCGTTGATCACAACCAGCACTAAACCCATCAATAAAGAGGTCTCTGTGGTTTCGCCTCTGACGCAAGAGTCGACCACCAATGAAACCACGCAATAACGACAGTGACCTTGCTGCCTGGCTTAAGCTGAGTTGCTTGCCAGGCATCGGTGGGGTCAAAATGAATAAGCTGCTCGCCAAAGATACGCCTCGCAATATCATCAGTTCCTCTTCTGAACAGCTCTATCAATTGGGTTTGACGAACAAACAGTTGCAAGCTTGGGCTTCGGCCGATAAAGAGGTCGATGCTTGTTTAACGTGGCTAGCCACTTCTACAAATCATCACATTCTGACGCTGGCCGATCCTTTATATCCCCCTTTACTCAAGCAAGTTGTCGCTCCGCCT
>NZ_JAWOUO010000728.1:0-624 GCF_033339435.1 Vibrio sp. 378
ATTGCGCATTCGCATCCTCTTCCACTTCTTCACCTGGCGCTACCAACAGAATTTGCCCACTCTCTTTTCCGATCACTCGCCAACCATCGTTAAACGCATCGCCTTTTTGTGGGAAAAAAGACAAGGTAAACGGCGTGACTTCTGCGCTCGAGAAAATGAAGACTTGCGGTGGTTTCACTTTCTTTTCTTCAGTTTCGTCGGCAAACATGTCTTCAAACAGTGAACCCGGCTCAAACAAACGATCGTCTTTATCCCAAGCACCGCCACCTAGATCCAATTGCAATGCAATGTCATCTTCTAATTTGGTTTTGCTTGGAATTTGCTTCATTTCTAGCGGCTTCCAGCCTTCAGCGGTCAAGCTAAGCAGGGTGTAGGTCTTTTTGGTATCGTCGACACGCACACCAAAATCTTTACCGCTGAGTACGGCTTCTTCGTTAAGCAACTGCAAACGCTGAAAGAAACTTTGCGCGTATTGTTTAGAGAGGTCTTTTTGACTGGTAGGCAACGTAGTGATCACCGCCACCGCGGTAAGAGATAGCAAAACCAGCACCAATAGGATTTCTATTAATGTAAAACCGTTATGTTTTCGCATTTGTTTCATTAGTGCTGGCTTGCGCTCATTTT
>NZ_JAWOUO010000729.1:0-624 GCF_033339435.1 Vibrio sp. 378
GTTCAGAGCCAAGCGAATGTATATGGGTGGATTTCTGTCGAAGGATACCATCCTCCAGTTTCGACCTATATAGAGGTGGAGATGTGTCAAGCTTTTGAAAATCAATGTCTTACTGTTGCTTCTCAGCAATATCAAGGTGTTCAGTTACCAGTTCAATATTCTTTTCTTATTGCGCCAATTCAAGCTGGGAAAGGAGAAATGAAAGTGATAGGGAAACTCTATTCTCAAGGTCAAATTATCGCCCAAAATGAGCAGAAATATATATTCAGAGAAGGAAGTCAGAAAGTGGATTTAAGACTTTTTCCTATAGAAATAGAAACAAAAAAGTAATCGGTTACATTTGATTAGCGCTATCTAATTTATTAAATGTGAATAGAAATAGCCAATTCAATGTGAAAGAATTGTTGAGCGTTTTTATGAATAAAATTGCGAAAAATGAGTCATCGGGACAGTTGGAAATTATATTAATAACTATTGCCACAAGCGTGTGATTTATTATTATATCCTACGCCTTGAACACGTTGGCTTGGCGTTTTGGATTAAAAAACAAACAATTTGAAGGTTTTGGAAATGTGGTTTTCCTAATTTTCATTATCATATTAGTAATTTAATTTATTCTAATAT
>NZ_JAWOUO010000730.1:0-624 GCF_033339435.1 Vibrio sp. 378
TATGTCTTGCTTTGGCTTGGATTACTAAGTATGGCGTGGAGCAATCTTGGCCTTTGTGCGAACTCACCCAACAGTTTTTCTGAGTTACCGAGTCCTGAAAACTTTTCTTTTGATAAGTTTAACAATATTAGCTTGAAACTAGAATTAGTGATCAATCAAAGAGCGACGGGGCATATTACCGAAGTCGAGCGCATTGGCGATCAGTACTTTCTCCAGCGGCAAGATCTAATAGCGGTTGGCGTTACGGCCAAATCGTTGCCAGGAACGGAAGACAGGATTGACGTTTCTTCCATCGCTGGGGTTAACGTGCGTTATTTGCAATCGTCACTGCAACTGGCGATCGACGTTCCGCCGAACTGGCTGCCGATGCAGAGTTTATCTGCACACGATATGGGGCGATTTTCTCCAGCTAAGTTTGGTCGTGGGGGACTGTTTAACTACAACGTTTTTGGGGTGTATGAAAACGAAAGCCAACAAAAGGAGGTTTCTATCGATCATGAAATCAGAGCCTTTTCTGAGTTTGGTGTTTTTTCTACAACGGGAATATTTAAATCCAATTTTCACCGCGATGTTCAGTCTCAGCAAAGCAGTCAATACACCCGTTTCGATACAGGGTATGAGTAC
>NZ_JAWOUO010000731.1:0-624 GCF_033339435.1 Vibrio sp. 378
CAAAACTCGGTTGAAGCTATTCGCTTTCTTGCTAGCTTTACAGAAGAGATCAAAAACCGTTTCTCGCAAATGGCGGTCACTTACAACATCAATATCATTGCTGGCAGTATGCCGCTCATCGAAGATGGCAAGCTCTACAACGTAGCGTACTTACTGCAACGCGATGGGGAAATTAACGCTCAGTACAAAATCCACATCACGCCACACGAACAAAAAGACTGGGTAATTGATGGCGGCGATAATGTACAAGTGTTCGAAACCGATGCTGGTAAGGTCGGCATTCTGATTTGTTACGACAGCGAGTTCCCTGAGTTGGGTCGTATGCTCGCCGAACAAGGTGCGCAAATTATCTTTGTGCCATTCTGGACTGATACCAAAAACGGCTATCAACGTGTGCGGATTTGTTCTCAATCTCGCGCGATCGAAAACGAATGTTATGTGGCGATTGGCGGCAGTGTCGGCAACTTACCGCGCGTGGACAACGTGGACATTCAATATGCTCAATCAGCGGTGTTCTCACCTTCAGACATTTATTTCCCCCACGACGCCACATTGACGGAAGCCAGTGCGAATACGGAAATGATCATCTTTGCCGATGTTGACTTAACCAAGCTGAAACAGCTC
>NZ_JAWOUO010000732.1:0-623 GCF_033339435.1 Vibrio sp. 378
GTGAAGTCTGCGCCGTCGTTCAGTTTTTTAACCAGGGCTTTCGCTTGTGCTTCTACTTCTGATTTATCTTGACCGTCGGTGAAACGCAGTTGGATATGACCGATTTTGTATTGCACGGTTGCGTTGGTTTCTTTCGCTAGCTGGTCTGCAAGGCTATCAACTTCTGCTGGAAGGATATTGATTCGGCGACGAACTAGCGCATTACGAGCTTCTGACGCTGCAATTTCTTTACGGATTTGCTCGCGAAACTCTGGGTAGCTTAGGCCTTCTGCTTGCACTGATGCTGCCAGTTCTTCCACGCTTTGGTTATTGTTGCGTGCGATTTCTGCGATGGCTTGGTTTAGACGGTTATCGTCGATGCGTACACCAATACGGTCAGCTTCTTGGCCTTGCAGCGTATCGATGATCAGTTTTTCTACCACTTGCTCTTTGAGCACGCTTGCCGAAGGTAGACTTTTTCCGCTTTGACGAGCATTGGCTTGTAGGGTTTTCATCGCAGTATTGATGTCGCTTTGTAGAATGACACCGTCGTTAACGATGACAGCAACCTTATCAAGCTCTACCGGTGCGGCGACTGCTCAACAAGCGCGTAGGGTCGGGGATAAGTTTGCTTTCCCTTTTGT
>NZ_JAWOUO010000733.1:0-623 GCF_033339435.1 Vibrio sp. 378
TCGGCTGTGAAGGACTTGATGAACGCTTTATTGTCTCTGCAACTCAAGTCATGCTGTTTAGCTACAGCGTAGGCTCAGTAGCAGGCCCAGTGGTCGCAGACAAATTTATGGGCCAAGTACACGGCTTGTTGGGTTACTTGTTTGCGGCTTTGGTAGCGACATGCGTTTACATGTTGCTTGCAGCGAGCAAAACCAAACAGCAAATGGCTGCGGGCCTATAAAGCTAAAACAACCAAATGACCATTGAAAACGAGGGCTATCTGCCCTCGTTTTTTTATGCGTTTTCCATTAACTGCTTTCGATAACGTGTTGGCGAAATGCCGTAAAACTTCTTAAATCGATGCGTAAAGTTGTACGGGTCTCGGTATCCCAATCGATTAGCAATCATCGCAATTGACCACGCCCGGTATTGCAACAAGTCAGCTGCTTTGTGCATTCGCAGCTCGATCAACTTGCTCCTCGGACTCATATTGAAGAGCTGTTTCGACAAACGGTTTAGCTGTTCTTCACTAATAAAACATCGCTTCGCCATTTCACTGACAGTCCAAGGCAAATGCAGTTGCCCTTCTATCTCATTAAACAAGGTCTGAACACGCGAAAGCGACGTACTGATTGGCGTTTCC
>NZ_JAWOUO010000734.1:0-623 GCF_033339435.1 Vibrio sp. 378
AGAAACGCTGTTGATGGTCTCGACTATTTGGCCAATGCTCTGCGTGTCGTTCGCCAATTCTGCCATGCATTGTTCAGTGGCGTTGATTTGCTCCAACAAGCTTTGCACGGAGCGGTAAGACAATTCACTTTGGGTCTGGCAGTCGACCACTTTGTTATTCATGGTTGTGGTGTCACCCATTGCGCGCTCTGCGGACTGAGCGATTTCCACACTCGATTGTGCGAGTTCAGTCATCGCGGTTGCGATGTTGTCGCACTTCGCGATGGTAGAGCGGCTACTGCTATCAAGATCTTGCGCAGATTCAACAATGTTTTGTAGTCGATTTGAGCTCTCGTTATTGGTCTTAGTGACGTCAAACAGCAGCTTTCTGAAGTTAGAGATCAAAGCATTAATGCTGTTCGATATGGAAGCGATTTCATCTTTGCCGCGAGAATCGAGTTCAACCGTCATATCGTGGTGCTCAGACATACTGCGCAGGGTTTGTTTTAGGCGACCAACGCGGCTTCGTAGGCTTGCAACCAAACCCCACACCATCATGATCATAAGCAGAGAAATCACAGCAGTCGCAGCCATCAACAAGTTGCGATTTAACGTGGCTTGCTGCGCGGAATGTTCTGCTGCAC
>NZ_JAWOUO010000735.1:0-623 GCF_033339435.1 Vibrio sp. 378
GAAGTAATGTGTCTGGACTTAACTTTAGGGCACTGAGTACGTTTTTAACTCGGTCATCAAAACGCCACGCATTTGAATGATCCAATTGTTCTTGAGTTTTTGCTAAGCGGTTGATGTTCTTTTCGCTTGGGTCTTGCGCAACAAGATCAAGAAGATCATGGTAGATCTTAAGCTGTTCGCCAATTTCCGCTAAGCCACCAGAGACATACTCATAAACAGTACCTTCTTGGTTGCGCGGTGGATCTTGCTCCAAACGAGAAACAACAACATCTTGTGTTATTTGAATTTTGCCGTCGTCCAGTAAGATGTCGCCAGCAAGTACTTTCATCAACGTTGACTTACCGGCACCGTTTCTCCCTACTAAACAAACACGCTCATTTTCCTGCAAAGCAAACTCTGCGCGGTCTAATAGCGGATGATCACCGAAAGCAAGTTGCGCGTTATGAATGGTAAGTAATGCCATTATTTTCCAACCAATTTTTGAGTTCATCTAAATCGAACGGCCAGTTCAACTCAGAAGCTTGATATTTTAATACGGGAATCGTTACGCCGTAACGAGAAAACAGTTCATCATCGAATGCGATATCGATAATATCTGTTTGTTCCGCCAGGCCGACCTGGCT
>NZ_JAWOUO010000736.1:0-623 GCF_033339435.1 Vibrio sp. 378
GGGGAGTATGTTGACGATACTGTTGATTGCATTGGCGCTGTATATTTTCTGGCTACTGTTTCGAAATGGCCCTGCATTTGCCGAGCGACTCCCAGACCACAAACGCAATTGGGTTGGCCCCACCGCTAATCAAGAAGAATGGCGCGGCTATTGTGCGGACGTATTTCAACCTTTTAGTTCCCGCACAACTTTCTATGCTATTGCCTATTTTGCCAATTATATTGCAGTGGCGAATGCGATCTCTTGGTCTATCGTCTACGAAGGTAATTATCCTGTTATGATGAGCCGTTTCGGCAGCTACTTTATTGTTAGTACGCACGACGCCATGCTGGTAGCTGGATTTGTTTCTCTGGCTTTTTTTATCATCAACTGGCAATTGGCGATGCATTGTGCGAGTTTACTCAGCCAATATTTAGTGCGAATCCTCATCATCAATCGCACGCGTTTTGTCGCCATGAGTTTAGTGTTCAGCAGCTATTTTGCTTACTTGTTAACGATAGGAATTTTTTGGCTGTTTCACGACACGTACTCAATTTGGCAAGGGTTGAAACTCACGCCTGCTTTTCTTTTATTAGCGCTGTTATTAGCCGTCGTGTTGCCTGCCATGAAAAAAGAAACGTCCA
>NZ_JAWOUO010000737.1:0-623 GCF_033339435.1 Vibrio sp. 378
ACCTAGCATGGCGTCTCCGGGCAAGATGATTAAAATGAACAAAAAAATGGTCTGCAAAAAGCAGACCAAGAATCGTAAAGCTATCATTTTAAGTGCTTGCCGTCATCTGTTAACAGACACAATTTTTTACATCATGCTGATATAAAGCGAAATTTGTGACTACCTTACATAATGACTAATTGCTCAACCTCGATTTCTGGCTTGTTGCCACCTTCGAACTCACCAAACAGGCGAACTTTGGTGGTTTGGTCAATCGGAGAGTTTAGGCGAATGTCATCGTCTAACTCGACCATAACTTCACCGGTTCCATCGCTAAAAATGAACGTATCAGCACGAACTTGGCGGAGTAAATTACCTTCTACTACTACGTCTTTCTCTGTGAACATATTGGAATCTTTCAATAGTGTATCTAACTTTTCGACGGTAACTGGGCCGCCAAATTGCACGTTAGATGGGGTTTGATTGTGCTCTTTTGCAAGTGCGATAGAAGGGGCAATAGTCAATGCTGCAATTGTTGCGATAATTGTTTTTTTCATGATGTTTGATTCCTATGTGTGTTTGTTTTCGATGGTGCTATTAAAACAAACCGAGTTTGAACCAATGATGATTTCAACATTCATATT
>NZ_JAWOUO010000738.1:0-622 GCF_033339435.1 Vibrio sp. 378
ACGCTCGCCGATACCATTGATGGTGCCTTCAATTTGGCGAGCACCGGCTTGTACTGCTGCAATTGAGTTTGCGACCGACATGCCCAAGTCATCATGACAGTGCACAGAAATGATGGCCTTGTCGATGTTCGGCACGCGGTTGAAAAGCGTTTGGATGATGCCACCGAACTCGCTTGGCACTGTGTAGCCAACGGTATCGGGAATGTTGATGGTGCTTGCGCCAGCATCAATTGCGGCTTCAACCATGCGACATAGATTGTCGATTGGTGTTCGGCCTGCGTCTTCACAAGAAAATTCGACATCATCGGTGTAGTTACGCGCGTGTTTAACGGCGTTGACCGCCATTTCAAGTACGTCATCGTAACTGCGGCGTAGCTTGTCTTGAACGTGAATCGTGGAAGTGGCTAGAAAAGTGTGGATACGGAATTGGTCAGCAACTTTTAGCGCCTCAGCTGCGGCATCGATGTCTTTCGCAACGGCACGCGAAAGGGCACAAACTCGGCTATTTTTGATGTGTTTTGCAATAGTTTGTACGGACTCGAAATCGCCAGGGGAAGAGATAGGAAAACCGGCTTCGATAACATCAACGCTCAGCCTTTCAAGCGCATAGGCAATCTGCAGT
>NZ_JAWOUO010000739.1:0-622 GCF_033339435.1 Vibrio sp. 378
TGCAGCAGTGCATGAAATGCAAGTGACTAGTCGCAATGTGAGCGAGAGTGCAAATGAAGCAGCAGTTGCAAGCCAAACCGCGAATGATGAGCTTTCTAATACCAATGTGATTTTGGAGCAAACGGTCGGCTCGATTCGTGACTTGGCTGGAGAGATCGAAAGCGCAAGCCATGTGATCAATACGCTAGATAATGATGTGAGCGATATTGCCTCTGTACTAGATGTAATTCGCGGCATTGCAGAGCAGACTAACTTACTTGCACTGAATGCGGCGATTGAAGCGGCGCGAGCGGGTGAGCAAGGTCGTGGTTTTGCTGTGGTTGCTGACGAGGTACGCTCTCTTGCAAGTCGCACGCAGCAAAGTACGGGTGAAATCCAAGCTATGATTGAAAAGCTTCAGTCTGGAGCAGGGCAAGCTGTAGAAGTGATGCGTGGTAGCCAAAACAGCAGTGAAGAGACCATTCAATCTGCTGGGCGAGCAAGCGAATCTCTGGCTGAAATTCTCAATGCAATTTCACGCATGAATGAGATGAACACGCACATTGCAACTGCAGCGAGTCAACAAAGTACAGTGAGCGATGAAGTGAATACCAACGTTCAGGGTATTGCAGACAGCAGTACT
>NZ_JAWOUO010000740.1:0-622 GCF_033339435.1 Vibrio sp. 378
AATATTGCTTCTGCCTTCTCGCAAGGCTTTGCCATCAGCGGCGCAGATTCTCGTACCGCCGTTAACGACGCCAATGGGGGAAAATCACAATTGGTATCGATTGTGGCTGCCATCACCATTGCTATTATCGCGGTCTTTATTTACGAACCGTTACAGTTCATCCCTATTGCGTCACTCGGCGTGGTACTCATCATCGCGTCACTGTCACTGCTTGACCTCAATGCCATATGGATACTGAAAACACGTGACAAAGATGCCTTTTACCTTGCCATCATTACCTTTATTTCCGTGTTAGTAATTGGGGTTATTCCAGGTATCACACTGGCAGTTCTATTAGGTCTATTTCAGTTTTTACGCATCGTCATGCGACCAAGTGACCAACTACTGGGTCTGGATGAAAAAGGTACCATTCGCACCATTGATGAAACCGGAAAAGCGTCTCCAATTCCGGGAATGGTGATTTATCGCTTCAACTCACCGTTGACCTACTTTAATGCGCCGTACTTTAAGCGTCGTTTGCTAGAGCACGCAGAGCAAAACAAAGATGTCAGCTGTGTCGTAGTCGATGCCGTATCAAGCTTTACTCACCTAGATTTGAGTGTCATGGCGACATTGGCCGACA
>NZ_JAWOUO010000741.1:0-622 GCF_033339435.1 Vibrio sp. 378
ACTAGGGTCAACAGAACTCAACCTCTTATTGGCTACGCTGCGCAAGTAGGCGTTCAAACTCATCGACTTTGTCGCGTACGAGCTCCACGCTTTGTTGCCAGAAGTCTGGTTTGGTTAAGTCCATCGATAGATGTTTTTCAACCACCTCTTCTGCCATCATGTTGCCAGTATCACGCAGTAAATTAACGTAATCAATGTAGAAGTTTTCACCTTTAGCTTCACGTTGCGCATAAATGCCTTTACTGAACAAGAAGCCGAATAGATACGGATAGTTATAGAAACTCACATCGGCAATCGAGAAGTGCAGCTTGCTTGCCCAAAAATAGGGGTCAGCTTCACTCATCACGTCTCCGTACCAATCTTCCCACGTTTCTGACATCAGATTACAGAAATCCTGAGCGGTTAATTCTCCCTCCTGACGACGTTCGTAGAATGCTTTTTCAAACTCGTATCGAACAGGAATATTGATCATTAACGCCAGCGCAGAAGACAACTCTTCCCACAGCATTTCGAGTTTGTCGTCCACACTTTCTGCTTTCGAGATCAAATGATCGCGTACGATATTCTCTGCAAAAATAGAAGCGGTTTCTGCAAGTGTCATTGGGTAGTAAGTTTGGCAAAG
>NZ_JAWOUO010000742.1:0-621 GCF_033339435.1 Vibrio sp. 378
GGTTTCTTTGGCGCACTCGGTTGGTTGGTCATGGCGGCTAACATCGCCGTGTCTAAGAGTCCAACTTTATTTGGGTAATCGTCATGCTTGAGTTTTTTGACGAAGATTTTGACAACATGGCGCTGGTGGAAGGAGCGTTAGAGCTCAATAAATCCGTTAATCCAGAAACCAACGTCCATTGGGCTAAGCAAGAGCTAGAGCGTCTGTACCAAGAAGCAGAAGCAACGCTTATCCATGAAACAGATGAAGAGCAGCGTTTCGACTCTTTCCTACGTCTGTTTTTCCATGAGTGGGGCTTCAAAGGTGACGACCAAGAGTACTTTATCTCTGACAACAGCTTTATCGATAAAGTGCTAGAGCGTAAAAAAGGTATTCCGGTCAGCTTAGGTGCAATTTTATTGTACTTAGGCAATCGCCTTGGCTTCCCTATGAAAGGTGTGACATTCCCAACTCAGTTCCTAATTAAAGTGGATTGGATGCACAAAACACCAGACTACATTAACCCGTTCAACGGGGAGTATGTTGGTGAGAAAATCCTTCAAGCTTGGTTAATCGGTCAAGAAGGACCGTTAGCGCAACTTAAACCAGAACATTTTGACGAAGCGGATAATCGGACAGTGA
>NZ_JAWOUO010000743.1:0-621 GCF_033339435.1 Vibrio sp. 378
TAAGCGAGGTTAAGGTGAAGCGAGCAGTACTTTACGTTGTAATCTTTATCGTTTGTTTTTCTGTTAGCTTGATCATGGGGTTACCTGTTTCTTGGGTTCTCCAGCAAGCCCCCATTGTGAAAGGGCTAGACATACAAGGTGCTCACGGTTCCGTTTGGCAAGGTCAGGCTTCTAGCGTGCGTTGGCAGCGTCAAAACCTAGGGCAAGTGAATTGGGATTTCCAATGGTCTAGCTTGTTTACCGGCAAAGCCGAATTTTCGGTACGTTTTGGGCGCGGCAGCGATATGAACATTCGCGGTCGAGGTTTAGTTGGATACAGTCTCAGCGATGGCCCTTACGCGGAAAATTTGGTGGCGTCGATCCCGGCATCGAAAGCCGTCGAACAAGCGCGCCTGCCGGTGCCTGTTAGTGTTGATGGCCAGCTGGAGTTGAACATTCGTCATGCGACTTACGCAGCTCCGTGGTGTAAAACTGGTGAAGGCACATTGGTTTGGAGTGCCAGTGGCATTCAAAGTCCAGTGGGAAGCTTAGAGCTCGGCCCTGTTATTGCTGATTTGAAATGCCAAGATAGCGTGCTAACTGCATCAGGTGAGCAAACCAGTACGCAAGTTTCCTCGGCGT
>NZ_JAWOUO010000744.1:0-621 GCF_033339435.1 Vibrio sp. 378
CAAACCGTGCGGTTACCTGCATTGAAGTCATCCAACTGCTGAGCATTCACTGCGTTGTAACCCCAAGGTACCGTTTCACTTAGCAGGTAACGCGGTGGATCGACTTCCACGTATTCCACATCACCACGGTTACGCAGTGGTTCAAGATCATCCCCATCCAGCTCAACGCTGTAAATGGCACGGTTACCTAGTTTTTCCACTTTACGTGCTTTCACCTGTTGCAAAACAGATTCTTGCGCGATACGTGGTCCCCAAAACGAGTTGCCCCCCATCGAAGATCGGCTTACCGGATCTTCTTTGAATTTGACGATGTATTTCGTCGGCAACTTGGATTCGTCGAATCCCATCGGTGGAGCCGCGAATGCTGACATGGAAGCAGTCAGCGCGACGGCGACAGCAGACAATGTAAATAAGCCTGGTTTTTTACTTGTTGTGTAGTGCATTTGCCCTATTCCTTAGTTGAGCTAATTTTTATTCACTATATCCTCATGAAAAATCATCATTGCGATGTATACATGAGTCACTCAGCTATAGTTCATCGTCCAAAAATGCCAAACAATTTGTTTCATGAATATACAAATTTGTACAAAATATCATTCAATCAACATTTTTAGTTAACAT
>NZ_JAWOUO010000745.1:0-621 GCF_033339435.1 Vibrio sp. 378
TAGCAGGATGAAGCGGATCTCCGCCCGACAACGACAAACCGCGACGTTTAATGCGCGTGTCATTCAAATCATTGATGATCTTGTCTTCCGCTTCTTGCGTGAACAACACACCCGAATCCAAGCGTTGCGTCGACTGGTTATAACAACCACGACACTGATGCACACAGCCCGACACAAACAATGTGCAGCGCGTACCCGGTCCGTTAACAACGTCAATTGGATAATATTGGTGGTAGTTCATAATGCGTCTCTTTGTTATCGCGAAAAAGAAAATCAACCTAAAGCAGGTTGATTTTCAAAGTGTGAATCGAGTGGTAATTAACCTTATAGGTGTTTCACTCGACGTTTAACTTCTTCTTGTTTGCCGAAGTTAAACGGACGTGCATCTGGGCTACCCAAGTAGCCACATACGCGACGTGTCACCGATACTTTGGTTGAATCGTGATTGCCACAACTTGGGCAAGTAAAGCCTTTGCTTGTACATTCAAACTCACCGGTGTAACCACATTCGTAACCCTCATCCATCGGAGTGTTGGTCCCGTAGTAAGGAACGCGGGTGTAACTGTAGTCCCACACGTTTTCTAGCGCTTCTACGTTACGTTGCATGTTCGGGAACTCACC
>NZ_JAWOUO010000746.1:0-620 GCF_033339435.1 Vibrio sp. 378
TACGTGAAAGCATTTCGCCAAGCGACCAAATCCGTTAATCCGAATGCTTATGTGTTAGGTGAGCATTTTTTTGAGGCGACTCAATGGCTGCAAGGGGAGCAAGAAGACGGCGCGATGAACTACTACGGTTTTGCCCACCCTGTTCGAGCGTTTATCGCGCATCAAGACATCACGTACGACCCAATCGATATAAATGGTTTTGAGTTCAAAGCGTGGTTGGATGAAGCCAGAGCAAAAGTTCCTTTTGCCAATCAGCTCTCACAACTCAATCAACTTGATAGCCATGACACGGCACGTTTTCTCACCTTGGTGAATGGGGATGAGAAAAAAATGCAAATCGCGTTGGCCTTACTCATGACTTATGTCGGCGCACCATGCATTTATTATGGTAGTGAAGTCGGTCTTGAGGGAAGCTTTGACCCAGATAACAGACGTTGTTTCCCTTGGCATTTAGTTCAGGGTTCGCATTGGATCCATCTGTACCAACAGTGGATTGAAATTCGCAAACAGTTCAAAGCCCTACAATCTGGCAGCATGCAATGGCTTTATTGCGACGAAAGAGCATTTGCTTATGCAAGACAGCTTGGTGAAGAGACGATCATTGTTGCAGTCAATATTGG
>NZ_JAWOUO010000747.1:0-620 GCF_033339435.1 Vibrio sp. 378
AGAGTTTTACGCATAGTACCTCCGACGGTTGAGCGTTTTAACTTATTTGTTGTATTTATTTTTTTAGGTCATCTGACTGATAACTTCTATTATTTTATAAAAAAAGCGGCGCTAATGCGCCGCTTTATGTAGGTCATTGAGAAAAGTCTCAATTATAGAATGTCTAGTAGCTCAACTTCGAATACTAGTGCTGCGAATGGAGGGATTGCAGCGCCTGCGCCACGTTCACCGTACGCAAGGTCTTGTGGGATGTATAGTTTCCACTTAGAACCTACAGGCATTAGTTGTAGAGCTTCAACCCAACCTTTAATTACGCCAGTTACTGGGAACTCAGCTGGTTGGCCGCGAGATACAGAGCTGTCGAATACTGTGCCGTCTGTTAGTTCACCGTGGTAGTGAACACGTACAGATTTATCAGCTGTTGGGATTTCGCCAGTACCTTCATTGATGATTTCGTACTGTAGGCCAGATTCAAGAACATTAACTTCTGGACGTAGAGCGTTGTCTTTTAGGAACGCTTCACCATCAGCTGCTGCTGCTTTAGCTGCTTCTTGACGAGCTGCTTCTGCGCGAGTGTGTAGCTCTTGCAGTGCATTGTTGATTTCGTCAATTTCGATTGA
>NZ_JAWOUO010000748.1:0-620 GCF_033339435.1 Vibrio sp. 378
CCTAAATTTTGCTTCTATTCTAACGAGCGAAACCCAAACAAACAAAAACTTACCACGAACTTGAGAACAGCAATACTTGAGGACAGTAATAAAAGGCTAATGCTTCTGCGGCGTTCTAAAATGACCTTGCCCAGTAATGTGGCGATTAGGCATCGGCAGACGCAGTACGCGGCGACTGTAAGCATAGGGAGCAAAAGAGAGTGGTCGAGACATAGTGGCATCCTTCTTTCTTAATTCAAATTGACTTAAGCGACTAAGAAAGAAAGGTGCCAACTTTGCGATTACATTATTGGTTGTTAATAGCGGCTAAATGAAACTGGCGCAGTGTGTTGATCTCTTGCTGCCAGATGTCCGGATCAATTGTTTCTAAAATCAGAGGGATACCATCAAAACGAGAGTCTTTCGCAATGTACTCGAAACAATCCCACCCGATCTCTCCTTTACCTAAAGAATGGTGACGATCCACTTTGCTAGCAAACTCTACTTTTGAATCATTTAGATGCATTGCTCGCAAATAGTGCATACCCACAATACGGTCAAATTCAGCAAAAGTGCGTTCGCAATCTTCTTTTGTACGTAAGTCATAACCAGCCGTAAAGGTATGGCAGGTATCAATACAA
>NZ_JAWOUO010000749.1:0-620 GCF_033339435.1 Vibrio sp. 378
CGATCGCCAGCGCAACTTCACAAACGTGGCCTTCCAACTCGTCTTTAAATTCTTCGCCAATCAGCTCAGGATCAACGCCTTCCATTGGAGTTGAGTCAATACCAAGGCGCGCTAATGTGTGCAGTAGGTTACCCAGTGCGATGTAAACTTGCGCCTTAGTCCAATGACCGTTGAAGCCATTTTCATCGGTGTTCGCTTCGGCAAATGCGTATGCGCCCATAAAGGTGTTGTACATATCTGCTGGTAGGTGACCTGAAGTGACTTCGGCATCCACGCGTTTTGCAAACTTCTCTTTTGTGAACTTAGGATCGTAAGCAAGAAGGATAGTGTGCGACGCCGTGGTTGCGTGGGGTTGGTTAAATTGGTGTTTGTTCGCGAACGTGCTGTGGAAGCGTTGTTTCGCTTCATCACTTTCAATCACGATGAATTTCCATGGTTGCGAGTTAATTGACGATGCAGACAGACGAATGGCTTCTTTGATGATGGCCATATCTTCTTGAGAAATGCGTTTTTCTGCGTCGTATTTTTTCGCTGTGTAGCGGCTGTTTAGATCTTTAATGATTTGATGAGACACGTTTTTATCCTCGTTATTCAGTTTTATATCGGCCGCTTTTAGCTTC
>NZ_JAWOUO010000750.1:0-620 GCF_033339435.1 Vibrio sp. 378
ACCGTTCGTGTCTTTCTCTTCTTCTTTTAGAAGCAGGTCTGCTAAGAAAGGCGTGAGTGTAATTGCCGTAACCCAGCTCAAGAACAATGAAAAACACAACACCCAGAAGAGTGAGCCCATGAATTCGCCAGTTGCGTCTTGAGATAAGCCGATTGGTGCAAACGCGGTAATTGCGATTACTGTCGCGCCAAGCAAAGGCCACTGTGTTTGTTTCACGATATCGACGGCAGCTTGAACCTTTGTGCGCCCTTTCTTCAGGCCAACCAGAATACCTTCAACCACAACAATCGCGTTGTCCACCAACATACCCAATGCGATGATCAACGCACCGAGCGAAATTCGATGAAGTTCTATGTTGTTGTAATTCATCAAGATGAACGTACCAAACACCGTCAACAGAAGAACCACGCCAATGATCACGCCACTACGTAAGCCCATAGTGAACAACAGCACAATAATTACGATGGCTACCGCCTCAGCTAAGCTGATCACAAACGCTTTTACAGAATCATCGACCTCTTGCGCTTGGTTGTAGAAATAGCTCATGTCCAAACCCGCAGGTTTGATGGACTCTAAACTGCTTAACTCAGCGTTAAGGCGCTCACCTACTTCTACTACGT
>NZ_JAWOUO010000751.1:0-619 GCF_033339435.1 Vibrio sp. 378
AACATTGCGGCAAATAGGCGATTAAAGCGTGTTTCCATTTGTGACCTCATGTCTTTGTTTGGAATTTTTGTCCCTGTTCGATACTCCTTTAAACAGGAATGAATAAAACTAGCGGCAAAGAATGAGGACGCAAACTGTTTACAAATTGTTTACGTTGTTTTTTCGACGGACTGCGTAAATTGATGTTAACTCACTGAAGTAAAGGAAGGTTTTGGCTGATCTTGATCATTGTTAGATGTAAAAAAGCAGAAAGTTGGTAAGGACTTTCTGCTTTCTATCTCATCTGTTAGCTAGAGAGAGGTGATAGCTACTACAGTTACTATTTGGTGGAGGCCGGCTGAATGGTTGCCATCGGTTTGCGCGGTGCTGGCTTTTTCTTTGGTAGTACGCTATCGACAAACTTCTCCAAATACCACTTATTCAATTCGTTATCGCACCATTTTTTATTGAGTCCACGGCGGTTGAATTCTGCACCAATCGCGACTTTGGTTTGGTTCGTTGAGCGATTGTAATACAGCGTCTCACACAGTTGAGTATTGCTCATTTGTTGAGCGTACATGTTCACACTGCTGCTACGCATGCCCATTTGCGACGCTTGTTGATTACTACAAGCGGATAA
>NZ_JAWOUO010000752.1:0-619 GCF_033339435.1 Vibrio sp. 378
CGGCGTGATCAGTCGTCACCTCAGCCTTGAACGTGAAGTCGAGCTAAGAAAGCGAGCGGAAGAGTCAGAAAAAGCGACGAAAGAGTTTGTCGCGATGATTAACCACGAGTTAAGAACGCCACTTAATGGCGTACTCGGCAGCGCAGAGCTGTTAAGCAAAACTCAGTTGGGAGAAGATCAACGGCAATATCTCGGTAATTTGATTCAGTCGGGCGATTTACTTCGCGTCATCATCAACGACTTGCTCGATTTCAGCAAGATGAATGCTGGCATGATGGAAATTATCGACAAGGTTTTTGCGTGGGATGATCTCGAAAAAGCCATTACGGGCGTATTTGCGGCGAAAGCGGCAGAGAAGCGCATTCATTTTTCTATCGACAAGAAGTTAGGCATTCCGGAGTTTCTGATTGGCGATTTAGAACGAATCACCCAAATCTTAGTTAATTTGATTGGGAACGCGATCAAATTTACCCATTTGGGCGGCGTGGTCTTGCGAGTCGAGTGGGTAAACGGCACTGCGTTTTTTGAGGTGGAAGATACCGGGATTGGGATACCGTTAGCGGCGCAAAGTTCGTTGTTTGACCCTTTTGTACAAGTTGACCGCTCGGCAAAACGCAGT
>NZ_JAWOUO010000753.1:0-619 GCF_033339435.1 Vibrio sp. 378
TGAAGAGGTACAGAGAAAGCATCTTCATTAACGACATAAGACTCGCCTTTATGCTCTCCTGCATAGACGTTCACAACCCAAACTCGGGCCTGAAAATCTAGTACTTCACTCATCACTTGCGTGAACTTTTGAAAGAGGTTTTTCATTGCTTTTAGTTCCGCTCTAACTCACAAACAGCCAAATACCAACGCCCATCATCAACGTGCCTGCGAAACGGTTCATCAAACGAACATTTTTTGATTGGCCTAAAACACGTTTGAGCCCTTTACCGCCTGTCGCATACAGTGACATACAGATGAACTCGAACAGCAGAATGATCGAGACTAAAACCATGAGCTGTGGCGCTAGGGCTTTGCTCTGGTCGATGAATGGAGGCAAAAGTGAGATCATAAACGCCCAACCTTTAGGGTTCGCGATGGCGGTAATGAAGCCCTGTAGAACCAAATTCCAGTTACCTTTAGGTTGTGAAGTTGAGTTCTCCAAATTGATCGCGAGTTTGCCTCGAGATCGCCACATTTCGATACCTAAATAGAGCAAATACGCACCGCCGCCAAATTTGAGGAAGGTAAACAGCCACGGATAATTGAGCATAACTGCGGCGATGCCGAGTACAGCAGAG
>NZ_JAWOUO010000754.1:0-619 GCF_033339435.1 Vibrio sp. 378
GACAGCTTAATTGAACTGGCACCAAAACAATGAGAACGAAACCGTACATTGGCTATGTCGCGCTGATTGCGTTGCTTAGCCTATTGAGCTTACAAATTGATACGAGCTTGTCGTTGAGTGAACAATGGCAGTTGTTCACTCAACCAGAAAGCGCCAGCGAATTTCGTGATGTTTTCTTTATGCAGTCTCAGTTACCTCGATTGAGCATCACATTATTGGTTGGTGCAATGCTCGGGCTGACTGGCAGTTTGATGCAGCAGTTAACGCAAAACAACCTCACCTCACCGCTGACCTTGGGCACCTCTTCCGGTGCTTGGCTTGCGCTGGTCATCGTTAACATTTGGTTTGTTGACTGGGTGGCCGACTATTCCGCTTTCGCTGCAATGGCAGGTGCTTTGGTCGCGTTTGGTTTGATCATTTCGATCGCTGGTGTGCGCAATATGACGGGGTTGCCTTTAGTGGTCTCCGGCATGGTCATCAACATTTTGCTTGGCTCCATTGCGACAGCTCTGATTATTCTCAATGCACAGTTTGCTCAAAACATCTTTATGTGGGGAGCGGGCGACCTTTCACAATACAGTTGGGATTGGTTTGAATGGTTGCTGCCACGTTCTACTAT
>NZ_JAWOUO010000755.1:0-619 GCF_033339435.1 Vibrio sp. 378
AGAATATAAAACGAGTGGCGATGGAAGCTGCGTAGGTTGATGCTTAGCCCAACTTCATGCAGCAGAGCGGCCCATTCTAATAAATCAAACAGTTCGCTTTTCTTTTTAATCCCAAGCTCAGAATGTACTTGTTCAAGCATCTCGCGTGCGTGACCTTTTACGCGTGCAGCGTGCTCGAGATCCACACGATGTTTTTGTGCTAGGTTTTCCGTGGTACGCATGCGAATGTCAGAGCGAGCAAACCGCTCTTCCATTTCATATAACAAGCCTTCTCTCAATGCTCCATCAGAGAAAAACATCTGGTCGATTTTTAGTGCCTGAAAAATCGCAGCTAAAATCGCCACACCAGCGGCAAATACCGGTTTACGTTCATCGGTCAGGCCAGCCAACTGAATATCATCAATTGACGCGAACTCGTTTAAAGTATCAATGAGCTTACTCAGACGCTTTGCTGTAATTAAACCGTCTTCAAAGCCCAGCCCAATCAATACCTCTTGAATCGCTTTGATGGTGCCTGATGAGCCGAGTGCAATATCCCAACCTTTCTTGCGGTATTTGGTCGCGATGGACTCTAACTTTTGTTCGGCAGCGAGCATGGCTTTGCTGAAGTTTTTGCTCG
>NZ_JAWOUO010000756.1:0-618 GCF_033339435.1 Vibrio sp. 378
GAGAGAGCCGTAACACCAGCGCGAAAACATCACAAAGTGCGATCGAGTTACAGCAACAAGCGAGAAATTTAAAAGAGCAAGTGGACTTCTTCCATTAATCCCTTGCCCTTCTCCTCTTATCATTGTTCAAAACGTGTAAGAGGCACTCAAGAACCTAAAGAGCCGAAGATCTCGGCTCTTTTTGTTTCACTTAAAGCCACGCTTTTTGATAGAATTTGCCGCCCTACTTTCTGTTCGAGATCGTCATGAACTATCAATGCCCTCTATGTCACCAACCACTTTCGCTGACTGAAAAGACGTTTAAGTGTGAAAACAATCATCAGTTCGACCTAGCAAAAGAAGGTTATGTGAATCTGATGCCTGCGCACCACAAACGTTCGAAAGATCCAGGTGACAACAAAGAAATGATGCAAGCTCGCCGCCGTTTTCTCGAAGGAAACCACTACGATCCAATGCGTCAAGAAGTGGCTCGACTATGTGCGAAATACACAGAAAGTACGACACACCAATTACTGGATATCGGTTGTGGTGAAGGTTATTACACCGATCAAGTGCAGCAATCTCTCTTCGAACAAGATCCACAAGCCACTGTTTTTGGTTTGGATATTTCTAAAGTGG
>NZ_JAWOUO010000757.1:0-618 GCF_033339435.1 Vibrio sp. 378
TAAAGTTTGCACTTTTTTACACGTAATTATCCATCTGTGCAATAAATTTTTGACTCAGACTTAAAATAAATTATAACTATTGTACAAAAAGTTGAGCCAAGTCCTTTGAGCAAGTGATTAACAATGAGTAAACTACAAGATTCACTCAGAGAGGTGTTGAATGCAACAGTGTGACAAACGACAAGATGAGTTTACTTCACGAGACGTAGAAATCATCTCGAAAGAATCTGTGTTTGAAGGCTTCTTTAAAATGGTGAAGTACCGTTTTAAGCATAAGCTATTCGCTGGTGGTTGGAGCGACGTGGTTGAACGAGAAATGTTCGAGCGTGGCCATGCCGCGGCAATGCTGCCCTACGATCCTAAAACGGATCAAGTGGTTATCATTGAGCAGATCCGCATTGGCGCATTGGAACATGAACACCCTTGGCAGCTAGAAATTGTCGCCGGTATGATCGATCGCGATGAATCCGCAGAAGAGGTGATTCGCCGTGAAGCCGAAGAAGAAGCAGGCATTACCGTAGGGCGAGTGGCATCAGTCACGTCTTATTATCCTTCTTCCGGTGGATGCTCTGAAAAACTGGATGTGTTTGTTGGTGAAGTTGATGCTTCTAAAGCGCA
>NZ_JAWOUO010000758.1:0-616 GCF_033339435.1 Vibrio sp. 378
GTAAATTACCACCTTCTAAAGAAGGTGGCTTTGTGTGAGCCCCCTAAAAGGGGGCCTTTGTTTAGTCCAGCGCCAATTGCTGCTGCTCTACTCGCTCTTGCTTCTCTTGATGTCTTACATATCGGCGTATTATTTCTTCATTGATTCCAACACTATCGACAAAATAGCCTCTTTGCCAAAAGTGATTACCCCAAAGCCTGTTCTTCCTAAGGTGAGGAAACTTGCTAAATAGCTTTAAGGCTATTTTGCCTTTCAATACCCCCATCAACTTGGATATCGAAAGCTTTGGTGGGACCTTTACAACTAAATGTACGTGGTCAACTTGTACGTTTAGCTCTACGACTTCACATCCAAGTTGATTACAGTAAACATAAATACATCGATAAACTTCTTTACCTATATTGTTCTTCAAGATCCTAAATCGATACTTTGGCGTCCACACTATATGGTATTGACAACGCCAAAATACGTGGGAAGCTTGATTGTATCTACTCATGTTATTTGTCCTCTTTGACTTCTGGAAAAATCAAAGACGCATTTAGCATGAGTAGTTTTACAGGCAAAGCCGAAACGGATGATAACCACCTACTGAAGTAGGTGGTTTAGGGCTGAAAAA
>NZ_JAWOUO010000759.1:0-616 GCF_033339435.1 Vibrio sp. 378
ACACATTGCGCATTTGAGCGTAGCGTGAGGTCGGCACAAGTACTGCGTTTTCATCGCCTTCGATTACCAAGGTTTCCAATACTAACTCACCACCAGAAACCAACTGATCTTTTAGTTGAATCAAATGGTCAAGTGGAGAACGACGGTGGTAGAGAACACCCATGCTGAACACGGTATCAAACGCTTCCAGTTTAGGCAGTTGCTCAATACCCAGCGGCAGTAGGTGCGCACGTTGGTCACCGCCCATGAGTTTGCGAATCGCTTCAAACTGAATCAGGAACAGGTGAGACGGGTCGATACCCACGCAAAGACGAGCACCTTCGCCTAACATGCGCCACATGTGGTAACCATTGCCACAACCCACATCGAGCACGCTGCGATTTTTCAGTGGAGAAATGTGTGGAAGTACGCGATCCCATTTCCAGTCGCTACGCCACTCGGTATCGATATGAATGCCGTGCACCGTGTATGGACCTTTGCGCCAAGGGTGGAAAGTACGCAGTAAATTTTCTAGCTTTTTCAGTTCGCCTTCATGGAAAGGCGTATCGTTGCTGATGGTTACAGAGTTCTTGATATCAACTTGATCTGGTGAGCCTTCTGGAATTTTGTTCAGTGC
>NZ_JAWOUO010000760.1:0-616 GCF_033339435.1 Vibrio sp. 378
TTGCTGATTCAAATACTGGCTGACGTACTCGTAGTGACGAACGCTCACACCTTGCGCAGTCAGCTTCTTCTCTATCTCGGCTGGTAACTTTTGTTTATCGATGAACGCCGTCGCGCGGTCTCGCTCGACAATAAGGTAGGATTCTGAAACCGGGCAGTAAAGCGTGTCACCGCCACGAATATTCAGTGTCCACATCACATCGTCAAGGGTTGAAACCAATAAACAGTCCGCATGGTTTTCATTGAGCCATTTACGAATATCTGCGAGTTTTTGTTTGGCTTCTACACCAGAAAACGCAACCGGATGGTCAAAAATTTCTGCGCTCGGTCTGCTCGGGCGATCAGTCCAGATTGGCGTTATCAGATCGAGGTCGAGAACAATCTCGATGTTCTTTGGCTCAAGCGCTTGTTTAAGTTCTTGGTAAAATGCGTAGCTGATCGAGTGTCCATCCACGGCAATCGCGCTGTTTTCGTCGAGCGTACTCGCAAGCCATTTAGGAATGGTGGGGGTTTCCGGCTGACGCGCTTTGAAAAGGTCTAACCCTGTGCCATGCAATTGTTCTTCTGCTTGATTGTAGTAGCGACCATCTGTCCACAATCCACCGCCTTGTTGAGTT
>NZ_JAWOUO010000761.1:0-616 GCF_033339435.1 Vibrio sp. 378
GTTACGCTGTATTGTGTCTCGACAATAATCCAATCAGTGCAGAGCAGTTTCGATTGGAACTGTCGGCTTTCTCTAGCAAGTTTGATATTTTTTCTGTCGAGTCGATAGAAGAAGCGCAAAGCGCGTTGGAATATCTTGAAGAAAGAGAACAAACTGTCGCGTTAGTGATCGCCAGCCATCACGCGCACTTTAATGGTGTGGATTTTCTCATTGGGCTGGACAAAACACCGCACACCGAGCGCGCTCGTAAAATTCTCATCAGTTGCTCTTCAGATATTGAGGCGATACTCACGGCCGTCAATGAAGGTCGTTTGGATCATTGTTTGACCAAGCCTCTACCAGATAACGTCCTTTTTAATACGGCTCAAAAAGAGCTGACGCAGTTTATCTTACGTAATTGCAAAGAAGACTTGCTCAGTTATAGCCAAATCTTGGACCAGCACAAATTGCTACGTGCTCATATCGAAAATCAGATGAGCAATTACCAAGCAGGTTTCTTACACGACTATCACTCGATGTCTGATAATGAACTGGCAGAACAAGTAATCTCTGCCTTGCAACAGTTTTTCAAAGAAAATGACGAAACAAAAGCTTGTCGAACCTACTCTCCTGAGCA
>NZ_JAWOUO010000762.1:0-616 GCF_033339435.1 Vibrio sp. 378
CAACATTAGGGCTTGGTATTCAAGTTCTGTCACTCTTTGTCCCTATTATTGAAAACCGTATTATTGTTGGAAACCGTAATGAGCAAAAACTCGCTTCGCGTCTTCCGATTTCAAATACTGGAAGAATTGTCTCGATTCCGTTGAATCTTTCACTACCGCCGCTGGATAAACGATGGCCGCGTGCGTGTCACTCGCAAACTCGCCAACAATTTTCACTTTGCTAGTCAACTGCGCATCGGTCTTATAAACCACCCCTAAAGGAGCTTCTCCGCGCTCAACTAAAGCCAAAGCAAGACGTACATTTTTTGCTGGTGCAACTTTGGTTTGAATCTCTTTCCATACACCCAGTGTAGTCAGTGATTCTTTCGCGTACATCCCTGCCGGCACAGACGTAGGGTTGCCCAATGCGAGGCGACTGCCATTTAACGCCGCTTCCCAAGCATTTGCATCCGCGAAGTTAAATACGGCTAAGCTTGACGATTGAGGTGCAATAAGAACGAGACTATTGCGCACTAAATTAGTGACATTGTCACTATCTATAACCCCTTCATCAACCAAGTAGTCCATCCATTTCGTGTTTGCAGAAATAAACACATCAGCTGGAGCACCATTGATA
>NZ_JAWOUO010000763.1:0-616 GCF_033339435.1 Vibrio sp. 378
ATATTTGCAACGCTAAAGACATCGAAGTCAGTGAAGATGTACGTAAAGAGCAACTAGGGTGGTTGAGTTGCGTCAGCCGCGCGATTCTCAAGCAGAACATTATTACGTATAGCCAACCGATTGTGCACGCTTACAGTCATCTTCCTGCCAGCCAAGAATGTCTGGTGCGGATTTTAGAAGAAGATGGAACAGTGATTGCGCCGGGGCGATTTTTACCGATCATCTCAGACACGCATTTGTACACCAGATTGAGTCGTCACATGATCCGCTCGACGCTGCATTACATGCGAGATAAGAAAGGGGATTTCTCGATTAACTTGTCTCCGCAAGATTTGTTGAGCGACAAAACGTTGATGTTGCTGGAGCATGAAATCAGCCAGTTGAATGACTCGACGCGGATAGGGCTGGAAGTGCTGGAGTCTGAACAGATTAAAGATTACGGTCGTATGATAGAAGTGTGCAGCCATTTCAGAAAACTGGGTGCGCGCATTATCGTGGACGATTTTGGTTCTGGATACTCCAATATTGACGAGATCTTAAAGTTAGAGCCGGAAGTGATAAAGCTGGATGGCAGCTTGATTAGAGACATCGATAAGGATTTAAAGCAGCGCAAAAT
>NZ_JAWOUO010000764.1:0-616 GCF_033339435.1 Vibrio sp. 378
CAATAGCCGTTTGGACTACGGATTAATGACACTCTCGATGACGGGCGTGGTTGTTCCTGCTTTTGTTTTGGCTCCCGTGCTTGTCACCATTTTTGCGATTCAGCTTGGTTGGCTCCCCGCTGGCGGCTGGGAAGGTGGGCAATTAGCTTTTCTTGTTTTGCCGGTATTAAGTCTTGCCATTGGATCAGTCGCTAGCATCGCGCGTGTCATGCGCGGCGCGATGATTGAAACCCTCAATCAGCCTTACATTCGCACCGCAAAAGCGAAGGGATTATCGACCGCCTACATCTTGTTCCACCATGCCCTGCGTCCGTCATTGATCCCCGTCGTCGCCATGCTCGGGCCAGCGTTTGTCTCTGTCGTGACGGGCTCTGTCATCATCGACATCTTTTTCGGCACTGGTGGTATGGGCCAGCACTTTGTCTCTGGTGCACTGAATCGCGACTACGGCTTAGTAATGGGCATCACCTTAATTGTCGCCTCACTCACCATCTTCTTTAATCTTGTGGTCGATTTGTTGTACACGGTAATCGACCCACGTATCCGAGTTTAGGAGTCAAACATGTTATCGATTAAAAAACTGGATACTCAATCCTTACAAGACCAAGTCGTAGAC
>NZ_JAWOUO010000765.1:0-615 GCF_033339435.1 Vibrio sp. 378
CACCAAGCCGATTAATAAATTCTCGGCGCGATATCTTTCCATGCGCGTATTCGTCGTACCAATCGAAGGCTTCTTGCGGGATGGGGTGAGCCGCCTTTTCACTTGACGTCGTGTGCTTTAGCATTATCCATGTCCTCATTTCTTATCGAAAAGTAAACCCATCACCGCAATGGTGATGTTTATGCTAACCAGCAAAGAGAGACTTGTGGTGATAAATTCATCACTGACGAGCATACACAAACAATAGATAAAGGACTCCGATCCAACAACTTTGTATCGTTAGGCAGTCATGCAATCAGTTCGCTGCGCAATACGACGCCCAGTACGAAAATGCACGTTCAAAAGCTTGTTCTCTGTCATGCATTTCAGCAAACAAGACAACCGTCATGGTAGCTAACACCGTGTTCGCCATTTGATTCATGTCGGTTTCTTCTGTACCAAATGGACAAACCGTAGGCATTGGCACCTCTGACAGCATTTGCTCTGTCCAGTAGTGAGATGTCACGCCACTGGGTTGACTAAGCCATACTGTCTGGCTCACTTTCGGGTTGTATTCTGACTCACCCGACTGGCCTTTAAACGACACCACAGCATGCGCCGTTTGGCCAATTTCGT
>NZ_JAWOUO010000766.1:0-615 GCF_033339435.1 Vibrio sp. 378
TGCCAAGCTAAAAAGGCAATTGGCTGAGCAAGCAGAAGAGCTAGAAATTGTAAAAAAGGCCGCTGTAGATTCAAGAGATCATCGCAACACCTTTTTCAATCATGTGTGATGGTGTCTTATATTTCAATATTTTCCTTGGACGTTCATTCAGTTGAGTAGCCACATCATTGAGTTGCTCTTGTGAGTGAGGTGATAAATCTGTTTTTCGAGGGAAGTATTGTCGAATAAGGCTGTTCGTATTTTCGTTAGTACCTCTTTGCCATGGACACTGAGGGTCACAAAAATAGACAGGTATGCCTATTTCTTTAGTCAGCTCAGCATGTTTCGCTAACTCCATTCCTCTATCCCATGTTAGCGATTTTCTATATTCAGCAGGCATTTGTTTAAACGCTGCTAACAGGGCTGTATGCACAGATTCAGCATCTTTACCTGCTAACTTAAGGATGATCGTAAAACGAGACTTTCGGTCTACAAGAGTAGCAATGTGTGTATTTCTTGAACCCGATACAAGGTCACCTTCCCAGTGGCCAAGAGACTTACGGTTATCAATATTCTTAGAGCGCTTATGTATAGAAACACCGTTTACAATATTCGTGAAGCTCCGATCACCACTAC
>NZ_JAWOUO010000767.1:0-614 GCF_033339435.1 Vibrio sp. 378
ATAACAATGTCCTTGTTCAGAGCGGCGCTTTCCAGCGCTTTAATGGCATCTGGCTTGTTATCTTCGATACCAATGATCGTCAGTTTTGGCTTAAGGATATGTTCGACGATTTCGATGCCCTGAATAAGCTCTTCGGCATGCTCCTGCATCAGTTTGTCATCGGCCGTGATGTACGGTTCACATTCTGCTGCATTTACAATCAGGATTTCTGTACGAGCAATGCCTGATTGGATCTTTTTCGCGGTAGGGAAGCCAGCACCACCCATCCCTGAAATGCCAGCAAGGCGAATAATGTCGATGAGTGCATCGGCGGATTCTTGAGTGTAGTCAGCGATAGGTGACTTTTCACACCAAGTATCTTGGCCGTCAGGAGTGATGACGGCGCACAATTCGCTCAAACCAGAAGGGTGAGCCACCGTTCGAGGCTCGATGGCAGTGATTGTGCCAGAAGTTGGCGCATGTACGGGTACTGTAAACCCCGTTTCTGATTGGGTTAAAGCTTGTCCTTTTAAAACGTGCTCACCAACAGAGACCAACAAGTTACCCGCTTTACCAATGTGCTGTTTCAGCGGAAGAATGATTTCAGCGGGAATGGATGCTCGCACTAAGTCGGC
>NZ_JAWOUO010000768.1:0-614 GCF_033339435.1 Vibrio sp. 378
ATCAACATGAAGTTCTTCGCACCTGCGTCCGTCAAACGAATCAGTGCTTCTGCATAATCTGCTTTCACTTCTGGAACGCCACGGTTGTAGTTCATGAAGTCATTCAAACCAAACTCAAGCGTAAACAAGGTGTTTGCTGGTTTGTAGTTCTTCGCCAGTTTTGCGTAGGTTAAGTACGAAGAAACTTGATCACCAACCCCTGTTAGCGCGATGTATTGGTTCTCACCAGCCGCGCCGCCAACTGCCCAGTTGTAGAGCGGAAGGTTCTTCGCTTTGGCAATGTATTCTGTCCACACAAAACCGTTGGAGAAGTGACCTAAGAACCAGCTGTTCGGGTTAGGGAAGCGCCATTGTGATGCGTTAAAGATGTTGCCTGTATCAGACAAGCTGTCACCGAGTGCAACCACTTTGTTGATTTGATCTGGCTGCATTGCTGCGTCGTTGCTCCAGATCGTGTGGTTGTATGAGAAGCGATTGTCAGCGGCGAAGAACGTAATGTCTGCGTTCTCGTTCGCCAAATCTAATGTTGCTTCACAACGCTGACGGATAACGTTTTGCGACGTGTTGGTGTAGAACATGTTTTTAAATGAACCGGAGCTCCACCAGTAGCCGTC
>NZ_JAWOUO010000769.1:0-613 GCF_033339435.1 Vibrio sp. 378
AATTGAGATATCATTATCAATAATTAGCGGCTCAAAATAACCCTACTCACAAGAGCTACGGAAGGCCTATAGGGAGTTGAGTTGATATAAATTGATATATAAGGTTTTCGTCTTGCTTCGCCAACTTGTCCTGATTTTCTGGGGACTCTTCATATCATCTCAAGCATTTGCGCTGAACAACGCAAATGCCATCTTTTACCCTTTGCCTACTCAGGTTAAGGGCACTTTTATTGCTGCGAAAAAATTGTTCTTGGGCGAGCAAGGTGGGCTATGGATTCATGATGTACATGGCCGCGTTCTTTTTTATGACGGCCAGAATGTTCTGCCGAAATCAGGGAGTTTTTTGCAAACGACCGCAAAGCAGCTTGCGTATCATCAAGGGTCATTCTGGACCTTTGTCGAAAATGAGGTTTATCAGACCTACCCAAACAAAGAAAGGCAGTTGGTCTTTAGCCTTAACCCCGGGTCGCAAATTAGAAAAATAGGTTCATCAGGTGATTATATTTGGGTCAGTGATGGCGCACATTTTTATACCTACAACATCAAAACCAATGAACTTGATTCATTTTCACTGCTTCAACTTTATCAACATAGCAATAATAGTTATGTGTAC
>NZ_JAWOUO010000770.1:0-612 GCF_033339435.1 Vibrio sp. 378
TGTAAGGAACAGGCTTATTTGATGAGCTTAGAGACCGCCCAACCTGCCAGGAATGCACAACCGATACTCAACAGCGGGCGCTCTTTAATGACGTTTTCTGCGGATTTGGTCGCTTGCTGAATGTTCTCTGCGCCGACTTCCAGCTTCTCTTTGGCATGTTCTTTCATGGCGCCAACCGCTTCTGAAGTGGCTTGCTCTGCAAGGTGGTACGCCTCTTCAAATTGCTCTTGAGGTTTAACTGCGCTTTCTTTTGTATTAGCCATAACTAGCCTCCGTTGATTGAGATTACCTTGGATTAAACGGTTGTGATTCCGCTGAGAAGTAATCTAATAAAAATGAATTCTTTTCGTTTCCTCGTGAGTGGTATTGCGATTACTGTGCCAAGTTAATAAGTCATTGTTTTTATTGAAATAGAATTTAAATAGCTCCAATCGTTGCAAAATGACCTGTAATTATTTCCTTTGAATGGATTCTTATTTGTAATTTTTTCTTATTCCCCACAAGCAATCACGCGCAATTAATAACCACCACCATGCTTACTCCTTATATTATCTGGCATCTCTCACACTCAATATTCATGGCATACAAAATGCTAGATATAAAATGCCACAT
>NZ_JAWOUO010000771.1:0-611 GCF_033339435.1 Vibrio sp. 378
TAATAAAAATTTTTTATCGAACTAAATAAAATTATCTATCAAAAATTCTCATTCACCATCCGTCAGAATGAGTCTATGATGAAGGCTATTTTACGCAGTGGCACACATAGTTTGATAAGGATGACGAAAGAATGAAAAAGGCAATTTCTCTGTTTCTTGCAACGCTGAGCTTAGGGTTGCTCGCTCCTAATGTAGCGGCTTCTGAACGCGCGGAACAAGGATGGCAACTGATAGAGCAAGGCGCAATGATCGTCGATGTGCGCACTCCACAAGAGTTCTCTGAGGGGCATTTAGACAATGCGGTGAATTTCCCTCTATCTGAGCTTGATAAACATTTTAAAGACGTCAAAAAAGATCAAATGATCGTGCTGTATTGTCGCAGTGGTAACCGCTCGGGCCAAGCCTACCAATATTTGCAATCACAAGGGTTCACAAATCTGCACAATGCAGGCGGCCTGGAAGAGTTGCAAAACGCCCAATAATCCCTCGTTTTGTTACTACATGACTCGTTTTTCATCTGGAAAAACAGAGCGCGTTGCTGATTAGCGGCAACGCGCTCTGCGACTTCCCCTAGTTTTATGTACGTTGCTTAACTCCTTTTAAGCACACGC
>NZ_JAWOUO010000772.1:0-611 GCF_033339435.1 Vibrio sp. 378
CAGTTGATGATGCGTATGTTGGCATCCTTGTCTCGCGTAGACCAAACCAAGATCCGTACGGGTCAGTTGGATGATGAAGACTGGGCACGTATTTCTTCTACCATGGGTATCCTGATGCAGAAGAAAAATATGTACATCGATGACAGCTCAGGCTTAACGCCAACCGAAGTGCGTTCACGTGCCCGTCGTGTTGCTCGTGAGCACGGAGGTCTGTCAATGATCATGGTCGACTACCTTCAGTTGATGCGCGTACCTTCGCTAACCGATAACCGTACTCTTGAGATTGCCGAGATTTCTCGCTCGCTTAAAGCACTGGCGAAAGAGTTGAACGTGCCTGTCGTTGCACTATCGCAGCTAAACCGTTCCCTAGAACAACGAGCGGATAAACGACCTGTTAACTCGGACTTGCGTGAATCGGGTTCCATCGAGCAGGATGCCGACTTGATCATGTTCATCTACCGTGATGAGGTCTATCACCCAGATAGCCCATACAAAGGCACGGCGGAAATAATTATCGGTAAGCAACGTAACGGTCCTATTGGCTCGGTGCGTTTAACATTCCAAGGACAACACTCGCGCTTTGATAATTACGCGGGTCCAGCATTCGATAT
>NZ_JAWOUO010000773.1:0-611 GCF_033339435.1 Vibrio sp. 378
TTCAACATGTATCTTCGGCCCCTAAAGGGAAAGCGCCTTTCTTTGAGGAAGGCAGTGTTGGTGTGGAGATTCATCCCGACGTCATCTCAATATGTCCTGACGCCGAGATCATTCAAAAACAGCACGCTGACAGTTTTTATCAAACGAACCTCGAACAAGCACTAGAACGGAGCGGCGTAGATGAATTGTTGATCTGCGGAATGATGACGCAAAATTGCGTGACACATACGGCAATTTCAAAAGCAGCGGAAAAATACAACGTTTCCATCATTGAAGATTGTTGTACGACGACCGATCAAATGATTCATAACATTGCTTTAAGTGCGGTATCTATTCGAGTACCTCTATTGGCTTCTTCCGACGTGCTTTTAAAATAAAGGCCCAACAGAAAAGTTAAACCAGTATTATTTGCCCGTTAGCTCTCATACCAATCGAACTTAGGCAGTTATGGTGTCAGCATCCATAGCTGCCCAAATTCAAATCATCGATCTTATTTAGCTTAGCAGTGAGAAATTGCGTTCTCCTTCCCTATCGGCGCTCTATCCGAAATCACCTTACCATCTTTGATGGTGATGATGCGTTTAGTGCGCTCTGCCAGAGCGTTATCGTGA
>NZ_JAWOUO010000774.1:0-610 GCF_033339435.1 Vibrio sp. 378
CGCTATCAAACCGCGAAGCTATGGTGTTCCATTACTTAGCGCAAGGCTACTCAAATAAGAAGATTTCTGAGCAGCTTTCACTGAGCGCTAAAACGATCAGTACCTACAAAACACGTATCTTGAAGAAGTACCACGCAGACTCATTGATTGAGCTGCTGCATACTATCCCTCAGTCAGAAAACATTCAGTTTTGCCGCTAAGCACTGAGAATTAAGCACTCATGTATTTTGCAATGGCGCCAGTTAACAGCTGGTGCATTGCATCATGCCGGTGACTTTGTTTCATTTGCACCACAATCTTGGGCCAACCATTCGGGTAGTAAGATTCCGGTACTCGTATAAAGTTGTACCCTTCTATTGGCGCTTGATACTCAAGTAACACCGTTGCCGCACTCTTTTGCTTAATTAGCTTCAACACGCTGCTGACATTATCTAACGCTGCAATTCGGTTAATCACCATACCGTGACTCTCCATTGCGCGCTTGGCAAGCTGCTCTTTCTCTTTCCAGCCGATGATTTCTAACATGATGAATGGTAATTGTGCAGCTTCTTCAAGAGTTGTAATCCCCAACTCTTCCGGAACCACAACCACTGCGGGTGCATAACCAATG
>NZ_JAWOUO010000775.1:0-610 GCF_033339435.1 Vibrio sp. 378
CTATCCAACTCTAGAGTTTGAAGCTACCAACCATCTTATCTAGGCGAGATGAAAGCTCTTGAAGATCGCGGCTTGCGCCAGCCAACTCTTCCGCCGTTGCAGTTGTCATCTCGTTGATTGCGTTGATTTCTTCAATATTCTGATTGATCGTATGAACCACGGTAGATTGCTCTTCCGTTGCCGTCGCAACTTGCGTGTTTCGATCGGAGATATCCGTAATGCGTTCAGAGATATTCACCAGCACTTCTACTGCTTCATCCGTCGAAGCCACACCCTCAAATGTGACCGCTTTGCCAGCTTCCATCGCGCTTACTGCATCCTGAGCATCACTTTGAAGCTGGTTGATCATACGTTGAATCTCTTCCGTTGAATCGGCAGTGCGCGATGCTAGGTTACGAACTTCATCTGCAACTACCGCAAAGCCTCGACCTTGCTCACCTGCGCGTGCTGCTTCAATCGCTGCGTTCAGTGCCAACAAGTTTGTTTGCTCAGAGATATCGCGGATTACACCAAGGATAGAGCCGATATCTTTCGTTGTAGAAGCAAGCTGTGTCACAACAATGTTTGTCGTTTCCACATCGTCAGCAAGACGGCTGATCACTTCTTTCGC
>NZ_JAWOUO010000776.1:0-610 GCF_033339435.1 Vibrio sp. 378
AACTCGCTTTAACCAAGCCGCACAGGGCGACACGGGTTTGGTGGATACTGTACATGACGAGCTTTCACAATTAGTTCAAAAGCAAGGCGCTACGCCTGTGACATTGGTTTACCTTGGCAGCAGTGAAACCTTGCAAGGGCGCGATGCGTTTATGCCATTGAACAAGATGAAGTTCACTGATCGCGGGCTTGCCACCATTCAGAAAGGTTTGGATTTAATGGCAAATCAACCTATGCCGATTCAAGAGCAGCAGCGTTTACAAGGGCTACCAGAATATCAATTGGCTACTGCGATGGCGGCCACTACTTACACTTCGCTTCCGGATATGTTTAATCACTTTGAGCGTGGGTACGAGCTGTACCTGACTCTGCTTGATGAACCGAGCTTCAATCAACAACCGTTCGCGGCAACGGCTTGGGTTTACCTTTACGCCATTGAAGCAGCGCTGCGTGCAGAGGACATGGAGCAAGCGCAGAAATGGTTGGCGAAAATGGAAAGTTTCGATAGCACTCACTTAGAAACGCAAACTGCCAAAGCGTTACTGGCTAAACATTAAGGAGGCGTCATGATCGTTTTCAGTCAACTCAGTCGCGATTACACCCTTGGCAGC
>NZ_JAWOUO010000777.1:0-610 GCF_033339435.1 Vibrio sp. 378
AGCATGGGCGGACACGGTGCGCTCACCATTGGCCTGAAGAATCCGACACTATACCGCTCGATTTCAGCATTTAGCCCAATCAGCAACCCAATGCAGTGTCCGTGGGGACAAAAAGCATTCACCGCATACTTGGGCACTGATATCGAAAGTTGGAAGCAATACGATGCAAATGAGCTTTTGAAGAAAGAAAAATCACCCTTACCAATTTTGGTTGATCAAGGCGATGCGGACGGTTTCTTGAGTGAGCAACTCAAACCGGAAGTCTTATTAGCCGCAGCAAAACAACACGGTTCAGAATTGAATCTGAGAATGCAATCTGGCTACGACCACAGTTATTACTTTATATCGAGCTTTATAGACAATCATTTAAACTTTCACGCAAAATATTTATTTGCGTAAATAACAATGAAAATAACTTGATGATATATAAAAATAAAGTCACCAAATTAGGTGGCTTTATTGTATGACGTATTTAATAAATAAGTGCAATTATTCCAATAAAATCCACCGTACACCAAACATGTTGAGCTCATTATTTAAATCTTAAATTCAATGTTAATTCTGAGCTAGAGTTCATTAAGTGAGAATGGTATGGATTTTCATTGAAATT
>NZ_JAWOUO010000778.1:0-609 GCF_033339435.1 Vibrio sp. 378
ATGCTGCTCTGAATTTTGTTCAGCGTTTGCTTACGATTCGACTGCGTACTGGCCAGTGCGGTACGCTTTTCTGATTGCTGCTTGAGCAGGGTTTCGATCTGCACTTTCTCTAGCTCAAGTTGGTTTTTGTTGTGCGCCAACTCTTGAGTGGTTTTGGTGATGGCATCAATCACTTCGGCACGAGCCTTGGCTAAGTGCTGAAAGTATTGGCTAATGCGGTCTTCTTCTACACCTTGATTCAATAAGTGCCCATTCGCTTTCGCTCGCTCGGTCACGTAATACGTTTGCAGCAACTGCTTGAGCTCTTCCTCTTGTGCTTGGCGCTGGGCTTCTTGGAGGGAGATTTTCTCTTCCAGTTTGTTGATGTTTTTGTCTGCTTGAGCAAGGTCGGCTTTGGTTTGCTTGATTTCTCGCTCCAGCTTAGAAATGCCAAGCTCTTGGTCTTTGAGCGATTTTTGCAGCTCGTTAAGCTGTTTCTCTTGCGAGGTTAGCGCCTTCTTTTGGCGATTGATTTCGCTGGAAACGCCTTTGAGCTCTTGCTGACTTGCGGCGAAAGAAGAGAGGGGATAGGTGGCAGATAAAGCACAAGTTAATAAAATAGCCGAGCGG
>NZ_JAWOUO010000779.1:0-609 GCF_033339435.1 Vibrio sp. 378
TCTGCATACTACTAGTAATGAGTGGGTTGTTTTCGTGCATGGTGCTGGGGGCAGTTCGTCGATATGGTTTAAACAAATTAAAGCATATAAGCAGCACTTTAATTTGTTGCTGATCGACTTACGAGGACATGGAAAATCCAATCAGCTTTTGAAAGAGTTGATAACTAGTCGTTACACCTTCACGGAAGTGACGCAAGATATATTAAAAGTGCTGGATCACCTAAAAATCCAGTCGGCGCACTTTGTTGGCATGTCGTTGGGTACGATCATTGTTCGAAATTTAGCGGAGTTGTCTTCTGAAAGAGTTCGTTCGATGGTTTTAGGCGGTGCGGTGACACGCTTGAATACGCGTTCGCAGATTTTGGTTAAGTTGGGTAACTTCTGTAAACATATCTTGCCTTATATGTGGTTGTATAAGCTGTTTGCCTACATTGTGATGCCTCAACGAAGTCAGCGTGAATCAAGGCATTTGTTTATTCGAGAAGCAAAGAAGCTGTGCCAAAAAGAGTTTAAACGCTGGTTTATTCTTGCCGCGGATGTAAACCCATTGATGAAGTACTTCAAAGACAGAGAGTTACCCATACCGACATTGTATTTGATGGGTGATAG
>NZ_JAWOUO010000780.1:0-609 GCF_033339435.1 Vibrio sp. 378
CTTTTGCGTTTGGTGCGTACCATGCACCCTCACCTAAGCCAACCACATGCGGCATGATGCGTGGGGTCACTTTTACGCGAACGTTCATTTCGCCGAACTTGCTACGAACGCTCACCAAATCGCCGTTATCAATGTTGCGAGAAGCGGCATCGACTGGGTTGATCCAAAGCTCTTGTGGTGCCGCTGCTTTTAGGATGTCCACGTTGCCGTACGTAGAGTGCGCGCGCGATTTGTAGTGGAAGCCCGTTAGCTGAAGTGGGAACTCTTTACGATCTGGCGAATCCCAGCCGTTGAATGTCGAAACATATTCTGGCAACGGTGTGATGGATTCATCTTCGTCCAGTTCCCATTCTTCGTTGATCTTCGCGAGGGTCTCTGAGTAGATCTCAATCTTACCTGATGGCGAAGGCAATGGATTCGCTTCTGGGTCACGACTGAAGTCTTCAAACGCCACATATGGACGGTCGAATTGCTTCTTGTAGATACCCTGCTTTCTCATCTCATCGTAAGACGGCAAGTTTGGATCGTTGTTTTGTTTAACGGTCTGAGCGTACATCCATTGAAGCCACTCTTCTTGAGTGCGACCTTCAGTAAACTCATCAAACACGC
>NZ_JAWOUO010000781.1:0-609 GCF_033339435.1 Vibrio sp. 378
TATCTTTTGGACCCCGATGGTCACAAATTGGAAATCCATGTTGGTTCGTTAAAAAGTCGGCTTGAGGCACTTAAAATCAAACCATACAGTGGGCTTGTTTGGCTTTAAACATAACAAACTGTTCAAGCAGATTCGGCACGCGTGGCAGTTTTGGTTTGCGGTGAGTTTTGTGTTTACGGAGTAGTGCAGAAGCATTTGTATAGCGTGCCTCACTACTTAACAGGGCGTTAGCTTAAAACAATTAAAATCAATTGGTTGTGGTCTTTTCTTTCTTCCTTTGGCCATTCGTTCAGGTTTTTCGGCAAATCAGCATTGTTTGTCAATGCGAGTTTTGAGCTGTTGCCTCAATTGAGTTTTGGGACTGCGTGAGGTTAGCTAGTTTTGCTCAAAGTCGCTTTGGAAGTTTTGCTTTCGCTTTGAGTTTCCCGAAAGTGATCTATCAAAATTTTCGGGTTTTCAAATCGCATGAAAGGCCACAAAGTTTGAGTCAATGCGGGTTTCAAAACTCAAGTGGTTTTCCGGCTTTTCAAATCAGGTTAATCTCAGGTTTGGTTAATCTAAGGTGTTGAAATTTAAGCTAACAAACTGCTCAAGCGGGATTCGCAATGC
>NZ_JAWOUO010000782.1:0-608 GCF_033339435.1 Vibrio sp. 378
AATGTGAACTCATTCATTGAAAGGCCCATGCCTGTCATCAATACCGACGGTGCTGACGTCACGTAAGCTAAGATAACCGCCATGGCCATCAAACATAGTGACGCGTGGAAAATGAAAGATGGCGTGCTCAGTACCGACCAGTAACGACTTACTTTGAATACCGCTTGTTTCTCGGTTGCAGGGTTGGTTTCCTTCATCATCAAAAACATCAACGTTCCTGAGACAACCGCAAAACCAGCCATAAAACTGAAGTTTGCACGCCAATCGAATTGCTGTGTTAACCAGCTACCTAAGATTGGTGCCAGTGCCGGAATAAAGCAGATCGCACCATTAAGGTAGCTGATCATCTTGCCGCTTTTCTCTGGGCCGAAAATATCGCGAACTGTTGCAAAGGCTGCTACCGATGTCGCACACGCACCTAAGCCTTGTAGCAAACGAGACATCAACATCCACTCAATATTTTGAGCACTCCACGCCAATAAAGCGCTCATTGCGTAGATAGTGATGCCGCCCAATGCAACAGTTCGACGTCCGAGTTTATCTGCCAAGGGGCCAGCAAACAGTTGGCCAACACCCATAGCAAATAGGAACCATGTAATAGTGTCTTG
>NZ_JAWOUO010000783.1:0-608 GCF_033339435.1 Vibrio sp. 378
TGCGAAGCCACAAACTTACGGTGACGATCATAAACCACTTAAAACGGGCTCGATTGAGCTAAGTAATCTGACGTTCAGTTATGATGGTAAGCAAGATGTATTAAAAGACATATCCTTGAAAGCGGCTCATCAAGATTTTATCGCGCTGGTCGGCCATACTGGCAGCGGCAAGAGCACGTTAGCATCTTTGCTCATGGGCTTTTATCCAACCAATGTGGGCGAGTTATTGATTGATGGGCGGCCACTTAATACATTGGGTAAAGACGTACTTCGCAAAGACGTAGCAATGGTTCAACAAGATCCGCACATTCTCCCAGCCTCTGTACGTGAGAACATTTCTCTTAGCCGAGCAGTGAGCGATGAGCAGATATGGGATGCGTTAGATAAGGTAGGTTTGTCAGAGCAAATTCACCGCTATCCAAACGGCTTAGACACTCAACTCGGCCAAGGTGAAACCAACCTTTCGGCAGGTCAAAAGCAATTACTTGCGTTAGCCCGAGTGTTAGTAGCGAAACCAAAAATCTTAATTTTGGATGAAGCAACGGCAAACATCGGTTCAGGAACTGAGGCTCTCATTCAAAAAAGCTTAAAAGTTTTGCGCCAGAACA
>NZ_JAWOUO010000784.1:0-608 GCF_033339435.1 Vibrio sp. 378
GATCTCGACGCGAAAATTAAGCAGGCCATGAATGTGGATGTGCCAGAGGATCTTGCTGATAAAATCTTGTTTAGCCAAACCTCTAGCGCGCTTGACGAAAAAGTCGTCAAACCCAACTTTGTCCGCAAAGCTATGGCGCTTGCAGCTTCTGTTGCCTTTACCGCAGGTTTACTGGTGGGGCAAATCAACTGGGGTAACATTCTGGTGCCTCCTGCGCAAGCCAGTCTCGCAGATACAGCTATTAAACATGTCATTCATGAAGAGGCATTTGTACGCCATTTAGATGAAAACGTGCCGAGTTCCCAGATCAATGCGAAGATGTCGCCATTTCATTATCAGTTTAGTGACAACTTCCCGTACCACGTTTACTACCTAAACCACTGTGGATTTGGTGAAGCTAATGCTTTACACATGGTTTTTCAGGGTGTAAAGGGCAAAGTAACGCTCTTTATTACGGGAATTTCTAGCCAACAAACGGCAGATTTTGAAAAAGAAGGTATGACAGGTATCGTCCAACCCGTTGGTTCAACCAGCATGATTTTAGTCGGCGAACAAGGTGAAGACATTGACGCTATCGCCACTAAACTGGCGCCTATGCTAAAACCAAT
>NZ_JAWOUO010000785.1:0-607 GCF_033339435.1 Vibrio sp. 378
TTTGCGTGTAAGGGTGTTGTGGGTGATTGCGGATCTCGTAAGCGTGATTGACCTCTACGATCTCACCATGGCGCATGATGGCGATGCGGTCGCACAATTGGCTCATCAAGGCTAAATCGTGGGTGATGAAAAGAACTGAGAAACCAAATTCTTCTCTCAGCTGATAAATTTGTTGCAGGATCTCTCGCTGCACCACCACATCAAGCGCTGTCGTTGGTTCATCCATAATGATGAGCTTAGGGTTTAAAGACAGCGCGATGGCAATAACCAGCCTTTGGCGCATTCCCCCAGAGAACTGGTGCGGATATTCACCCAGTCGATCTCGAGGGATGTTCACCAAATCGAGCAGTTTTTCGGCGCGATCTTTGGCTTGCTCGTTGCTGAGTCCTTGATGATGACGTAGGACGTCTGCAAACTGCTCTTGAATGGTCAGTACCGGATTAAGCGAGTTCATGGCACTTTGGAATACCATGGCGATTTCGCTCCAACGCAGCGCTCCTAGCTCCTTATCGGACAAACGTAAGATGTCCTTACCTTGGAACAGAATTTGTCCGCCAGAGATAAACGCGGGAGGATTGTGCAGACGATTGATCGAACAAGCGATGGT
>NZ_JAWOUO010000786.1:0-607 GCF_033339435.1 Vibrio sp. 378
TTACCTCAACCTAGATGAAGTGATTGAGATCATTCGTACCGAAGACGATCCAAAAGCGGTGCTGATGGAACGCTTTGGTATTACCGATATTCAAGCCGATGCGATTCTGGATACCAAACTTCGTCATCTAGCGAAGCTAGAAGAGATGAAGATCCGTGGTGAACAAGACGAACTCGAGAAAGAGCGTGAGAAGCTAGAGCAGCTGCTTGGTTCTGAGCGTCGTCTGAACACACTGCTTAAGAAAGAAATTAAAGCCGACGCAGAGAAATACGGCGATGACCGTCGTTCTCCTTTAGTTGAACGTGCTGAAGCAAAAGCACTGACTGAGCGTGACCTAGTACCAAGTGAACCAATTACCGTTGTACTGTCTGAAAAAGGTTGGGTTCGTCATGCGAAAGGACACGATGTTGATGCGGAAAGCTTGAACTACAAATCAGGCGATAAATACTTGGCGCATGCGCGCGGTAAGAGCAGTCAGCCGGCGGTCTTCCTTGGCAGTGATGGTCGAAGTTACTCGCTTGAGTCGCACTCGTTGCCATCAGCACGTAGTCAAGGTGAGCCGATTACTGGTCGCTTGAATATCACGGCGGGTAGCAGTATTCGTCAG
>NZ_JAWOUO010000787.1:0-607 GCF_033339435.1 Vibrio sp. 378
GGAGCGGTTTCTCGCCGATGGCATGATAGCTTCTGCTCGAAGTTCTCGCGGTATTCGTATTAATGGTATTCATCTTGAACAAGAGCAGAAGATAACGCCGCTTTCTGAGCATATCATCGATGGTTATTGGTTGGATGAAGAGGGCCGGAATCCCATTCTTGTATCGCAAAAGACGGCGAAAAGATTGAAGCTACGGGTCGGTTCAAAAGTCATTCTGACGCTTTCCGATATCAATGGGGATGTCTCTGGCGCTGCGTTTAGAGTGAAAGGCATCTTCAAAACACCGTCCACGACCTTTGATGACGGCAACGTGTACGTCCGTAAAGCTGACCTAGAGAAAATTGCAGGGATAGCAGGGGCGCATGAAATCGCCATTTTGCTCAACGCCAATGATGACGACGTGTTGCAAAATACGGTGTCGTTTACCCGAACCTTGATCGACGATGGTTCAGGAAAGCCGTGAACGGTAAGAACATGGCTAGAAATTCAACCCCTGCTTTCGACAATGATGAGCTCGATGGATATTTCCAACCAAGTCATGCTGGTGGTGTTCGTGTTGGCTATGACGCTTGGCATCATCAATATCATGCTTATGTCGGTGTTTGAA
>NZ_JAWOUO010000788.1:0-607 GCF_033339435.1 Vibrio sp. 378
ACGGTAACTGGCGCTCTGCGGCGGGCGACATTGAACAAGCGACAGTCACGCCATCGGTCACTGCGCGTTGGTTCTCTGGTAACTTAACGTGGCCGTGGGATTCGTGGAAACAAGCGTACGCGATGGCGCATTTCAACCCAGATGTTGCGATGGACAACATTCGCACGGTATTCCAAGAGCAAGTTCAAGCTGATGACAAGATTCGTCCGCAAGACAAAGGCTACTTGCTGGATGTATTGACGTACACCAAACCTGTTAGTCGTGGTGGTGCTGGCTCTGAAAACTGGAACGAACGCAATACGAAACCTTCGTTGGCGGCATGGTCTGTGATGGAGGTGTATCACGCTCTCGTGAACCAGTTTGATCGCCCAGAAGACGCGCAAAAATTCATTGATGAAATGTATCCGAAGTTGGTGGCATACCACGATTGGTGGCTATCCAACCGCGACCACAACCAAAATGGTGTGCCTGAATACGGCGCGGCAGTAGACCCAGCACACAACACGGAAGAAGGCGTGATGTACGTTTGGGTAGAAACGCGCGATCCTAACTTCACGACCATTATTCCAGCAGAAGACATCATCGAGCAAAACGGCAATTCTTATAA
>NZ_JAWOUO010000789.1:0-607 GCF_033339435.1 Vibrio sp. 378
TGTCTTGCGTTCGTCATAACATCCCGCAAGGTTCATCAACAAATGTAACGGTTTATTAGCAACGGGTCTAATGAGAGATATGTCTAGTTTTTAAACAAGACACTAGAAAGCAGAACGATAACAGGAATAGAAGCCAACTAAGCGCAAATATGCAGCACGATCAAAAAACATAACGACAAAAAAAAGAACATAATTTCACTTAGTTTTACCCAAACATCAGAAATTCACCCGTTATCTGCATCATCAAGCCGAACTGCTGCACATACAAAAATCCCCAACGATACCAAAAGGTATGGCTGGGGATCTTTTCATCAATCTGAAATCTAAGTCAGTGCTTGTTACTTTTTATCTGACTTTTCGTTGTACATTTCTTCGATTTCGTCTTGGTATTTATCGTTAATCGCTTTACGACGCAGTTTTTGCGTTGGAGTTAACTCTCCATCATCCATCGAGAAAGCTCTTGGTAGCAGTTTGAACTTCTTAACTTGCTCAAATTTCGCCAGTTCTTTTTGCAGTTCATTCACTCGCTTCTCAAGCATTTCGACCACTTGGTGGTGTTTGATAAGCTCAACTCGGTCATGGTATGCGATGTTCAGTTCTTTCGCAT
>NZ_JAWOUO010000790.1:0-607 GCF_033339435.1 Vibrio sp. 378
ATTCCTGGGTAAAACTACATTGTAGTTTTATAGGTACAGTTCCAAATAGATTGAAACTACATTGTAGTAAATATAAGATACTAGTTGCTATACATTAACATTTCAGAGGGTTTAATTATGAGAAATTACAATGTCAAAATTGAAGATGAAACTATGGGAAGATTCTATGCTCGTCAGCTATCAACACATGATATTAGAGCAGTATGGAAAGAATCATTAAGTATTAAAGAAAATGAAAATATAATAAATGCTGCTCTTAAATCATATTCATTTGAAGATTGCAAAAGGATTGTCGGGAAAATAGAAGAAAAGTATAATTCAATTTTATACATAAATAATGAAATGCATAAAAATGAAAGATTTTGTAATTTTTCATGGTTTTACATTCAAAAAAAACCATTAGGAAAACTATCATCAAATCCAAATGAAAACAGTTTTAAAGAAAGAGCAAAACGGGTAAGATTATATATAAAAGAGGTAAAAAAAAGCAAGTGCAATTATATTGAACTAGAGATAAAGATTGTAAGAAAATGGAATTTATCACTTAATAAAACTGAGATCATTTCATGGTTAAAAGATGATGATGAAGAAAAAATAAAGTGGGCGA
>NZ_JAWOUO010000791.1:0-607 GCF_033339435.1 Vibrio sp. 378
ACTTTTCTCTACTACGTTTGAACGTCCACTCTAGCCAAAAGTGATAGATAGTCAGTAACACCAATGTTAGCAGCGCTGCGATAGCGACTGCTTGGTTTTTATGTAGCCACTCTTGAACCTTTTGCGCCCAAGGTTTCTGTAAGGGATGTAAGTCCAAATGCTTGTAGACTTTATCTACGTTAACGCTAGGCGCAGGTAGCGTCCAACCCACATTGTTGGCAGCAATAGCGGCTGAATGATCTGCAGGCATTGCAAACAGGGTTTGTGCGACCTTTTGCCCAACATCTACCGGAGCACGCTCCGTCATGGCCATGGTCCAATTTGGGTACAGAGGAGTACTAACTGCGCAAACCGAATCAGCAGGCCTTCTTTCGTTGAGCACTCTCAAATTATGCAGCTCTATCTTGCCTTCGGCCGCCATGTTTTCCAGCGTACAAGCAGGAACAATTGCAACATCAATTTGGTCGTCGATCACATCGAGAATCAACTGATCGGTCGGTGGGCCAGTAAAATGGATTGTTTCAAAGAACGATGAGTTGAAATACCCAAGCTTGTCGAGCTCATAACGTAGAGCAAGAAAACCACCAAACGCCTTTTCTGATACAGC
>NZ_JAWOUO010000792.1:0-605 GCF_033339435.1 Vibrio sp. 378
GAAAAACGTCTGACTCCGCCGTCTGGCAGTGGTAACTGGGAGTCTCTCGTTAACGGTCTCTATCGTTTGCAACAGCGTCAACGTCGTAAACGCAAAGAGCTCACCAATCTGATCCGTCGCTTTAGAAACGGTGCCGAATCATTGCCCGATGCCGTCGTAGTATTTCGCGCGGAAGGCAACATTGTTTGGTGTAACCGATTAGCTCAACACCTGTTAGGCTTCCATTGGCCAGAAGATTCCGGTCAACCTATCTCGAACCTGATTCGAACTCCAGATTTCATCAAGTACCTCAATAAAAAAGATTTCTCCGAACCGCTAGAAATGCGCTCGCCGTTGAATGTCGAACGTATGTTAGAACTGCGTATCGTGCCTTACACGGAAGGTGAACACCTGATGGTGGTGCGTGACGTGAGCCAACTTAAGCAACTCGAAGGAATGCGTCGTAACTTCTTCGCTAACGTTTCTCATGAGCTACGCACTCCGATGACCGTACTACAAGGTTATCTGGAGATGACGGAAGACCCAGATATGATCGTCGGCCCGATGTGGACTAAAGCGCATGGGGTGATGACGGAGCAGCTTAACCGCATGAACAGCTTAGTGAA
>NZ_JAWOUO010000793.1:0-605 GCF_033339435.1 Vibrio sp. 378
ATGAGGTACTAATGGCAAATATCGTATTTATTGCAACCAGTCTGGACGGTTACATCGCAGATAAACAAGGCAAACTCGACTGGCTACAATCCGTACCAAATCCAGACAGCATTGATACTGGCTTCGTCCCACTAATGGAGCGTATAGATGGCTTGGTAATGGGTCGTAATACATTAGATGTCGTACTGAGTTTTGGTTGCAATTGGCCGTATAGCAAGCCCGTGTTCGTACTCAGCAATACCATGACAGAAGTTCCACAAGGCTACGAAGACAAAGTCTTTTTAGTAAAAGGCGATCTAAAAGATGTACTTGCTGACCTAAATACAAAAGGCTTTAACGAGCTTTACATCGACGGCGGCGTGACGATTCAAAACTTCCTCAAAGAAGATCTTATCGATGAAATGGTGATCACTCGCTTCCCTATCCTACTCGGCGGCGGCGCACCTTTGTTTGGTGATTTGGAACAACCACTCAATTTTAAAGTGATCAAGAGCGAAGTGGTGCTAGGCACCTTAGTTCAAACGACTTACGTGCGTGTAAGGTAATCTACCTAGGTATTTTGAATAAAAGAAAAACGCCCTTCCTAGAGATAGGAGGGGCGTTTT
>NZ_JAWOUO010000794.1:0-605 GCF_033339435.1 Vibrio sp. 378
GCCGCGTATGGAAAAAGTGATTGAGCTATCGCGTGCGGGAGTGATGCCTGCATCACACGGTGCTGATGTGCAAAAACTGGTGACTTTAGGTCAAAAGTGGCTACAAAGTTACGAAGTGATGTTGAGCAAGCCTCAATCTCAATGGCTAAGCTACTACAATGAGCACAAGAACACGTTTGAGGAACAATTTGTTGATGTTCGCGCCCAGCTCAATGTCGTGAAAAGTGCTATCGAAGATAAGCAAGGTGAGTTGAAGTCAGACATTTCTGCGGCGACTGCACGAGCAGAATCGATTTTAGAAATGGGTATCATCGTTGTGATCTTAGCGGCACTTGGCATGGTGTTCCTGCTGCTACGCACAGTACTTAAACCATTAAACGACATCAAAGACGCAGTGGCGCAAATCGCTTCAGGTGATGGTGATCTTAGCCAACGAATCCAAATTAATACGCAAGATGAAATTGGTCAGCTGGCCAAGGCATTTAACGAGTTTGTTTCTAAAATCCAAGCGACCGTGTCACAGGTGATTGATAGCTCAAACACGCTTCGTCAAGAGATGGCAAACTTAAGCTCGCTCACTGAGACGATTGCAGATTCGACAGTAT
>NZ_JAWOUO010000795.1:0-604 GCF_033339435.1 Vibrio sp. 378
TCCTCGAATGCTTTCACGTAATCTTGAGCCGATACGGCATCAAGTTGCTCGGCTTGTAAGCTGAAATCATAAAGTGCGAACTCATCGGCGAAAATCACCTCGGCGAGCTCTCCCCAAATCTTTCTCGCTTCGGATTTTAATCGTTCGACACGAGAGGCGAGCGGTTGCTGCTCATCAAACAACAAATTGCCAACGCTTTGCTGCCAAAGACCATCGAGTTGATGGTAGTTCGCTAACAAATTAAAACGCTCTGCAGACAAATCTATAGCTAGTTCATTAAGTTTGAATTCGCAATTAAGCTCGGACATACAGGTGTGCCAAAACGTCTCGATTTCTGCTTTCAATGCTCGACCTTTAGAGCGGTTTAGTCGCTCTGCAAGATCTTGAGTCTCAGTGGGCATGTTGTCTGATTTTGACTTGGACTTTTGTGTACTGCTTTGGCGCTGGGGTGGCGTCGAATCACTATCAACCAATGTGATTGATTTATCCTGCAACTCCGAAGAAAGCTGCGTTAATTGATCGCGCTCGTCGACATTGACGGAAAACCAAACTATGCCCGCCAAAGCGGCGGACACAGTGATTAGTAAGCTAAGCTTCATGGCTT
>NZ_JAWOUO010000796.1:0-604 GCF_033339435.1 Vibrio sp. 378
CGGATGCAGTAGATCCGCAGGATGGTATTGGCTTAGTTGTAGCGGTTATCGACAACGTGCTAACCGTGACGGTGGATATCGCGGAGTTGGGTGATCTTAACCCGTTGAAAATGGCGCTGGGTCTTGAGTCTCCAACCCAATCATTAGCGGATAGCGGTCGTGCTGAAGCCATCCAAACTCAGTATGGTAAAAACAACAACTCTTTTGGCTACATCGACCATCGTGAAATCATCAAAGGTTTAACCACTGTTGATGGCAACATGTTTGCTCGTCAATTAACTCGTCTTAATGTCGATCCAAACATTACGGAAATGCGCACACCAGTTTGTCATAACGAGTTTACGCAAATTGCAGAAAACTGGCCTCAATCGGTGGCGTTTGCGGAGTACAAGCTAAACGGTGAGCAAGCGTCAATCAAAGGCGGCTTTGTTGTTGAGTCGAAGAATAAAGTGATCGTCGATGCGCTTAAATCGATTCGTGGTGTGTTAACCGAGTCTAACAGCGATAAGAGCTTCTTTAGCTTGGCGCTAGGCATCGACATCAACACGCTTGCGCCATCGATTGGTCAAATTTGGACAGAGATAACTCAGCCACAATACCAATG
>NZ_JAWOUO010000797.1:0-604 GCF_033339435.1 Vibrio sp. 378
AGTTTGCATCGCCTTAGTCAGCCCAAGTTGACCAATTTGAGTGAACACGCCGACCAATACCAACATACACGTCAGGTAAAGATCTGGCATGACAAAGTTATCTCCCATAAACAGGATGGACGTTGGTAGCGCCACAAGCGGGAAGTAGAAAATGATCACCGAGCTGTCTTCGGTTTGGCTGAGTTTTCTTACAATGACATAAGCGATAGAGCTACCAAAAGCACCTAAAATAGCAATCATCACACTGAACATTGGAAGTGTTTGTGCAGATTCTACGCCGGTTTCTGGCCGAACCATGACGTAGACGCCGAGCAAACATAGCGCAATACAAATGAAGGTTGTGGGCTGAATTCGCTCTTTCAAAAAAATGACAGCGAGCAGCGCCGTAAATACTGGATGAATGTATTGGAAGATGGTTGCTTCTGCCAAAGGTAACGTGGTCACCGAATAGTAAACACACATCAGCGCGAAGGTGCCCACCGCGCCACGCGCTAAGAGTAGTGGTTTGTTGTTGCCCCAAACAGAGATTCGTTTTCGTTTCACATCTAAATAACTGATCACTAAAGAAACGAGTGCTCTTGCTGCAACGATTTCAAAGACAGGG
>NZ_JAWOUO010000798.1:0-604 GCF_033339435.1 Vibrio sp. 378
AAATGTGCCGATGGATGAAATCGAAGAAATCATTGCAACTCACAATGACTGGGTGAAGGTGATTCCAAACGATCGTGACATCACGGCTCAAGAGCTAACGCCAGCGAAGGTCACCGGCACTATGTCTGTTCCTGTTGGTCGTCTGCGCAAGATGGCAATGGGCGATGACTTCCTAAACGCGTTCACTGTTGGTGACCAATTACTTTGGGGTGCTGCCGAGCCACTGCGTCGTACGCTTCGTATTATCCTTTCTGAAAAAGCGTAATCGACAAAACTTCGTAAAAAGAGCTCCTATATAGTAGGAGCTCTTTTTTTAACCTTCTATTTTAACCTTCACCTCGAACCACTCTTTTGTCCGGGTCGGCCAACTCGCTTCCACAATGTTTACAGTAGATAGCGTCCGAGTCATGTCCAGCTTGAGAGCAATTAGGGCACTTCACCAGTACTTTGTGGGATTGCATCTCTTGATGTAGCTCAGCTGTAAATATCCCTGTCGGAACCGCGAGAATCGAGTAACCCAAGAGCATGGTTATAGATGCCAGCGCTTTACCTAAGTTAGTTTGCGGAACCAAATCTCCATATCCCACGGTAGTTATGGTCACAA
>NZ_JAWOUO010000799.1:0-603 GCF_033339435.1 Vibrio sp. 378
TATCGATAAGGTCGTGAGTAGTGATGGCCATATTACGTGGTTTGATGTGGTGAAATCGCCGTTTAAAGACAAGGCATCGGGTACGAATGGCGTTCTTATCATGGCGCGTGATATTTCAGAGCGTTATCTCGCCGAGCAAAAACTTGAACAAGCGAACCTTGAACTTGAGAAATTGAGCTTTATGGACAGCTTGACGCAAGTGGCGAATAGACGCCGATTTGATGAACGTCTTCATGTACTTTGGTATCACCACATTCGTGAAAAATTGCCTTTGACTATCATGTTGTGCGACATCGACTTCTTTAAAGATTACAACGACTGTTACGGACACCAACAAGGCGACGAGGCGTTGATTCGTGTCGCGGCGGTCTTCAAGCAAGTGGTCAACCGTTCTTCAGACTGCGTGGCTCGATACGGTGGTGAAGAATTTGGTTTTATCTTGCCAAACACGACAACAGAAGGCGCAGAGCAAGTCGCTCAACGCATTCATCAACAGATTAGACAGCTTGATATGGAGCACGGTAGTTCGGAAGCTTCAGAACATCTCAGTGTGAGTATCGGCTTTGTTTCTTACGTTCCTCAGCATGGTGATGAACCTGAAAT
>NZ_JAWOUO010000800.1:0-603 GCF_033339435.1 Vibrio sp. 378
CCAAGGGTTTGCCAGTGTTTCAGCAAAGCTTGTTTGTCATCAGATAGCTTCCAAACCATGTCTGAACGTGTGCCTTGGTGGAAATCATCCGCGTAAGGGCCAATGTTACGGCCTACTTCATCGCCATAATAAACCTGAACCGCTCCTGGGCTAAGGAGCAATGCGTTCGCGGCGTTACGTTGCATGCCGTAATCTTTAAAACGTGAGAAGAACAACTCCGTATCGTGAGAAGACATGTAACTGACTGGGTTGAAGTCTTTCTCGTTCGCGATAGTGTCCGCATAGCTTTGGTAAGTGTCTGCCATTTGGCTAAAGCACGCCGCGCCTTTGTCGAGCTTCTTCTGCATATCGAAGTTGATCAACGCGTCAAAACCATCATCGAAATAAGGGCTGCGATACGCGGTGTGTCCCCAGACTTCGCCCATCATCCAGAACGGCTGACCTGATTTGCCATTCTCTTTACGCCACTGTTCTAGGCTGTTCGATGCTTCCTCTTTTAGACGCTTCCAAACTTCACCTTCGACGTGTTTCACCGTGTCGACGCGATAACCATCAATGCCGAAGCGTTTCACCCAGTCAGTTTGCCATTCAATCAAGTAATCC
>NZ_JAWOUO010000801.1:0-603 GCF_033339435.1 Vibrio sp. 378
TAAACAAAGAATAACGTTTTGAATTTCCTATCGACTTTCTCACTAAAGATAAGAGGCACATGAGAATGACCGGCTCCAAATGGCAGTGGCTGCTTAAACAAATGACACGCAAACTGTGGGTTCGTACATCACTTTTCGCCTTACTTGCTGTTGTAACCGCCCTGATCTCTATTGTTTTAAATAAATTTATTACCCTGCCTCCCACCATCAATGTCAGTAATGAGCTGCTGAATAACATATTGAATATTCTCGCGACGTCGATGCTGGCGGTGACGACGTTTTCACTCAACATTATGGTTTCAGCGTACAGCGCGGCCAGTGCAGGGGTCACTCCTAGAGCTACCAAGCTATTGATGGAAGACAGCACAACGCAAAATGCTCTGGCGACTTTTCTTGGCTCATTCTTGTTTAGTTTGGTAGGCATCATCGCACTTGGCATTGGCGCCTATCACGAGCAGGCACAGATCTATTTGTTCATCGTAACCATGGTGGTGATCATTATGATCATCCTGACTCTACTTCGCTGGATTCAGCACCTATCTGTACTTGGTAGAGTCTCGGAAACCACCTCAAATGTGGAACAAGCGCTATTAAGCGCGATTC
>NZ_JAWOUO010000802.1:0-603 GCF_033339435.1 Vibrio sp. 378
AACAGTTGCTTTGCTCTTCCTTCTAAAATGATCAAGGCGATTAAGCCAACAGAAAGCAAACTTGCGATATCGGAAGGCGCAAGTGCCACGCCACCTACAGCGAATTTCACTGGGACAAAAAACAGTGCCAGAGCAATAGCTGCAAGGAGTGGAACGGTATTACTTATCGGTACAGAGCTGTTGGTAGATTCCATAATAGCCCTCTCGAAATTTGTCGATGGTGTAGAGTTTGGCTCGGTTGACGGAATAATGACTTGCCGAATTGTAAAGAGCCGCGTCTTCGCATAGCTCTGCAACCTTTTGCGCAAGCCGATTGCTATCACCGACTTCGAACAGATATTTTGAGCTGCCGGTAACCTCATCTAATCCCGGAACATCGGACGCGAGTACGGGCAAACCTGCTGCCATCGCTTCTACGGCGGCGAGCCCGAATCCTTCAACGTGGGAAGATTGCACGTACATATCCATATCGCTGAGAAAGAGAGGGATATCGGATACGACTCCGTGAAAATGCACGCGAGATAAAACGTTTAACGATTGAGCGAGTCGTTGAAGCGAGGCTTTTCTTTCTCCATCTCCGGCAAGGTGTAAGTGGTAGCACTC
>NZ_JAWOUO010000803.1:0-603 GCF_033339435.1 Vibrio sp. 378
TTAAGTACAAATTATGTTGAGGTTTATGAATATGAAAGTAATAAAACAAAATACGAAACAATTATCCTTGCCAGAAATAAGTTTTTCTAAGTTAGTTGTACAAACCATAAATTTTTATACTAGAGTATTTCGCGTGTTGTTTGGTGGTGAGTTGAGGCATCGGTACTCAAGAAAGCAAAACGTACGGGCATCCGAAGAGCTAAGCGACCATATGAAAAGAGACCTTGGTTTGTGAAGTCATAAATAAAACAACAGCTCAATAAGCCGAACCTTTGGTTATGAGGTTCTGTTTTTACACCTCAAATTTCCATGAAAAAATAAATTATTACACTGACGTATACACGAGATCGTTGATAAGGCTTGGTATAGCCGTTCCAAACATTGCTTCAACCTGAGGTACCATTGCTGGGTTGAAGCAGTGACAATCAGCAGATAAAAGCAGTATGGGAAGGAATTGCAAAAAAGTTTAATGGGCTTGGATTGTCTGGAATCTCAATGGCTTGCACTGGGTTGGCCTTAGTTATTGCAAGTCCACAGGAACCACTATTACAATGCGCATTATATCTGCTTATGTTGAATGCGATTGCATATGCTAGTCCTATA
>NZ_JAWOUO010000804.1:0-602 GCF_033339435.1 Vibrio sp. 378
GACGAAACGGTTGAGCATATTGGTACGTTTGCGCAGTTTCATGCATTGAGCGATATTCAACTGCCGATAGAAATAGCCTGTAGTAGAACACGTTACACGAGAGAGCAGGAGGCGATTCTTCTTCAACATATCGAGCAGTGTATCGAATCTGCAGACGATATAGTGGCGCGTATTGGTAATCCAGTTCACCCAAGCGTGACGCTGTTTTTGCAGATGATTACGTACCAATACGAAAACCTTAATGGTTCTGGTTATCCGTACGGTTTGAAGAAAGAGGCGATCCCAATTGCAGCGCAAATCGTTGCGGTGGCTAACGCATTCGATGTGCTTACGACTCATCACCCATATCGCCAAGCTTGGTCGATACCTTACGCCTTGCTTGAGTTGGAGAAATGGGTGTATCAAGGATTGTTGTCCAGAGAATGTGTCAACGCGCTGCGTGAGCATCAAAATTATCTAAAACAAATCATCCATAAATATCCTGAGCACTACACAGGCTTAGGGCTGATGTAATTCCCGTAAACGAAGGAGCACGAATATTGACTAGGAGGAAATTATAAACAATACTGTTTTTATATACAGTATCTAGTTTGGAGGTGAAG
>NZ_JAWOUO010000805.1:0-601 GCF_033339435.1 Vibrio sp. 378
AGCGTGCTAGCGAAACAAGATTCCGACCTGACCAACTGGTTCGAAGGGGCGTTTTTGCATGTGTTCTTAATGGCGTTGTTCACCCAAACCAACTACTGGTTAACGGGACAATACGGCTATTTGGGGCACATCGATTTCACAAGTGCCGTGGTCTTTGCCAACCAAGCTCTGGTTATGGGCTTGGTTTACAGTTATCGCAGCCAATTTGCTCAGCAGCTCACCCTTGTTTATCAAGCCTACAGCTACTTATTGTGGGGCGTATTCGCGCTATTGACGGTATGGCTGAACAGCGTTGAATCGCCACTCATCACCAACAACGTATCGGCACAAGCCATGCCTGTGTTCAACATGCTGAGTTTAGGTTGGCTTCTGCCAGCGTGCATTCTCATTGCTGCGGTCGTTAGACGCTGGAATACGCTGCGTGTACACCGATTAGCGGTCGCATGTCTTGGCTTTGCATTAGCGGCCATTTGGCTAGGGATGTCGATTCGACAGTTCTGGCAAACCACGTCAATGACGCTGTTTCAACCGACCAGTATGGCGGAGTTGTTTAGCTACTCAGTGGCAGGATTAATGGTTGGTGGCGCTTTAACTTGGCGTG
>NZ_JAWOUO010000806.1:0-601 GCF_033339435.1 Vibrio sp. 378
CGATACTACGAATTGTTACTTTTGGCGAAATTAGGAGGATGAATGGAGAAGATTTCCAATAAAGCGTCAATATGGCTCGGGCTGTGTCTGATAATTGGTTTAGGAGTATTGGGCTTTTTTATTCAGCAAACAGCAGTCAAATACAAAGCCTATTAGCGAGTGGTAACGGTGAAGGGATTGTCTGAGCGAGAATACCCGGCAGATACCGTCATTTGGCCAATCCAATTTACGGTAGCCAGCAATGATATGGGCGCGATGTTTGATGACATAGACCAACAAACGCGTTTGATTCTCGATTTTTTAACCGCAAAAGGCTTAACTGACAAAAACATCTCGCTGTCTTCGCCTTCAGTGATAGACCGTAAAGCGCAGCAATATGGTGGTGAGCAAGATATTGAGTATCGTTATTTAGCATCCCGAACGGTCACGGTTTACAGCCAAAATATCAATGTGGTTCGTGCGGCGATTAATGAGATTGGTGAACTTGGGAAACAAGGCGTGATTCTTAATCAAGATCCTTATGCAAACCGAATCGAATACAGTTTTACGAAACTTAATGACATCAAACCAGACATGATCGAAGAGGCGACCAAAAACGCCC
>NZ_JAWOUO010000807.1:0-601 GCF_033339435.1 Vibrio sp. 378
GGATAGATGCATATCCACTAATCATAATCGAGCCATTCAGAACGCATTGAATTGGATATTTGTAGGGCTTGCAAAATAAGAGAGATGTTTCATGAGACGTAGAACCACGCTATCGCTGCTGATTGCATCGAGCCTGTTTATGGCGGGATGTCAACCAAGCCAAGAAGGAACTGAGCAAGGTGGTGGCGCCGCTCCCGCCACCGAAGTGAATGTGTTGACGGTTGAACCTGTTCGACAAGCTTTGACGGTTGAGTTGCCGGGCCGCAGCCGTGCATTTAAAGAGGCGGAAGTCCGCCCACAGGTAACGGGTATTATTTCAGAACGTAACTTTGTTGAAGGTGGCGTTGTGGAAAAAGGTCAGTCGTTGTATCAAATTGATGACTCTTCATTTCAAGCGGATTTGCTTAGTGCAGAAGCGGAGCTGATTCGTACGCAAGCTTCTGAAGAATCGACGTTTGCAACCGTTAAACGTTACCGCGCATTGATTACCAAGAAATCGATCAGTCAACAAGATCTGGATGAAGCAGAAGCGGCTTACAAAGAAGCGAAAGCGCAAGTGCTCGTAGCCAAAGCGAAGATCAATACTGCAAAGATCAATTTG
>NZ_JAWOUO010000808.1:0-600 GCF_033339435.1 Vibrio sp. 378
ACCAAAAAGCGGTGGATCAATTCTACGAGTTACAAAATGAGCTTGAGCGTGTTGCTTTTGAGTACCCTGATTCACTAGACGATGCTTCTAAAGCTATTAACCAAGAAGTGAAGACAACAGACTTCATCTCTCAAGTTGATGCACCTGAGGTTCTACGTAACCAAGCCGTTATGCAAGCACTACTGAGCCCAGAAGTGAAAGAAGACGGTCTGAACTCTGAAGCGATTGAAGTTGCGCCTGAGCACATTATTGTTGTTCGTGTTGAAGATTCTCGTGACGAAACAGTGCTTCCATTAGCTGAAGTGAAAGATCAAGTTGTGGCGGAACTATCTCGCGTTAAAGGTGAGCAAGGTGCTCTAGAGCTAGGTACAAAAGTGGTAGCTGCTCTGAATGAAGGCAATACTACTGTTCTTGCGGAAAACAACCTAACATTTGGTGAGCAAGAGACCGTTGACCGTCGTTCACCACTAGCAACTACCGTCTTTGCAATGGCGAAGCCAGTAGATGGCAAACCTGTCTACGGTCAGTCGAAAGACCTTGAAGGCAACATCGTAGTGATTGAACTGGATGCTGTGAAAGCGGAACTAGATAGTTCGCTAG
>NZ_JAWOUO010000809.1:0-600 GCF_033339435.1 Vibrio sp. 378
TACTAGATGTTCGTTACATCGATGAATAGAGATTCATCGATGTTAGTTGAAGAAACGACTGCTTCACTAAACTCATACTCTTCGCGACTACCGTCACGATCTAGCGGCAAGTTTACAAAATCAAACAACTCACGGTCTGCCAATTGGCTTGGGCTCACGTTTTGGATTGATTTGAAAATCGCTTCTACGCGTCCTGGCGTCTTCTTATCCCAATCAATCAGCATTGCTTTGATTGCTTGGCGCTGCAAGTTCTCTTGAGAACCACATAGGTTACAAGGAATAATTGGGAAATCTTTGTGCTCTGCGTATTTGATCAGGTCTTTTTCGCGGCAGTAAGTCAGCGGACGAATAACCACGTTACGACCATCATCAGAGCGTAGCTTTGGTGGCATTGCCTTCAAACGAGAACCATGGAACATGTTCAAGAACATCGTTTCTACGATGTCATCCATATGATGACCAAGTGCAAGTTTTGTTGCGCCGATTTTCTCAGCAAATGAATAAAGCGTACCACGACGTAGACGAGAACATAGACCACACGTTGTCTTACCTTCTGGCACTTTTTCTTTAACTACTGAGTATGTGTCTTTATCTACGATG
>NZ_JAWOUO010000810.1:0-600 GCF_033339435.1 Vibrio sp. 378
AAGAAGAAAACTTGATCGTGACGGAATATAACCGTTCGGTGCAGGGTTTCCTTGTTGGTCCGGTACGTAACATCATCAATACCGCATGGACTGAAATTCAGCCGCCGCCATCGACTTCTGGACGTTCCAACTACCTCACAGCTATCACCCAAGTGAAAGATGGTGATACTTCTCAAATCGTTGAGATTATTGACGTTGAGAAAGTGTTGGCGGAAATCGTTCATTATGATGTCACTATCTCAGAAGATATCTTAGATCACGACTTATCGCAGTCGATGGTTGGACGTAACGTTCTTATCGTAGACGACTCTTCGACAGCAAGAAACCAAGTACGTGACACCCTTTCTCAATTGGGTATGAACATCATCGAGTGCCGAGATGGTTTAGAGGCATTAACGGTGCTCAAGCGTTGGTGTGATGAAGGTCGTGACGTTGAAAAAGAGCTGTTAATGATGATCACGGACGCTGAAATGCCAGAGATGGATGGTTACAAATTGACTCACGAAGTTCGTAGCGATCCTCGTATGTCGAAGTTGTTCATCACGTTGAACACGTCACTCAGTGGTAGCTTTAACGAGGCGATGGTGCAAAAGGTAGGCT
>NZ_JAWOUO010000811.1:0-599 GCF_033339435.1 Vibrio sp. 378
ATACCACCTTAACCACTAAACCTAACGCATAGTAAAAATGCCACGCGTTGCGAATCACTCTTAAACAGTTTGTTATATTTTAGTGCTCGATACCTTTTAGTAACCGAATTTCAGCGATAACATTGTCTTTTGAACTACGATAAGCACTTGCTAGCTCTGTTGGTATAGATTGATTAATTTCCGAACTCATCACGTTCCGCCCAATCATAATAACCTCAAGCACCTTTTGATCTAATGTATCAGGGAACTTAATCTTATTTTTATGATAAAAACGCTTTAGTTGATCTAAGTTGTCTTGAAGTTCATTCCAAAGTCGTCGATCAAGAAAACTCTTATTAATAGTTCCTTCAACATGCAAGATGTGTATATAGAGTTCATCTAAAACTTCATGCTCTATATGTGTCGAGGCTGGAAACTTATCAGAATTTTCATCCTTAGTGGGGTACAAGGAAAGAATCAAACCACCAACACCACCAATTAAAACAATTGCTGGTTCATAACCGCCCTCTTTCCACAACCAGACTGCACTCAATATAGTTGTAGCTGATGAAAAAATTAACGCTAATTGTTTCTTCATAGCCCCTCAAAAAATATAACGC
>NZ_JAWOUO010000812.1:0-599 GCF_033339435.1 Vibrio sp. 378
GTTCGTATTTCTGAGGATCTGTATGGCGTTTGTCTGTCGAGAAAATCAGATTGCTACCAAAGTGTTGGCCACGAGCTTGCTCTGTTTCTAACGGAGAAGATTCGACAAGAGGTGAGAACTGAATATGTTTCACCTTATTCTTTCGGAAAAATGAATAGATAGCCTCAGCATGTTTGCAATACTCTTTGGTCACACATGCCAAAACGTTGTATTCAACGTTCATTTTTTGTAGAAGCTTTAATGCAGAAAAGCTTTCTTTAAAAGCACTTTTTCCTTGTTTGGTTCGGTATTTTTCTTGAAGCCACTCAGGCCCATCTAAACTTAATCCAACCAAGAAGTTATTTTCTCGAAAGAATCGGCACCAATCACTTTTTAATTTAGAACCATTGGTTTGAATTGTGTTCTTTATTAATTTTCCGTTAGCGTATTGTTTTTGAAACTCAACAGCCTTTTCAAAAAAATCAATGCCTATCAATGTGGGTTCTCCACCGTGCCATGCGAACTCGACAATAGGCGTATCTTGGCTAGAAATATAATTTTTAATATAAGTCTCTAGCGTTTCTATATTCATCGATTTTTTAGATTTTAAGAGCAGGTCC
>NZ_JAWOUO010000813.1:0-599 GCF_033339435.1 Vibrio sp. 378
TGCTCTCTTTTTACCGCTCAACTTCTTAGATTCAGTAGACTCATCTGAATCTAAGAAGTAAAAAGTGACGCTGTTACTTTAGTTTCCAATTCTTCTTCAGATACTGAATGCACCAAGATTTCGCTTCACCCATGGTGTTTCTTCTCCACGCGAGAATGATATCCATCGGCTGCTCTTCTGTGCCTTCAATTTGCTTAAGTACGCCTTTTTCTATTAACGGTAGCGCGATTTGTCTAGGTAAGGTACCAATCCCTAAGCCTGCGGTTAATGCTTCTACTTTTGCTGTAAAGTTAGTAACAGTGAGTCTAGGTTGCTTTTGAATGATGTTTATCGAAAGTGCTGGCTGTTCGCGTGCGGTGTCTGCAATGGCAATAATTCGGTATTTCTCTCTTGCTGAATCATCAAACTCGCCACTGCGTTTGTGAACGTAATGCTCGGTTGCCGCAACCCAAACCATGGACATCTTGCCAATTTTCTCTGCTTTCACTTCTTGTGGTAACGTATCTAACGAAGGGCACACAAGCAGATCAGCTCTTCCTGTATTCAGAGATTCCCAGCTTCCTGCAAGAATTTCTTCTTGCAGCCTAATGCGTGTCGAG
>NZ_JAWOUO010000814.1:0-599 GCF_033339435.1 Vibrio sp. 378
TAATGTTTTCTCGGGTAGGCCAGCACGAGGCATTGTGAATCGCGCGATGTCGGAGCTAGGCTACATCTGTGAATCTGCGCCGAAATTCCCATATGCTTCCATTGAAATGACTCAGTTAAGAGCGCTTATGGAGAAGCAAAACCGAGATGAATTTACGCCGTTGTGGTGCGGACAAAATTCGTCGGGTTGCAAAGAAGTTTCGGCAGCAGAAATGACACTGTCATTAGTGGAAGGGATTGATTTGAGCTTATGTTCCTCAGACTGATTTGGCCTGAGGAACACATTTCAAGTGAAGGTTATTGAGGCGCTTTCATCGCTTCAGATTTGTCTGAAGTCATGACGAAATGCAGTTCACCACCGTCTTTCAAATCGCTGTGCGCGAAGCTGAAGTTGTCACTCAATTGTTTGCCGTTGATGGTCACCGACTTCACGTAGATGCTCTCTTGGCTGTTGTTTTCTGAGGTGATGGTGAATTTACCGTCCGCGACTGGAATCACGGCTTTGTCGAACAGAGGACGACCGATGGTGTAACTTGCTTCGCCCGGTGTGACTTGGTAGAAGCCCAATGCAGACATCACATACCACGCCGACATCTGACC
>NZ_JAWOUO010000815.1:0-598 GCF_033339435.1 Vibrio sp. 378
TACGTCATGACTTTTGGGGCGCACGGTGCTCATGCGTTCTAAGTCATTAACCTTTATCTCTAAAGGTTTAGGCACAATGGCAGCGATTGCTGCCATTGTTTCTTCTCCAACATGGGCTTTGGATATTTTTGTTTGTGAGCCGGAATGGAAAGCTTTATTGCAACGCCACGCTCCAGAAGCAAATATCTATTCTGCTACTACCGATAAACAAGATCCACATTACGTGCAAGCTCGCCCTTCGTTGATTGCGAAAATGCGTCAAGCCGATTTGGCTATGTGTTCTGGAGCAGAGCTAGAAGTAGGGTGGTTGCCTATGCTACAGGCACGAAGCTCAAATGCTGCGGTGCAAAATGGGGCAAAAAGCATGATTTACGCTGCCAGTTTTGTACGTATGCTGGATACACATCAACATGTGGATCGCAGTATGGGTGACATTCATGCGCATGGTAATCCGCACGTGCAGTTTGCGGCGAATGACATGATTACGCTTTCGCGCGTTGTGACTCAGCGTGTGCAAGCGGTTGATCCTGAAAATGCGCCAAGCGACCAGCTCAATGGGATGAGGTTGCGTGCGCATGGGCGAAAAAAACTCAACGAA
>NZ_JAWOUO010000816.1:0-598 GCF_033339435.1 Vibrio sp. 378
TCTCAGCTTCTGTCGCTTTCACTTCAACAAACAGACCTTCGATGTCTGTTGCTTGTGCCGCGTCAGATTTCTCGCTTAAAGGCTTAACTGCTGCTGCAGACGTCAGTAGCACGAAGCGTAACTCGTCTTCTAGCTTGTTGATTTTCGCCGCTAGTGCGTCATCAGCAAATAGAGTTAGCTCAGCTTGTAGTGCACCACCGATGGTTTTCTCTGCACGCGCCGCTTCAAGAAGTTTGTTCACCGCCCCACGAACTTTCTGAATTTCAGTCCAGAATTCGTTGTTCAGCTCTTCACCTTCCGCTAGACCAAATAGACCATCGAACCACTCACCTGTGAACACGAATTTTTCGCGCTCGCCTGGCATCTCGTTCCAGATCTCATCTGCGGTGAATGACATGATTGGCGCCATCCAACGAACTAGTGCTTCTACGATGTAGTAAAGTGCAGTCTGACAGCTACGTTGAGCGTGGCCGCCCTGCTTCGCTGTGTACTGACGGTCTTTGATTACGTCTAGGTAGAATGAGCCCATCTCGATAGAACAGAACTGCATTAGACGCTGAGTTACAGCGTGAATGTTGTATTCATCGTACGCTTTGAT
>NZ_JAWOUO010000817.1:0-598 GCF_033339435.1 Vibrio sp. 378
AATGTCGTCAACGCAGCTTCCAAACCGATATCATCCAATGCGCTTGGGCGAAGTTGATGGGAAATGTGCCGCACTTCATTAATTGCCGTCACCAAAGAACGTTGTGATTTGTCGAGATGTGACTTGAGCTTTTCATCTTGCAATCGATGGCTCATTAAATCCAAATGACATTTACTCGATACCAGAAGCTGATTGATCCCATCGTGCAACTCGCGCGCTAAATGTTTCTTCTCATCTTCTTGAAACATCACCGTTTTGTGAGCAAGTTCTTTGAGGTTTTTATCGGCAAGTCGATGCTCATGTAAATTGATGGCTAACGTCAGCACAATGATCACCGCCACGGTGACCACCAAAATCACCACCACGGAAAAAAACGTGGTCTCGATGTTTTTGTTCACCGCAGCACGCATGTTCGCGACTTCTTGGCTGACATCTTCAATGTAAAGACCAGTGCCAATCATCCACTCCCATTTACTTAGCCAAGCTGCGTAGCTAAGTTTCGGCACGGTTTCGCCTGTCGAGGGTTTTTTCCACAAATATTGATGAAAACCGCCCCCCGTTTGCGCTTGATACAGCAGCGCTTCAATCAGATGATCAC
>NZ_JAWOUO010000818.1:0-598 GCF_033339435.1 Vibrio sp. 378
TGTTGCCTTCCAACCTGTTTCAACCAAGCTTCTCATGCCACTTGAGCGCGAGCATAAGGCCTTTTTACCTGTGTCAGGTACCATTGACTACGTTATGGTGCTGGGTAATGGCCACGTGGTCGATGACGAAATTCCACCAACATCGCAATTAAGCCGCGCGGCGTTGATGCGATTAACGGAAGGCATTCGTATTTTGCGTATGTACCCAGGCGCAAAGCTAATTTTATCAGGTTATGATGGTGGCTCTGAGATCAGCCATGCTCGTATGATGGCAAACGTTGCTTTGGCATTAGGTGTTGCAAAATCCGACATTATTTTGTTGGAAGACGCAAAAGACACGTGGGAAGAAGCAAGACAAGCCGCCGCTTTTGTTCAACAAAAAGAGATTGTGCTGGTCACGTCAGCGAGCCACATCAGCCGTGCGCTGTACGAGTTTAACGCAGCTGGAATTAAACCCATCCCTGCTCCAACGAATTTCTTAGCGATAGACGAAGTTAGCCAACCGTGGGACAAGTATTCACCTAAAGCTCGCTACCTTGAGCAAACTGAACTGTTTTGGCATGAATACCTTGGTAGCGTTTGGCAAAGACTGCGTGAC
>NZ_JAWOUO010000819.1:0-312 GCF_033339435.1 Vibrio sp. 378
CGGTGGTCGCTGTGCTATGAATAGTCGTGACCTTCATGACCTTCATGACCTTCCTGACCGTCGTGATCGTGATAGGCGTGTTCATCATGATCATGGCCCTCATGATCATGGTGCTCATGTTCTTCATGTTGCCCCCCAAGCGAGTGTTCAACATGAACTTCTTCAATTTCGCATTGTGCTTGTGGGTTAATCGCAACCAGTGCGTTGCTATCTTCTAGCGTTGCGACTGCGTGTTGCAGTGTTTTCTCTTGCTCTGCAGTTTCTGGTGCGTGTTCAAAGCCGACCACATCAGCACCAGGAGCTGTGATTTCG
>NZ_JAWOUO010000819.1:322-598 GCF_033339435.1 Vibrio sp. 378
CGTCTTGGGCAATATTAAATTCAACATGACCATGAACGTGCGCACTGTGTTGGCGGTATTCTTCTGCTGTTGCGACTGTCGATAGAGACAAACCGATAACGATCGCTAAAACCTGTTTAGATGGCATTTTACTTTCCTAATTTTGCTGATAAATCCGAGATCTGGTTGATTTCAGATTAGTACTCATTTGACGTTCTGTTATTGAAACGCGTCTATACACGTTGGAAATAACGTAATTGGGTTGTGTTTGAGTGTTTACGCAAAATAAGGCGGTGC
>NZ_JAWOUO010000820.1:0-597 GCF_033339435.1 Vibrio sp. 378
AATCCTTATGTCTCGTCTGTTTATTGCTGAAAAACCCAGTCTAGGCCGTGCTATTGCGGCTGCTTTACCTAATCCCCAAAAGAAAGACCAAGGCTTTATCCGTTGTGGAAATGGTGATGTGGTGACGTGGTGTATTGGTCATTTGCTAGAGCAAGTTGAGCCAGACGCTTACGATGAACGCTACAAAAAATGGAACATGGCCGATCTGCCGATTGTTCCTCAGCAATGGCAACTTAGACCGAGAAAAAGTGCCAGTAAGCAGTTAACCGTGATTCGTAAATTGCTCAAAGAAGCAACCGAAGTGATTCATGCGGGAGACCCAGACCGTGAAGGGCAGTTGTTAGTTGATGAGGTTCTCGACTACTGCAAGCTTTCCAAAACTAAGAAAGAAGCGACACAGCGTTTGCTGATTTCTGACTTGAACTTACCTGCGGTGAAGCGCGCACTAAACTCAATGCGCAGTAATCGTGATTTTATTCCTCTGTCTGTTTCCGCTCTCGCGCGCTCACGAGCGGATTGGTTGTACGGAATGAATATGTCTCGCGCCTATACTTTACTGGGACAAAAGGCTGGCTACCAAGGAGTGCTCTCGGTTGG
>NZ_JAWOUO010000821.1:0-597 GCF_033339435.1 Vibrio sp. 378
CAGCGAAGTAGCTCAGGTTTGCAATTGTCGTGGGCAACCAATGCCACGTGTTTATGCGCGGGCATGGTACGAGTCGTTTTTTGCATCAAGTTATTCCGATTTTATGATTATGAACTGGTTATCTATCAATAAAACACTTTTTTAGCGCATCAATCAACAGCCTTTATGCTGAATGTCGGCCTATATTCTGACGGAGATAACGATTCTTCAATTGTGTCATCGTGAAGCGTCTTTGGCGTCAGTGGTTTGATGATTGGCGATGCCTGTTTTTCATACGGTTGATGGCGTAAATAGTGAGCCGCTTGCATGACAGACAGGCGGCCTTGCTGCACCATTTTGTCTGTCGGAGCAAAAAGCACTTTATTGCGCAGAAGACCACGATACACACCGTGACTCAAATACACCGATACCAAACCAATATCATGGGTTTTATCTGCGCTGCGCAATTCACTGATGGCTGCTTCTATGGCGACCGCACTGCCGACGATGTAGTCAATGTTACCCATATCAATCACGCGCTGCACAAGGTTACGCTGTAACTCTTTGTCGTTGTCTGCCCAAAAGGAGTCAACGATGTGGATGTCGCTGTTTTTGATA
>NZ_JAWOUO010000822.1:0-597 GCF_033339435.1 Vibrio sp. 378
TACGTCTAACTTGCCAGAGCTTTCTAAGAAGCTGATGTCGTCGTCTTCTGAACCTCTGAGCGATGATGAAATGGCTGATTTAACCTTAGCACTGCGCACGCGCCTGCATTATCAGCCAGAAGATTCAACCGGTTGGTTGCTACTCGGTCGTATTGCATTAGCGAACCGCGATGTGATGACAGCCATCGATTCTATGAAGAAATCGTATGCTCTTGAGCCAAAAGATCCTGACGTTATGTTAGGTTACGCTCAGGCGTTAATGCTTTCTCAAGACGAGATGGACCAAGCAACGGCTCGTTCTTTACTTGGTAAGCTCATGCAACAAGATTACGTGGATTTACGCGTGTTCTCATTGCTCGCATTTGATGCATTTGAACGTAAAGATTACCCAGCAGCAATTAAATACTGGGGCATCATGCAGCAGATGATCGGTCCTGACGATAGCCGTTACGAAAGCCTTTCACGCAGTATCGACCATGCACGCAAACAAATGGGTGAAGTGGTTTCTCCAGATAAAAGCGTCGCAGTAACGATTAATGTTGCACCTGAAGCGCAGCTTGATCCTAACGCGGTGTTAATTGTCTCAATTCATCGTGC
>NZ_JAWOUO010000823.1:0-596 GCF_033339435.1 Vibrio sp. 378
CTGGTGGCAACCCCGTTCATTATTTGTGTGATGAACAATCAGATTGGTATCCAGACCTTGATGACATCAAAAAGAAAATCACGCCGAAGACCCGCGGTATTGTTCTGATCAACCCAAACAACCCTACAGGTGCTGTATATAGTCGCGATTTCTTGCTAGAGGTGATTGAGATTGCTCGCCAACACAAGCTGATCATTTTCGCTGACGAGATTTACGACAAAGTGCTTTACGATGGCGCAACACACACTTCTGTTGCGACGCTAACGGAAGACGTACTTGTGATGACCTTCAATGGTTTGTCGAAAGCTTACCGGGTATGTGGTTTCCGTGGTGGGTGGATGTTCTTAACTGGTCCAAAACACTTAGCACAAGGCTACGTTAACGGTCTAGAGTTGCTCTCTTCTATGCGTCTTTGTGCCAACGTGCCGATGCAACATGCGATTCAAACCGCGCTAGGTGGCTACCAAAGTATCAATGAGTTGATCTTACCTGGTGGCCGATTGCTAGAGCAGCGTAATCGCGCGTTCGAGCTGATCAACCAGATCCCAGGGGTATCTTGTGTGAAACCCAAAGGTGCCATGTACTTATTCCCTAAA
>NZ_JAWOUO010000824.1:0-595 GCF_033339435.1 Vibrio sp. 378
ATTGGCTGGTGTAGGGGTTAGTTTCACGCTCGTAACCATTCAGTTGATAGTTTTGAGTACGTGCGGTTTCACCTACTACAAAAACGAGTAACGTCGGTTTGTCCTGCGCTTGCTGTAAAGCGGTCGGAGATTGCTGTGCATCAGTACCGATTTCACGATATGGCTGTGGCGTAGTTAAGTAATTTTCTTTTACGTAACTTGTCGCGCTGTAGACATATTGCGTTGGGATGATCATTTTTTTCAGGTAGCTGTTATTGCGACCCACAGATGCGTAATCTTGATAGTACAACCCCGCAATCACGGCAATAACTGCTAACGAAGCGAGCATCGCGACCAGTTTTGTAAGCACAAAGCGTAGCCATTGTCCGCGTTGTGGTTGCAGCTTTACTTTGAACACAATCAGGGCAGGAATCACACCCATTAACGTCGTCCAAACGACCGAATACGTGCTGAGATAAGAGCTTGCTTCACTCGAGTCGGTCTCGACGATGTTGGCGATCATCCCAGAGTCAAACAGCGTTCCGTAGTTATAGCCTGCGTAGCTTACTAAGCTAGAGACCACTAGCAGCAAGATAAAGAACGGCTTTCCAACCCA
>NZ_JAWOUO010000825.1:0-595 GCF_033339435.1 Vibrio sp. 378
ATTAATTTTATAAATAACAAGGGTTTATTTTAATTATGAACATTTATATTACGACTTAATTTTATTCACGATAAATTTATTTGAGACATTAGTCACACTATATTTCAAATCTCAGTAATAGACTCCGAGCCTTTCAAACCCCCATTATCAGTGAGTCTATGAAACTTTCTAATTTAAGTATCAAGTATAAAATCAGTGCGCTGATTTTGATCATTTCGTTATCTGTTATCGCTCTCTCCGTTTTCTTTACATCTGAAATCAAGATGATAGAAGGAAAGCTTACCGTATTTTCTGAAACCACCGTACCTAGCGTATTGCTCGTAAAAAATACCGAAATTGAACTCGGAATTTTAAGAAAGGATGAATTCTCTTTATTAACCAATGTGAATCACCCTCAATTCATGGAATGGGTAGCCGGATTAGAAAAATCTGAACAGAAAATTGATAAATATCTAGACCAATATGAGAAAGGACTGTGGGATCAACGCGACCGAGACGCTTTCAATAAAGTAAAAAGTGCCTGGGTTAAATACAGTGCGTTTAACAATGAATACGCGAAGTTGCTATTGAATAGTAAAATCGATGAAGCAAATGA
>NZ_JAWOUO010000826.1:0-595 GCF_033339435.1 Vibrio sp. 378
GCATTAAAATGGACTGAACAATTTTAGTACCAATGCCTAGCGCGCCAGCTTGCGCATTCAGCTCTATTTGGTTGGAAAAAGTAAAACGAACTTGAGATGTATTATCGCCCCGTTTTACATCGCAACTCACGGTCGCATCCGACGGACTATGCCGAAGTGCATTTTCCAATAAATTCAATATCAATCGTTCTAATAACCCCTTATCCCCTATCGCTTGGATTGGCTCATCTACGGTAATGTTCAACGTCACGCCTTTACGTTGAAACTGACTTTGCATGGTTTCGGCGCATTCTGCCATTAGTTGGCTAATATCAATAGGAAGATACTCATAGCTCGGCAGCGGAGCTTCTTGTTTTGCCACATCCAACAGAGCGTGCAATTGCTGGGAGAGTTTTTCACTGTTGCGAAACGCCACTTCAATGAGCGGATCGGGGTCAGGATGCTGCAAACGCCAAGTTTCCAAATACCCAAGCACGCTCGAAAGCGGCGTTTTTAAATCATGGCTCAGTTGCAAAAGACTTTGGCGGCGATGAGAGGATTGATATTCAAGTTGCAAAAATTGCTGCTGGATGTGTTTTGCCATCAATTGATAAGA
>NZ_JAWOUO010000827.1:0-595 GCF_033339435.1 Vibrio sp. 378
CCACAATCAAACCCGCTACAAAACCGATAATGCCGTTAAGCAAAATAGGCAGAATCGCTGTAGCAACCGAATGACCACTAAAGTTCATAATAATCGGTTCTACAAAGTGGTGAATGGCGGGCACGTTGTGCACTACAATCCCGCCACCGACTAAAAACATCGCAGCAGTTCCCACAATCGTTAACAACTTCATCAGCTTTGGTGCAAAAGCAACTAAAGCACTGCCAACTTTCGCCATCCAGCCCTTACCTTTTGAGCGAATTTCAAGGTAGAAGCCCAAGTCATCCAATTTCACGATGCCTGCTACTAAGCCATAAACACCAATGGTCATGATGACCGCAATTAAGCTCACCACTAAGATTTGCGTCACAAGACTCGCCCCAGTCACGGTGCCCAAAGCAATCACAATAATTTCCGCTGAGAGAATAAAATCGGTTCGAATCGCACCTGCAACTTTTCGCTTTTCGTAATCCTCTAACGACTCGCCCGTGTCCACCAACTCTTCTTTTTCTTCATGGGGATGTGAGCGTGGAAACAGTTTTTCGAGTACTTTTTCAGCCCCTTCAAAACAGAGAAACAAACCGCCGATTAGTAG
>NZ_JAWOUO010000828.1:0-595 GCF_033339435.1 Vibrio sp. 378
TTAACTGCCTCTCCTTTGGCCAAGAAGACGAATCTGTTTGCGTGAAGAAATATCTTGATGGCATCGAAGATGGTTACGAAACACTTTATTTCGAAGAATCTGATATCGAGAAGCGATATCTATTTAAATCACGACTTGAAGGTTGCCAAAGACTGTATGCCACTGAATCTTTTAAACGCTTATGTGACCACTATGACTTGCGTGGACTCCGGTTTGAAGAAAATTTACTAAGCGTGTTTTAGATAGCGCGATATAAGATTAATCCAACTATTTCATGGAAGCTGAGGAAATAATGAAGGAATTTGTAAAATGTACTTTTGGCGGTCTAAAAACGTCGTATTTGATTAGACAATACATTTTCGGAGCGTTGATTGCTGCTGTTTTTTTCAGTGCCGCAACGAAGAATGGGCAGGAGCTAAGCATCGCAACAATAGCGGTATTTACTGTTAATACTCTGTTGTACCCGTACTCAAGGTTTGTGTACGAAAGAATCGTAGAGTTTGTGATGGGCAACAACGTCTTCTTTGTTAATGCAGTATTGATGCTTACTGTAAAAGCTTTCACGATAGTTCTTTGCTGGGCAGCTGCTATTTTT
>NZ_JAWOUO010000829.1:0-594 GCF_033339435.1 Vibrio sp. 378
TTCTTAGTGTTGTTCTGAATATTGTTTACGCGACCACTGGAATGCAACCAGGCAGTCTGTCTGGTTTACTTGTCATGGCAGCCGTATTTGGCTTTGGTGGCGCATTGATTTCGTTAATGATGTCAAAGGGCATGGCACTACGCTCAGTTGGCGGCATGGTGATTGAAAGCCCACGTAACGAAACAGAGCATTGGTTGCTTGAGACGGTAGGCCGCCAAGCGCGACAAGCGGGCATTGGTATGCCAACAGTAGCGATTTATGATTCTGCAGACATCAACGCATTCGCGACAGGTGCTAAGCGTGATGATTCACTGGTTGCTGTATCGACTGGTCTTCTACACAACATGACGCGTGATGAAGCTGAAGCTGTTCTGGCACACGAAGTGAGCCACATTGCGAATGGTGACATGGTCACGATGACGCTAATGCAGGGTGATGTGAACACGTTTGTTATCTTCCTATCGCGTTTTATCGCCAATATCGTGGCATCGAACGATGATGAAGAAGGCCAAGGCACGAACATGATGGTGTACTTTGGTGTGTCTATGGTGTTGGAACTTGTCTTTGGTTTCTTAGCAAGCTTTATCACTATGT
>NZ_JAWOUO010000830.1:0-593 GCF_033339435.1 Vibrio sp. 378
ACTTTGGTTCTGAAGTCTCTGCGCACACCAATCCGACATTGGGTCTGATCAACTTCCTTTTACCGATGATCGTCCTAGTTGCTGCCAGCTGGTACTTTGGTATCGACCTACTGGCGGGGGTTTTCGTCGCGCTGATCTTCACCATTAGCTTCTACGGCGCACAAAAACTGATTTCAATGAACGATATGTTCGAAGCTGTTTATGATGGCATTAAAGTCATGCTACTGCCGCTTGCAACCGTAATTGGCGGCTTCATGTTGAAATCTGTCAATGACTCGCTAGGTGTCACGCAATACGTGATTGAGACCGTAAGCCCTTACTTATCGGCGTCTTACTTCCCTGCGATTATCTTTATGATTACTGGTGCGTTGGTCTTTGCTACGGCATCTTCTTGGGGAACATTCGCGGTAGCGATGCCAATCGTTCTGCCTTTGGGTGAACAGCTTGGCGTGCCACTACACTTAACCGTTGCGGCTCTACTTTCGGCATCAGCGGCCGGTAGCCACTCTTGTTTCTTTAGTGACTCTACCGTGTTGTCTGCACAAGGCTCTGGTTGTACGTCCATGCAACACGCGACGACACAGTTCCCTTAT
>NZ_JAWOUO010000831.1:0-593 GCF_033339435.1 Vibrio sp. 378
TTCAAACTTTCCGAAGTTGAAGTTTGACGCGTAATCGCGTTTTTCAAAGGCTTCACCTTTGCGTTTTTTTTGTTTAGGTAGATTTGCTGATGAGTAGCTAAAGCCAAAAGAACCTGTTTCGTGGTCTGCGGTAACAATGATAAGTGTGTCGTCACGACCTTTCGCCCACTCGTAAACAGAGTTCACCGCTTCGTCGAACTTAATCAACTCATGTAGCATGGTACCAGCATCGTTACTGTGGCCAGCCCAGTCGATTTGACCACCTTCAACCATCAAGAAGAAGCCGTCTTTGTTTTTAGAAAGAACATCAAGCGCTTTGACCGTCATCTCTTTCAACGATGGTTGTGTGCGTTTTGGATCGTTTTTGCTGTTGCTGTAAGCAATACCATCATCCATACCTGAGTAAGCGAATAGGCCAAGTAGTTTGTCGCCTTTTGCTTGTGCCAACATGTCTCGGCTGAAAGCTAGGCTGTAGCCTTGGTCTTGCGCTTCGGTAAGCAGATTGCGTTCGTCTTTACGCTTAGATTTCAGGTAAACACTGCCTTGCGTAAGCTTTTCTAGCGCTTGGTAAGTTTCACCTTTGTCGTTAGTCG
>NZ_JAWOUO010000832.1:0-592 GCF_033339435.1 Vibrio sp. 378
TCGATACGCTTGATGGTTACTACCCTTACGATCTGACGGCGGTGACACCACAACCCAAGGTTGATGCGGCGAACAACAGCAAACCCATCATCAATCTATCGGTCGAACAGCAACTGCAAACCATCATTTATGGTTGGGAGCTAACGCAGAACAAACCGATCAGCAATTCGTTAAGTCTGAACCAATTGTTTGAAGACCCCGATGGTGACCTGCTCACCACTCGGATCTGGTTAGAAAACGCCAATGGTCTTCAGGTGCTCAACCAAGGCCAAATCGTGGTACAAGGTGCGCCAGAAGAAATCGACCAAACCACTTACTTAGCCGTGGCAGCTCGTGACAATCATCATGGTGAAGAAGATTACGCCTGGGTCACGACCCGTTTTGAATTGCCAGTCGTTAAAGAAGAGCAAAACAACACCGACCATCCTTTGGTCGGTGACATTGTGTATCGCCTCGAAACCACACAAAACCTTGGCGGTATCGCGTACGCGTATGAAGTGGTGTATTGCGAAGCATTTCAGTTTAAAAACGAAGAAGTGTATTTTGCCGCCTCCAACAATAAGCGCTTATGCCCAGAAAAGGGAGCACTAAA
>NZ_JAWOUO010000833.1:0-592 GCF_033339435.1 Vibrio sp. 378
CAATCTCTTCGCCTTTGGCGGTCAACATCAACACGGGGGTTTCCCAGTTCTCTCGCAGACGCTTCAGCGTTTCCATACCATTCAATTTTGGCATCATTACATCCAGTAGGATGAGGTCGATATCGCTGTTGATTGCGGCAAGGCCGGCTTCACCGTCGTTTGCTTCACTGACTTCGAATCCTTCGAAGCTGAGCACCTCTTTTAATAGGCTTGTCAGTTCTATGTCGTCATCAATTAAAAGAATGTTTGCCATCGGGGCACCTTTGGTCAGTTACCGTTTACTTAATATTACATTGGATTGATGTGCGACGAAGAGGGCAAAAATGACTCTTTACGATTCTTTACGCTCCCTATACGCCGCTTTACCTAGCGAGTCGTATTCTATACTCAAGCGCTGTGAGAACAGCCCAGAAGAATCACTCACTTGTGTAAGGAATCGAATTATGAAATCTGCAAAAAAACTTGTGTTAGCTGCTGTTGTTCTACCTCTAACTTTAGGCACTGCGAGTGCATTCGCATTTGGCGGTAAAGATCACCACAAAGGCCCACGTGATGAATGTGGTATGGGTATGGACCGTGGCATCATGCGCGA
>NZ_JAWOUO010000834.1:0-592 GCF_033339435.1 Vibrio sp. 378
GAAATTACTTGCACTATGCAGCACACTTTTACTGGCTTTCAGCGCTCACGCTGCTCAATTTGAAGAAGGTAAACACTACAAAGTGTTGGACGTTGAGAAAGCGACTAAACCAACCGTTACAGAGTTTTTTTCGTTTTACTGCCCACACTGTTATAAGTTTGAATCTGTGATTGAAAACTTAAAACCGGCTTTGCCAAAAGAAGCACGCTTTGAAAAAGTGCACGTGGCGTTTATGGGCGCAGACATGGCAGTGCCAATGGCAAAATCTTACGCAACCATGGTATCCCTGGGTGTTGAAGATAAAATGGTGCCTGCGATGTTCGCGCAAATTCATCAAAAGCGCCAAGCACCGAAAAACGAAGAGGAGTTAAAGAAAGTCTTCACGGACAACGGTGTCGATGGCAACAAATTTGACGCGGCGTACAATAGCTTTGCGGTTAGTTCGATGCAAAAGCGTTTCGATAAGCAGTTCAAAGAGAGCACTCTGACCGGCGTTCCTGGCGTCGTTGTGAATAACAAGTACATCGTTATTCCTAATGAAGTCCGTAGCTATGCCGAGTACAGCGAATTGGTGAACTATCTGCTAACGCTA
>NZ_JAWOUO010000835.1:0-591 GCF_033339435.1 Vibrio sp. 378
GTTCTGTTGGTAGCGATACAAAATGCCTTGCTCCCAGTTGGCTCCCGCCGGTAAGTATTCCCAAGTGGTGTAGTTGATTTCTGCCGGAGTGGTTGACCAGCGCACCATGATGTTCATTTGCGCCAAATTGGCTTTCGGTTCGTCATTGTTTACCCACCACATATCGGCAAACTCGCGGGTGACATCTTGGGTGTATAGGCTTGCATCGGTTGGGCAGGTCTCGGCGCTGCGTGGCAATCGCATCACTTGTTGGTGGCGCATTAACAGACACGATTGTGTCATGGATTGCTGGTGGTATTGGGTTTGCTGCCACACGCCGAGGTAGTCGATGTCGTGCTCGCTGGTGTTAGGGTAGGAAAACCACAGCATTTCAGTGCGGTTGCTGTGTTGGATGTGTTTGTTGCGCCCGAGACCTTGTACTTTCTCCATAAAGAGCTCAGTGCTTGGGTCAAAATTCATCGCGACTGAGCGATATTTCCAGTCGCCTTCATCGTCAAAGTCTTCGAGAGAGAAGCCATTCAAGTCGTTGCGGGTGCATCCTGTGATAGAGCAACCAACAAGGTTAAACCAATCCGCAAATTTGCTAATCGG
>NZ_JAWOUO010000836.1:0-591 GCF_033339435.1 Vibrio sp. 378
TTATTAAGCTCAAATCAAACATTTCCAATATCTAATTAACTGGAATTGGAAATTAATTTCGTGGCTATAAATAAAAGGCTAAAAAATACACTCATTACTTTATCTAATAATATTAATTAAAATTTATACCTCTAAATCTAAATTTCTATTTTTGGTTTAAGATTTGATTTGTTGATTTTATTCTTAATTAGGCGCAAGATAATAAGCAAATAAAAATAGCGCATACTATGCGTATAAAAACATTCGGAAGTAACTTTTTCATTACATGTTTCAACAGAAAATGGAGCATATTCCATTTGCTCTGTTTTATTTCTATTAGAGATTTGTGTATGTTGAGAATCATTAGTGCAGATAAGTTCATCTCTTCAAGGTTCATCTTGGAATACAGCAAAGCGGAGTTTGCGTCTTTGTTGGGAGTTTCCGTAGCTAAGATAACCAATATTGAAAGTGGCAAATCTTCGATTCCCCCGGTGTACGATTACGCCATCAATCATTTACTCAGTGAGCATCCGTTCAAGGAAAGCGCAGTGGAAGCCCTTTGCTCTCATGAGACTCTTAACTTTGCCCGACGCATAGATGTGAACTCTAAGG
>NZ_JAWOUO010000837.1:0-591 GCF_033339435.1 Vibrio sp. 378
CGGCAACATTTCCAGTGCTCCTGCGGCTCGATACATGATTTTGCGTTTGTCCAAATCAACAATATCTTCTGCACTCAGCATGCTTTTTCGGCTTTGCCACTGCGATACTGCAACGTGTTCTTCTTCAAAAAACTGCTCTTGAGAAATGCTCTCAGCGATACGAGGGTGATCTTTGTTACACACCACCATCAAACGCTCAGTGATCACGGGTTCAACTTTCAAGACCGTTCTCCCGCGTGGTGCTAAATCGATAATCAAATCATAACGTTGTAAGCGTAGATCACTTTCGTAATCCTCAGTAAACAGCGGGTGCACTTCCAAAGCGATATTCGGCGCTAACTCGTGAATCTGCTTCATCAACTGTGGCAGTAACTCGTAGCTTAAAATCGACACGCAAGCGATAGAGAAAATGCGATTGGAAACTTTAGGATCAAACTCAACCGATGCCGACAGCGTCGAGGTAAAGTTCTTTATCGCCGCAACCATAGCCGGATAAATATCGACAGCAAACGATGTTGGCTCAACACCAGAAGAACTGCGGTGAAACAATGGTTCGTCGTAGATATCGCGCAATCTAGCTAGCGCTTTACT
>NZ_JAWOUO010000838.1:0-591 GCF_033339435.1 Vibrio sp. 378
GCGTTCAAACATTTGTGGATGAAAATGGCCAAGTTGATATTTCGCTCAGCATTCTTTCTGGAGAAGTCAAAGACAACCCGAACGACCACTCTGAAACGGTAACGGTACTGCTTTCCAACATTCCTGATGGCGTTGAGATATTTGATAATGATGGCAACTCGGTCGATTTAACGTTCGTTGGGTACGATGGTAATAACCAGCCAATCTATGAAGCGACTATTACGCAAGCAAATATCAACTCGGGCATTGTGATTAAACCGGAAGCATCGTCTACCGAGAATATTCACATCACAGCAACCACGATCGTTACTGAAAACGATGGTCATACGCGCACCTCAACTGGGGAAATTCGTGTGATTGTTGGCCCTGTGATTGACGCAAGAAATAACTATACCGTGGTTTCGGAAGGTGACGAAGATACGCGCTTCAACATCGACTGGAAACCAACGACCAGCCAAAGTCCAGATGCCGATGAGTTCTTCTCAGAAGTGACGATTTCTGGCTTCCCTCCGAGTTGTACCGTGTTCGTGGATGGTGTAGCGCAAACGCTCGTCGCTGGTACGTTAACATTAACACCGCAAGCCAATGAAT
>NZ_JAWOUO010000839.1:0-591 GCF_033339435.1 Vibrio sp. 378
TATTATTCTTTCTTTTTACCCAGCAACAAAAACAGAACACCCTTTCTCGTCTCGTTTTAATTGGTCTTGTTACTGGCTCTCTATTTGGCTTGGCTCTTCAGCTTATTCACGGTGAAGGCAGCGACGTCATTTCGAAAACACTAGAATGGGTTGGTATTGTTGGTAGCGGCTATGTCGGCTTGCTAAAAATGGTGATCATGCCACTTGTGTTGGTTTCGATGATTTCTGCGGTAGTAAAACTGGAGAAAGGTGGCTCACTTGGCAAAATCTCTGGTCTGACGATTTCTGTGTTGCTAGTCACCACAGCAATTTCGGCTTTGATCGGTATTCTTGTTACTTCTGCGTTTGGTCTGTCAGCGGAAGGGCTAACTGAAGGCGCTCGTGAAACGGCTCGAATTGCGGTTCTTGAAAGCCGAGCAGGCACAGTAAGCGATCTAACCATTCCACAAATGCTAGTAAGCTTTATTCCGACAAACCCATTTGCAGACTTAACGGGTGCACGCTCAACCTCAATCATTGCTGTTGTCATTTTTGGTGTACTAACTGGTATTGCAGCTCGCAAAGTAATGATGGAAAAAGAGGAATTGGAAT
>NZ_JAWOUO010000840.1:0-591 GCF_033339435.1 Vibrio sp. 378
GTACACGACTCTTCTCGCCACTCACCTGAAGCACATCACCTTTGGCAAGAACAATGTCTAAATCCATTGGCATTTCGATTTGCGCACGAACTACGCGGTTAAGGAAACAACCGAACTCAGACAGGTTCAAATCAGATAGACGTTTGCCGGCAATCGCGTCGCTCTTAACGACAATCTCTTCTTCCACAATACGCAGATCGAGAAGGTTACGGTCGAACACTTCTTTACCGTTTCGGAAGCTTGGGTCCAAACGAGCGTGGCTGTCAGGGAAGCCTACCAGTGCTATTTCATCGCCTTCTTGCAAAATCGCATCACCATCAGGGTGGGCGAGAATACCATTACGGCGAATACGCTCAATGTAACAACCCGTTTGGCGATAAATACCAAGTTCTCGTAAGTTTTTGCCGTCTGTCCAATCGATAAGCTCCGGGCCAACTCGATATGCGCGAATAATAGGTAGATAAACTTTGCGCTGGCTTGAGTTACCAAGGCCACGCTCTTGAGCGATTTGTTGAGCAGAGTCTGAAAGGTTCTGCTTTTGTAATTTTGGTAGCAACTTAGCGAACATGATCATGCTGATCAGACCAATCA
>NZ_JAWOUO010000841.1:0-590 GCF_033339435.1 Vibrio sp. 378
TCAGCGAGTCGTATATCGCCTTCGTAAGTCACGATATCTTGCTGTGAGAGCAGATCTTGTAATACGAGTGCTTCTTTGGTTACTTTCGTATAGCAAGCTGCGAGAGGGGTATGCTCGAACGTTTTCAGTTCAAGAGTTCGAATTTCAACTTGAATACTTTTCGATAGCGCCAGGTTTTGGGTTTGCTCAATGTGCTCTTGAGCGATGAAGAACACGGGTTTCTCACCATTGATCAATAGTTGAGTCGGACCTGCTTCTGTCGCGAGCCACAACTCTATCTGAGTTTGGCCTTTGATGTCTCGTGCTTGGCGAGTAAGTAGGAAACCTTGTTGGATGTTCAAAAGAGAGAAACCTTATAAATTTTTCAAGTCGCCATTCTAACATTATGGACTGTAAAAATAACCAGTAATAGAAAATGGAATTAGATACTTCAGCATAGTTACTTCTGGCTTGTTTAATCGGAGGTTTTTAGCAATTACAAATGGCTTAAAAAAGGATTTCTAGTTAACGATTTCTGTATATTAAACCACCAGATCTGCCAGTTATTTTCTCGTTTGCAAGTTAAGTGATTCTCATATATCGAGGTTATA
>NZ_JAWOUO010000842.1:0-590 GCF_033339435.1 Vibrio sp. 378
GAGTGTCTGGTGGATTAGCGCAGACCATAGAAGACGGCTGTTGGGTGCTCTATCAAAACCAGACGTACGACAACGCCGTAGTGGCAGTGGCTTTGCACAGTGATACTTTGAAAACTTGGACAGACGCGTATTCCGAGTGGAACCCAATCGGCATGCCGCACAAAGTGACGCATGCGAAAGGCACGCGCTTGTATTGCTTAGGAGAGCGTAAAGCCCTCGATGTTTATAAGCATTATCTTGCCGACGGGCACGACGTGACGATTAACCAATTACTCAGTTTCCCGTTGTATCGAGAGACGTTGGGGCGCAAGGAAGTTTGTACCGTCACAGAACTTCACGCCGATGGAAGCATGAGTTTCGATAGGCCGTGGTGCCTCGGTGATGAGGTTCAGTTTTGCTATAACCATCCTTCTCTGACGTTAGAACAAGTGCGTCATGGGGTGGTGGAACTTGCTATGCATCAGCCAGAAGTAGTGATGATTTACAACTGTGCCTCACGGCTGGATTTTATTGATAGCAGCGATGAAGTGCAGGCGTTTATGGATATTGCCGCGACCTTTGGCAGCTACTGCATGGGTGAAATACATGGT
>NZ_JAWOUO010000843.1:0-590 GCF_033339435.1 Vibrio sp. 378
ACATACACAAACAATCCATGGACACGAGACGGACAAGTGAGTGCCTATGTTATCTCCATTACGCCTCGAGTCACTGGGCAGGTTACGCAGGTGTATGTTGCTGATAACTCAAAAGTAAAAAAGGGAGATTTGCTGTTTGAGATTGATCCAAGCACATACGTTGCGTCTTACCACAAAGCACTGGCAAACCAGAAACAAGCGACTGCATTGCTAGCAAAGGCACAAAATGAAGAACAGCGTGCGCGAAAATTAGAGAAACGTACGCACGGTGCAGTGCCTGCGTTAACTCTTAGCAATTTACATAATGCCGTACAAACAGCGCAGGCAAATGTTGAACTAGCGAAAGCAAACATTGAAGAAGCGCAGCTTAACTTGGACTTCACCAAAGTTTACGCGCCGACCGATGGTTACATCACCAATCTAAACGTTCGAGTGGGCTCTCAAGTGGTCGCTAACTCCCCTGTTGTCGCCCTTATTGATGAAAATAGCTTCTGGATTGAAGGTTACTTTAAAGAAACAGACCTCGCGGGCATTGCCCCTAACGACCGCGCAACCGTGACATTACTCATGCATGATGACGTCGCGTTAGA
>NZ_JAWOUO010000844.1:0-590 GCF_033339435.1 Vibrio sp. 378
CCTTTCTCGCGTTTCTTGTGGAATCCCTGGGCCAGTGTCGGAAACCAAGATTTTGATGGCATTTCTATTTTCTTGCACACTAACTTGGATTTCGTTGTGTGCGCCTGAATAGCGAATGGCGTTGTCTACAAGGTTACGGAACAACACTTCTAACAACATTTTGTCGCCAGAAAGCGCGACTTCCGCTGGTGAGAGGCTGATGTCTTGATCTTGTCTTAAAGCAAGTGGCGCTAAATCGGCGACGACGGTTTGCAGCAATGGCGTTAGTTCGACGTTGTCAAAGACGCGTTCAGATAAACTGTCTACTTTAGCAAGTGTAAGCAGTTGGTGGATGAGACGGTCGGTTCTTTCAATGCCTTGAAGGATGTTGTGTAAGTCTCCGCGTAACTGCTCTGGGTCATTACTTTCAAGAGCGTTTTCTACGTTTAGGCGCAGGATTGTCAGCGGCGTTTTGAGCTCGTGTGCGGCGGCTCGCGTAAAGCGTTTCTCTCTCTGCCACGCTTGTTCAAGTTCAGAAAGCAATGAATTGAGTGCTTCCACCAACGGAGCAAGCTCGGTTGTGTTGTCGGTAACATGAATGCGGTCTAAGC
>NZ_JAWOUO010000845.1:0-590 GCF_033339435.1 Vibrio sp. 378
CGATTACGTTTTTACGTAGCTGCTTAACGGTAGAACGCGCAATGATGTGGTTACCAATAGCCGCTTGAATCGCGATATCGAACATCTGACGAGGGATAAATTGTTTCATCTTCTCAACCAGCTGACGACCACGAGTCTGAGACTGATCTTTGTGCGTGATAAGCGCAAGTGCATCCACTTTGTCGCCGTTCAATAGTACGTCTACGCGTACCATGTTTGACGCTTCAAAGCGTTGGAAGTTGTAATCCAGAGACGCGTAACCACGTGACGTAGACTTCAGACGGTCGAAGAAGTCGAGAACAACTTCCGCCATTGGGATATCGTAAGTCACTGCAACTTGGTTACCGTGGTAAACCATATCAACTTGGAGACCACGCTTCTCCACACACAGTGTGATCACGTTACCTAGGTAATCAGAAGGCACCAAGATGTTACAACGCGCAATCGGCTCACGAATCTCTTCGATGTCGTTAATTGCAGGTAGCTTCGCTGGGCTATCAACGTACAGTAGCTCACCATCCGTTTTCTCAACTTCGTAAACTACCGTTGGCGCTGTGGTAATCAGGTCGAGATCGTATTCACGCTCTAGA
>NZ_JAWOUO010000846.1:0-590 GCF_033339435.1 Vibrio sp. 378
ATATGCCTTTTTCAAACCAATCATCGCCCATAATTCGAGGCGCAACCCAGAAGATCAGCCACAACGTAAATGCGATGCCACCAATGGCGAGTACGATCATTGGCGCAAGGTACTGAGCAAGAACAGTAATTTTGATTGCCGAAATACCAAATATGATCAGGTAGTCGGTGCTGATACCAGCCGCGTGCTTAAATGCTCCATCACAAAGGTATCGTGACGCTTTGGTTTGTTTCGCGACAATTCGTACGAGCATTCCGCCCAAAAAGCCCGTTACAAATGTCGGAATTTGTACTTTGTCGTGGAACGACGATAAGTAGTTTGCTGCGACATAAGAGAAAGCCGTAACGACGACGACAAGGGCTGCGTGAATAGCAAATGAATCCACAGAGAGTGAAGACATTGTGTCTTTCATCACTGGTTCTTGTTCTGTTGGTCTTACAAGACCTTTTCGTTCATGTTCATCCATGCTGTCAAAAGTTGTAAAGCTTCGAATCCAACCCATTTTTAGAGCAAATTGAAGCATCAGCATGCCGATGGAAATTGAGATGAAGATACCGACTGTCGCAAAGGTCAAACCAAGCGTGAAGCCA
>NZ_JAWOUO010000847.1:0-590 GCF_033339435.1 Vibrio sp. 378
TACTTGCTGCCACTACTTATCGGTTACACCGGTGGTAAGTTAGTGGGTGGCGATCGCGGCGCGGTCGTTGGTGCAATCACAACCATGGGCGTGATCGTCGGTACCGACATCCCAATGTTTATGGGCGCAATGATGGTTGGCCCAATGGGTGGCTGGGCAATCAAAAAATTCGATAACTACATCGATGGTAAAGTAAAAAGTGGCTTCGAGATGTTGGTCAACAACTTCTCTGCGGGCATCATCGGTATGCTGTGCGCCATTCTGGCTTTCTTCCTTATCGGCCCATTTGTCAAAGTGCTTTCAGGCGCATTGGCAGCTGGCGTAAACTTCCTTGTTTCAGCGCACCTTCTGCCACTGACTTCTATTTTTGTTGAGCCAGCGAAGATCCTGTTCCTAAATAACGCGATCAACCACGGCATCTTCTCTCCACTGGGTATTCAGCAAGCGTCTGAGACTGGCCAATCGATCTTCTTCTTGATCGAAGCGAACCCTGGTCCGGGCTTGCGTATCCTGCTGGCTTACATGGTGTTTGGCAAAGGTACGGCTCGCCAAACGGCTGGCGGTGCATCCATCATCCATTTCTTCGGTGG
>NZ_JAWOUO010000848.1:0-590 GCF_033339435.1 Vibrio sp. 378
TCAGCAATTTGATCTTAGGTTTTTGAGTTTTAGCGGCCGATTTTCAAAGCCCGGATTTTCAAAACTATGAGTCATTTCGGTTTTCTACGTTTTGGCTTTTGTTTGTAAATCAAAGTCGAGTTAATCTTGGTTCTGGTCAAACGTAAGCCATTGAAGCTTAAGCATAACAAAGCGTTTAAGTGGGATTTGGCACGCGTGGCATTTTCAGTTTGCGTTGAGTTTGGTGGTTACGGCACTGTGCGGTAGCTTTTGTATTGCGTGCCTGCACCCCTTAACGCGGCGTTATGTGCTAAGGTAAAGCAAGTTGTAACGTTCTCACTGTGTTTATTTTAAAAGGATTTATTATGCACGCGATTTATTTACCTCTACTGATCTTTACTGTTTATGCAGTGGTCAACTCAATAATTGGATTCTTTTTAGGTGAAAGGAAGCTGAATAAAGGTGTAGCAGGGGCAATTTTCGGATTTATATTCGCATTTATCCCGCCATTAAATTTCATTTTCTTAGCCTTGTTGTACTTTAAAAAAACGCCGTTGAATGCACACAATTGATCTTTTTGTGCGCAACACAAGGTTAGGCCCTTAACTGTT
>NZ_JAWOUO010000849.1:0-589 GCF_033339435.1 Vibrio sp. 378
TTCGCCCATCTTGTTGTAAACGTCGCTCTGCACTATCAAGTTTAGAGAGAATTTGGATACGAGCTGATAAGCGACGACTCAAGTGATTTGGCGGTTGCTGAGTTTCGATCAAAATGCCATCGCAACGTAGACGAACTCGGTACATCTTTTCATAAGGCTCAAAGTGGATATCGGATGCGCCTTTACGCACAGCGTCCAACAGAATTTGGTTGATGTAACGGCTAACAGGAGATTCGTCTTGGCTCAAGTCTTCGATGTTGTCGATTTCATCTGCACCGACATCCACCAGACTCGCTAGCTCTTCTTGGTTGATCTCTTTTAACCCAGACTTTTCATGACTCAATGAACGACCATATAAGCGTCGAATGACTGCACTGAGTTCGCGAAAATCCGCCAACACCAATTCAACCTGTAAACCAGTGGCAAAGCGGAAATCATCTTCAGCTTGTTGATTCGTGGGGTCGGCAACCGCTAATAATAAAGTTGAAGGAGTACGGTGGAGCGGGAGTGCATTATGTCGTGTGATTAATTCACGTAGGCCGAGCTGTTGGCAAAGAGAAGCATATTCATATTGAGATAACTCGGGCTG
>NZ_JAWOUO010000850.1:0-588 GCF_033339435.1 Vibrio sp. 378
AAACTTATTGCTACTCGACGAACCAACCAACCACCTAGACTTAGACATGCGCCAAGCGTTAACCATGGCTCTGCAAACGTTCGAAGGTGCGATGGTGATTGTTTCACACGACCGTTACTTACTGCGCGCAACCACTGATGATTTGTACTTAGTGCATGATCGTCAAGTTGCACCATTCGATGGTGACCTAAACGACTACTACAAATGGTTGACCGAACAACAAAAAGCCGAGCGAAAAGAAGCACAAGCGTCGCAACCAGTTAAAGATACCGCAAACAGTGCCGCTGCGAAGAAAGAGCAAAAACGTCGCGAAGCGGAATTTCGTAAACTGACGGCGCCAATTCGCAAAACCCTGACACAATTAGAAAATAAAATGGATAAGTTAGGTGTAGCACTGGCAGAGGCTGAAGAACAATTGGCGGATAACTCACTGTATGAAGCCGAAAATAAAGCTAAACTAAATGAAGTGCTGGCCCTTCAAGCTTCGAGCAAATCAGAACTTGAAGAAGTGGAAATGGAATGGATGTCTGCTCAGGAAGAACTGGAGCAGATGGAGCTAGAGTTTAACCAATGACAAACAAACACGCG
>NZ_JAWOUO010000851.1:0-588 GCF_033339435.1 Vibrio sp. 378
GCATTAATATCGCGACCTGTTCCGTTGGTACGGCGCAACAAGCTCTGAATCAAGCTACGCAATATATGCAGGAGCGAAAACAGTTCGGAAAATCGTTAGCGCAATTTCAGGCGCTGCAGTTCAAGTTAGCGGACATGGCGACGGAGCTTGTCGCAGCACGGCAATTGGTGCGTTATGCCGCCAGCAAACTCGATCGAGGCGATCCCGATGCGACGACGTACTGCGCGATGGCGAAACGCTTTGCAACCGACGTCGGTTTTCAAATTTGCGACCAAGCGTTGCAGATCTACGGCGGTTACGGGTACATAAAAGAGTACCCCATGGAGCGTTATTTCCGTGACGTTCGCGTACATCAAATTCTTGAGGGCACTAATGAAATTATGCGTCTGATCATCGCGCGTCGTCTGCTCTCAGAAACGTCAGCGTTGCTCTAACAAGCTATCGGGTATGCGCCATCGAAAGGGGAAGTCACATTATGTCATCAACGCCACAAGCCATTGAGCACACCATTCAAAATCACGTCGCAGTGATTACGATGAATAATCCCCCCGCGAACACGTGGACGGCAGATAGCCTTCACGCTTTAAA
>NZ_JAWOUO010000852.1:0-588 GCF_033339435.1 Vibrio sp. 378
TGCCGTAGGTGTTGCGCATCAAGTCGAAACGTTGACCAAGGTGGTTGAGGATGAACTATGAGTAATCAAACGATAGTACGAGTAAGAGACGTCATGGCTGCTACTTACGTTATGGTAGATGGCCTGATGACCGTATACGAAGGCATTACTCTGGCAAAGAAATATCAAGTGAAAGCGCTGGTGGTCAAAAAGCGCGATGACAACGACGAATACGGCATTGTGTTAATGAATGATATTGCGAAGAAAGTGTTGGCAAATAACCGTGCCCCTCAGCGCACCAATATCTACGAAATCATGACTAAGCCTGCTTTGTGTGTCGATCCAGATATGAACGTTAAATACTGTGCTCGTCTGTTTGAGCGATTTGGGATCAGCCGCGCGCCCGTGATTGAAGATGGCGAAGTGATCGGCATGGTGAGTTACAACAATATCGTAATTAATGGCATGGTCAGAGAGGATGGCTAAACTGTGTAAGTAACATGCGTAATATTTTTCTCAAGTCAGCGACATGCGTCAATCTCTAAGATATTGATTATTAGTGATGTTGCATATATTTTCACAGGCGCTATTCTTTGTGCCCTAAGCATA
>NZ_JAWOUO010000853.1:0-587 GCF_033339435.1 Vibrio sp. 378
GGCACTGTTGCAAAGTTAGCGATGAGGCAGCCTTTTGTCTTATTCAAAGGCCTTACATTTCAAAAACTCTGCTTACCAGGCGCATTTCGCCCAGGGGATCACCATAATAAAATGCTGAGGCCTGGCCTTTGCGTAGTGCACGCATCACCTCAATACCTTTGATGGTGGCGTAAGCCGTCTTCATGGATTTAAATCCCAGCGTGGCGCCGATTATCCGTTTCAGTTTGCCATGATCGCATTCAATCACGTTGTTCCGGTACTTAATCTGTCGGTGTTCAACGTCAGACGGGCACCGGCCTTCGCGTTTGAGCAGAGCAAGCGCGCGACCATAGGCGGGCGCTTTATCCGTGTTGATGAATCGCGGGATCTGCCACTTCTTCACGTTGTTGAGGATTTTACCCAGAAACCGGTATGCAGCTTTGCTGTTACGACGGGAGGAGAGATAAAAATCGACAGTGCGGCCCCGGCTGTCGACGGCCCGGTACAGATACGCCCAGCGGCCATTGACCTTCACGTAGGTTTCATCCATGTGCCACGGGCAAAGATCGGAAGGGTTACGCCAGTACCAGCGCAGCCGTTTTTCCATT
>NZ_JAWOUO010000854.1:0-587 GCF_033339435.1 Vibrio sp. 378
TCGGTATAGAATAAGAAAATTAAGGGAAGCTTGGTATATTTATGGACAAATTTGATCACAAGATCATTGATATCCTCCGGCATAACGCGCGGTTGTCGGTCACCGAGATTGCGGAGAAGGTCAATTTATCTCGCTCAGCCGTCACGGCTCGTATTCGCAAGTTAGAAAATGACAAAGTCATCTTAGGTTATCACGCTGAAATTGCGCCTCCAGAGGGGGATTCGATCTGTGCCTACTTCGCATTGAAATTCGACACATCCATATCATCTTACTACTGTGAATCCTATGCTGATGAGTTGTATAAAATTGATGGTGTGAAATGGTGCCATGCAATCAGCGGCGAAACTGACATGATGGTATTTGTGGAAGTCCCTAACATGAATCGGCTCAATGAAATTCGAGACCAAATTCAACGCTTTCCTGAACTGCGTCATTTGATGACGCATACGGTTCTGACCGAGTTTTTTAATACGACCGGAAACAAGTTCGTAAAGTGAAGCATCAAGTGGGTCGAGAATGTTAAACAACATCAATTTAAATCTGCTGAGATCATTGCATGTGCTGCTTGAGGAGTGTCATGTAAGTCG
>NZ_JAWOUO010000855.1:0-587 GCF_033339435.1 Vibrio sp. 378
TAAACCCTTGTGGGAACGTATCTCGGGTGCAGGTTTCCAACGTTGGCGGTAAACCCAAGTTGTAGTAACTGTTTGGAATCAGCTCCATCACCAACGCAAGCTCTTTACCGTCATCCACTTGCGCGATGGATTTTACTAAGTTGTTGTGATGCCCAGCTTGCAAACACGCTTCAAGTTCATCATGAGGGTAACCGTCACTAGTGACCTCGCCCTTGAACACTTTTACCGCAACTTCACTCGGGAAGTCGTATTGAGCGTCAATCCAGTTAGCATGAGAAATCACGCCACTTGCCCCTTGGCCGAGAACATGGTTAAGCGAGTAACTGTTTGTGGTCACTTTCGGCACACTGTCTAGCGAAGATGGGTGTTTGCAGAATGGATTACCTGCAAAAGCAAACCATGCCAATTTAGGTAGCTTCATCAGCACATCCGGAAAGTGCTCTAGCTGGTTCGCAGAGAGACGAACCAATTCCAAATTAACTAAGTTTTCCATGCTACTTGGCAGTCGTTTGATGCGATTCCCCGCCAGTGCAAGCTTTCTTAAGCGCGGCCTTTCACCCAGACTGTTTGGTAGCGTTTCAATCTCG
>NZ_JAWOUO010000856.1:0-587 GCF_033339435.1 Vibrio sp. 378
TTCTAGAGCAAATTCCAACGGACAAGAACTCCGGTTATACCAAGCAGGTAGTATGGCTTGACAAGGCGCATTATCGCCCTCTCAAAGTCGAGTTTTACGACCGAAAAGGCGCGTTATTGAAAACTCTAACTTTCGCTAATTATAAGCAGTACCTCGATAAATATTGGCGTGCACATACCATGGCAATGACGAATCACCAAACTGGCAAAAGTACAGAATTGAACACTAGCGATTTGCGCTTTCAAACAGGGTTGGAAGAGAACGACTTCAACAAAAACGTGCTCAAGCGAGTTAAATAAGGGAGTGGTATGAATATGGGCAAAGGAGTAAACCAACTTGGCGGAATACTCGCGATGTTGGTAACGCCCTCGCTGTTCGCATTTGAGCTTGCGGGGCAATTGAATGTTGAGCATCGACAGTTTCTCTCTCAAGGGCTGCAAGGGCAGAGTAAAGGCCAAAGCTCTGTTGTAGTTCAGCCTGAACTTTACTGGGATTTCCAAAGCGGAGAGAGTAGCTTCACCTTCACGCCGTTTTTTCGAGTCGATAGCCTCGATGATGAAAGAACCCACGGTGACATTAGAGAAGCG
>NZ_JAWOUO010000857.1:0-587 GCF_033339435.1 Vibrio sp. 378
GAGTAATGTACAAACGTCCGATCGCCATTGGACGGCCACGGCTATCCACAATCATGCGGTGATGGCTCACCACATCATATTCATCCCGTTCAGAGCCTACTGGCATGCGCCATGGCTCTCGAAGCATTTGCCAACGAAATTGATAGTACTTGTTAAGCTGATTTTCGGTTGTTGGAGTTATGAGTTTGAACATATCAATCCTTTGAAAGTGCAAATCAGTAAGAATCTTGGGGAGAAAATACCCAAGTAAAATCAAACCACTTGGGTATATAGCTTAGACCATGAGTGTATCCACGCCAGATTAGACCTGTAGCCAAAAAGTCACTGGGCCGTCATTAATTAATGACACTTTCATATCGGCCGCGAAGCGACCACGCTCGGTTGGCAATTCCTGCTCACACAAGTCAGAAAAGTAGTCATACAGACGTTCAGCGTCGGCTGGATGCGCACCACGAGAAAAGCCTGCACGTGTGCCTTTCTTGGTATCTGCCGGTAACGTAAATTGAGACACCACCAAAACCTTACCGTTCACTTGTTTGACGTTGAGGTTCATTTTTCCTTCGTCGTCTTCAAAGACTCGGTAGGTG
>NZ_JAWOUO010000858.1:0-587 GCF_033339435.1 Vibrio sp. 378
TTTTGACTACTCAGACAAACTATCAAATTCAGGCTGCTATCGATGCTTGTATCCATTTGATGAATTGCAGCAAACAATGAAGTGCAGCGAAACCGGCATTGTCGGCCCTGTGGTGGGCACTCTGGGGAACTACCAAGCTCTCGCTGCTATTCAAAAGTTGGCGATAGATAGCTTTCATGTTGAGTGTGGTCAGTTACACCTCTTTGACGGGCTGCGGATGAACTGGCAGACCATGTCTATAACCAAAGACAAGCAATGTCAGGTTTGTGGTGACAATAATCTTGCACCAGTGAGCAGTTAAGAGATGACCGCCATGACAGTTTCAAATCAATTCGCAGCAAGTTCGTTTGTGCGTTCCTTTGTTAAAGGAGAGAGGTAACGTGATAACTATCGCTATTAACGACCAAGCTCAGCTGGTCGAGTGTAAAGCCAACCTACAGCAAATCATTACCCAGTTTTCTCTGCCTGAAATGGGCTGTGTTTTTGCCATTAATAATCAAGTGGTGCCGCGTAGCGAATGGGTGAGTACGGTACTTTCTGAGGGAGATAGCATCTCTCTGTTTCAAGCCATCGCAGGGGGATAATGT
>NZ_JAWOUO010000859.1:0-587 GCF_033339435.1 Vibrio sp. 378
TCCTTGCTGGTGTCGCGATGTTCCCTGCAATGTTTGCTTTTGGCATGGAGCCAGCAGCCGGCCCAGGTCTGGTGTTCGTCGTTGTTCCTCAATTGTTCGCGGAAATGGGCGGTGTGATTGGTTTGCTACTTGCGCTTCTGTTCTTCATCGGATTAACGGTAGCGGCGCTTACCTCTTCGGTTTCATTGTTAGAAGTAGTGGTTTCTTACCTTATCGATGAGAAAGGCATGAAACGTTCTAACGCAGTAGTTTCAGCAAGTGTCGTGATGGCATCACTTTGTGTCTTTGCATCGCTTTCGCTAGGCGGTATGGGACCAACGCTATTTGGTACTGGCGCATTCGATATCTTCGACCTACTGACAGACAAAATCTTCCTAGCGGTTGGGGGTATGTTGGTATGTATCTTTGCTGGCTGGCGCTTAAATCGTGCAGAGCTTGAAAAAGAAATCACGAATGATGGCGAAGTATCATTCCCACTATTTGGTTTATGGTACAACCTCGTTAAATACGTCATTCCGGTAGCGATTGCTATTGTTGCCTTCATGGGCATTAAGTCTGGCTTCGATAGCGGCAAAGGCGAAATCATG
>NZ_JAWOUO010000860.1:0-587 GCF_033339435.1 Vibrio sp. 378
TGATGCCATTGTGGGCGATGCTGGCCAAAAGCGTACAAAACAGCGATGGAGAGTTTGTTGGGTTAGCCAACTTTGCGACTTATTTTTCTTCTTCAAGCTTGTGGGTTTCCGTTGGTAATACGTTTAGTTTGGGACTCGTTGTAACGACGGTGGTCGGTATTCTGGCCTTTGGTTACGCTTACGCACTCACGCGTTCATGCATGCCATTTAAAGGTCTATTTCACATCTTAGGTACCGCGCCAATCCTTGCTCCCTCACTTTTGCCTGCGATCAGCTTGATCTTCCTCTTTGGCAATCAAGGGGTTGCGAAAGAGCTACTTGGTGGTCACTCAGTGTATGGTGTGATTGGTATTTCAATGGGGTTGATCTTTTGGACCTTTCCTCATGCTCTGATGATTTTGACCACTTCGCTGCGTACTTCCGATGCCCGCTTGTATGAGGCCGCTCGTGCTCTAAAAACCTCACCGATGAAGACCTTTTTTATGGTGACGTTACCTGCGGCGAAATACGGTTTGATCAGCACTCTGATTGTCGTATTCACGTTGGTGATCACCGATTTTGGTGTGCCGAAAGTCATTGGCGGAAGC
>NZ_JAWOUO010000861.1:0-587 GCF_033339435.1 Vibrio sp. 378
TGCGGAGCCAAACGAATTCTCGCGCCATTTGCGCCGCCACGTCGGTCAGAGCCACGATAAGTACGGGCACTGTCCCAAGCGGTGGCGACCAAATCAGCGATAGACAAGCCGCTCGCTTCGATTTTGCCTTTCACAAGATCGACGTTGTAGTCCGTTTTGCCTGCTGGCGTTGGGTCTTGCCAAATCAGATCTTCGCTAGGTACATCTGGGCCTAGGTAGCACGATTTTGGTCCCATATCACGGTGAGTCAGTTTGAACCACGCACGGGCAAACATATCTTCAAAGTATGCAGGGTCTTGTTGGAAACGTTCTGAAATCTTGCGATATTCAGGGTCCATTTTGAGTGCCATATCGGCATCGGTCATGATTGGATTGTAGCGCTTAGAGCCATCTTCTACATCAACAGGCTTGTCTTGTTCTTCAATGTCGATAGGCTCCCATTGCCAAGCGCCGGCTGGGCTCTTCTTCAGTTCCCAATCGTATTTGAAGAGCAAATAGAAATAACCGTTATCCCATTGAGTCGGATGCGTTGTCCAAGCCCCTTCCAAACCACTTGTTACCGTGTCACGACCAATACCACGAGTCTT
>NZ_JAWOUO010000862.1:0-587 GCF_033339435.1 Vibrio sp. 378
AACAACTGGTTGAGTACTTCCCAAGTGAGTTACGCCGTAACTATAAAGATCAAATGGTTAACCATCCGCTACGTGCAGAAATTATCGCGACTGCGCTAGCAAACCAAATGGTTAACGAAATGGGCTGTAATTTCGTCACTCGTCTTCAAGAAGAGACGGGAGCAAGTGTTGTTGATATTGCAAATGCTTACAGTGCAGCACGTGAAATATTTGATCTTGCGGAAATTCTTAAGCAAACTCGCGCGTTAGACAACGTTGCAACGGCAGATGCGCAGTACGAGATCATGTTCTACGTACGCCGCGCACTACGTCGTATTGCTCGTTGGTTACTGCGTAATCGCAGCGGTAAATCTACCGTTGGTGAGTTGATTGCAATCTACAAACAAGATGTGAATGTCATTACTGAAACTCTTGATAGCATGCTGGTTGAATCTGAAGTGGAAGAGCACAATGAGTTGGCTCAAACATGGATGGAGCGTGGGGTAGAAGAAAAACTTGCCCATCAAGTAGCACGTCTATCGAGCCTTCAATCGGCACTGGATATTTCATCGGTTGCAAGTGAAACCGGCAAAACGCTTGAACAAGCA
>NZ_JAWOUO010000863.1:0-586 GCF_033339435.1 Vibrio sp. 378
TTTCTTACTGACCTTCGCTGCGGCGATTCCTGCTATTGTTTCTGGTGGTATCGCGGAGCGAGCTCGTTTTTATCCGATTCTAATCGCAACATTTTTCACTGTCGGCATAGTATATCCGCTATTTGAAGGAATCATCTGGAATGGAAACTTTGGTGTTCAAGCTTGGTTTGAAAGTACCTTTGGTTATGGTTTTTACGATTTTGCAGGTTCGGTCGTTGTGCACGGCGGTGGTGGATGGATTGCGCTGGTGGCTGTTACTTTTTTAGGGATGCGTAGAGGTCGTATCCGCGCAGGAAAGCATACGAACTTCGCTCCATCTAATATCCCATTTTTGGCACTTGGGGCTTGGATTCTCTGTGTTGGTTGGTTTGGTTTCAACGTTATGTCCGCTCAAACTCTTTCTGGAATCAGTGGCTTAGTGGCGATGAACTCGTTGATGGCAATGGTTGGAGGTATCGTAGCTTCATTACTTGCGGGTAAAAATGACCCTGGCTTTATTCACAATGGCCCTTTGGCCGGTTTGGTTGCGGTTTGCGCGGGGTCAGATTTAATGCATCCGCTTGGTGAATTAGTGACAGGTGCCGTT
>NZ_JAWOUO010000864.1:0-586 GCF_033339435.1 Vibrio sp. 378
TAAATCTAATGAATAATATTGTAAACGTGAGTTGCTGGTGGGTATCGTTTTCTCGATACCATCTGAGTCAATCGGTTTATAAAAGGTCGCTTTTATATGCTGAATAAAATGCTTCTTAAGAAAGCTGCTATCTTTTTTCTGCCACTTCCTTTGGTATTTGCGGAGGTTTTGTATTTGGCACACGAGAGTGTGCAAAGTAACCTCGATCACTTGCTCGAAAAGAACATACAAATCGCGGATGAAATTCTCTTTCAAATTGAGACTGAAAACCGAACTGCGCTTATTCATCCAGAACGGTGTGAGCAGTTGCAGCAAAACTTGATGTTTGAGCGAGACATCGATGAAATGCTCATTGTCAAAGGCGATGAGATCATTTGCTCATCGAAGCTTGGACACTTATCCAAACCGCTTTCTGAATACTTAACCTTCAGGCCCAATCATGCCTTAACCTTCGGCCAGATAAACGGTCTAGATGAGCCATTGCTGCTAGTGGTGACTCAAGGGCAGCAGACATATAAAGCCATCACCATCATTGATAGAGACTATTTTGGCGCGACAATTGGATTTAACAACGATTTACGCCTCA
>NZ_JAWOUO010000865.1:0-586 GCF_033339435.1 Vibrio sp. 378
TGCAGTACCGTTTCGACAAAACACGGCATGGTAAAAACAGACCACATTCTGTTTGTTGCATCCGGAGCATTCCAAGTTGCCAAGCCATCTGATCTCATTCCAGAACTGCAAGGCCGTCTGCCAATCCGTGTGGAATTGGAAGCACTGAGCAGCCACGACTTCAAACGTATTTTGACTGAACCTAAAGCGTCGCTGACTGAACAATACATTGCGCTGATGAAGACAGAAAACGTCGATATCGAATTTACCGAAGACGGTATCACGCAAATCGCAGAAGCGGCATGGACGGTAAACGAAACCACAGAAAACATTGGTGCTCGTCGTCTACATACCGTGATGGAACGTCTGATGGACGAAATCTCTTACGATGCAGCAGAGCAATCTGGTGCTAAGTTTGTGATTGATGCAGCTTACGATAAAGAACGTTTAGGCGATACGATCGAAAACGAAGACCTAAGTCGCTTTATTCTGTAAACTCAGATTTCACCTTGATTTTAAAGGCTATCTCGAAAGAGGTAGCCTTTTTGTTTTCCGGGCATTTGCGTAAAGATTATTCTCAGATACGTACCAACAGTCATGCCTGCCT
>NZ_JAWOUO010000866.1:0-586 GCF_033339435.1 Vibrio sp. 378
AATCCAACATGGCAAAACTGGCTGACTTGCACTTGCAAATCACTGTCCCTCAAGAAGCTTGTCCACTTGGCCTTGCACCAACCAGCAGTACCACAGCAACTTTAGTAATGGGCGATGCGCTAGCAGTTGCCCTACTTCAAGCGCGTGGATTCTCAGCAGAAGACTTCGCTCTCTCACATCCTGGTGGTGCTTTAGGAAGAAAATTGCTACTTAAGCTGTCTGATATTATGCACTTCGGAAATGCATTACCGAAAGTGTCTCCGGATGCGTTGATTCGCGATGCGCTTTTGGAGATTTCAGAGAAAGGTTTGGGAATGACCGCAATCGTGGACGAGCACGATGCTATGCTTGGTATATTCACCGATGGTGACTTACGCCGCACTTTGGATAAGCGCATTGATATTCATACCCCGGCTATTGGTGAAGTCATGACGAAAAATCCAACCACGGCACATCCAGAAATGTTAGCAGTGGAAGGATTGAACTTAATGCAGAACAAAAACATCAACGCACTTATCCTATGCAAAGAAGATAAAATCGTTGGCGCATTAAATATGCATGATTTACTAAAAGCTGGTGTGATGTA
>NZ_JAWOUO010000867.1:0-585 GCF_033339435.1 Vibrio sp. 378
CAAATGCTAGTGCGGTGAACGCGGTAAGCACCAACATGAACTGAGACATTTTGTTGCGAGCGGGCGCCATCATCATCAAAGCAATCGCCACAGGATGAAGTGCCACAACCGCAGGGAAAGTGATTGCCAATAGCTGCTCTAAACCGATGTTGGCGATAAAGCCTGACAGTACCATGGTGATGACGACACAGCTTTTGTAGTTCACTTCGCTAAAGGTGTTGTCATAGAACTCGCTGCCTGCGGTTGTTACGCCAATCGCTGTGGTTAAACAGGCTAATACCATGACTGCACCCAACAACACAGAGCCAAACGCACCAAAGTGGTTGAAGGTGAACGCCGTTAAAATATCGCCACCATTGCTAAACTCTGAACCTAAGTAAGAGCTAGTGGAACCGATGTAAGACAACGAAATGTAAACAAACGCCATCGCGACAGCGTACATTAAGGCTGCAATTAGAGTGTATTTCGCCGTTGCTCTCGGGCAGTCCACTCCCATGCTGCGGATGGCACGGAAAATGATCCAACCAAAGCCAATTGAGCCCAACGCATCCATCGTCATGTACCCTTGCGTCAGACCTTCTGCAA
>NZ_JAWOUO010000868.1:0-585 GCF_033339435.1 Vibrio sp. 378
ATTTTCGTGGTGGCTCATCCAGTTCACATATTAGGAAAATGTAACCAAATGTTAGTGGTGACATAAGGTTGTTCACGTTTGTGAGTAGAAATTTATGCCACACTGAGAGTAGATGATAAGGATATCACCGGACAGGTCTCGCCTTCAGAGCCAATAACTTGTTCGTCAAAGGGAGGATTTGCATGGAAGCACTCACTGCTTTGTTCCGCGTTCTGTTTAACAGTGCCCGCGATCTTCTTCCTATTGTGATTGTTATTACCTTCTTCCAATTGGTGGTTCTGCAAGAGCCTTTATCTAACTTGGTCTCGATTCTTTTTGGTTTGTTGTTGGTCATTTTAGGCCTGACGTTTTTTATTTTCGGGCTAGAACTCGGCTTGTTCCCCATTGGCGAAAATATGGCACAAGCCTTTGCTCGAAAGGGCAGTGTGTTTTGGTTATTGATTTTTGCGTTTTGCTTGGGGTTTGGAACCACTATCGCAGAGCCGGCATTGACTGCTGTTGCAGAAGAGGCCTCAGAGGTGGCGGCTGAAGGCGGGATGATCCCCAATTCCGAACAATCCATGACGGAGTATGGCGTTGGCCTGC
>NZ_JAWOUO010000869.1:0-585 GCF_033339435.1 Vibrio sp. 378
GAATTTGACCTTCCTGGCGGGCTTTTTTGACTTTCTGGGGGGAGGCCTTTTCGGTTTTGTCTTGTGACGACTGATCGCTCATACGCCCCCCAACATAAAGTTGTTTAAGTGTCGGATCGTCTCATGCACTAGCGCGGTGTAGCGGCCCGGGACACCGGAAACAGAAATCAAAACACTAAACAGGCCAAGTAGCATGGTCATCGGAAAACCTAGCGCATAAACGTTCAGAGACGGTGCGGCGCGGTTCATCACACCAAAGCTGATGTTCGCCAACAGCATTGACACGATGGCAGGCAGCGCAAGTGCGAGAGAAGCCGCAAACATCCAACCAAACACATTGATCACGCCTTGCAGTGATAGGGCCGTGATGCCTGAGCCAACAGGCCACACCACAAAACTTTGGATAACAATATCGATCACCAGTAAGTGCCCTTCTAGTGACAAAAAGAGTAAGGTCGAAAAAATCAAAAAGATACGGCCTAGAATCGCCACCGACAGACCATTCACAGGGTCGTTCATCATTGCCATACCCAAACCCATCTGCAAAGAAATGGTTTGGCCGAGCATGGTGAACACGTTAAACAG
>NZ_JAWOUO010000870.1:0-584 GCF_033339435.1 Vibrio sp. 378
CTTATGTACCTTGGGTATCAACTTGGTTACCTACGACCTTGATGGGGCCAGAAATAATCACTAAATAACACATTTTCCGAATTACATTCACGCAACCAAAAAGAGGTGTGAGCTATCACACCTCTTCGTCTATGGATTTAAAATCTTGTTTTCTCGGATCGGGATGGACTCTGCGCTCATAACCGTGCCACTTCTTTTTGTTTTTACGTCGGTCTTCACCGGAGCGCCTTTCTTCTTGATACTGGCCGTCTACCATCACTGTATCGGTAATGATCGGTATCCTCACTTTTTCATTCATATCCATATGAGCCCAATAATTGCCTTAGCAAAATTATGATTCAAGTTGGATATAATACCAATCGTGCGAACCGGTTTTATTTATAGAGCTCTTTATCTATCTGATAGCGTTGCATTTTGTCATACAGCGTTTTTCGAGGCACATTCAACTGTTCCATCGTTTGTTTGATGCTGCCATTGTTTTCCAGTAGCGCATTTTCTATCGCTGCCTTTTCAAACTCCGCCACTTGCTCTGCAAGGCTACTGGTTGAGGCGGGGATGGAACTTGGTTCACCTAATTGAATGAG
>NZ_JAWOUO010000871.1:0-584 GCF_033339435.1 Vibrio sp. 378
GTTTTGCGCTACCGCTTTGCAATACAGCAGCAAGCAGAGCAACGAACACCAGTACACCACCAGGAAGGTAAAGCGGCTGAATGGCAGCGCTAACGCCTGTCTCGCCTAGAATGTTGCTAAACGACACGCTGACGCTTTGCAGTAGACCTTTAAACTCAGAGCTTACGCGGCTTGCTACCAAAATAACGGCCAGCATTACATAAGGAATCCACGCTTTTACCAAGCTCATTGGCTTACCAGGATTGTCGTGCAGATCCACTTTCAAAGAGCCTAGCCACTCTGCTGGCCATTTGTCTTCGCTTTCAAAATCCCATTTTGTTTTAGGAACTAGGAAACCTTTTTTCGCAGCAGTTACGACGATAGAAAGACCAACCAAACCACCAATCAGCGATGGAAACTCAGCGCCCAAGAACACGCCAGTTAATGCGTAAGGAACGGTAAATGACACACCTGCGAATAGCGCAAACGGTAGAATATCCAGACCTTCGCTCCAGCTTCTGTTCTTGCCGAAGAACCGTGTTAACATCATCGCCATCAATACAGGAATCATCGCTCCAACTACGGCATGAATTACGGCAACGTTA
>NZ_JAWOUO010000872.1:0-584 GCF_033339435.1 Vibrio sp. 378
GATGTCGACTTTGTTAGAGGACCATCCCTGATCAGAGTCATCATAGTTCTGTGGTATCCCTTTTTGTTGTGTGCGACAGCGCTAGAGGTTCCGGACTCAATGGTTTCAAATCGATTGGGCATATATGGAGTCGCGGATTCACCAGTATCAGATAACAACAGATCTCGGGGATCGTCAAGGTCTGTTTAGTTCAATGATGAAGCTATTTACTTGTTTCTGGAAGTTTAACAAGTAAGCGCATTACACCATATGCTTTATAAGCAGCAAAATGGTTTTACCGACCAGAAACATTTTTCTGTTTTTTCAAAGAACATAATTAACCCCCGCCCATTTCCTCACCGTTGCTATCGGTCTATTGCATGCCTTAGATATTCCCCTTATTGGTAAAATTATCATTAGACTTCTATTCTAAGTTAAAAGGTTTTGATGGGGGCTGAGCCGTACCCGCTGCCGTTTCATCTGGCAAATGGAGTTCCTCAGTCAAGGAAGGGACTTATCCAACACGGAGTATAGTGCCACGCATCATTCATTATCCTTGCCGATTTTATTGTTGTCGTCTGCGATTGTGCAGGCAGCAGTTCCAG
>NZ_JAWOUO010000873.1:0-584 GCF_033339435.1 Vibrio sp. 378
CATCAGCATGACGCATTACACCTGTTGCAGGGTCGTTATGCAATACGCGAGCAATGCGTTGAGCAGCATCGTCACTACCGTCACAACAAATGACCATACCCGAGTGTTGGGAGAAGCCCATACCTACGCCACCACCGTGATGAAGTGATACCCATGTTGCGCCACCAGCCGTGTTCAATAATGCGTTTAATAGTGGCCAGTCTGATACTGCGTCAGAGCCGTCCATCATGCCTTCTGTTTCTCGGTTCGGGCTTGCTACAGAGCCTGAATCTAAGTGATCGCGACCAATAACGATAGGAGCTTTCAGCTCACCATTTTTCACCATTTCGTTGAACGCTTGACCAAGGCGCTCACGATCTTTCAAACCTACCCAACAAATGCGAGCCGGAAGACCTTGGAACTGAATACGCTCACGCGCCATATCTAACCAGTTATGCAGATGTGGGTTGTCAGGAATCAACTCTTTTACTTTTTGGTCGGTTTTGTAAATGTCTTCTGGATCACCAGATAGAGCTGCCCAACGGAAAGGCCCAATGCCTTCACAGAATAAAGGACGAATATAAGCAGGAACGAAGCCTGGGAAA
>NZ_JAWOUO010000874.1:0-584 GCF_033339435.1 Vibrio sp. 378
TGGTTATAGTAGCCACCATCGCGAAGAGTACAGTCTAAAATTTTTTGCATAATGGATATTCTTTTTAAGTTAAACAGGTAATGTGCTTAGTACAGTAAAACATACAAGCTTAATAGTAAAAGTGAGGTATTTATCAAACTAATTATTAAGTTATTACTTATCACTTTTGGGGAGTAAGCTCATTGTTCGGTTTAGAGCGCCTTGATTGGATGAGGCCCATTTATTAGCATGCAAAGCTCGGAGTAAATATTTATCTTGTTGAGAAATGATCTCTGTAGTCCTTAGGGCAAGGGTCGTTGAGTCTGGCACAATTAAGATACCATCCACAGCTAGTAAGTTTTCAACAATCTCCTTAAAGTTGAAATAGCTGGGGCCAGTAATGATGACTTTTTCTAACATAGCAGGCTCTAGCACATTATGCCCACCGACCTTATTTCCAACTAGGCTTCCCCCCATAAAGCAGATGTCCGCTGCGCCCATCAAAGTTAGCATCTCACCCATTGTATCGCCTAGATATACTTGAGTATTAGTCTCTACTGCATGCGTTGAAGTACGACGCACAGTTTTAAATCCTTGCTGTTGGC
>NZ_JAWOUO010000875.1:0-583 GCF_033339435.1 Vibrio sp. 378
GGTACGATGCTAGCGTTGTATGGTGCTGAAGGCTTAAAAGCGATGAACCTACCAGGTGAAGCAACCATCATTGGTATGATCTTGCTAACAGCGGCTGTAAACCTACTTATCGGTTCCGCTTCTGCGAAATGGGCTTTGATTGGTCCAATCCTAGTTCCAATGCTAATGGCGGTAGGTATTTCTCCTGAACTATCTCAGGCGGCTTACCGTGTGGGTGACTCAGTATCGAACATCATTTCGCCTCTGATGGTATTCTTCCCTCTTGTAGTGGTTTACTGTCAACGTTACGTGAAGTCGACAGGCATTGGTACACTTGCGTCACTGATGATGCCATTCTCGATTGCTATGTTGATTGGTTGGTCAATCTTCCTAGTTCTTTACTGGATGGTAGGTATCCCACTAGGTATTCAAGCACCGTACACATACACGATGTAAATGATCGAATATTAGAGAAGCGCAGGTCGAAAGGTCTGCGCTTTTTTGTTTTGAGGTGCCATTACGAAAGAGGCGCATCTCCAAAACTTATGTCCTGCTGTAGTGAAAGCGATGTTGGTGGTAATATTTCGCTATTCATAGTTACCTT
>NZ_JAWOUO010000876.1:0-583 GCF_033339435.1 Vibrio sp. 378
GTTACAAACCATACTTGTTTGTCGTTGAAAATCTTCATCATGTTTCCTTATTTTTTGCTTTGACCGTAGTAGGCGTTCGCGCCGTGCTTACGTAAATAATGTTTGTCGAGAAGCGAAGGGTTAAGAGTGTCCACCTCGGCATTGATTTGCAGTGTTTGCAAAGCCATGCCAGCGACAACTTCAACCACTACGGCGTTGTGAACCGCTTGAGCAGGGCTTTTACCCCAAGTAAAAGGTGCGTGTTCTTTGACCAAAATGCCGGGTGACGCCATAACGTTTGAATCACCGATGGTTTCGACGATGACTTTGCCAGTGTTGAGCTCGTAGTTGTGTGCGATCTCTTCGTCGCTCAAGGCGCGAGTGCACGCAATTTGTCCGTAGAAATAATCCGCATGAGTTGTGCCCAACGCGGGAATGGCTCTGCCTGCTTGTGCCCATGCCGTTGCCTGAGGAGAGTGGGTGTGAACGATGCCGCCAATCTCCGGGAAATGGCGATAAAGCTCTAGATGCGTGGCTGTGTCGGAAGATGGGTTGAGTTTCCCTTCAACCACTTGGCCGTGCAGATCGACCACCACCATGTTTT
>NZ_JAWOUO010000877.1:0-583 GCF_033339435.1 Vibrio sp. 378
GAGTTGCCAATTACGACAATGGAGTTGTACCAACGCTTGAAAGCGCGTGGTGTATTGATTGTTCCGGGTGAGTACTTCTTTATTGGTCAGAAAGACGAGTGGGACCATGCTCATCAGTGCTTGCGCATGAACTACGTTCAAGACGATGAGATGATGCAGAAAGGTATCGCGATTATCGCGGAAGAAGTCGAAAAGGCTTACCAACAAGGTCAGTAAAGCAAACTCCCGCATCAAAGACACAAATTAAAAAGAGCGCCAACTGGCGCTCTTTCTCACTCTATAGGGCAAATAACTTGCTGATTAGTTGCTTTCTAGCAGGTTGTTGCCACCGATAGCAATTTTGCGTGGTTGCATTGCTTCTGGAATTTCACGAACCAAGTCAATGTGTAATAGGCCGTTTTCCATTGAAGCGCCAGTCACTTTTACATAGTCCGCTAATTGGAACTTACGTTCAAAATCGCGCTCTGCAATGCCTTGGTACACGTAGTTTTTGCCTTCTTCTGCTTTACGCTCGCCCTTCACGATCAACATGTTTTCATTTTGAGTTAGATCGAGTTGGTCTTCAGAGAAACCAGCAACTGCC
>NZ_JAWOUO010000878.1:0-583 GCF_033339435.1 Vibrio sp. 378
TTAAAATCTATGTGTTTAAATGTTGTGTGATGTGAATTTATTGTGCTTCAGTTGTTGTTTTCTCACTGAGTGGTAAGACCAATACGCTCGGAGTAGGGGATTTCCCTACTTGTTAATCGAGGAGTAAAGGCAGCAGAAATAGTTCGAAATTACGGCTAACGTGAATTTTCTCGGTAAAAGGGTAAAAATTGACCTCATTTACAAATTAGGGCTTGAGATTTTTCTGCGAAAAATGAACTATGGGGTAGGTTTAATTTATTACATGGAGAGTTATGCGATGAGAGTAGGTTTAGTTGGTTGGCGCGGCATGGTCGGTTCGGTTCTAATGCAGCGTATGGTCGAAGAAAAAGACTTTGACTTGATTGAACCAGTTTTCTACAGCACTTCTCAAGTAGGTATCCCTGCGCCTAATCTAGGAAAAGATGCAGGTATGCTTCAAGATGCCTTTGATATCGAAAGTTTAAAACAGCTTGATGCGATCATTACGTGTCAAGGTGGCAGCTACACTGAAAAAGTGTACCCAGCACTTCGTCAAGCAGGCTGGAAAGGTTACTGGATTGATGCAGCTTCAACGCTGCGTATG
>NZ_JAWOUO010000879.1:0-583 GCF_033339435.1 Vibrio sp. 378
TTCATGGTTGCACCACAATACTGTTTGAAGGTAAGCCAGTCAGAACACCAAACCCTGGCGCATTCTGGCGTGTGTGTGACGAGTATAAAGTGGATGCTTTATTCTCAGCGCCTACCGCTTTCCGTGCGATTAAGAAAGAAGATCCGGAAGGCGAGTTCTTAAAGCAGTATGATCTGTCAAACCTGAAAACCATCTTTATGGCTGGTGAACGTTTAGACCCTCCTACGCTGGAGTGGGTACAAAGTAAAACCGACAAACCAGTTATCGATCACTGGTGGCAAACAGAGACAGGTTGGGCGCTTGCAGGGAACCCAACGGGCATTGAAATGATGCCAGTAAAAGCGGGTTCTTCAACTAAGCCTATTCCGGGTTATCAAGTAGAAATCCTCGATGAACTGGGTGAACCAGTAAAACCTAATCAACAAGGTTTCGTTGCGCTAAAACGTCCGTTACCGCCAAGCTGCTTACCAACGGTATGGCGTAATCATGACCGCTTTGAAACGGGCTACCTAAGCCAATTCCCGGGTTACTATGTTTCTGGCGATGGTGGCTACCTTGATGAAGATGGTTACTTGTTCATCAT
>NZ_JAWOUO010000880.1:0-582 GCF_033339435.1 Vibrio sp. 378
GGATAGAATGTCTCAAACTTGATCAACTCAGTTTTAAGCGGTTTTGGATAAACCTTTGCATTGTCGATTTCCATCATAAACTGCTCTGCGATCTGCTTTTGCTCTGCGTTGTGGTAGAAAATAGCAGGTCGATACTGTGGACCTCGGTCGACAAACGATCCTTTATCGTCGGTTGGGTCAATGTGGCGGAAAAAGTAATCGAGTACTTGTTCGTAATTCACCACTTTCGGGTCGTATTTCACTTCGATGGATTCAATGTGTCCGGTTTTTCCAGAAGATACTTGGCGATAGGTTGGGTTTTTCACGTGCCCGCCGGAGTAGCCAGACACCACATCCAAGACGCCAGGAAGCTGTTCTAAGTCCGATTCCGTACACCAAAAACAGCCGCCAGCCAGTGTGGCGATTTCTGCATTCTCTAAAGCCTTCATCTTATCCATCGTATCGGCGGTGCCTGTTTTACTCAAAAGTAGAAACAAGACAGGAAGTGCGAAAGAGAATCCGACCAATAACTTAGATATTTTCTTCATAGCTACCTCAACGTTGTTTTCCGTAGAAAGTGTGACTGAAATAAAAAGTGCTACG
>NZ_JAWOUO010000881.1:0-582 GCF_033339435.1 Vibrio sp. 378
CGGTCAGTTCTCCGACCCACGTCATCGATTCTTGAGTGCAAACGGGCAACACGACTTCGCCAGAGTATTTTCCAGGCGCTATTTTCTTGAGGAGAAACTTCGGCTCGCCCATTTCCATTTCTCTTCCTGAAAGGCTCAGAACCAACTGCTCTGCGTCACTTTTGTTCCACTCGACATCGAATTTAGCAGGAATAAGGGGCTGAGCATTATCGACATTGAGTGTCATGGTGACACCTTGTTGGACACATGCCGTTGTCGAGAGCAGGCAGTACTCATCAAGTGGTTTGACTGTCGAGGAAGAAGAGAAACTCTTGAGCAGCGTCGGAGCGTAGAATCCCGCAACGAGTGCGACCGCAATGGCGGCAATTTTTAACACTTTCATTAAGGTTCAGCATTTATCACTTAACATTAACCGCATCGTAGCACATATGTGTAACTCGCCAAGGCGTCTCCTCGACAATTTGTGCGTTATACCTAAATGATTTTGAGATGAATGAGTTAACGACTCATTGTGAGTCGGACTTAGGTTGAGAGCGTGTGCCGAACTACCGAATTGGTGGATTTCTTCTACGCCCTAAAAAC
>NZ_JAWOUO010000882.1:0-582 GCF_033339435.1 Vibrio sp. 378
GGTACCTTAGCGCTGTTTTGTGCAACGCTTGGCGCAGTAGCGGCATTCATCGTGGCGCGCTTCCTGCTTCGCAACACCATCAAGAAAAAGTTTGGCCATAACCCAATCTTCAAGAAAATCGATGACGGTGTAGCAGCAAACGGCACCAGCTTCTTGATTCTGACTCGTCTTGTGCCTGTATTCCCATTCAGCCTACAAAACTACGCTTACGGTCTAACCAGCCTCAACCTTGGCACTTACGCTCTGGTTTCTCTGTTGACCATGGCACCAGGCGCATTCATCTTCGCTTACATGGCGGGTGATATTGCGACAAACGGCGTGTCTGCAATGTTGCTAGTGAAGTTTGCAGTTGCGGGTCTTGTGCTGTTTGGTATGTCTCTGATTCCAAAATACATCGCGAAGAAAAAAGGCATCAACATGGAAGAATTAGCGAAGTAGTCCGGTCTATCCAACATTGATGCTAAAAGAGTGCAGCTATCGTGCTGCGCTCTACCCTTTACATCATTGATAGTAATTCCCTGAATCAATTAATAAATCCTATTGGGATTCACATTGATAATACCGCGAGATAGATTACTATCC
>NZ_JAWOUO010000883.1:0-582 GCF_033339435.1 Vibrio sp. 378
CGAATAGGATGAAACCAGAGAACACGAGTGCAGAAACACTGCTGATTACTAGGTGAGCCATTGTTGAACCAACGAAGATGTTAATCAGCGCTGCAACGATCACAATGATCAAACCTGCCATCAGGAAGTTGCGCATGAAAGAGAAATCTTTCTTGCTTGAAATGGTGTAAGCCGATAGGCCAAGGAACACCATACCAGTCAAACCTAGAGCTTGAGCAATGATAGTAGGACCGTTTGGAATTGATGCGTAGTAGTTAAGCATTGGACCTAAAGCACCACCCATTAGAGTCGTGAAAACGAATGTCCAAACGATACCAGATGATGAGTTAATTGCCTTTGGCATAACAAAGAACAAAATACCAATCGCTGCAAGCTGCATTACAATCGCCATGATTGGTGAAATTTGCATTGCCATAGTCGCGACTGCTGCGATAGCACTGGTCATCAGTGTCATCGACAGTAGGAAGTAAGTGTTTTTCAGTACTTTGTTAGTTTCTAGTGTATTAGGAACACTTGTTGAACGAGTAAACATTGGACTGTTCATAATTATCCTCAATAAGGGAGTTTACTATTGGTACATTT
>NZ_JAWOUO010000884.1:0-581 GCF_033339435.1 Vibrio sp. 378
CAAGAATTGGCTCTTGAGGGCCAAGGAAGCGTGGCTGCGTATTCATCACGTAGAGATCCAAAAATGCTTTCACACGAGCAAGCAGTTCACGAATTCGCATCGAAGTTTTTTGTTTGTTCGCCGTTGGGCCTGCTACTGCAAGGCACTGTGCATCAATGTTATACGCATCGGCAATGAACAACGCGCGCTCACAGTGAAAGCGTTGAGTCACTATCAAAAAACGCTCTGAGGCGAAGATCTTTTTTGCTCGCACGATGGAATCCAAAGTCCGAAATCCAGCGTAATCGAGGTGGATGACTTCTTCTGGGACGCCGGCTTTAAGCAGATCTCCTTTCATGGTCCATGGCTCATTGTAAGAGCGATGTGCGTTGTCTCCGCTAAGCAAAAACTGTTTCACTTTGCCTTGTTTATAAAGCTCGATCGCTGCATTGATGCGATGAGTGTAATAGGTGTTGAGTGTCTTTCCGATGTATTTACTCGTACCAAGCACCACCGCGACTTCGTGCTGGGGTATTTGGTCGTAATCGATAAAGATATTGTCTTTGGCCTGCAATGCGACCCAGCGGTCGATGGCAACGACA
>NZ_JAWOUO010000885.1:0-581 GCF_033339435.1 Vibrio sp. 378
GACAATACCCGCTGCACGCTCAATAGCACCTGTTTGTGCAACCAACGCCATGATGGTGTCGTTAACCAGAGCATTGCCTTGAGCATTACCCGCAGCAATAAGTTGGTCGAAATGCTGATTGTGTTTTTCAGCAGAAGTCACCAACTCGCCAACTTGACTGCGTGTTGCGTCAAATTGCTTCTGGATTTCTTCAGCGGCTTGCTTATCTTCCTGAGCAACTAGGTTTGCGATACTTGGACCAGTAAGAACCGTGCCATCTTGGCGGCTGTATGTACCCGTATAAACGTTGTAGATACCTTGCTCGTTGTAGTAATGCGAGTTGTGCGTGTTATCCGAGAAGCAATCGTGCTCGTCTTCCGTAGAGTTCGCTTCTAGCGCAACTTTCATACGCTCACCAGCTAACTCACCCAAAGACAAAGAGCCCATACCAAACAGCATTTTACGTAGACCATTCTCTGCAGAACCTGTGAGTAGCTCTTGACGGTAGTTGCCTTTTTCATCAGCAGACCACTGTTTTTCCATCCATTCAAGATCTTGAATCAGTAGATCGGCCGCGGCTTTTAAGTACTCACCACGACGAT
>NZ_JAWOUO010000886.1:0-581 GCF_033339435.1 Vibrio sp. 378
CGTGACCTTCGGAGGCAACCGATGTCATCTCTTTCACCCCTTCAATTGAGCGCAGTTCTTGTTCGATAGGACGAACCAGTAAACGCTCAGCATCAGTTGGAGAAATACCTGGATGCCCAACAGAGACGTAAATGATAGGAATAGTGATATCGGGACTAGATTCTTTTGGGATGGTGACGTAAGTAATGACCCCTGCGATGAGGATCATCGCCAACAAGGTCAACATCGTTCTTGATCGGGATAACGCAGCGTCAATTATACTAAACATGCTGCCTCCCTATTTTTCGGCCGCATCGGCAGCGACACCACCGACTTTATTCGCAATCACGGTATCGCCATCACGAACAAACCCCTGTCCTAATACAATGATGTCCGCTTGCTCGCCAAGCCCTGATAACCAAACACCATCTTCTTCTGCTTTGACTAACTGAATAGGAACAAACTTAACGTGTTCATCTTGCAGTGTTTTGACACCTAAATTCCCTTCTTCATCTAACGCCAACATTGCAGCGGTAATTTTAATCGCTAGCACTTCATTCAAAGGGAGCTGCACTTCCGCGCTGATCCCCGCTGGGATGAAC
>NZ_JAWOUO010000887.1:0-580 GCF_033339435.1 Vibrio sp. 378
TGTAGATCAAAGCCTTTTTTGTATCGCCCGATACGCCAAGACCTATACTTTGAGAAAGAAAGCGGAATAGGGAAGTCGTATGCGATATGGATGGATATTTGCACTGTTGCTGCTAGCTCCACACGTGCAAGGAATGCAGAGCTTAAAGCCGCTGGAGTGCAAACTGACGGAGACGCCACAAGACCACTTTTTGTTTTATCGTGAACAGATGGTTTATCACAGCGAGCAGTTTGTGATTTTCCAAAACTTTAAAGGCAGAGTAAGTACTCAAGTCGATGTTAAAACGGGTAAACTGATCCGCACTACTTACATTGGTGAGCCATTTGAGCCTAAATATCAAATTCTGTTTGGTTTTTGCCCTGATATTTCCCAGACATTACAAATTTGGATGTTAAGTGAAGTGCCTTACGACAATTGAACAAAATCGTAAAAGTTATATAGATCACACTTTTATCCCCGATAGACGAAGGGCTTGCCGATAAAATCATCTGAAAACGGGTGTTGAGTTTACATTTTCACCAAACGATTCAAAGTTGATGAATTTATGCTTGCACCCCTGATCGGATATAGCTAATATCCT
>NZ_JAWOUO010000888.1:0-580 GCF_033339435.1 Vibrio sp. 378
AAGTGTGCCCGGATGCATCATGTTAGCCACACTGAACAGCACTTTACCGTTACGAGATAAATCAACATGACGATGGAAGATATGCATCTCGCCATAGATAAGACCATTTTGCTGCATACTGTCAAAAAGTTCAGTGCCAATAAATGGTTCTTCGCCCGCACAATGAACATTCAACACGATCACTTGCATTTCCGGCTCTGGCTTTGGCTCTTCTGGTTGTTCAACAACGGCAGGAGCCACTTCTTCAACCATTTCCATCTCTTGTTTAGACGCATTAAATGCAGAAGGCATGATCTCTTCTTCAATCACCTCTTGCATTGGCTCTTCGACTTCAGACGGCTGAATTGCTACATCTTCAACATCGTTTTTCATCGCGACAAAAGAAGGGATTTCCTCAGCTTCTTCTTTTACAGAAGGCTTTTCTTCTGCCACACCTCCAAGCAAAGGATCTGCCTCAAACTTACTATCAAACGTATTTTCCATCCCAAAGTCTGGTTCTTTGCGATCTTTACGGATGATTTCGAAATCGTCTTCAGGGGCAGGAGCGAAACTGCGCTCTTGCTCAACCGAATCTTTATCT
>NZ_JAWOUO010000889.1:0-580 GCF_033339435.1 Vibrio sp. 378
GTAATGGTCACCGCTGCGACATTTTGATGCGATTCTGCCATGGTCGAGACCATCGTACGGCGCGCTCCTTTGAGCACTTCCGTGCCGGGAACTTGTTTGCCTGCCTCTTCGTAAACATCGGCATCGACGATCAAACCGCTTGGTCCGCTACCGACCATCGTTTTCAAATCTACGCCTAGCTTTTTCGCTAGCAAACGCGCGGAAGGTAAAGCGGTGATGAGTTTGTCTGCCGATTTGTTGTGGCTGCCGCCCACCCAAAAATCGTCAACATTTACATTATGAGATTGGTGAGATACGGTGCCAACAACGGTTGCGGCATCGGCGGTTTGTCGTTTTTCCGCAGAGACAGTGTTTTCTGCGCCACTTTCGTCGATTTCTAGAAGTAGGGCGCCAATATTAATAACGTCGCCTTCTTCACCATGGCGGCTGACAATTCTGCCTGCGTACGGAGCAGGAACGTCTACGGTTGCTTTCGCCGTCTCAACGGTGAGGATCACTTGGTCGAGTTTGACCATGTCGCCCACATTGACATGCCATTTTACAATTTCTGATTCAGCGAGGCCTTCGCCGAGATCGGGTA
>NZ_JAWOUO010000890.1:0-580 GCF_033339435.1 Vibrio sp. 378
CTGATAGTGGGAAAGAAGAGCGTTGAGGTCTGAAATAAGTGGCGAAATCTCTTTCGGATAAGTTTCTTCTAAACTCTTTTTATTTCCAGCTTTGAGCTCTGCCAGCTCTTTTTGCAGTTTAGTTAGTGGACTCAATGACCAAACGATTTGCAAGAGAATGACAGTCAGAACGCCAGCAAACAACAATCCTAGAATTAGCCAGAGTTGACCAATAAGGGTTTGCAGTGTGCTTTTTATTGGCTCTTCGTCGATACCTACGATGATATGAATTGGACCATCGTAGTCGGGTAGATATAGCGCTTTTTCCAGAGTAATCAGTTTTTCGTCTCTTGCACCATAAGCATCTTTATCGAGTCCTTTATACTCGATTCTTTTATCCCACAACGAGCGAGAGCGTTCGAGGCTTGAGTCTGTCGATGCACTCCAATATAAGCCGCTGTACGGGCGACTAAAGCGAGGATCCGACAGTTGAGCAGCTAACGAAAGATGGCCTGTATGATCGACTTCCAATTGTGCGGCGATTTCATCCATAAAGATGCTCAGTTGGGAGCGCGTGTCGTCCACCATATAGTTATAAACT
>NZ_JAWOUO010000891.1:0-579 GCF_033339435.1 Vibrio sp. 378
CCAACGCCTCTCGGAGCTTAGCTATCGTATGTTGACTGTAGACTTTAATTCCATTGCGCTCTAACAATGCAGTAGCTACCCCTGAGCCATCGATTTTGATCCCGTTGAATGTACCGTCATAAATTTTTGAACTGCCACAGGAAGGGCTGCCTTCCGCGAGTATCGCGTACTTTATTTGCTGTTTTTTGCAAAGATCCAAAGCGTTCTCTGCCCCACTTACAAATTGTTCAGTAACATCAATACCATCATTTCCAACAACGTTTGCCAAACCATCAAGCACATCAACACCTTTACCAGTAATGATTTCGGCAGGTGCTCTAGGAATAGGTAAACCTGCTGAGACTTCGGGGCAAAAGGTCACTAGTTCTGCGTTTGACTTGAGCCATAGCAACTCAGGCTCTTTGACTGATAAACAGCTCGCATTGTATCTAACGTTGTTTCCAACCAGACATGAACTAACGAGAACTTTTACCACTGGAACTCCTTTATATACGAGAAATAGCTAACGCCCTGTTAAGGTGTGAGCAACGCAATACCGAAGCCGCCGCATACCACCTTAACCACTAAACCTAACGCATA
>NZ_JAWOUO010000892.1:0-579 GCF_033339435.1 Vibrio sp. 378
AACCACTTTGCAACACCGATTCCGTCACTTCTGGGCGATCAAGATAACCTTTCATGACGTTGTGCCCGCGCACAATAATTTCTCCTTCCTCACCGACAGGGAGAGCATGACCGTCAAGATCAACGACTTTCACCTCAACACCTTGAATCGGTTGCCCGACAGAGCCCGGTACTCGCTCTTGATCAAGGTGATTAAAACACGCTATCGGACTGGTTTCGGACAAGCCGTAACCTTCTAGAATTGGTACATTGAATCGTGCTTCAAAGGTCTTAAATACTTCTGTCGGTAGCGACGAGCCTCCACTAACCGCTACTCGTAGCGACGAAATATCGTAATTATGTTCAACATGCAGCAAACCAATGTACATCGTAGGCACACCGGCAAAGAGTGTCACTCGATGCTTTTCGATCAGCTCCAACACATGTTTCGGGTCAAATCGAGGGACTAAAACCAAAGTTGCACCGCTTTGCACGCTAGCATTGAGATGCACGGTTTGACCGAATGTATGAAACAGTGGCAGCGTTACTAGATGAACATCATCAGCCTGACTCGCCATGATGTTCTGAGCCACAAGCGCAT
>NZ_JAWOUO010000893.1:0-579 GCF_033339435.1 Vibrio sp. 378
ATTAGAAGCGAGTAAGTCGTTAAACAAGGCCTTTGAAGTTGGTGGCGACCCGAGGCATCTTTATGCTCAGTGCGAAGTGTTGGCGAGAAACTATCGACAAGGCGGCGTTGCATTTGCCTTTGAACAGTGCACCAAGCAGCTTGGTGCACATGCTCCTGAGGAAGTTATTCAACAGCTCAAAGCGACCGTGACTACAAAGAAATAGGTTCGTAATGCGCAGCGGCTAGGTGCGTTTTGATTCTCTCTCGCAATGCAATATGAGCAGGGTTGTTTAACTCACGTTTATGGTAGACGAACTTGTAAGGGATAGTGCATATAGAAATGGGGCAAGGCAGAACTTGAAGCTTAAGGGCTTTGCTCCATTTGTTCGCAAAAGATTGAGACACTAGACCTAAACAATCGCGTTGTGCGACGTACAACGCCATACCAGCAAGCGAAGATGTGACGAGATCCACTTTTCTTTCTAAAATGGTTTCTTGAGCGAGTTGCTCAAAACCCGACATGTTGTTCCATTTGCCTGAAAACAAACAGTGAGTTTCATCATAAAATTGTTCTTTGCTCAAAGTGCCTTGGATTCGA
>NZ_JAWOUO010000894.1:0-579 GCF_033339435.1 Vibrio sp. 378
CCGTAATACAGATTCGGGGGTTTGCTCCGCTTTTAGGTCCCTCCCAAAATGCTCGCAATACCGCGCACGTAATAAAAAAGGGCTCGTATAGAGCCCCTTAGTAAAGTTCGGTGTGGAAGTGCCAAGGTTTGGTGTCCTACATGTTCCGCTTCCTCGGTCTACGCAGACTGCGCTAGCTTCGACGCTGTGGCGAGCGGTCTAGATATGGACAGGCATGTTTTGCTGCAATATGTCTGACGGCTTTTCTCTTTGGCCGCACGTGAAGATCCTTTCTGTTTCTTCCCAAGTCACTCGATATACGCAGTCGCTCAACACCTCGAACTGATACCCAATCTTTACCAAGTCCAGATGATCGAAACTGAATAGCTTGTCGCGGCCATCGTACACATCGATGTATAGCTTGTAGAACGTCAGGTCACGGTCGAGTTCGGCAGCATACTTCAGCCGTTTGGCGTAGGCGATTTGCTTTGCGTATCCGGTGATATAGAAGTCGTAATCTTCCAAAGGCCCGAACCCTGATGCTTTCTTTTTCTTCCTCGCTTTGGTTTCTGCCGTATCTACCGTTGGCGTTCCGTCAGG
>NZ_JAWOUO010000895.1:0-579 GCF_033339435.1 Vibrio sp. 378
GGCGAAGAATTGGGTAAAGTATTCGGCGTAATGGGAATAGGAATTTCTGTCAGTCCGGTGATTGGCATGTTGCTCGGCGGCCAATTAACCGCATTGGGCGGCTATCAAACCGTCTTTTTTACACTGTTTGTCATGGCATTAGGCTTGTTTGTTTACAACGCTTTCAAACTGCCAGAGACACAAATTCAGAAACAGCCTTTGAATATGGGTTCACTTCTGGGGCGAATGCTGAGAGATGCGCAAATCTGGCAATCGACGTTATTAGTTGCGCTCTACAATATCGCATTGTTTTCTTACTACCAATTAGGTGCTTTCACATTTGAGGCGTTAGGTTTTAGCTCATCGGAATTTGGATACAGTGGCGTTGTACTTGGCTTAGGTACATTTGTTGGCAGCTTGTTGAATAAATTTTTGCTGGGTAAAGGACGAACGCAAACATCTTTGTTGTGGATCGCATCGATACTGTTGTTGGCTGGTGGGTTTGGTGTCTTTTGGGCTCAAACATCTATTTGGTTTTTAGTTCCAATGTTATTGGTCGTGATGGCGTTTGGCATTGCGATACCTAACGTACTAAGCGCT
>NZ_JAWOUO010000896.1:0-578 GCF_033339435.1 Vibrio sp. 378
CACTGATTGCGTACATACCGTAAGTCGGTGGGCAGTACAAAATCGCGTCTTGTCCTGGCTCACAGAAAGCGCGAACTAAAAGCTCAATACCTTCGTCAGCGCCACGAGAAGTAAGCGTCTGTTCTGGCTTTACACCCGCGTAGGCAGCGTAAGCAGAAATAAGCGCTTTTGGCTGGCATTCGCTGTAGCGGTTTAGGCGAGCAAAATCGGTTTTATACTCATTATTAAATGGAGATTCATTGGCGTTGAGCCAAACGTCACCCGTGCCGCCAATTCGGCGAGCAGATAAATACGGGGTTAATTCTTGAACTTGTTTGCGTGCTAGCTTTTCCATCTCTTTACTCTCTTATTATCTATTTTTGGTCAGCTTTTCTACTCGGATGGTGACTGCACGTTTGTGAGCGTCGAGACCTTCCGCCTCCGCCATCGTAACCACAGTCGGAGCGAGATTCTGTAAACCTTCAGCCGATAACTCTTGCACTGTCATTCGTTTAGAAAAGTCGGCAAGGCCAAGGCTTGAGTAAGTACGAGTATACCCGTAAGTTGGAAGCACGTGGTTAGTTCCCGACGCATAATCA
>NZ_JAWOUO010000897.1:0-578 GCF_033339435.1 Vibrio sp. 378
AACAAGCTGTCAAAGCTGATATTTAAACCACCACCGGCACCCACATATTTAGTCAGCTTACGAACCGTTGAGCGATCACCAGGGAATGATTCTTCAAGCTCGTAACCTTGCTCTTTGGTGAAGTCCATAAAGCTCGTACCATCTTGGCTTGGCGGTAACTCACCAGAAAGTTCAGAAATTTGAACCTCTTCGCCAGATTTGATCTGCTCGTTACAGTAGTTATAAACCTGCTTTTTGTACTCGTTAACTTCTTGCTTTTCCAACTTAGAATCCGCACAGAAGTCATCCACCGCTTGCATCAACACAAGGTTTTGCTGTTTCGTGTCTAAGCCAATATCGGCTTGCAGAAAATCAAGGAAGAAGTCAGCGACTTTACGACCAACACGCCCTTTGATGTATTGTAGGTAACGGTTAGATTCTTTATCCGTCTCGTAACTCGAAAGGTCAATGCGCGCCGCGATGTCCATCTTCGTGATATCGAGGTAGTCCGTCGCGCTGATGTCCAAACCCTCAGTCACTTTCAGGCTTTGGTTCATCGGCAAGATACCAATGAAAAGATAATCTGTTGCTAAACTTTG
>NZ_JAWOUO010000898.1:0-578 GCF_033339435.1 Vibrio sp. 378
GCGGCGGTAGCGGACTTGGCTTGGGTTACTGTCAGCGTGTGATGCGCTCTTTTGGTGGTCGAATTGAGTGTAAATCGGTAACTAATGAATTTACCGAGTTTTATCTGCATTTTCCGGTTGTGCCAAATGCACCGAAAGTAGAAACGCTTCGAACGCCAAACTTTTACAACTGGAATCAGAAAGTCAAAACCACACCAAGTCCAGAACCTGTCGTACAAATCAACAAAGATGCACCAACTGTGCTCATTGTCGATGATAAAGAGGTGCAACGTACTTTGGTTCAAATGTACCTAAACCGACTTGGTGTCAATAGTTTACAAGCCAATAACGGCGCAAATGCGGTGGAACTGTTTCAATCACATCAGGTCGATTTGGTGTTGATGGATGTTCAAATGCCCGTGATGAATGGGTTTGACGCCAGCGAAAAAATCAAGCAGAGCTCTCCAACTACACCAATCATCGCCCTGTCTGGCGAGTCTGGAGAGAAAGAGCTCGAGATGATCGCTAAATTGATGGATGGTCGTCTGGAAAAGCCAACCACACTCAACGCATTGCGTGATGTACTGGTGCGATGGCTT
>NZ_JAWOUO010000899.1:0-578 GCF_033339435.1 Vibrio sp. 378
GACGCCAAGCGCCGGTTGTGTGAATGCTTTGGGAATGATGGCACCGCGATGTTGAATCACAGCACCTGCCAGTGCGTTGCCTCTTTGGCATGAGGTCGCGAGATCGGCGCCAGCGAGGTATGCCGATAAAAAGCCACCATTGAATGAGTCGCCCGCCGATGTGGTGTCCACCACTTGAGCGACAGGTTGGGTTGGCACGGCTTGTGGAGCCTGAGCCGCGCTCGAACCCTGATTTGTTGAGTCTTGAACTAAGCAGCCATCTGCGCCGAGCTTGACGATACATTTGCCCACGCCAACAGAGGTAAGGCGTTCAATGGTTTGCTCTGGTGTTTCGTCACCCCAGATCAATTGCTCATCATCAAAAGTCACCAAGGCAACGTCCGTCAGTTGATACATGGCTTGGTACACATTTTTGACGGTTTGATTATCGTCTTGAGGCCATAGCGCTGGACGGAAGTTACTATCAAACGCGATTTCAACGCCTTGGGCTTTCAGTTCGACCAACAAATTAAGCAGTGAAATTCGGTCTTCATCTGGCAAGATAGCTAAAGAGATACCGCTGAGAAACACCGCATCCA
>NZ_JAWOUO010000900.1:0-577 GCF_033339435.1 Vibrio sp. 378
TGGTCAATCATGCCAACTAACTGGCTATGCTCGGGTCTATTTCATAAGTCGTTACATAACTTGGTGCGTTAACGCTTTACATCTGGCGTTACTGGATGAACACTTCCACCCAAAGTACAATGGCAGCCGACATAATAGAGTCAGTAGGAAATTATGAGTAACACGACGGCGAAAAAGTCGAATCCCCTATTCGAGATCCTTTTTAACGTATTCATCCCTTCGTTCATCTTGATGAAATACAGTGGCGAAGAGCACCTAGGAACCGCAATGGCACTGGTTGTCGCTTTGCTCTTTCCTGTGGTTTACGGCGGTATGGATCTCATCCGCAACAAGAAATTTAACTTTATCTCAGCACTTGGTTTTATCAGCGTATTATTAACTGGCGGCATTGGCTTGTTGGAGCTTGATACTCGCTGGTTAGCCTTGAAAGAAGCCTTGATTCCCGGCCTGATCGGCATCGCGGTATTGGGCTCCACTTTTACCCGCTACCCATTGATGCAAAAAATGGTATTGAACGACACGGTTTTGAACCTCGCGTTGATTAACGAGCGTTTGAGAGAAAATGGTAAAACCGATG
>NZ_JAWOUO010000901.1:0-577 GCF_033339435.1 Vibrio sp. 378
CAGCAATCCACTCGAAACTTTAGTCAACTATGCGAAACCTCTAATGAAAATTTGGTTGGTTTGGAGCGTGATCAGCTTACTCATGCCGTTCCAATGGCAAGTCGTAGCAGAAGCGGGATACCTTGCCGAACGACAAGGCTACTGGGGATACTTAGCGTCTGCACCACTGAATTCATTACTAGAAGGCGGGCTTGTCCACCTGTGGTTTATTCCAGCATTGGTGATTGCGGTCGCTATCATCGCCTGCTTAGTTCGAATTGGCATGACGCAGTTACTGCTTCCAACAGCAGTGCTGCTTTACGTCTATGGTGTTTTGGCAGGCAGCTATGCACCTCTCACCGATTTACCTGCTCCGTTTTTCACTCGTAATGGGCCATTTTTCAGTACCTTGCTTGTGGTATTTGGCTACTTGATTCGAGAAAAACAGTGGCTTTGGTCACGCAACAACACCATTCGCCTGATTCTCCTCGGTATGGCTCTGCACTTTGGTGAAGCCTACTGGTTGATGCAATACGATGTGGCCTTCAACTCTAACGACTTCTTGTTTGGCACCGTCATTTGGTCGCTCGGCGTGTTC
>NZ_JAWOUO010000902.1:0-577 GCF_033339435.1 Vibrio sp. 378
TAAATTTCGCCACGCACTAAGCCTCGAGTATTACTCGCCGTTGGGCTTTCTATTGCGTACAAAAGCCATTCATCCATCTTGAAGGGACGATGGAACCAGATTGAATGGTCAATCGTCGCAACTTGGAAATTCGGCGTCATTAACGACACTTCATGTGGATGCATCGCCGTGACCAAAAATCCCCAATCTGACGCGTAAGCCAGCAAGTATTGATGAATCAGTTGGTTATCTGGCATCTCACCGTTAGCACGAATCCAAAGGTACTGTTTTGGCTCCGCTTTTTTGGGTTTTAGAGGATTGATCACCGTGACAGGGCGAGTCTCAATCGGTTTTTCTCCGCAGAATGTTTTACGCAAGCGCTCTGGCAGAAACTCCGCGATATGACTTGCGAGTTCACTCTCTGAGGCGAAGTTTTCAGGCCCCGGAATATCTGGCATGGCTTTCTGGTGATCGAACCCCGGTTGATCGCCGTGATAAGAAGCCGTTAGGTAAAAAATAGGTCGTCCATTTTGCACTGCTTTAACGCGTCTGGTGCTAAAGCTACGTCCATCTCTTAAATTTTCCACATCGTAAATGA
>NZ_JAWOUO010000903.1:0-577 GCF_033339435.1 Vibrio sp. 378
CGACCGAGCGAACCTTAGCATACTTCGCGCCCGTATTCTGATAACGCGACTATCAATCTCGAAACGTAATTAATCAATCTTAGTGATATCAATTCGCGATACGAAGTGAGAATTTATGTTCCATACTTTCAAAGGTATGACTTTTATTTCGGGAGAAAATGATGAAAGTATTTACTATGGATGACCTCTCATACCGAGGTGCTCATAAAGGCGTACACAGCTGGGATCACCCAGCCAGCACAACGCCTTACTACTGGCACCCTGACTGGTTACATATTGCAGAAGACGCGCTAGGTGTGCACAAAACAGCGGATCTAGTCGTTCCAGAAGGTGAAACACCAACAGAAGAGCACGCAAAAGAGGCGATTGTTAAGCACATTAATGGTGAATAGCCAGAAGCGAACCTTCTGTTATGCAAGGTTGAGAGCCTTTTGGAACAAAACATGTCTGAATGAGAACTGTGCATCATCGTGAGCAATCTATCGACAGGATAAATAGATTGCTATCACATTAATTTTCATGCCATCTGTTACATTTAGAGGCTAATGGTGATGCACACCTCAACTCATAGACTATG
>NZ_JAWOUO010000904.1:0-577 GCF_033339435.1 Vibrio sp. 378
TGTTGTGCGCGTGGCACTGCAACGAGATGGCAAACTCGCCATGACGTCAGACGGTGGCAATCAAGCGATCATTTGGAATTTAGAAACGGGTCAAAAGGTTTCGCAACTCAGCAGTTGGTCGCGCCAGTTGATTTTCTCTACCGCGCGTTTTTCTGATGATGGCTCTCAACTGGTGACGGGAACACCTTCAGGCCGCGTCTCGATTTGGGATACGCAGAGCGGAAAGCGCATTGACGGATTTGAAGTCGAGCCGAAAAAAGATACTCGCCCTCCTCGCGCGGTCGTGTATGATGCTGCCTTTGATTCTAAGCAACGTGTAATTACTGCCACATCGGCGGGCATCGCCCAAGCTTGGCAACTAGAGAACGGGTCATGACAGAAAAACTCATTGAGCAATTGGAAGCACGCATCAACGACTTAGAGTGTCAGGTGGCGTTCCAAGAACAAACCATCGAAGATCTGAACAGTGCATTGTCACAGCAACAATTGCAGATCACGAAGATGCAAGATCAAATGAAGTACGTAGTAGGCAAAGTGAAAAATATGGATTCTTCGAATATGGAAGATCCAGCCAACG
>NZ_JAWOUO010000905.1:0-577 GCF_033339435.1 Vibrio sp. 378
CGTTCACAAACACTACACAGTGAACGACTGGGCAGACTTCGTAAAATCTGCTGACAACGCAACGCTAAAAAACGTGATGGTGTCTACGGGAACTTCTGACGCAGATTTCCAAAAAACAAAAGACATCATGGCGCTTTCTGACGAGCTCATCTTTATCTGTGTTGATATCGCGAACGGCTACTCAGAGCATTTAGTTGAGTACGTAGAGCGTGTACGTGCAGAGTTTCCAGACAAAGTGATCTCTGCGGGTAACGTGGTTACTGGTGATATGTGTGAAGAGCTTATTCTTGCTGGCGCAGACATCGTAAAAGTGGGCATTGGCCCAGGTTCAGTATGTACTACTCGTGTCAAAACGGGTGTGGGTTATCCGCAGCTTTCTGCAATTATTGAGTGTGGTGATGCGGCGCACGGCCTTGGTGGTATGATCATCGGTGACGGTGGTTGTTCATGCGCGGGTGACGTATCAAAAGCGTTTGGCGGCGGTGCAGACTTCGTGATGCTTGGCGGTATGTTAGCGGGTCACGAAGAGTCAGGCGGCGAGATCATCGAGAAAGATGGTGAAACTTTCATGAAGTTC
>NZ_JAWOUO010000906.1:0-577 GCF_033339435.1 Vibrio sp. 378
CAAGCTTCGCTAGAGGAATTGAACAAAAGAAGTTCTGAGCAACACTCCATGGCTCAGTTCCGCACAAACTTAGTCGTATCTGATACTAAGCCATTTGAAGAAGATTCATGGAAGCGCATCCGAATCGGGGAAGTGGAGTTCGAATCTCTCAAACCTTGTGAGCGTTGTATTCTTACTACGATCAATACTCAACGTGGCACTTTCCGTGAGAGCAAAGAACCGCTCAAAACGTTGCAACAGTTCCGCGCCAATGAACGAGGTGGTGTGTTCTTTGGACAAAACCTTGTGGCGCGCAATGAGGGCATTATTCACCAAGGCGATAAAGTTGAAGTGCTCGAATATAAGGAGCCGGAATTTTATCCGGACAACTCACCTGTGCGCATGACGCTGACGTGTGTTGAGCGTGAAGAGATTGCTCAAGATTTCGTGACCTTATGGCTAGAACCGAGCAACGGTTCTTTACCAAACTACTTACCGGGCCAACATTTGCCGATTGAGGTGGATATCAATGGTAAGAAAATTGGTCGTAGATATACCTTATCGTCTAGCCCATCTCGCCCTGGTCGCTATGCTATCT
>NZ_JAWOUO010000907.1:0-576 GCF_033339435.1 Vibrio sp. 378
TCCCTGATGATATTCGTGAAGTGCGCGAGTTTTTGGGTGTGTCTCAAGAACGAATGCAACGCCAAGTGATTCTTGAAGCGAAAATCTTAGAAGTCACGCTCAGCGATGGTTACCAGCAAGGTATTAACTGGTCGAACTTATCGGCGTCAATTGGTAACTCAGGCAGTATCATTGTTAATCGCCCCGCTTCTGCTCTGCCTCCATTAGATGCGATTGGTACGCTTCTTGGCGGTCAAACCAACGTTACGATATCTGATGGTAACTTCGAGGCTGTATTAAACTTTATGTCGACGCAAGGCGACCTCAATGTACTCTCAAGCCCACGTATTACGGCGGCGAACAACCAAAAATCAGTGATCAAAGTTGGTACCGATCAGTACTTCGTGACTGAGCTTTCCAGTAATGCGGGTAATGGTGAAAACTCTAATGCGGTCCCTGAAGTAGAACTGACGCCATTCTTCTCGGGCATTTCACTTGATGTGACGCCACAAATCGACAACAAGGGCAACGTGTTCTTGCATGTGCATCCAGCGGTCATTGAAGTCACAGAAGAAGTGAAGCAGTTAAATCTTGGTG
>NZ_JAWOUO010000908.1:0-576 GCF_033339435.1 Vibrio sp. 378
TGACCATTACGTTCAACAAGAATCAAAGCATTGATATGGAAACCGTCGGTTTCTGGGTTGTAGTCGAAACGCTCAATCTCAACCGTTACAGAATATGGCAGTTCATCACCAGTAAAGCGCATTAGCTTTTCACGTACGATTTCTGAAGCCATGAACTGCTTAGAGCGATCCGTTACGTATTCTTCAGGGAAGTGATGCGTCGCTTTCGGCAGGTGATTACGTACGTGCTTGCGCAATACATCAATGTTCTTACCTTGCTTCGCAGAGATTGGCACTACATCGACAAAGTCCATTTTTTTAGACATTTCAGCCATGTGTAGCATCACTTCATTACGATCTTGCACGTTATCGACTTTGTTAACACAAAGTACAACAGGGAAGTTCGATTTCTGAAGCTTGGTCAACACCATCTCGTCGTCTTTAGTCCAATGGGTACCATCGACCAAGAAGAAAACTAGGTTCACGTCACTCAACGAGGAGTTTGCAGCGCGGTTCATCAAACGGTTGATCGCACGCTTTTCTTCAATGTGAAGTCCTGGTGTATCAACGTAAATCGCTTGGTAATCACCATCTGTG
>NZ_JAWOUO010000909.1:0-576 GCF_033339435.1 Vibrio sp. 378
TGACCTCTGGCAATTCAGGGAGAGAACTATCGACTATCGCTATATAGTGTTCATCGCGGGTGCTAGGGAAATTGACGTCAGCGCCTTGGGTTAAAAGTACGGGTTTTTCTAGGTTCTGTTCAATAGCGGTTTGCAAGCCGCGACCTTGAATGTTGTTGAAGGTGAACAATAAGACGGTGTTGTTGGTTGTGTTGGTATTCATCATCAATGAACCTCCTGTCGAGACTGCATAAACTCATTTCCTACTTGATGAAAGCGATAGAGCACCAGGTCTAACAGCCCATCAAAGCAATATTTCACCATGGGGTTTCCGAAGATTTGTGTGGCGGGGGCTCTAAAGAACGTAACGCGCCGATGTTGATAGAAGTCTCGAATAAAAATGTCGAAGAGAAGTTGTTTAATCACGGGCTCATGAACCGGGAAATGGATGATCGTATTTCCCATGACTTGGAGAATGTCGGTGACTAAGTACTTCAGTATCGAGCGCCCTAAATGCCAAAAGCTGAGAATCCTAAATTCAGACCTCAGCTCTTGATAAATCAAATGGCCAACCAACATGCCTTCACAGTAGTAGAG
>NZ_JAWOUO010000910.1:0-576 GCF_033339435.1 Vibrio sp. 378
AAATCACTGACGCTGACGACAAAATCGCACCGTGGTGGGTAACGCTAGCGCAAAACGATCTACCAAACTCAGAACCTGCTGGCATTGAGAACTGGGAATTAAAAGATGACGCCGATCTAGAGCGCATCGACATGACTCATGTTCCTTTCGTCACAATCGATGGTGAATCAACCAAAGATATGGATGACGCGTTGTACGCGAAGAAAACCGAATCTGGTGATTTTGAGTTAACTATCGCGATTGCTGACCCAACTGCTTACATCACACCTGAAGACGAAATGGATAAAGTCGCGCGTGAGCGTGGTTACACCATTTATCTACCAGGCCGTAACATCCCGATGTTACCTCGCGACCTAGCGGACAACCTATGCTCTCTAATTGAAGGCGAAATCCGCCCAGCAATCTGCTGCACCGTAACAGTGAGCAAAGACGGTGTGATTGGTGACGATATCAAATTCTTCGCTGCAAACATCAAGTCACACGCGCGCCTAGCATACGATCACGTTTCTGATTGGCTAGAAAACGGCAACTCTGACGCATGGCAACCTTCAGAAGAAATCGCAACTATCGTACGTG
>NZ_JAWOUO010000911.1:0-576 GCF_033339435.1 Vibrio sp. 378
TACTGCCAATATTCTTGTTGGTACTGCTCATTCCTGATTTGGCTATTACGACAAAGAGATGGCATGACCGCAACAAATCGATTTACTGGTTAGGCTTGAATATTCCTTTGGTGATTGGTCGCATCGCAACGCCGATGACAAGCCCAATGGCGCAAGAGCCTTCAACGCCACAGCTGTTCATTGCTTCGATTTCATTAATTTGTGGGCTTTGGATTTTGATTGAGTGTGGTTTTTTGAAAGGCACATCAGGCCCGAATAAATACGGTCCTGAGCCACAGTGATTTATGAATGTGGGAGTCTGCCTAAGGTGTGACTCTCACATCAGTAGAAATCGTTTCTGTTGAAGGCGACTACGTTGTCTGTCTTAACCGACGTCGCTTTTCCTTGTAATGCTTCTCTGAACTTCGTGACTTGTTTTTGTAGTTCATTCATTAGCACGACGTTGGTGTGATGAGGGTTTTTACAGTTGCGAATCACACGATCAATATGGCTTTGCTGAGCCCATAAGCGTGGTCGCATCATTTCTGATGCGCTTTCTATCATTTCTTTTGCCATCTCGTGGCGAAATTGTTCAAA
>NZ_JAWOUO010000912.1:0-576 GCF_033339435.1 Vibrio sp. 378
ATCGGCTTTACACTGTGTAAGCTGTTTGGCTGGAACTACGGTGTGTTTTTCACCGTAACACCCATGCTTTTGCTCGGTATGGTACCGGTAGTGAACTTGCATGCATCAAGACAGTTAATCTTCTCCGCTGTTGTTTGTGGGCTAGAGGTTGGCATTTTGGGGGGCTTGTTTGGTAGCCATCCGGTGTTGATGACCTTGATTGCATTCTGCTTGTTTCTTTACAAGTTTGCTTGTATGTCAAAAGGGAGTTTGTTTCTATTTGGCGCGAACAGTGTGCTTAGTTTGAGTATCATGCTGCACTTTGCTAGTTACCCGACAACGGATCTGAATGATCTTATTTTTAGTAACTTACAGGCGAACGTTTTGTCCATTATTGTGGCGTATTTAGTGACGTTTTTGATTCCAGATGCGGAACCTCGTCAACCGCTGGCAAAGCCTTCACAAGCCAAACAAAGCCATCGGATGCGACATGAGGCTCTTATGGGGGCGAGTATTGCAACCATGTCCTTTTTGGTGTTTCAGATCTTTGATTTGAACGATTCCATGTCAGCGCAGGCGACAACCTTGTTGCTCCTG
>NZ_JAWOUO010000913.1:0-575 GCF_033339435.1 Vibrio sp. 378
AGACCGCTTATTAGATAACGAATTAAGCCATAATTTATTTATGGTTTAATTTTTCACATTCCTCGTTAAAGTAATGACATTTTACTTATTTAATTTTGAAATTAATGCAGGGAGCTAAACGGTGTTCGGTAGTCGTTTTAAAGATATCAATTTCAAAGGGGATATATTTGGCGGGGTGACCACGGCCATTATTTCTCTCCCTTTGGCGTTGGCGTTCGGGGTTGCTTCGGGGGCGGGTGCAGAAGCTGGCCTTTGGGGCGCCATAATGGTGGGCTTGTTTGCCTACTTATTTGGTGGCTCAAATACACTTATCTCAGAACCCACGGGGCCGATGACGGTGATCATGACAGCCGTATTGACCAGTATGATGGCGAAGTACCCTGAAACAGGTATGGCGATGACGTTTACTGTTGTCATGATGGCGGGTGCATTTCAGATCTTGCTTGGAACGCTGAAGATGGGTAAATACGTCACCTTAATGCCTTACAGCGTGATCTCCGGCTTTATGTCGGGTATTGGTGTCATACTCATCATTCTTCAATTGTCGCCACTCCTGGGGCACGCTGCGCCTGCGG
>NZ_JAWOUO010000914.1:0-574 GCF_033339435.1 Vibrio sp. 378
ATCTTGATGCGCATGGGTATTTATTCCAATAAATACCGTTCGTTAGAAGAGTTACCAAACCGTGCCAGAATTGCCATTCCAAACGACCCAACTAATGGAGGCCGAGGGCTGTTACTACTCGCTGATGCGGGCTTGATTGAGCTTAAACCAGGTGTTGGCCATAAAGCCGCGTTAACCGATATTAAGAGCAATCAAAAAGAACTGGAGTTCGTTGAGGTGGATGCGGCGCAGCTGCCAAGAACGCTGGATGACGTTGATGCCGCAGCTATTACGATGAATTACGTGATGTCTTCAGGCTTAGATCCTAAGAAGCAAAGTATTTTCCTAGAGTCCAAAGACGCACCTCTCGCTGTTATGGTTATTGCGACTCGTGAAGCCGACAGAAACAACGAGGCTTACAAGAAGTTCGTCTCTATTTACCAATCCCAAGAAATTCGCGACTTCCTTGATAGCACTTTCAAAGGAACGATTGAACCAGCCTTTTAAGTAAGAATTAATCCTTGAGCAAGCTATCTTGCTTGCTTAGAGAGACAAAATGACAGAGGCTCATGAAACAAAGCATGAGCCTCTGTCA
>NZ_JAWOUO010000915.1:0-574 GCF_033339435.1 Vibrio sp. 378
AGCGGTGCTCAACCACTATACAGCCCTGATAAAAAACTAATCCTTGCCGTTAACGGTGAGATCTACAACCACAAAGAGATTCGCGCTCGCTACGAAGGCAAGTACGAATTCCAAACAGACTCTGACTGTGAAGTTATTTTAGCGCTGTATCAAGACATGGGTGCTGATCTTCTTGAAGAGCTAAACGGCATTTTTGCTTTCGTACTGTACGATGAAGAAAAAGATGAGTACCTAGTAGGTCGTGACCATATCGGTATCATTCCACTTTACCAAGGTTACGATGAACACGGTAACTACTACGTCGCTTCCGAAATGAAAGCACTCGTACCCGTTTGTAAAACAGTCAGCGAATTCCCTCCAGGTTCGCACTACAGCTCAAAAGATGCAGAACCTCAGCGTTACTACATCCGTGACTGGAACGAATATGCTGCTGTTCAAGGTAACAGCACGAGTAAAGAAGAACTAACAGAAGCACTGGAAGCAGCGGTGAAACGTCAATTAATGACTGACGTACCATACGGCGTACTACTATCTGGTGGTCTGGATTCATCCATCACATCTGCGGTAGCAAAAC
>NZ_JAWOUO010000916.1:0-574 GCF_033339435.1 Vibrio sp. 378
GGCTTAATTAACTGTTTTTCAACAGCAGCTAAAAAGACTCCTAAAGCTCCTTTTGTTTTATGGTGACCATGAAATGCAGAAAGACCTCTATCTGTCATCACCAAGTCTTTATTGATTTTTAAGTTAAACTTCGCTGAAACCTCATCAATAAATTTCTTTTGCCTCGCTAATGAGCGGCCTTTTTCTTGTCTAATATTCGAAAATCTGCTGTAAGAATAAATCTGGGGTTCAGTATGAGAAAAATGTTCCAACTTCATCTAAATAACCTATCCATGAGGTGACTGTATAGTTATGACTGTTCGATAAGCCTATGTCAATAAATACTTTTTTAAAAAGTATCAGTGTTCAGTATGCAGACGGCTCTTTTGGTTATTTCCCATCGTACACACTAGGAGCCATGTACGCGGCACAGTTTATGGCAGCGATGAAGAAGACTATCGACGTTGATGGCGTAATTCAAAGTGGTGACCTTTCACCTATCTTTACTTGGCTATCAGACAATATTTGGAGCAAAGGCAGCTTGTTAACTACCGATGAGCTCGTAAAACAAGCAACAGGTGAAACGCTTAATGCT
>NZ_JAWOUO010000917.1:0-573 GCF_033339435.1 Vibrio sp. 378
AATCTGGGTGTTTCGAAAGCACTAAATGCGCAAGCTGAGTGTATTGCCACAACACGATTAAGATTTTGAGTGTAGGATTCGGCTCCTTTCGACGTTTATGTAGTAGAGGCGAGTGGTGAGTGACGCGCATTTCCAAGGGCAGTTTGAAGTCGAGTTAAAGTATCGAGTAAAAAATCATGATGCATTTTTAAACACGCTCAAACAGATTGAGCATGAAGTCATGTTCGAAAACAACCAAGAGTCAGATTGGTTTTACGATACCCCACAACGCACGCTTACTCAGCAGGGCAAGAGTTTAGTGCTCAGAGAAATTCAGCCTGCCGGCATCAAACTGTGGATTGTAAAAGGGCCAGAAGCTGACCGTTGTGAAGCAACAAATATCACTAAGTTAGATTCTGCTCAAAGTATGCTCGAAAACATGGGCTACGAAGTGATTCAACGCAGTAAGAAAATCAGAAGTATCTTCTTTGTCGGCGAGTTCCATATCACCTTAGATTTTCTCGATGGTTTTGGTCACTTTGCGGAGTTCGCTATTATGACCGATGACGAAACAGCATTGGCTCGCTATCGCGA
>NZ_JAWOUO010000918.1:0-573 GCF_033339435.1 Vibrio sp. 378
GTTACCTTGCAGGCGTTTATGTAGAAAACTACACGGTAGACTTCATGGGCCATGAAGTACCAAATATCACGCAATACAGCGAAAGTTTGATTAACGACACAAAGCTGGTCGACAGCTTCACACGTGATACCGGAGCAATCGCAACGTTATTTGCACCACTTGGTGATGACTTCATTCGCGTTTCAACATCATTAAAAGATCCGCAAGGTAAGCGTGCAGTAGGCACGACTCTTGGACGCAACCATCCTGGTTACCAACTCTTAAAGAGCGGAAAACCTTACTACGCGCAAATCAAACTATATGGCGAACGCTACATTACCTATTACGCGCCAATCAAAGACGCTAACGGTAACGTATCTGGCTTGTCATTTATCGGTTTGCCAGTAGACCAAGCCACACAGACTCTGTTTGATGCACTAGAAGAGATTAAGTGGGGCGACACAGGCTACACCATCATTGTCGATAACGACGAAAACAATCTTGGTAAGTACTTACTCCACGCGACTAAGAGCGCTACCGATCCTTCAATCGTAGAAGTTCGTGATTACGATGGTAACAAGCCTTTCCATAAGA
>NZ_JAWOUO010000919.1:0-572 GCF_033339435.1 Vibrio sp. 378
AGTCTGTTAATAATAAAAATAAACAAGTGATCGCCGCTGTTTCTCACCGGAGAAATTAAGAAAGTTGAACACCTGTAAAATTCAAAGGCTGGTGGCATTTTTGACAGGAGTAGGTTGCCTCTTTGCGCAGAACTTTATTATGTCGGCGAATCGAGAGCGGGTAGGTCATGCAGCCGCAACGATACTCAAACGTCTTACCCTGGACTGAGGTAACTTCAAAGCGGTGTGTGGTGTTGGCAGGAATACCAAATACGGATTCCATGACGCCCCGCCACTCTTTTCCGTGTGGTCGAACTCGGCCGTACACTTGGTAGGTGATTAAGTGGGCGACTTCATGAGGAATTACTTCTTCCAAAAACGCCTGTGGATTTTCTCTAAATAAAATAGGGTTGAGACGAATCTGATTTAATTGAAGGTAGGCTTTTCCCGCTGCTTTGCCGCGAACGTTGAATGTGATGCTTGGGATAGGGAATGAGCGCTTAAATGCCTGCTGTGCCAAAGAGATACAATCAGCCATGACTTGCTTGGCTTTATAACTCAGTTCAATGTCCATCCATACTCCGGTGTATTCA
>NZ_JAWOUO010000920.1:0-572 GCF_033339435.1 Vibrio sp. 378
ACGTACATGGTTAGCACAGCAGATACAGGGTTACCTGGTAGACCACAGAACCAAGATGTACTTAACTTACCAAATGCGAAAGGTTTACCCGGCTTGATTGCCAGTTTCCAAAAACCGATTTCTCCAAGTTGTTCTAGAATGTCCTTGGTGTAGTCTGCTTCGCCAACACTGACGCCGCCAGAGGTGACAACCACATCCGCGAGCGTTTGTGCTTTTTCAAACGTCGCTTTTAATGTTTCTGGGCAGTCAGGGATAATGCCAAGATCAATCGCTTCACAACCAAAGTTTTCGATAAGTGGTTTAATGCCGTAACGGTTGCTGTCGTAGATTTGACCAGCTTCGAGTGGCTCACCTAATGGTTTAAGTTCATCACCTGTCGAGAAAAACGCCACCTTCGGTTTACGTACAACAGTGACATGGCTTACGCCAAGAGAAGCAATCATTGGAATATCGCGTGGTGTTAGGCGCGCGCCTTTTGCTAATACGATATCGCCTTGCTTGATGTCGTCACCAGTTGGGCGGATGTTATTTTGAGGTTCCACATCCGTTTGGTTGAACTGGATACCCGCTTC
>NZ_JAWOUO010000921.1:0-572 GCF_033339435.1 Vibrio sp. 378
TTAGTGTTAACTGTTTCTATACAAAAAGCCTCTCGTCTGAGAGGCTTTTTGTCGTTCGCGTGGTTTACTCTTCGTCTTCTTCTGCCATAAAGGCTTCTAGTAAGTCGTTGAGGAACAGCTTTCCTTTCTCGGTGATCTGCCAGTGCGTCTCCGTTTCACTCAAATAGCCCATCTCTAACGCCCAATAAATGGTGTCTTGAATGGTACTGAGCGGTAAGCCCGTGGTATCCACATAATCTTGCTTCGGACACGCTTCCATCAAGCGGAAGCGGTTCATGAAGAACTCAAATGGGCGGCCTTCATCGGCAACGAGCTGCTCGGTATGCAAATACGGTTTTACCATATTTTGATAAGCTGCCAAGTAGCCACGAGGATGCTTCACTTTCGTGGTACGAATGATGCGGCCATCAGCGAAACTCAATTTGCCGTGTGAGCCACAGCCGATGCCGAGGTAATCACCAAAGCGCCAGTAATTCAGGTTGTGCTGACACTGATAGCCCGGTTTGCTGTAGCCAGAGATTTCGTACTGAACGTAACCTGCTGCTGCTAGCTTTTCATGCCCTTGTTCGAAG
>NZ_JAWOUO010000922.1:0-572 GCF_033339435.1 Vibrio sp. 378
CCGATGCACATGACCGTTGATAAAGGCGTACGTGCTTCAACCTCTAATGCATACTTAAGCCGTGCCAAAAAGCGCAAGAACTTCACGCTCATGAAGCGAGTGACTGTGCGTCGTGTATTACTTGAAGAAACAAGGCTTGAAGAAAAAGGGCTTGAAGAAGCAGGGCTACAAGGCAAGAAAGCGGTCGGCGTTGAGTTCGAGAAGTCCGGTTCAATTCAGCAGTGTTTTGCGAAAAATGAAGTCATTTCTAGTGCAGGCTCAATCGGCTCGGTACAGCTACTCCAACTTTCCGGTATTGGTCCTAAAGATGTACTGGAAAAAGCGGGCATCGAGTTGAAACACCAGTTGGAAGGGGTAGGTAAAAACCTGCAAGACCATCTGGAAGTGTACTTCCAATACCACTGTAAGCAGCCAATCACACTGAACAGTAAACTAGGCTTGGTGAGCAAAGGGCTAATCGGTACCGAGTGGATTCTGACTCGAAAAGGTCTTGGCGCAACCAACCATTTTGAATCGTGTGCGTTTATTCGCTCGCGTGAAGGGCTGAAGTGGCCAAATATTCAATATCACTT
>NZ_JAWOUO010000923.1:0-571 GCF_033339435.1 Vibrio sp. 378
CACCTTTTAACACCACTACGCCACCATAGCGTTCTTGCAGTTGGCGTGCTGCGGAATATCGATCACTTTCAATCTGTTGAGTGGTCACATTTAACAAGCGAGCGGCTTCTCCCGGATGAGGAGTTATGACGCGTTGGTTGTCACACACCAATGTGCCATCACATCGTTGACTTAACATTGCCAGAATATTTAGACCATCCGCATCCACAACTTTCGGTTTTTGTTCTTGAGATAGGTATTGATAAGCTTGATACGCCCACTCATCGTCGCCAAAACCGGGGCCAAACACCAAAACATCTGCCCAGCGAATACGCTTAGTGAGCGCGTTTTCCGTGTCTCTGAGTAAATCCGTGGTTATGCTTTGACTCATCACTTCTGGGCAACTGACCTGCAGAGGAATGAAACTATCTGGGTGCGTAATACTTGCTGTTAACCCTGCCCCACTTCGAACCGCCGCAGACGCGCACAAACGGATTGCACCAGACATACCTTGATTCCCGCCAACGCAAAGTAATTTACCGTTATCGCCTTTGTGAGCTGTCGCTTTTGGCTTTGGGAGCAAACGAGGGAT
>NZ_JAWOUO010000924.1:0-571 GCF_033339435.1 Vibrio sp. 378
AAGGGGATGTTATCTCCATCATTGGCTCTTCCGGTTCTGGCAAGAGTACTTTTCTTAGATGTATTAACTTACTAGAAACACCGACCGCTGGTGAAATTTGGGTAAACGGCGAGCTTATTCAAATGAAAAACAACCGCGCGGGTGAATCTGTACCTGCCAACGAAAAACAAGTTCAGCGTATTCGTTCGCGTTTAGCTATGGTTTTTCAGGGGTTTAACCTTTGGTCTCATCTTACCGTTCTTGAAAACGTCATCGAAGCACCTGTCCACGTTCTTGGAGTGCCGAAAGCTCAAGCAATTGAAAATGCAGAGTTGTTACTGAAAAAAGTCGGCCTTTACGAGCGTAAAGATTATTACCCAGGTCATTTATCTGGTGGTCAGCAACAGCGTGCTGCGATTGCTCGTGCCCTTGCCGTAGATCCAGAAGTTATGCTGTTTGACGAGCCTACCTCTGCGCTTGACCCTGAGCTTGTTGGGGAAGTGCTAGGGGTTATGAGAGATTTGGCAGATGAAGGGCGAACCATGTTAGTGGTGACGCATGAAATGGCGTTTGCTCGTGACGTCTCAAATCA
>NZ_JAWOUO010000925.1:0-571 GCF_033339435.1 Vibrio sp. 378
CAACATACTGGCGTCAGCTTGCACCAGCAGCGGCGGTATCGCTACGTTGGATGGTATGGGCGCTAACGCCATTTGTATGGTTTTCAGAGCAAATAACCAAGCGTTTGGCTCGTAACCACGAAGCACCAAAAATGCGTGATGAACTTTCTGCGATGGCGATTTTGGCACGCGAAAGTGGTGAGTTTGCAGAAGGCGAATCTAAAATCTTAAGCAACCTGCTAGGGATTCAAGATGTGCCTGTCACACAAGTCATGACACCTCGCCCTGTTGTCTTCCGCGTTGACGCAACGATGACCATCAATGAGTTTCTGGACAAACACAAAGACACACCGTTCTCACGTCCGCTGGTATACAGCGAGCAGAAAGACAACATCATTGGCTTTGTGCATCGTCTAGAACTGTTTAAGATGCAGCAATCAGGCAGTGGCCAGAAACAACTCGGTGCGGTCATGCGTCCAATCCAAGTGGTTCTGAACAATACAGCGCTACCAAAAGTATTCGATCAAATGATGACGCACCGCCTACAACTGGCACTTGTGGTCGACGAATACGGCACCGTGCTTGGCCTTGT
>NZ_JAWOUO010000926.1:0-571 GCF_033339435.1 Vibrio sp. 378
CTTGGCTACTATTGCTTGCTAATTCATGTTGATACAGGGCGCATGCTAGGAACGATTTCATTCAGCAGTATGAGTCGTTTTCCATTTTATAGCTGTAACGTTGGCTATTCCTTGGCGGAAGAGGCACAAGGTCACGGCTATATGCGTCGTGGGTTAAAAATGGCATGCGACTACATGTTTAACGTGCAAAAAATGCATCGTATCCAAGCCGGCTATATGCCTCATAACAAACGCAGTGAAGCTGTGCTAGAGTTTGTCGGGTTTTGCAAAGAAGGTTACGCAAAAGATTACCTTTTGATCAATGGTGAATGGCAAGACCATGTGCTGACATCATTAACTAACCCTCATTGGCAGCAAGAAGGGCGCTAATATGGTTCGATTAGAAAAGCAGTTAGCATTACTCATTGAACTTGATAAGCTCAAAAGCGTATTGCGTCGTACTCGGGTGAAAAGCGCCGAAGGTCGTCTTGAAAACAGCGGTGAGCACAGTTGGCACGTCGCATTGATGGCAGTATTAATGGAAGAGCACGCAAATGCACCAGTCGATATCTGTCGAGTGATGAAAATGCTA
>NZ_JAWOUO010000927.1:0-571 GCF_033339435.1 Vibrio sp. 378
GTTATGTCTCGGTTTGCCGTCAGCACTACAAAGAAGCCCTAGGTAAATAAACCTATCCATTCAGCTTCAAAGCAGTACAGAAAAGCCACCGAACTCGGTGGCTTTTTAATTGTTCATTTCGCTCAGACGAGATCAAAACCGAATCGCTCTAACAAGACTTGATAAGATGAATCCACTTGATTTGGAACGTCTTGCTTAGTTTGAAATCCTTTTTCGGGATAGCTTTTGACGCGGGAAAAATCTTCCATCAGCGCTTCTAACACCATCATTAGCGGCATGTCTTCGTTGATGTATTCGAAGAATGGATGAGCGGTAGAACTGACTTGCACTCGCGAGTAGGGCGATTGCCATTGCTTCTCAAACGTAGCGATGGCGCGGCGTTCCATAAATGGCTTTTGCACTAAAATAATAGATTCGCATTGGATGCCTTTCTCTTTTAATAACTGCAGTTGCCAACCAATACGTTGCTCTGCGAAGAACATGCACCATTTTTTGTGCCATTGGTTCGGCTGCAGGGTGGAACCGAGATAATTGTCGGTATCGAAACCAAACTCTTTCTGTTCTCCCCATT
>NZ_JAWOUO010000928.1:0-570 GCF_033339435.1 Vibrio sp. 378
GCTGAGACTAGTTTTCTTGCGGAAAAGAGGGGGTAGATGAAAAAATTTGAAGCAAAACAAAAATCCGCGTGAATAATTCACGCCTAATCTTCGTCTTCAAAGCTTAACGCATAGCTAATTTGGTCAAAACTGTAGCCGCGATATTGTAAGAAACGAACCTGTTTAGCGTACTCTTTCTGGTCTTTGGCCTTTATTCCTTTAAATTTCTTCTCTGCTGCCAACTTTGCCAATTCAAACCAATCTTGGGGCTCTTCTGCCATTGCTTGTTCAATGATAGATTCTGCAACGCGCTTCTGGTTAAGCTCTTGGCGAATACGACGCTCACCATGACCTTTGTAAACGTGTTGACGCACTTGGCTTTTGGCGTAACGCAAGTCATCCAAATAATTGTGTTCTAAACAAAAGTTAATCGCAGCTTCAATATCAGCCTCTTCATAGCCTTTCATCGCAAGCTTTTGATGGAGCTCATATAAGCCATGATCTCGACGACTAAGTAACTGAATCGCGGCTTCTTTGCTAGATAGCGTCGGTGCTTGTCGCTTTTGGTACATAGTGATCCTAAAGGTAATT
>NZ_JAWOUO010000929.1:0-569 GCF_033339435.1 Vibrio sp. 378
AATGACTGCATCACACCTGAGTAACCCGTGCGTTGCGAATCATCGTACTTGCCCACCGCTTTCAAGGAATCTCGCTTAGCTTTGACTTCACGCTCTAGACGCGCTTTGGCCGCTAACTTATTTGGATCAGGCTGATGCTTACGCAGCTTCACTTGGTAGTAATCTAAGTCAGACTTAAGAATATCGCCCTTGCCTTTCACAATCGCGATTTCATCTTCCAAACCTTCACTTTGCCAAGACACGTAGCCGTAAGACAACAGAATCACAGCCGCAGCCGCGCCCCAAGAAATCGCCACATTTTTTAGCGTAAGGAGATCTTTTTTCGGCTTTAAATGATCAGGATATAGATTGACGCGTCGATTTGTAGACGCCGCCGCCGCATCCGCAAGCACATGACCACAGAGTTCATGTTCTTCAGGCAGTAGTGACGATACTTTGGTGCTTAAGCGGTAGTTAAGCGACTGAACCAATTCGTTCTCATCTTCTTCATCACAGCACACTTTCAATTGGTGCAACTGAACCTGACGAAGCTGAGCAGAGAGGTAGTCTATCGAACGTTGTAGCTCCAG
>NZ_JAWOUO010000930.1:0-569 GCF_033339435.1 Vibrio sp. 378
CGCAGCCGAGTACATACTGCAGCATGTTAGGCAGTGAGTTTGTGGTTGAAACGATGATTTGTGCCTCTTCAAGCTTTCTTAATGACTTAGTGTTGTGATTTGCTTCCTTCGCATTGGGTAGCAGCGTTGAGATCTTATAATTTATGTTATTATTGATTTCGTTTTTATGAGCAATGATGGCAACTCTTAAGTTCGAATCCTTTTTCAGAAGATCACGAAGATAATTATCAATGACATACGTTGTTTTCCCCGTCCCTGTTTCAGCAGAGATAACATTAACTCGGTTTAACGATAAGTCGATGTTGTTTAAACAGGAAACCGTCTTTGCTTCTGAAAAGTTCAGGGACAGAGTGATCGCTTCATTCTCCTTTAGCCTGACGGAGCGTAAACGCTGATTGATCTCATCGTCACTGATTTCAAAGAATGTTGAAGCAAAAGACTTCACAACATCAATAGATGCAGTAGACGTTTGCACAGCTTGTCTGAGCAGCTTGAACGCATGTTCTATCAACTCATCATTGTTGATGTCTAGCTTACATGCCTGAGACGTTAAGTAGACTTCTTGAAAT
>NZ_JAWOUO010000931.1:0-569 GCF_033339435.1 Vibrio sp. 378
CTCCAAAAGCAACACATTCGGGCTGATTCGTAAGCTTGGTGCGGAAACATCTGGCGCATTATCTTTTCGAGTTCCAGAATCAGAACCTCAAGAAACTAGTTTTAGACCTGTACCTGATGATGAACTAATAGAACGACTAGAGCGAAATCTAGCGCCATTAGTGTATTGGGACGGTAAGGTTCGCCTTTCGGTTGCTGGTGTTCAAAACAAGTTAAACTTACTTAAGCGCGGTGATGAGTGGGGGTTTGGTGAAGGCAAATTAAGTTCGAACTACATTCTGAAATTTGAAAGCGGTAAAGCACCGTGTATTGCTGTTAATGAGTTCTTTTGTATGACATTAGCCAAGCTAGCAGGTTTGGACGTCGCTAATGTTGAGTTAACTCGCATTGGGAAGACTAGGACACTGCTCATAGAGCGGTTCGATCGTGCCTATATCGAGGCTCGTGATGTCGTTCAACGAAAACATGTGATTGATGGCTGTCAGGCAACTGACTTACCTCCAGGTTACAAATACGAGCGTCAGAATGGGGAGGAAGGTGATGGCGTATAGAGGCGTGATGGTGTTTCTT
>NZ_JAWOUO010000932.1:0-568 GCF_033339435.1 Vibrio sp. 378
CGTAATTCAACACTGGCGCAATCAATAGCAGTGGCTTGTTTTCCAACTTATGATGACGGCACTCAAGTGCAGACGCCGTTCCCATACTATGTCCAACCAATCCGGCGACGCCTTCTTCTACCGAGTCGAGAACCTCTTCCAAACCACGCACAAAGCCCGGAATATGGCCATATTGACCATCACTTTCACCATGTGCTGGATGATCGTAAGCCAACGCTGTAAATCCACAAGCCGCGATATGTTCCATCAACGGATAAAACTGGCTCGCCGTGCCCGACCAACCATGAGTCAGAACCCACACAGGCCCCTGACCCAACGAATACGTTTTGATAGCCCCAGTGTGCCCTTGGATTTCTGCTTTAACTAATCCTTGTGGCTCCGCATTTTTTGGTTGCGTACGCGCTGGAGTAAGCAGCAGTTTTCGCGCCGTTTTCTTCGCATGCGATGGGGCTAATGTGTGGTGCAAGCGGGTACTGATGTTGACGAGACTGCGCTTCACACTAAAACGCTGCGAGGTATTAAAATAGATTTTCTCACTCATGATCTTTTCCTTAGTTATCAGCACACT
>NZ_JAWOUO010000933.1:0-568 GCF_033339435.1 Vibrio sp. 378
AAAAAACGCGTGATGTGGTGACTCAGCTAAGCTACGCCCGCGCAGAAAGCTACATCACGGTCGGTAAACCAACAGAAAAAGCGTTAGAAATTGAAGGCAAATTGCTAGAGCTAAAACCGCTGACTCACCCATCTGACATCATTGAAGGTGAAGCGGTGACGTTCCAGTTCTTCTTCGATGGCAAACCTCAACAAGGTGTGACGGCAGAGATCACGCGTGAAGGAACGTTGTATCGCAACCATCAAGAGCAAATTGATGTGGTGAGTGATAAAGACGGAAAAATTACTTTTACGCCAGACGTGGCAGGGCGCTATCTAATGAAAGCGAACTACAAAGGTGAGTTGAACAATCACCCATTAGCTGACAAAACCAGCGCGAATGTACACCTAACGTTTGAAACTCTACTCAACTAATCGAATTAGGCTCAGCAAGCGCTGAGCCATTTTGGAATCAACATGAACAACACTTCTATTCTTAAAGCTGCTCTGCTATTGGCTGGACTTTCTTCCTTTCACGCTTCTGCTCACTTTCCTCTAATGAGTTGTCATTTATCTCAAGATAAAGTGAT
>NZ_JAWOUO010000934.1:0-568 GCF_033339435.1 Vibrio sp. 378
GATGGTCGTGTCAGCAAAGGACGTCCGAAGAACCTGAAATCATGGTTGGAGAGTGCTGAATGATCGTAACCATCAAAAAGAAACTCGAAGAAACGTTGATCCCGGAGCACTTGCGAGCTGCCGGGATTATTCCTGTCCTGGCCTATGACGAAGACGATCATGTCTTCCTTATGGATGATCACAGTGCAGGCTTTGGTTTCATGTGTGAGCCCCTGTGTGGTGCCGATGAAAAAGTTCAGGAGCGAATGAACGGTTTCCTGAATCAGGAGTTCCCGTCGAAGACTACGCTCCAGTTTGTCCTGTTCCGCTCCCCGGACATCAATCAGGAGATGTACCGGATGATGGGTTTGCGTGATGGCTTCCGTCACGAGCTGCTGACATCTGTTATCAAGGAACGGATTAACTTCCTCCAGCACCACACGACAGATCGCATATTTGCCAAGACCAACAAAGGTATCTACGACAATGGCTTGATCCAAGACCTCAAGCTGTTCGTTACGTGCAAAGTCCCCATCAAGAACAATAACCCGACTGAAAGCGAACTCCAGCAGCTCGCACAGCTTCGCAC
>NZ_JAWOUO010000935.1:0-567 GCF_033339435.1 Vibrio sp. 378
ACAGGCATCGCTCATACCTATATGGCGGCAGATGCACTAATGAAAGCTGCGCCAAAACATAACGTGCAAATTAAAGTAGAAACGCAAGGTGCGATGGGGATAGAAAATCAGCTCACTCCTCACGATATCGCTCAAGCGGATCGGGTTTTGATCGTGTCGGATATTGAGATAGAACAACCAGGCCGATTCGAAGGGACGCGCAAAATTCAAATCCCCATTGAAGAGGTTTTGCTGAACGTCGACAAAGTATTCCTCGTCCACTGCCGCGACTAAATTTGCAGATGAACGAATACCAAATCACCTTTTTCGTCGATAATGCAAATGCCAGTGCGCACCTTGCTCAGCCACTCAATCGAGTGGCAAAGAAGTTCAAAAGTACCTTACATATCATTAATGTAACGCAAAATCGTGTTGCGGAACTCACCAAGTCCGTGGCGATTTTGCAAGCAGGTCTACAACAAGGTGATTTGTGTCAAATCACAGCGATTGGCATTGACGCAGAGCTGGCCGGGTTCGACATCAAAGACATGATGGCTGAACAGTTGATGGTGGTAGGATCTCATATCA
>NZ_JAWOUO010000936.1:0-567 GCF_033339435.1 Vibrio sp. 378
TCTGCGATTTCAACGTAAGTGTAATGATCGTCTGCGTCATCGATTTCTGCATTCAATGCATCCACCAAGTTTTGCACAGCACTGCCATCACCGAAGCCGTTATTTTCCACTTCCATCAAACCAATGATGTCAGCATCCATCTTATTCATCGCAGACACGATCTTCGCTTGTTGGATCAAGAACTCATCGTGATTCGTCGCGCCACGGTTTTGGCCTGTCGGGTTGTTGTTTCCGCTGTCTGCAACCGAAGTGAAGTAGTTAAGCACGTTAAAGCTTGCAACGCGTAAATCCGACTCTGCGATAGCTGGCGCCGCTTTACGCTCTACATCAAAGCCATCACCCGCTGCCACAAAGTTAGTGTTGTTTACATCATTCGTCGCGATCAGACGGTATTCGTTGTAGCTGTAATTCACTACGCCCTGTAAACCTTCAACGCGCGAACCTAAGCGAATGTGCTGTTCAGATGAACCGTCTTGATCCAAATCTTGACCAAACTCAGGGTAGTAAGGAATTTTGCCGTTCGGTGCTTTGGCATCAGATTCTAGGAAAACTCGATTCTCTGCATTT
>NZ_JAWOUO010000937.1:0-567 GCF_033339435.1 Vibrio sp. 378
GCCATGGACAAGCCCAGGTTTTGCATCACCACCGAAATGCCTAGCACCACCAAGAGTGAAGCCACGGTAAATAACTCGCGAACCCCACTCATCACGACAAAACGAAACAGAGGGCGCAATAAAAAGTGACCACCAATCAACAAGGCTACGACACTGCCTAAAACGGTAAAAGCATCGAACCAACTACCTACATTCTGTTCACCAGCCAAAAGCGGTAACATAGCCAACATCGGTATGACGGCGATATCTTGAAAAAGCAGCACAGCAAAACCAGACTGGCCCGTTTCGGTGCCATTGAGGCCTTGCTCTTCAATCACTTTAAGTGCAATAGCCGTAGAGGAAAGGGCGAGCCCCATGCCGATGACCAAACTCACCTGCATACTCAAGCCAAACAAACTGACAATGCTACCGATAACCGCCGTCGTCACCACAACTTGCGCGCCGCCAAGACCTAAAATCGGCCCTCGCATTTGCCATAATTTTTTCGGGTTCAATTCCAAGCCAATTAAGAACAGCAGCAACACCACCCCGAGCTCAGCAAAATGCAGAATCGCATCGACATCGCTA
>NZ_JAWOUO010000938.1:0-567 GCF_033339435.1 Vibrio sp. 378
AGATGGTCGCCTTTTTTACAACTCGTCGTTAACTCTCTATTTAAGAGCCTTTGGATTTTGTGGCCAATTATCTGGCACGATAAACCAGAACTCGCCATCTGCTGTTTGTGCATGCTCAAATCGCTCCATTGGTTTTTCAATCGGCTGAGAAAAATCATCCGTACCAATAGCTCAGTTGGGTTTGCTTAAGTGGTAAAGCGGTTTATTGATCAACCTCCATTGGCTTTGATAACACCAATATCCACTGATTTGGCTTGGATTGAGAGCAAAGCCTAAGCACTCTTTCGGTGGTACTTCATTAGAAAATGGATTGATGTAAAGTCGCCCTTGCATCAACAAGCGTTCCTTTGGAGACTGATCCAGAGGAAGTATTTGTCTAAATTCAGGCCTTTCGCTCATTTTCAATTGGTGGGAGAGCATTCTATCCAGTTTTGTATGCAATTGATCGTGCGCGTTAGGGCCATACCAAACACCTTCATGTAAAAGATAAAACTTAATCGCTACTTCCCAATGTTCTAGTTGGTCCAATGTTCTATTTTTGAGTATGAGATCTATCGCACCGATGGT
>NZ_JAWOUO010000939.1:0-567 GCF_033339435.1 Vibrio sp. 378
TGCAGAGTACAAAATCAACTACAACTGGAGCCTACGTGCTGAATACCAACGCTACCAAGACATGTCTGACGACATCATTGATGACATGGATTCTGACTTCTTCGGTATCGGCTTCAACTACAAGTTTGGTTCTGAGCCAGTAGTTCAAGAAGAAGCAGTTGAAGAAGTGGTAGAAACACGCCCATCTACTCGTATCGTTGAGCACGTGTACCCAGCTCAAACAGCAACAGTACAATTCGGCCTAGAAAGCGCAGAAGTGAAAGATGCATCAGCACTTTCTGGTACAGTTGATCTAATGAACACTTACCCACAAGCTAAAGTTGAGATCACTGGTTACAGTGACACAACGGGTTCTGCTCAGTACAACCAACAGCTAACTGAAAAGCGTGCTAAAGCGGTTGCTAATGAGTTTGAAGCGAAAGGTATCGCTGCTGACCGTATGACAGTTAAAGGCATGGGTGAAGCAAACCCAGTTGCTAGCAACGAAACTCGTCAAGGTCGCGAAGCGAACCGTGGTGTGGAAGTAGTTGTTGCTGGGGTTGGATACCAAACGACTGGACAAGCTCA
>NZ_JAWOUO010000940.1:0-567 GCF_033339435.1 Vibrio sp. 378
TGGTGGGTAGCACCAACGTGTTCGACACTCTTTGGTAATGCGCTAGATACCATTGCGTTCTTTGCAATTGCGTTCTACCAAAGTCCAGATCCATTTATGGCTGAGCACTGGACTGAAATCGCGCTGGTGGATTACGGCTTCAAGTTGGTGATAAGCCTTGGCTTATTTGTCCCAATGTACGGTGTATTACTGAATTATCTGATTAAGAAGCTAACCGCAGTAAACCCAGACTTCAAAGTGAGTACGGCTGCGTAATCTCGCTGATTTAATGTGAATAACAAAAAGCCGCTGAATCCAGCGGCTTTTTTGTATTTGAAGGACGGGTACAAGTCTCGTTGTACAGCACAAGGAGCAATAAGATCATGGGTGTTCTAAAGCTCCAAGCACTGTACATTGGAATGCCAAATAACAAAAAGGCTCCATAAGGAGCCTTTTTACTCGATAACAATCATTAGCAAGCGGTAATCGTTAATGGCCAACCAATGTCTGTTTGACGGTTCGATTCTATTTCTAACTCAGCAGCCGTAAGCGGGTTAGCTTCTAGCCATTTCGCATCAATGCTCAACG
>NZ_JAWOUO010000941.1:0-566 GCF_033339435.1 Vibrio sp. 378
TCACTTCCACCAGCGGCATTTTTTCTACTGGGCTAAAGTAGTGCAAACCGACGATGTTTTCTGGTCGCTCTGCCTTTTCTGCAATCTTGTGGATTGGTAACGAAGACGTGTTCGTAGCAAAAATAGTTTCAGATTTTGCGTTTGCTTCAATGTCCGCAACCATCTGTTGTTTTAGATCCAAGTCTTCGAAAACCGCTTCGATCACAACATCAATGTGGTTGTAACTTGTAAAGTCTACGCCACCTGACAGTTGCAACATCTTCGCCTGTAAATCGGCTTTCGACAGGATGCGACGTTTGCGCTGCTTCTCAAACAACTTGTAGTTGTAGTTAAGTGCATTCAACACACCGTCATTGCTCACATCTTTGATTCGAACAGGCACTTTTGCTTTTGCTACCGTTACATGACTGATCCCAGCGCCCATTAAGCCGCCACCAAGAACACCCACTTTTTTCACCGCTGCTGGCTGTGCATCCGTGCCGTGTTCCTTCTTCATTTCAGTAGTCGCGAAGAAGATAGAGCGCAATGCCTTCGATTCGGAGCTCATCACAAGCTCACCAAATCGT
>NZ_JAWOUO010000942.1:0-566 GCF_033339435.1 Vibrio sp. 378
GCTGTTATAGGTATTAGAAACGAAGGCGTCGCGAGGGTCTTCGCGCTCGCAAATGGTCACGAGGCCAAGGCCTTCTGGGAAGTCGACAGGTACGTCTTTCATTGAGTGCACGGCTAGATCTGCACGGCCTTCAAGCATGGCAACTTCAAGTTCTTTAACGAACAAGCCTTTGCCACCAACTTTAGCCAGCGGTGTATCCAAAATCACGTCACCTTTGGTCACCATGGTTACCAACTCGACTTCCAAGCCAGGATGAGCGGCTTGAAGAGCGTCTTTAACAAAATGAGCTTGCCATAGTGCAAGTGGGCTTTTTCGAGTTGCAATGCGAATTGGTGTGGATTGGGTCATGATCTTCTCAATGCTGTTTGGATTTGGCTTTATCCTACCATTCTCATAAAGAAATGCTTACTGTTAGTTAGTTATCTCGTGGGGCTAAGGAAGGATTTACATAAGGTTGTGAAAATAGTGTGACTGGATTCTCAATTAGACTAAGGACTATTATTAGTTAGAGGCGATTACAAGCGACACTACCGCGTCTTCATTTTTGTGACTAAAGTATGGTTTTA
>NZ_JAWOUO010000943.1:0-566 GCF_033339435.1 Vibrio sp. 378
AAAAATGGAGCAATGTCTCACCCAGAGTAAGGAAAGTTCAAGGGGTTCCACGAGGTAATGAGCTTCACCATTGGGCTATTCAGAGAAATGGCAAGTTTGGCAAATATGTTCCTGACTCAATAAAAAACCATCCTTGGAACTTGAAGTCCATTCCAAGAGATATTCACCAAAACATTCACGGCAATGGACCTACCCCATATAGCGCATTTGGTCGTGGGTGGCACGGGACGCCTGAATGGGCAAAAGTAGCTCAAGCCTCTCCTGTTAGTGGTGGTTTAGCTGATTCAATAAATGATGAGGGATGCGGTTGTGCAAATTGAATTTCCAGCGCTGCGTGTGAGCAGCAAGAAAAGGTCGCTCTTCGTAGTGGCATCAGAATCCGAGTTCGGGAAATGTACTATTCAGTCTTTGAGGAACGGTTATTTTGAGCTGATGGACATTTATGATTCGGAAGGTCGTCACTACAAAATAGACGAGGTTGCGAGCTACAAGCCGCTAAGTCCATTCTGGTACTGGCCTGTAGAAATTGTGATGTATGGTTCTCGACTGTTTAAGGCTAATTTCAA
>NZ_JAWOUO010000944.1:0-566 GCF_033339435.1 Vibrio sp. 378
TGTGAATCAGGTGATTGTCTCTGGTGGCGATGGCACGGTGACTGAAGTGGCGAGCCAGTTGGTCGGCACTGACATCAAGCTCGGCATCATACCGTTGGGCACGGCGAATGCGCTTTGCCATGTGCTGTATGGCATCGGCGTGAAGTTAGCACCGGTGGAAAAAGCGTGTGAAGCCATTCTCGCAGGTCATTGCCAACGCATAGACACCGCAGAATGTAATCAGCGTTTGATTCTGTTGGTGCTGGGTATTGGCTTGGAACAGAAGATGATTGAACACGCGCATCGTGAAGAGAAAAATGCGTTTGGGCAACTGGCGTATTTAACGGGCTTTTTTAACGCTGTTATTTCCGAAGAGGTGCAAACTCTGCAAGTAACCCTCGAAGGGCAGGCGGCGAGTGAACAAGGATGGGAGAGTCAGGAGATGGAGGTGCACAGCTTCGTCGTTGCCAACATCGCGCCATTTAGTACCGTGTTAGCGCAAGGTGGCGGCGCGCCGCAGCCAGATGATGGGAAACTGCACATTACCTACCTTGATAACACTCAGTCGCTGGGTGGACGCCTAGTGG
>NZ_JAWOUO010000945.1:0-565 GCF_033339435.1 Vibrio sp. 378
CTCAAAATAGAACTGGAAGAGATCATCGATGGCTATCAAGTTGGCCTAGACGGAAAGTATCAAGAACAATCACCATTCGAGTCTGCACAGCATGAAGCTGTGCTACCCAAGCGGCATGCGCCGCAGTAACGAGTGTTCGGTATCATGCAAGATAGCCTTCTTGCAGTGTATTCTCTAATTCTTTGCCGAGAATAATCTCAAAGTCAGTAAATACAGCAATAGGGCGGCAAGCGTTGCCTTTTTCCTCTAACTGGATGAATCCTTTTGATGATAAGTCGTCGAGAGTTCGTGAGAGTTCGCGGATATGATGACCGCTAATCTCCACAAGCTCAGCTAGACTTTCAGGCTCTTCTCTATTGATCAGCAGCATTAGTTCGATATTCTCATTACACAGTAGCTTTGAGGCTTCATTTAGTGACGTGAACCAAAACGTCGGTAGATGCTTGTTATGGCTAATGTTGCCTGCGGCCACACTAATCATATGCCTACGAATGAGATCTTCCGATGCAACCCCAATGCGAGCTTTCATTAGTCTCCCTCTCAGAACGAAATAGTAAAACCCTAG
>NZ_JAWOUO010000946.1:0-565 GCF_033339435.1 Vibrio sp. 378
CGAATAGGAACTAAGCTAGTGGGTTCTCCAATGATGCAGTAATCCGGCTTGAACGGCGCGTTCGTGGTGAAGTGTCTTGCACCGAGCATGGTGGTTTCTTCATCACAGGTGGCCAATACGTAAAGCGGCTTGTTTTGCTTGCTCCAATCCACCTTTTTTACTGCTTCATAAATGAAAGCAAAAAAGCCTTTCATGTCTGCCGTACCCAGACCGTAGAAGCGGTTGTCTTTCTCAGTGAGCTTATGGGGATCAAAGCTCCAGCGTCCTTCATCAAATGGCACGGTATCGCTGTGCCCAGCAAGCAGCAGACCGCCTTCGCCTTCGCCCATGCGTGCAATCATATTGTGTTTGCCTGGCTCGACTTCGATCACCTCAACATGAAAGCCAAGATCTTTAAACCAAGTGGCGAGTTTCTCGATCACTTTGGCATTGCCTTGATCCCAGCTTGGATCAGTCGAGCTGATCGAAGAGGTACTAATGAGTCCTTCATAGACCTCTAGAAAAGTTGGTAATTGCATGGATTCTTCAATTCTCCTATTGACAGACAGAGCACAAAAATGTAAAA
>NZ_JAWOUO010000947.1:0-565 GCF_033339435.1 Vibrio sp. 378
TACGGTGAAGGTAAAGAAGCCGTTCGCGACGTAACGCTAGTAGGTGAATTTAACGCAATTGCAGATGGCAAATACGTCATTTACGTACCTCAAACTGGCAAGTTCGAAGAACTATCACGTCAGCCAAGCAAGAACATCACAAGCCAAGTGGCTGGTTTTGAATCAGCAAAAGGCACTTATGAGCCGCTATTCCTTGATCCATCTCGTGGCGTAATTCTATCGCTACTAGTACAGAGCCCTACCGTTCAGGAGCGTATTGACCAAGGCGGTATCGTTGGTTACGTCATCCTAGCAATGGGCGCTGTTGGTGTCATCATCGCGCTATTGTGCTTCCTACGCCTTCAGATCATCGGTGGCAAAATGCGTAAACAGGCGAAATCAGACACAGTTATCCCTGGCAACCCTCTAGGTGAAGTTATCCAAGCTTACCAAGATCACAAAGGCGACAACCTTGAAGATCTGGAAGCGAAGTTGGACGAAATCATCCTACGCAATGCACCAAGCATTGAACGCTTTATCAGCTCAATCAAACTGTTTGCTTCTGTAGCACCACTACTAGGTCTAC
>NZ_JAWOUO010000948.1:0-564 GCF_033339435.1 Vibrio sp. 378
CGATGCGAGACGCTGTATCTCTTATCTCACGATAGAGTTTGATGGTGTCATCCCTGAGGAATTCCGCAAACCGATGGGTAACCGCATCTACGGCTGTGATGACTGCCAACTCGTCTGCCCATGGAACCGCTATGCAGACGTTACCGAACAAGAAGATTTCCATCGCCGGGAAAGCTTTCACAACCCAGACTTAGTTGAATTATTCCAATGGGACGAGGCGACGTTCTTAAAAAATATGGAAGGTTCTGCTATCCGTCGTATCGGTCACGAACAATGGCTACGTAATATATCTGTCGCACTTGGTAATGCAGAATACAGCCAACGGGTGATAGACGCACTTAATGCGCGACTTGGTGAAAGTAAATTACTGGATGAGCACATCGAATGGGCACTTACCCAGCAGCTCAACCATATCCCTTCTGTAGATGCAGAACCGATTGAGACGAAGAAAAAGCGTTTAATTAGAATTGTTGAGAAAGGCTTACCTAGGGATGCCTAGTGCGTAGCCTATATGCAAGAGATTGAAAACACTTTTTGCATGCTCAATACATGACCCTGTTCTCA
>NZ_JAWOUO010000949.1:0-564 GCF_033339435.1 Vibrio sp. 378
TCTTCGTTGGCTCTACGGTGATTTGGATGTCATCCGAGGTATCAAATACGCCATCAGGGCCGCTATTTACCATCTCGGTAGAATCAGGAATATAAGCAAAGCCACCAGGATAACGGTCGACTAGACGCACACCTGAGAATGGGTTGTCGTTTTCGTTGGTGATCACCACTTCATATTCAACGACTTCACCGACACTGGCTTCCGATTTGCTTGCCACTTTAGTGACTTTCAGCATGCCTTCGTTGTAAGCCTGCTTTTTCACTTTGACCGTGACATTCGCAGATGCCGTTTCGCCCGTCGATGCTGCCGCCGTGAAGACGTTGGTAAAGTTGTCATCAATGCCTTGATTGATCTCACCTGTCACGACGATTTCAAACTCGTTGCCTTGGTACGCTTTCAAGGTATGGTTGGAATTGACGTTGTTATCCGAATCCACAGAGACCACAACGCCAGATTTCAGCTCTGTAATAGTCGCTTTCCATGTCGTGAACAACGCATTACCGTTGCTACCAATCAATTTGTCGATTTCATCCAACAAGTTCACGCTCTCTGCATCGCCAGAGC
>NZ_JAWOUO010000950.1:0-564 GCF_033339435.1 Vibrio sp. 378
GAACTGTGCATTAAACCATGTACATGCCACCATTTACATGCAAAGTTTCACCAGTAATGTAAGCGGCTTCAGGTGAAGCTAGGAAAACTACTGCTGATGCAATTTCACGAGGATCACCCAAGCGACCAGCTGGCACGTTCGCCAACGTTGCTGCACGTTGGTCGTCATTTAGCGCCTTAGTCATGTCAGTTTCGATGAAACCAGGTGCAACTGTGTTAACCGTTACGCCACGAGAAGCCACTTCACGAGCCATTGATTTGGTAAAACCAATCACGCCCGCTTTTGCTGCTGCGTAGTTAGTTTGACCCGCATTACCCATAGTGCCTACAACAGAACCTACGTTGATGATACGACCCGCGCGTTTTTTCATCATTCCACGCAGAACCGCTTTAGACATACGGTAAATAGGCGTTAGGTTTGTGTTGATGATGTCGTTCCACTCATCGTCTTTCATGCGCATTAGTAGGTTATCGCGAGTGATACCTGCGTTATTCACTAGAATATCGATCGCACCAAACTCATCGTTAATGGTTTTTAGTGTTGCTTCAATAGACTCAACGTCAG
>NZ_JAWOUO010000951.1:0-563 GCF_033339435.1 Vibrio sp. 378
CTCTTACCATTGGTAATACGCCCCTAGTTCGCCTAAACAAAGTGAGCAAAGGTAACGTTCTAGCGAAAATTGAAGCACGCAACCCAAGCTTCAGTGTTAAGTGCCGTATCGGTGCAAACATGATTTGGGAAGCAGAAAAAGCTGGCACTTTAAAGCCAGGCGTAGAACTAGTAGAACCAACCAGTGGTAACACAGGTATCGCATTAGCGTTCGTAGCAGCCGCTCGCGGTTACAAATTGACTCTAACTATGCCTGAATCAATGAGCCTTGAGCGCCGCAAGCTACTTAAAGCACTAGGCGCAAACCTTGAGCTAACCGAAGCAGCGAAAGGCATGAAAGGCGCAATTGCTAAAGCAGAAGAGATCGTAGCAAGCAATCCTGAAAAATACCTTCTTCTACAACAGTTCAACAACCCTGCTAACCCGCAAATTCACGAGAAAACCACTGGCCCTGAAATCTGGGATGCGACAGACGGTGAAATCGATGTGCTAGTAGCAGGCGTTGGTACAGGCGGTACAATCACAGGTACAAGCCGTTACATCAAAGGTGAAAAAGGCAAAGCC
>NZ_JAWOUO010000952.1:0-563 GCF_033339435.1 Vibrio sp. 378
TTCAATCGTACGTTCAACAGTTTGGTCCACCAGCTCTTCTACGTCACTCGCGAAGTTCACCGAAGAAGCCGCTTCTTTCGCTTCTTGCGTTGGCATGAAAGATTGCAACACTTGCGAGAATGGCGCATCAAGGTTGACGTTGATACACAGCAAACCAATTACGCGATTTTCACCGTTGCGGATAGCAACAGTGATTGACTTCATTAGTACGCCGCCTTTGGCACGTGTGAAGTAAGAACGTGAGAAATTACGCTCAGAGCCTTCAATGTCTTTCAGCATTTTTAGCGCTAAGTCAGTAATAGGCGAACCTACTTGGCGGCCGGTGTTTTCGCCATTGGCGATTTTGATTGCAGAGGTATTTAAGTCTTCTAGAGAGTGAAGAACGATTTCACAAAACGGACCGATCAGGCTCGCGATACCGTCCACGACCGCTTCGTAAGATCTCAAGATGATTTTGTCGTGCTCAGTAAATGGCATCACGTTAACCGATTCCATTTCGAGCAACATCTCCGCATTTATTGTTTCTGTAGTTGTCATAAGCCTTCGAGCGAAAAATCAACAAA
>NZ_JAWOUO010000953.1:0-563 GCF_033339435.1 Vibrio sp. 378
GTCCCGTTCTATTTCAGTACCGATACGTTGGGCAGTACCGTTGGAGTCGCAGGGGTTGCTAAAGGGGTTGGTCAGCCTCAAGCTGCACTATTTGGTATGGGGCTGTATTCGGAGAAAGACAGCTATATTGGTTTCCTCTCTGCATTTAATTATGCGCTCTCTCCCAATGTGCTCTTCAGTACTCAGATGTACCAAGCTCGTTTTAATGACAGTCCCTATTACTTAGGTGATCAAGGCGATAACAACTCGTCGTTTGAATCTCAGACGATCACAAACAGTGATGAGCAAAAGTATAAGTTCGAATTCAAATACCTGTTGCCGTGGGGCGCGGTGAAAGATCATGGTTTGAAAGGCGCGTTTCTACCCAGCCGTGACGTTCGCTATGCATCGCCTTTGGCGTCGGGCGTTAGCTCTATCCTGCTGACGCCTTTTTATTCATCACGAGCGTTGGATGTATACAATGATAAGAAAGAGCAAGCTTACGGTTTTACATTGGGTTTTGATTGGGACAACCGCGATAGCGCACGTAACACGACCCGAGGCTCGCATACCTCTTTGAATTT
>NZ_JAWOUO010000954.1:0-563 GCF_033339435.1 Vibrio sp. 378
GCCAGTTTTTACATAGCTGGTTGCGTCAGAAGAAAGCTGAGTATTGCTGTAGTACTCCTGAACCTTACCTTTCACACAAACTACGTCACCAGGCTTTAGCTCCGTATCGGCGGCGTTCGTATGAATAAATAGACCTTCTGACGTCTTATCGTTGTTATCGTTCTCGATAGCTTGCAGGTAGAAGCCTTTCGTCAAACCGCTAGTAACAGCGCTCACGACACCAGTAACAAAATGCTCTTCTGTCGTAATGTATGGGTAACCATCGATAAATGGCGAAGAAGCACCTTCACCTTGAATGTCTTGAATGGATGTGAACGTTGGCGCGTGTCCATCCACTTCACACACAAATGCTGCAGGTGGCTCAGCTGCATTCAGCTCGCCCAAGCCATCAATGTTGTCTTTTGCTAACGTTGTCCATTGAGAAGATTGGAAAGTCGCAGAAGGCGTCAGTGCGTCACCGTTACGTACCAAAGTGGCGTCTTTGCCAAATGCTACACCACCCATCACGCCGACCATGTCGTGAACTTCACCATCTTTTAATAGTGCGAGAGGATCGTCACCAT
>NZ_JAWOUO010000955.1:0-563 GCF_033339435.1 Vibrio sp. 378
GGTCAGAATCAATGGAACTGATTTTCAAAAGCGCCTTTTAGGGCGCTTTTTTGATCGCTTATGATTCACATCTCTTCCCCATAATCACGACGTAAACATGCTCATCGTGTAACTCATACCTGTATCGACCATCAAAAACCACTGTATAACATCAACAAAAGCACTGTATATACAGTAGTAAACACCTGTATATACCACTCGGATAATGTTGCTAACTTCACACTTTTCAATCCATACCCAACATATCAAGAACAAAAATAATTCGTTAAAAATCAATATCTTAAAAAATCACTCAACTATCAACGAGCGTTATCTCACGTACTCATCAGTAAAAATGGGTTGATCAGATACCCAAAACAAACTACTGTATACACATACAGCATGTATAAAGGAACAGTAAGATGCAGTTACAAAGTCAATCTCGTACATACTCACGTTACAACGTACTGGCACAAACCACTCAACCAATGGATGTGTCTGATCAGCTTCTTTCTAAGTTGGCAGTATTATCACAGCAAAAACAATGGATTCTGTTTACCGCTGAGTGTCCTCGTCCTGATTTT
>NZ_JAWOUO010000956.1:0-563 GCF_033339435.1 Vibrio sp. 378
TGCCCCTTAACTATCCATAGATCTCTAAATTTAGAGAGAAAATTCAGTCTGTAAAACTCGCTCAATCCGACTGAAACAAAATTGAGCTGAGTGATGAGCCTCATCAAGCATCCCTTGAGAGAAGCTCATGAAGGAGGGAATACGTCCCCTCCTTCTAACTACATCATGTGATTATTCAACCACTAGGTCACCGAAGTAAGGCATAACCATTGGGTTCACAATGTCTGCTGCTTTCACGTTAGACTTCGCGCCCCACGCTTCACTTTGCCAGTGTAGCGGTACAAATGCTGCGTCGTTGTAAAGCGTCGCTTCAACACCTTTTAGCATTTCTGCACGTTTCGCTGGATCCGTTTCCACGTTCGCTGCTTCTACAATTTTGTCCATTTCTGGGTTTGAGTAGTAACCACAGTTGTACTGGCCACGACCTGTCTCTTCGTTACGAGTCATCGTTAGGAACTCGTTGAAGTTCGCAGAGTCTTCAGTGTCTGAGTGCCAACCGATCATCAGCATGTCACCCGCACATTTATCAAACTCTGGCCAGTATTGCTCTTTTGGCATGGTTT
>NZ_JAWOUO010000957.1:0-563 GCF_033339435.1 Vibrio sp. 378
TTCAACGATTTGCTTGTTCACGTGAGCGATGTTCGACATCAGACTGTTTGCATGAGTCAGCGCAGCACTGCGCTGATCATTCATGTCTTTATGTTGGTTGTGCAAAGACTGAGTTAGTGTGTTGAAGCGTCGAGCCAACGCTTCTGATTCATTGATGATTTGCTGGCGGTAAGGCATAGATTCTGGCTTCACTGTCGCGTCGTTAAGCGCGGCGTTAAGCGAGTCTAAGCCAGCAGAGATACTAAATCCGTCTGCACCCAAGGTGTTTTCTAGTTGGCTCATGTTGCTGGTGTAACCAGCCGCGTAAGCCGCCAAACTATTGGTAGACCAAGTTTGTTTAACCAAGAACTGATCAGTTACACGGCGGATGCTGGTCACTTCCACACCCATACCAGAGCTTAAGCGGTTGGACTTACCATCGCCAACTGTCGCCATCAACGCTTGTTGACGGCTGTATCCTGGCGTGTTGACGTTCGCAACGTTTTGCGCCGTCACGTCAAGTGCAACGCGGTTTGCGTTTAAACCTGAGAGGGCGATATTAACTAGGTTCATTTACAGCTCCA
>NZ_JAWOUO010000958.1:0-562 GCF_033339435.1 Vibrio sp. 378
TCTGGATCGCCGGGGCCACACAAACCTTGCTCAGCATTGTGGCGAATCACATCAGCAATCGGTCGGCCGACTTGAATCAATCCGGGTGGGAATACAAACAGCTCTAGGTAACGCTGGTTCCACGCCACCAGCCGCAATTGTTTGTCGACAACCGCAATCCCTTGGCCGATATGTTCAATCGCCCCTTGGAGTAATCCGCGGCTAAAGTCGTACAACTCTGAAGCTTCATCAACGATGGTTGCGACTTCTTCAAGCTGCATATTTCTGCCTTGCAACGCAGAAGTAAGTACTAACTTAGCGGAAGAGGCACCAAACACCCCAGCCAATACGCGTTCAGTATGACGAATCAACGAAGACGGCGCTTGTTGGTTCGGTAACAACTCCTCTCGCTGCTGGCTCCAATAGGCTTGGAAAGCCACTTTCACCCGAGTGCGGCCAACAAAGCGCGAGGCAAGCATCTCCAGATCAGCCACGGTAACACGACTTTGATACAAGCTGATGTTTTCGCTTTCAGGCAGCGGTGTTCCGACAAAAGACGCCGACTGTAAGCGCTCACTTAGGC
>NZ_JAWOUO010000959.1:0-562 GCF_033339435.1 Vibrio sp. 378
CTTGTGGTCCTACATCATCTTGGCATATTACGTTGATGGTGGCTTTGAGCAATGGACTAGCGGCATTTTGTTCATTGTGCCTAGCGTATCTAAGCTGCCGTTTATTCTTGTTTTGTATTGTGTTGGTATTGTGTGCTTTCTCGGTATTCTGCTGCTGAAAACCAACAAAATCATCCATGCGATGACCTATTCTGCAATGGCTTTGGCTTCCGCGACATTCATCTTCTTTGATGTGCAGTACATTTCCAGCACCATGTTTACGCTTACTGGTCTGCTCATCATCATCTATTCGACCTCGGCGAGTCACCAACTTGCTTTTACTGACAGCCTAACGCAGATTCCAAGCCGCAGAGCATTAGATTTAGATCTAAAACACATGGGCAGAAAATTCACAATTGCAATGCTCGATGTCGACCACTTCAAGAAATTTAACGACACGTACGGGCATGACATCGGCGATGATGTGCTAAAAATGGTGGCTTCAAGATTGATGAAAACACGTGGTGGTGCAAAGGTCTATCGCTTCGGCGGCGAAGAGTTCACCATGGTCTTCAAGGGAAAA
>NZ_JAWOUO010000960.1:0-562 GCF_033339435.1 Vibrio sp. 378
TTGGGGCAATGGCGCTTTTGATGGCCGCTTGTACGACAGTAACAACAGACGTGGATAAACAAGCGGACTTCGCTTCTTACAAAACGTTTGATTTTGGTACTCAAAATGATGCTCCAGCAAGTATCGATGGACGCCGTATAGAACAAGGTTTGGCTGCTCAACTGGAATCGAAGGGGCTTTCTCGAGTTGCAAGTGGTGGTGATTTATACGTTCATCACGATATCGTTGAGGAGTCGGAGTTGGTATCGTCTGGTTCTTCTTTTAGCGTCGGTTATGGATGGAACAGCTTTGGTGTGATTACATCAAGCCCTGAACGATATAAAGAACGCAAATACGGGAAGTTAGTGGTAGAGCTGGTGGATAGTAAGGCGAACCAAGTTGTGTGGAAAGGCGTTTCAAGCCGCAAGTTAACCGAATCAATGAGTACTGAGAAAAGGGAAAATTTGATCACAGAAGAAGTTGCGAAAATGTTCGAAAACTACCCATATGGCAAGAACTAAGTCCTCAGTTATATCAAACTGAGTGGCTAAAACCACGAGGCGAGAATTTCGATTGCAAATTC
>NZ_JAWOUO010000961.1:0-562 GCF_033339435.1 Vibrio sp. 378
CTCATCAGGAGAAGCCGAAGGAAAATCACGACGGCTAACCAAGCCACCACACAAGGAAATAGACAGGTAATCAATTTCGCGCAGGCCGAGCGGCTCAAAGTTAGTTTGCTCAACCGCATCAGCAAAACGAGTAAAGTGCTGTTTTATCGTCTCGCTACTTTGTTCAGCCTTAAACACAAAAGCCCACTCACCTACACCAATGCTGTACAGTTGCAGCGCCGCTGGCATGCCTAAGCGCTTTCTCAATCGATTGGTAAAATGCATCGACAGATCTTTGAGCAGCTGGTCTCCGACTCGATACCCGTATTTTTCGTTGATGTGGCTGAAATTGAGTAGCTTAAGCGTTAACAAATGCTCGTCACAATCGATGTGACTTAAGCGCTCTTGCAGCGCCACGCGATTTTGCAGCCCCGTGCGACTGTCACGACGGTAGCTTTCTTGTAACTTGCGAGTTTGACGATCAAGTTGATAGCCCATGTGAGCGTTCATATGGTTCAAATCACCAATCGCATTGCGTATTAAGCTAAACAGCGGTGAAATCGAAGCGCTCACTTGTGGTTTA
>NZ_JAWOUO010000962.1:0-561 GCF_033339435.1 Vibrio sp. 378
AATAAAGCGTTCATCAAGTCCTTCACAGCCGAGGTTGATTGCCACTGGATATAGAGCAAACGTGGCCATGCCCAATAGGAAAAGCGATGCCGCCAACACTGCGGTAGACGTAGAGATGAACGTCAAACCGATAGAGAAAATACCCAAAATACAGAAGAACGCCATTAAGACTGTTCGGCTCATGTATTTGTTTAATGTGGTCACCATAGGTTGAACCAACATGCCGCCAAGGATCACCAACGCCATAAGCGTACCAATGTCTTGGTGGGTAATTTTACGGTTCGCCAATTCAACAGGCATAAGACCGTAAATCGCACCCAAGGTTAAACCAGATACGACGCAACCGATGATCGCTGCATGATTGAGTTTTGCAATCTGTTTGAATGACAATGAAGTCGATTCATGGCTGTTCGGTTGTTCGCAATCAATAAACATCAGTACCAGCATCGCCATTAGGATCAATGTTGTAATCGCAACAAAGGGTACGCCGCCACTTACGCCAAGAACGCCAATACCAAATTGACCTAGAGCCGAGCCGCCGTATAGAGAAAGCATGTATAG
>NZ_JAWOUO010000963.1:0-561 GCF_033339435.1 Vibrio sp. 378
TAAAGTAATGCTGGTGGATGATCATCCACTGATGCGACGTGGTATCCATCAACTCCTGAGCTTTGAGCCAGAGTTTGAAGTCGTTGCAGAAGCAAGCAATGGCGCAGATGCAGTCGCAAAAGCGCATGAGCTTGAGCTCGATTTGGTGCTGCTAGACCTCAACATGAAAGGCATGTCTGGGCTGGATACGTTAAAAGCGCTGCGAGCAGATGGTTGTGAGGCGAGGATTGTTATTCTGACCGTTTCAGACAGCCCTGCGGATATTGAAGCGATTGTACGCAGTGGCGCGGATGGCTACTTGTTAAAAGATACAGAGCCGGATGAGCTTGTTGAGCTACTCAAACAGGCCCATCAGGGTGACAAGGCATACAGTCAAGAGGTTGCCAAGTATTTGAGTGAACGCTCTGATCATGAAGATGTTTTTGATTCGCTAACGGATCGCGAAACGCAAATACTGCGAGAGGTGGCAAGAGGCTTCCGTAATAAGCAGATTGCCGATCGTTTGTTTATTTCTGAATCGACGGTAAAAGTACACATGAAGAGCCTACTTAAGAAGCTTCA
>NZ_JAWOUO010000964.1:0-561 GCF_033339435.1 Vibrio sp. 378
GATCTATGACGCGTTTTATTCCGCGTCGTGGGCTGCCGAGCAGATAAACATGACCCACGACCACGAGTGTTCTTTTCGGATTACAACGGCAACGTCTTAACCATCGATAAGCGCAGCAACTTTCAACTGCGTGCGATGCAAAACTTTGTCACCAGTATTGAAGATTACAACAAACCAAAACAGAGACTTTATGGTCGCTATATGATTGCCGGCCCTGTGCCAATCGTTCTGGCCGACTCTGAACTGCTGATGTACGTTGGCTTTAAATGGAACGAGCCACCACCGCTGCTGCTGCGTCTCTTCGACCACCCATTCCAGTTACTGTTGGCAGTCATGTTGGTGAGCACACCATTACTGCTGTGGCTTGCCTGGGCGCTGAGCCAACCTGCACGCCGCCTTGAAGCCGCCGCACAGCGAGTGGCGAAAGGTGAGTTCGTCATCGATCCGAATCTTGAAAAAGGCACCGCAGAATTTCGTCAAGCGGGCAGCAGCTTCAACCAAATGGTCGAAGCGGTGAATCAGATGATTTCAGGTCAGCAGCGTTTACTGTCGGACATTTCT
>NZ_JAWOUO010000965.1:0-560 GCF_033339435.1 Vibrio sp. 378
TATGATTTGTCGTATTCATTTTACACTCTTGAAAAGAGCCCCCATCTCGCCCGACTCTATTGCCAGGCGCTACATAAATAGCCATATCAAAGCTCAACCAGTTAAATAGCAACATTGCTCATATGAAATGTAAAGGAAAAGCCAAGTAAAACAAAGTTATCGCGTTTAAAAAACTTTTAAAACGCGATAGTCATTATGTCCATTATGGTAAATAGGCAAGATCACTATTGAAAACACCACTCAACGCCCATCAGAGGCCCATAGCGTCGATTTTTGATGGTAACTCGACCCGATATATGCCTAATCAAGCCTGAAAGTTTGTGACGTTTTCAGCTCTATTTTTACCCCATAACGACCACCCGGTAAGTTGAGTTAAAAACAACGCCGTAACGCCTATTTTGACCCATCAAATCTTAGCGCAAACTCGTTTGTGTTCAGATTTGAATGGGAGACAAACGCAGTGCGTCAGCTCTTAGCCGACACTGCGAGATAAATTTAAAGGCGTATCCGGGCAAATCTCTGCGGTGTCTGTATTTCAGAGGTCGCTGGATACAACACAA
>NZ_JAWOUO010000966.1:0-560 GCF_033339435.1 Vibrio sp. 378
CTCAAGACTAAGGTTTTTTGTCGTTAATCGTTCAGTAAACAAGGCGAGCTATCTGGTTCGCCTTGTTTTATTTTACGTCTGTAAAATCCGCCGTTTTGGACTTCTGACGTACACCTCGATCCTCGCTTCTCACTAGCGAATAGGGCGATTCCTTCTTACACTAAAATCAAAGCATTTGTTTTCGAACACTTTAATGCATCATTAAGCCGTAATTTCCAATCCACTTAAATACGGATAATTTATGTCGGAGAACGTTCTGGTTTTTAAATTTGAACCGATTTTGAAGCGCACATGCCTTCTCTCTCGCCTACGTTATCGTGGTGGGCGTAAATAATGGACCCGTTAACGCAAGGTTTACTGGGCGCTGCTTTGCCGCAGTCTGCAAGTAAAAAGCGGCATATTGTGGCTGCTGGCGTGTTAGGCGTGGCCTCTGGGATGGCTCCGGATTTGGACGTACTTATTCGTTCATCAAGTGACCCATTACTGTTTTTGGAATATCACCGACACTTTACCCATTCATTGTTGTTTATCCCTTTTGGCAGTTTTCTCTGTGCTTTAGT
>NZ_JAWOUO010000967.1:0-560 GCF_033339435.1 Vibrio sp. 378
CATTTAATGATAATTACATCTGGCTGATACAAAATAGCGAAAAGCGTTGCGCCGTGGTCGATCCAGGCGATGCACAGCCAGTACTAGATTATTTGCAGGCTAACGAATTAACTTTAGAAGCGATCTTAGTTACACACCACCACAATGATCACATTGGCGGTGTTCCAGATTTAGTTCGTGCATTTCCTCACGTCACCGTTGTCGGCCCGAAAGCGGAGCCAATTCCGACCTTAACAACTCCTATGGAAGAAGGCGATAAGCTTGAGCTGTTCGGCGAAATCTTCTTGGTGCTCGGTTTGCCGGGGCACACGCTCGGTCATATAGGGTATGTGGGCGATAGCAAGCTATTTTGTGGTGACGTGCTATTTTCTGCTGGTTGCGGTCGTATTTTCGAAGGCACACCAGAGCAGATGTTTGAGTCTCTGAGCAAAGTTGCAGCGCTTCCAGAAGAAACACAGGTGTTCTGCGCGCACGAATATACAGCGAGTAACGTTGCCTTTGCGCTGGCTGTGGAACCTGATAACGAGCAACTACGTCAATACCGAGACGATGTGAACCGA
>NZ_JAWOUO010000968.1:0-560 GCF_033339435.1 Vibrio sp. 378
TGCGCCGTTAATCCAAGCTCTTGACGGGTTGCCACCAACGGTACCCATTCCAGACCAACCGCAGTTCTCTACTTTGGGATAGATATAGACTTTGCGTGAATAGCTTGACGTATCAATGCCATCCGCTTCAGCGGCTGCCGTAATGTAACTTTCAAAGCCTTTGTAATCACAACTGCTATTAATCGGCAACGTGTAGTAACCGTGTACATCACCACTCAACCACGTCTGACCAAAGGAGTTCTCTTTGTAGAAGTCGTTAACCTTTCCAAAAACCATGTCTTGAACTTCATCAATGGTCCACGGTTGCTGCGGATTGTCTTGAAAGTTAACCAGAAGCACCAACGTGCGCTGTTCGCCAAAAGTGTTTGATAACGCAGCAGAACTCGTCGTAGTCGATGCTGTAACCGTCCCCGAGCTGTCTTGCGCTAACACAGACAGTCCATCCGCTTCGTCAGCTACGACTAAAGCGTCCAATTTATCTACTAAGTCTTTGAACTTCCAACCACGCGCGCGAACTTGTGCACCCGACAGAATCGCGTTGATTGGTGATTGTGAAGAAC
>NZ_JAWOUO010000969.1:0-560 GCF_033339435.1 Vibrio sp. 378
CACTTTCTTTGGCCACTTAAAATGGACGCCCGTGATCGCTCTGGGCTACGCCGCCAGTATTGCCGCTCATTTGTGGATGAACGGCGGCTTGTTTACCTAATCCCAATGACCCCCAATGACACGCCTAGCTACTTAGTCTAACGATCCGATGGATGGTTAACGCCATCCATCACTTCAATATCACCCAATTCGTACGGGTTAACGCCCTCTAAACATCCCACGTTGTAACCGTACTCACTTGGATCTGATCGGCGTTGATGGTGTGTGTAAATGCCACATTCACTACAGAAAAAATGCTTCGCGGTATGCGTATTAAATTGGTAGAGCTTTAAAACATCGTCACCTTGAACGATACGAATACCACTCAAAGGTACTGAAGCCACAATCGCACCTCGACGACGACACATAGAGCAATCACAGCGTCTCGGCTTTTCAATTCCGTTGGGTAACGTCAGTTCCAGTTCGACTTTTCCGCAGTGACAGGTCAGTCGATGCAGGGGGTTAATTTGAGTGTTGCCAACTTGCTTAATCATCGCTTTTCCTTGTTGTTTTTATTCATG
>NZ_JAWOUO010000970.1:0-559 GCF_033339435.1 Vibrio sp. 378
TTTTAGCGGAACGCGTCGAAACCGCAGAAGAGTTTGAGCAAGCCAAAGCGGCGGGTTTTAAATTCTTTCAAGGCTACTTTTTTAGCAAGCCATTGGTGTCGCAAACCAAATACGTCAGTCCGGAGCAGGTGTTAGCGTTACAACTGTTTCGGGAAGTCTGCGCGCCAGAGCCGGATTTTGACCGCATTGAAAGCATCATTACGCAAGATGTGGCCTTGTCGTACAAGTTACTGCGTTTTGTGAATACCCAGATCACCACATTAGAGGTGGAAATCAGCTCGTTCCGTCAGGCGCTGATTTACCTTGGTCAAGACAAGCTGAAGCAATTTGTCTCTTTGGTGGTGGCGTCTTACATCTCGAGCAACAAACCGCGTGAGTTGTACAACCTCTCTTTGCAACGTGCCCAGTTCTGTGAGCTGATGTCGCGTTACCAACCTTTTTCTCATCTCAATGAGCAAGGCTTTATGGTCGGCTTATTGTCGATCTTAGATGCCATGCTCGACTTATCGATCGAAGCTTTGGTGAAGCAACTGCCGTTGAGTGATTCTGTGCAGCAAGC
>NZ_JAWOUO010000971.1:0-559 GCF_033339435.1 Vibrio sp. 378
GTTGTTATTGACCATTACATGGGAAAAACCGAGCTAGAACAATCACCTAAGCGCGTGGTTGTGATTGGTTTTGGTCCTTTAGATGTTTTGGATAACTTCGGGATTGACCCTGTAGCTGTGTCAAACGCATCTCATCTTCCGAGCTACCTTTCTAAGTACAGCAAAGAGAATTACACATCAGCAGGCAGTTTGTTTGAGCCTGACTTCGAAGCTATTTATATGCAAAAACCAGATCTGATCTTGGTTGGCCCGCGTGGCTCCGCGAAATATGAAGAGCTAAGTGAAATTGCCCCAACGGTTGTGTTTGCAGCTAAAGAAGGCGAAGGCTACTGGGAAGGCACGCAGGCTCAATGGCGTAACATTGGCAAAATCTTCAACATTGAAGACAAAGTCGAGCAAAAGATTGAAACATTGGATGCTCAATTTAAAGCGATTCGCGACTACAACCAAACGAACAATAACGATGCACTAACGATTTTGAGCATCGGTGACAACATCAGTGCCTTTGGTGCGAAGTCCCGCTTCGGTGCGATTTACAATGACTTTGGTTTCATTGAAA
>NZ_JAWOUO010000972.1:0-559 GCF_033339435.1 Vibrio sp. 378
ACATCCACACCCGACACATTCCAGAACACGCTGTTTTGACGCACTAAATACGCGTATTCAGGTTTGATTTTGATGGTGGAAACCACGCGATCAGCGAACTCGCCCAAGCGAACATCGGTAACTTGACCAACTTCCATTTGACGGTAGAGAACAGGAGTACCGACTTGAACCGAACCGCGTTGCTCACTTTGCAGGGTAAACATGACGCCTTCTACACGGTCAAACCCTTTTTCTAATGGGAAATCGAACTTCGCCTTGCCATTACCCGGTTCAACGCTGATAGATTTTGAAACTAGCGCACCTAAGTTCTTCACGCCGCCAAGGCCAATTTCAGGTTCAGTTAGCCAAAAATGCGTGCCTTCTACCGCGATATTTTCCACGTATTCCGGCAAAATTCGGGCGGTGATTTCAACCAGATTGCGACGGAAATTCGGTACGACAAGCGTCACTTCACCTACCTTCACGCCTTGGTATTCAATCGGCATACCTTTAAGTACTTCTTGCGTGCCGTCGGTTTCTAGTGAAATGACTCGACCCAATTTGCGCGCTTTTTGCTGAT
>NZ_JAWOUO010000973.1:0-559 GCF_033339435.1 Vibrio sp. 378
AGCTGTTTTTAAAAGCTAAAATCCTTGGCCCGCATTGTGATTACTCCTTCTATCAGAAACCCAATCTTAAGAGCTCAAGGAGAAACACATGACGGATATCGTAGTATTTGGCGAAGACTTCGGCGGCTTACCATCATCAACGCAGCACATCGTTCAGCGACTTGCCACCAACCATCGCATTCTTTGGGTTAATTCCATCGGTTTAAGACAACCAAAACCGACGAGTAAAGACATTCAACGTTTAGTGAGCAAGATTTCCCGCGTTTTCGGCGATACTGGCTCAGATAAGCCAACCATGCATTGTGATGCGGTAGACAACATTTTCACGGTAAATTTGCTGACAATACCGGCTCCCCACTCTGCTTTTTCAAGAAAAGTGGCAGCGAAGATGATGCAGCACCAACTAGAAAAACACTTAAAAGCGTTGAACTTCGACAACCCACTGTTTTGGACATCCCTGCCAACCGCCGCTGATGTATGTAATGCCATGAATAAACGCGGGCTGATTTACTACTGCGGAGACGATTTTGGCGCGTTAGCGGGCGTTGATCATCAAACA
>NZ_JAWOUO010000974.1:0-558 GCF_033339435.1 Vibrio sp. 378
GTGAGTGACATCGAGTACCTTGCCAACTTAGCCGACCACCCAAACACTGAGTGGTATAATGTTCGGTCTCGTACCTTCTTTGAGCTCCAAATGGTCATGCTCGGAATAAAATCTGGTGACGTTAAGTCGTTAATTCAGAAGTTTATTGATGTGAGTACGCCTGAATATCTTGAGGGCTTAGCCTTTGAACATGCAAACCTTGTCGATTTGCCAACGATTAATGTGATGACAAAAGTTCTAAATAAATCAGGTTGTGGTGAAGCGGAATATCAACAAGCGATGTATGAAGCGGTCAAAGGGCACCACAAGTATTGGAGTCAAAAAAAGTTAAAGGAAGAGCGTGTAGGCTATTTTGCTATGCCGTTACTGGCACTGGCAAAGCTTACTTACCAGAAATACGGTTTTCGCTTAGGGTTTGAAACGGATTATGTTCCAGAAGCGTTCTACACCCGTAATATGCCCGAGCCGAGCTATAGCTTTTTAGATATTTACAAATCGTAGTTAGTTAACAAACTGTTTAAGAGTGATTCGCAACGCGTGGCATTTTTACTATGCGTT
>NZ_JAWOUO010000975.1:0-558 GCF_033339435.1 Vibrio sp. 378
TGGTTATCTAGAAAGTATGTTCGCGGGTGTGGGTACCGAATTCTTGTACCGACCGAAAGGCGCAAACTGGGCAATCGGTGCAGATGTTAACTTAATCTCTCAACGTGACCCGCAAAGCTACTTCGGTGTATACGATGAGAAATGGCAATACGTTCCAGAATATGGGCGTCCGTTCCAAGTTGTAGATAAGGGCTTTACTGGTTTTGTGTCGGGTTATTACTACCCTCAATGGGATTTTCTACAAGATTTGATGATTCAAGTTGATGTTGGTCAGTTCCTAGCGGGAGATATCGGTACACAAGTGAATGTGTCTAAACAGTTCAAGAGTGGTGTCATTGCTGGTGCATTCGCATCAATCAGTGACTTGTCTGCTGACGAATTTGGTGAAGGTAGCTTTACTAAAGGCTTCTACATTTCGATTCCATTCGACATCATGACAGTGAAACCAAGCAACAACCGCGCGTTCTTTAGCTGGCAGCTATTGACTCGCGATCGCGGTCAGAAACCAAGTCGCAAGTACAGCTCGATTGAGCCAATGGATGAACGTAACCCTTTGTA
>NZ_JAWOUO010000976.1:0-558 GCF_033339435.1 Vibrio sp. 378
GTGACTGATCCACACGCCTCTATCACTTGCGAGCCAGTATCCTTCTTCGCTATCGGGTGCACGAGTCACGATGGCGGCGTCTAATTTGCCTTCATCTAGCCATTCGCGGAGCGTCACGCTTGGCTCACTGTACACCTGGATAGAGCAGGTCGGTTCGGTTTGCTGCAATACGCGGATGAGTTTCGGCAGCAGGCTATCGTTATAGTCTTCTGGACATCCTAAACGCAGTGGGCGTTTGTTTTCGTAGCGTTTTACTTGCTTGACGGCTTGATTGTGCAAACTTACGAGTTGCTCTGCATGCGCACGAAGTGACATACCCGCTTCGCTCAGTACAAGGTTGCGACCTTCCTTTTCGAATAAGCTGACATGGAGTTCATCTTCAAGCTTTCGCATTTGAGCACTAAACGCGGATTGGGTGCGATTGATTTGTTTTGCAGCACGAGTGAAGCTGCCTGTTTCAACAAACGCAAGAAAGCTGCGCAGCGCGTCAATATCCATATTCTTTTCTATCCATCGTTTTTGTTGAAGTGTTCCATCAAAACTATCCGTTAGTTTGAA
>NZ_JAWOUO010000977.1:0-558 GCF_033339435.1 Vibrio sp. 378
ACTTTCGTCGTTCGCTTATTGAAAACAATCAGATCAACAAGATTAATATTCTTGTAAAGCCGCAATGGTTAGAGTCCCGCTCGGAAGAATCGTGTTGCAGTACTGCCTTCTTTGAAACGCACCAAGCCTTTTACCACCTAGAGCTTAATCAGGCGTTAACTGAACTTGCCACCGAACTCACCAACCGGGATACACCACATCGTTTCCAAGACAAGCTCGAAATCGAAAGTTTGATTTATCAAATTCTGTTTCACGCAACACAACAAATGCCACAGGATTTTTGCCCTCAAAACACCAACAGTTACCGAGATAAAATCACCGAACGTCATAGTGATTCACGCGTGGAAAACATTGTCAGCTATATCGAAACGCACCTTGAACAAGAGTTGAGCCTCGAACACATTGCAGAGGTATTCTCGATGAGTGTGTCTAACCTACAACGCCGCTTTAAACAGTCACTTAATATGACGGTGAATGGTTATATCCGTTATCGTCGTCTTGAGATCGCAAGAGTACATTTGGAGCGTGGTTTAGTGTCGATCACTGAAGCCGCGTACG
>NZ_JAWOUO010000978.1:0-558 GCF_033339435.1 Vibrio sp. 378
GGTGAGCTTTCAGACAACAGTTACAAAGCCGCGTACGAGTTTGCAAGTGTAGTGATGGAGCTGACGACGCCAACTATTTTGCTGTTTTTATTCCCGTTCGTCATGATGCGCTTTGATAGTCGCTTTGTGTACCGACTGTTCTTCGCCATTACCGCGACATCTTTAATGGTTTTGGTGGCACAGCAGGGATTTTCTCTACCAAGGCCGCATGTGTACGTGCCTATGGCGGAACTTCCAAACAGTTACGGCTTTAGTTTTCCAAGCTTGCCTATTGCGGTTTGGTTCTGTGTGTTGACATTTTTGTTCCAAAGAACGCACAGCTTTGGATTTAACAGTACCACGGTGTTGATGGCGGCTATTACGCTAATAGTCATGCTGTGCAAGTTCTTCCTAGGTTCTGCGTTTATTCTTGATATGTTACTGGGCGCCTTGTTGGGCATCTTGGTTGCTTGGCACGTATTACGTTTGGAAACGAATCCAGAGGTCAATGTTGATCAACTCCTCAGCTCAAAAGGGGTGTGGTTTACGTTGACTGCTGTGACAGCCGTTATTTCGGTG
>NZ_JAWOUO010000979.1:0-558 GCF_033339435.1 Vibrio sp. 378
GAAATAGGAATATCTAACGTTAGGCTGTTTTCTCCCGCGCCAGCAGGATGATCCACAGGGCCCACTAACTCAAATTGGTAGCTATTGTCTTTTGCATCCAACGTTAGGGTGAAAATCTGCGTGTTCGTGCCAACAATCACTGCTTCATAGGTGCTTACACCGTCGGCTTCAGATACCAGTCTTAGTTCCACATCTTGACCATTTGACTGCAAACCAGCGACCGCGCCAGCTAAGTCAGAAACGTGATAACTGACGATTTCATCAGCGCCAGCAACAACGTTAAAGTGTCCATCTAACACTCGTAAGCCAGAAGTATCAGAGCCAGCAGGTAAATCATCTTCGTCAATCGTCAACTGGCTACTGTTATCCACCTCAGTGATAGACGGCACATCATCAACAACGGTGATTGGCAAACTAATCGTGTTCGACACATCACCATCAAAATCCGTGGCATTCACAGGGAAATCAATCACTAGCTCATTTTCACCATTGCCATTTGGATGGTCTAGCTGAGCAAATAATTCAAATTGATACCTATCTTCTCCAGCATTTAACGTA
>NZ_JAWOUO010000980.1:0-557 GCF_033339435.1 Vibrio sp. 378
CCAACATACTTAACATTGAAGGTGAAATTGATATTCCGCCAAGCGTCGATCGCAATTTGGATTGGGTTATTGCCAGTTTCCACGAGCCCGTTTTTCCACCTGCCAATAAAGAAGCACACACTGAAGCGCTGATAAATGTCATCAAAAGCGGTCGCGTTGATGCGTTAGGGCATTTGGGGAACCCGAACTTCGACTTCGATTTTGAACAAGTGCTGAAGTGCGCTAAAGAGCACAATGTAGCGATAGAAATCAATAACACCACGCTCAAAGGCAACAGCCGTGTTGGCAGTGTGGATCGTTGTCATGAAATTGCGCAAATCGGCAAAGCGTTAGATGTGTATTTTACTACGGGAAGCGATGCACACTTTTGTCATGATGTGGGCAATCTGGAGCTTGTCAGTGAGCTGATGGACAACCTTGATATTGATAGCAACAAAGTGATTACTCACTCTGCTAAACAGTTTTTGTCATTTCTTGAACTGCGTGGCCGCTTGCCAATCGCAGAGTATGACGAGATTCGCAACGCATAAACTTGATTACATTTAAGGTATGCACCC
>NZ_JAWOUO010000981.1:0-557 GCF_033339435.1 Vibrio sp. 378
GCTACGCTGTCTATGCGTCGTCATATCAAGCAAGAAGGCTGCAAAATTATTGCAGTAGACAACTCTCCAGCGATGGTTGAGCGTTGTAAGTTACACGTCAACGCTTATCGCAGCGACACGCCAGTAACTGTGGTCGAAGCCGATATTCGTAATATCGAAATTGAAAACGCATCTGTCGTGGTATTGAACTTCACGCTCAAGTTTTTATCACCAGAAGACCGTTACGCGCTGCTTGAAAAAATCTACGCGGGCCTGCGTCCTGGTGGCATTTTGATTCTGTCAGAGAAATTCGTTTTCGAAGATGAAGTGTCGAACGAACTACTCATTGATCTTCACCACGATTTCAAACGTGCCAACGGTTACAGCGAATTGGAAATCAGCCAAAAACGTAGCGCAATCGAAAACGTAATGCGTCCGGACTCTAAAAAAGACCACAAAGAACGTTTCGCAAAAATTGGCTTCTCTAGCTACGACGTTTGGTTCCAATGCTTTAACTTCGGTTCTATGTTCGCGATTAAGTAAGGTTCGCGGTCAAATAGAATTCGCGACCAAGTTAC
>NZ_JAWOUO010000982.1:0-556 GCF_033339435.1 Vibrio sp. 378
AAAGCTAATCTGGTTGGCGTAACTATTCAGGTGGTGAATCAGAAAGTGAAGGCTAAGTTCGCCGCTGCTCCGAATTGATTATCGCCTGCGTAAGAACCTGCTAGGTCAAGGCTAACAACATCAAATGGGCTGATCCCAATCCCACCAGTGACGGAGTTATCTAGGTTATTCTCCAGATCTATTTCATAGCCTGCGCGAAGTTGTGCCCATCCCCACGCGTCGCCTTCGATACCGATGCGCACAAATTGAGTGTCATCATCAAGTTCTTTAAAGCGCTTTTGCGTGGTTAGATCGGCGTCTAAGCTCAGTGCTACGTAGTTACTCACGTAGCCAATCCCAACGGTTGCTTGAGGAGTGAGTTCGTAGGTATAACTACCGAGTTTGGTTTTAATGTCTTGCTTGAACACATCCTTAACGGACAAACCCGCACGAAAGGCTTCGTGATACCAAGCGATGCCAACATCCATATTGAAGGCGTTTTTTGAGACTTCGCTTTTGTCGTAATCTTCAATATCAAAGTCATCAAGCGTTGTACGTTGGGTGTAAGTTTTAAGTT
>NZ_JAWOUO010000983.1:0-556 GCF_033339435.1 Vibrio sp. 378
ACATCGCAATGGGTGGCTCGACCAATACGGTGTTACACCTTTTAGCTGCAGCGCAAGAAGGTGAAGTCGATTTTGATATGACGGACATCGATCGCATGTCTCGCCAAGTACCACACCTTTGTAAAGTGGCTCCTTCAACGCAGAAATACCACATGGAAGATGTACACCGTGCGGGTGGCGTTGTCGGTATCCTTGGTGAACTGAACCGTGCAGGTCTGCTGCACAATCAGTCTAAGACTGTCCTAGGACTGACTTGGGAAGAACAGCTAGCCAAATACGACATCATGCTGACCGATTCAGAAGAAGTGAAATCATTCTACCGTGCAGGCCCTGCGGGTATCCGCACCACACAAGCATTCTCGCAAGATTGTCGCTGGGATACCCTCGATGATGACCGCGCGGAAGGCTGTATCCGCACCAAAGAAAACGCGTTTAGCCAAGATGGCGGCCTTGCCGTTCTGAAAGGCAACATCGCGCTGGATGGCTGTATTGTGAAGACTGCTGGTGTGGACGAAAGCATCCTGAAATTTACTGGCCCTGCAGTAGTGTTTGAAAG
>NZ_JAWOUO010000984.1:0-556 GCF_033339435.1 Vibrio sp. 378
GACGATCTGATTCCGCTCATCGAACAATACATGCAGGTGTGGTACCTCACCATTCCGCTGTTGGTGATCCCAATGGCGGGCAACAGTGCGATCCGTGCCACTGGCGACACTAAGACACCCGCTAAGATCATGATGTTGGCCGGTCTGATCAACGGCATGCTCGATCCACTATTGATTTTCGGTTACGGCCCTTTCCCAGAACTTGGCATTCAAGGCGCCGCTAGAGCGAGTGCCTTTAGTTGGCTAGGCGCTTTGTGCGGCTCTTTCTATGTGTTGGTGAAACGCGAAAAACTGCTCGCACAACCTCAATGGGCCTCATTGAAACAAGATTGGCAACAGACGTTAAAAATTGGCACCCCTGCAGCGCTATCCAATGCGATGAATCCGTTGTCGGGCGCGATTTTGATGATGCTGCTATCTAGCCACGGCACGGCAGCGGTGGCAGCTTACGGCGCTGCGCAGCGTATTGAGTCGATTCTGATCTTAGTGTTGATGTCGCTGACCTCCGCACTCACGCCATTTATGGCGCAGAACTTAGGGGCAAAAAATCCTCAGC
>NZ_JAWOUO010000985.1:0-556 GCF_033339435.1 Vibrio sp. 378
ATCTGGTTAAAGTTGATAAATCGAAACGCAGAATGTACTTGATAGAAGATGGCATCATACTAAAAGAATATCGTATTGCATTGGGTGCCAGTCCTAAAGGCCATAAGCAAGAAGAAGGCGACAACCGAACGCCAGAAGGCAGTTATACGCTCGATTACGTGATTGAGGATTCTGCGTTTTATCGCTCGGTGCACATTAGCTATCCCGATGCTATTGACACGTTAGAGGCGCACCGGAGAGGTGTCTCCCCAGGTGGGAACATTAAAATTCATGGTTTAAAGAATGGTGAGACGCAAGATCCTAGCTTTATTCAGAGTTTTGATTGGACCAACGGGTGTATTGCGCTCACCAATGAAGAAATGGATGAATTCATCCAGCTTGTCACCATGGGAACATCGATCACGATCGAGTGGTAGGACTCGTTATCCCACGGGAGCTTTGAAAGGTTACTGCATAAAACGTTTTGGATGGTCACTAAAAATGCCATCTAATTGCGGAAGGTGCTTGAGCTTATTCGGGTTGTTGACCGTGTAACACATGACCTTATAGCCCGCTT
>NZ_JAWOUO010000986.1:0-556 GCF_033339435.1 Vibrio sp. 378
ATATCTGGCGATAATAACCAATAGCGCTCTGTAATAAATCAATTGAAATATATAACCATATGAATTTATTGAGGTAAATGTTTGGCACAGCGTTTGCCTAGAGACAAAAGAAGTAAGTCAGCACAACTTGCGGAACTGGTTAATTTTTTGTTAATTTTATTAACTTTGAATAGACGGTTATTTGTGGCTAGTCACCACAGAAAAACGCAGCTCTCTTACTTTACTTGAAATTGGCCTCAGCAAGCAGGCAACGAACACGGGTTCCTTGCCTTGAACTGCATGATTTCGTTTCAAGTTAGTTGAATGATGTAACGGCCACACACCATGTTGTTAGTCGCTACAGAAGTACAAATATCTTCGTCTATTTCAGATGCAATGAACTCACCGATTGCTCACAGGGAGTACTTGCTAACTCATTGAGCATTATGCTTTTTGATGTCGCATTTAGGTTGAAAAAAACCAACACGAGCATTCGGCTGAATACAACAATAAAAAAGGATTTTCGATGTTAGCAAAACCCATAGTACGTTGGCTTTTACCCTTCGTTGTCGTCGGC
>NZ_JAWOUO010000987.1:0-555 GCF_033339435.1 Vibrio sp. 378
ATATTGCGTTGCGCTGTGTACTGCCAATGCTTAATGAAGCAGTACGATGCTTGGACGACGGTATTATTCGCTCTCCGCGCGATGGCGATATTGGTGCGATTTTTGGTATTGGCTTCCCTCCATTCCTTGGCGGGCCATTCCGTTATATGGATCAATTCGGTTTGAAAGAACTGGTTGAGAAAATGAACGAATTTGCATCGAAATATGGCGATCGTTATGCGCCATGCGACGGACTGCTGACTAGAGCGGGTGAAGGTCGAACCTTCTACTAAGTGCTTGAAACGCTGAACATTAAAAAGGCTTGCATCGCGCAAGCCTTTTTTCGAACAGAAGTGTTTATTTCTTCTTGTCTTTTTTATCTTTGTTATGCCCTTTACCTGGGTTGTCATCGCCATGCACGCTAGCGTTTCCTTTTTTGTCTTTATCATCCCGGTTTTTAGAAGAGCAATCGTCGGATTTGACGGAAATATTGTCACCGCTTAGGCGAACACAATCTTTGCTCAATTCAAAATCGTCACCTTTTACTGTGATTTCAGCATGAGCGGCAATCGCGTA
>NZ_JAWOUO010000988.1:0-555 GCF_033339435.1 Vibrio sp. 378
GGAAACGGCCATCAACCAGTTTAGACGTGAAGATAAAGTTGTTCACTTCTGCACGCACGTTTGAGCTGCCAATTTGCAAAACGACAGGTTGCTCTGGCGCATCCATCAGCTTAACCAATTCCTGCACACCTTTGCGTGGCACGATGATTTGCTTTTGGGCGAAGTCAGCACCTAGTTGAGTTTGCGATACTGCCATACGGTGACCGTCGGTCGCCACACTACGCAGTGTCGTGCCATCGATTTCAAACAACATACCGTTGAGGTAGTAACGTACGTCTTGGTTTGCCATCGAGAACTGAGTTTTGTCGATAAGCGTACGCAGGTCCGCTTGGCTCAGTGATACTTCAACTTCACTTTGCCAATCTTCAATGTTCGGGAAGTCATTCGCTGGTAGCGTTGCCAGTGAGAAACGGCTGCGACCAGAACGAACTTGCACGCGATCGCCTTCTAACACAAAAGTGATGATCGCATCGTCTGGTAAGCCACGGCAAATATCGAGAAACTTACGCGAAGGAACGGTAATGCTACCCGCTTCGAAATCCCCTTCTAGAGTCA
>NZ_JAWOUO010000989.1:0-555 GCF_033339435.1 Vibrio sp. 378
TAGAGAATGTGACCGAGTTAAAGTTGATCTTCTATTGGCAAAATGCCGGAGAACCAAGCGCCTAATCGGCGAAAAACGCCCGCTTCGGGTTCCGAATCATATTCCTCACCAGTTTTTGTGTTTGTCCAAACAATGTCTCCGTCACGTAGAGTGAGTCGATACGCGTTGTCTTTCAGTTGGCTGGGTAATTTTGCGAAAAATGCTTGCACGTATTCCGGTTGTTCAATCACAACGGCCATTTCGGTATTCAAAGCCGCAGATCGAGGATCCCAGTTCATAGAGCCGACGAACAGTGTTTTGTCATCAATCGTCATTGCCTTTGCGTGCAAGCTCGCGCGGCTACTGCCCGTTAAGCTCCATTTACTCTTGAGCTTTGCGCTGGATTTCACTTCCCAAAGTTTGATGCCGGATTCGAGCAAATCTTCACGATATTTGGCGTACCAGCCATGAACGGCAAAGACGTCATTCGACGCAAGGCTGTTGGTGACGATGGTGATGTCGACACCTCGCTTAGCTGTATTCGTCAGAGCTTTGGTGCCAGCTTCTGTTGGGATG
>NZ_JAWOUO010000990.1:0-555 GCF_033339435.1 Vibrio sp. 378
GTTTATAATTGACTTTAATTTTTATTGTACAGCTTAGATAGTAATTAGATCATGACAGGCCAAATGCTTACTAAGCTGTACAATTCAAATTTCAGGTAAAAAAATACCGGCACTGATGGCCGGTATTGGATTTCAATAAATCGAGATTATTTGTGGTAAGGCTTAGATAGCTCATGTACCGCTTCAACAAACACACCCGCGTTTTCTGGCGGCACATCTAGGTGGATGCCATGACCTAGGTTGAATACGTGACCTGTACCAGCATCACCAAAACCTTCTAGGATACCCGCTACTTCTTCACGGATGCGCTCAGGTGAAGCGTAAAGCATAGATGGGTCCATGTTGCCTTGCAGTGCCACTTTATCGCCGATACGCGCTTTCGCATCTGCAATATTGATCGTCCAGTCTAGACCAACTGCATCGCAACCCGTTGCTGCGATTTGCTCTAGCCACATACCGCCATTCTTAGTAAATAGCGTAACAGGTACGCGACGACCGTCATTTTCGCGAATCAGGCCATCCACAATCTTGTGCATGTATTGCAATGAGAACAGG
>NZ_JAWOUO010000991.1:0-555 GCF_033339435.1 Vibrio sp. 378
CCAAATCAACTATAAGGACTTAAAGTGAAAAAACTGATTTTACTAGCACTCTTAAGTGCAAGTGCAAGTGCAAGTGCAAGTGCAAACGAGGTAGACCATTTTTATGTCGGCGGCAATTTACTTGTAGGTCACAATACTGAGTTAGATGCTGGCATTGCGACTATTGATGAAAACAATGACTTAGGTGGAGGGGTGTATGCTGGTTATAATTTTGCCGTTCATCCTAATGTAGATTTTGGTGTGGAGTTAGAATACCAACACTTTGGTGAAGCTGAATTTTTTGAAAATGCCAGTGTTAAAGGTAATGCTTTTTATATCAACGCACGCCCTAAATTTATAGATAAAGGTAATAATTTATATAGCGCACTCATTCTTGGTGTTGGTTCATTAAAGGGTGAAACCAACGTCCTAGGTGTATCTGAATCAGAGTCTAAGTTCTCTTATCAAGCCGGATTGGAAGTAGGTTACATGCTTGACAATGTAGACCTTGCTATCGGCTACAGATACAGGTCTGCTGAATTTGATGGTGTAGATATCAACATTCAAGGTGTGACA
>NZ_JAWOUO010000992.1:0-555 GCF_033339435.1 Vibrio sp. 378
GGTGTAGCATTGGTTAATCGGAGAACTAAGAGCAATGTATGATGCCCATAAACTGAGCGTCACGACCCAAAACAGCATGGAGCCTTGGTGCCCACCCCATGCCGCTGCAACCTTGTAAGCGGTTGGCAATTGGCTGTTGGAATGAGTGACCACATATTCAAGAGCAAAATTGTCTTGGATAAAACAGACAATCAGCAGTAATAGACAAACAACAGAGGCCAAACTGATGAGATGTGAGGTCGCAAGTTGGTGTTCTAACATAATGGGCTTAGCCGCTGCACGGCGATACCAATGCAATACAGCGGAACAACTCGCCCCCATTGCGACAAAAATCAGTAAGAAGAACCCTAGTTCAGCCTCCATTGTTCCTCCTTAGACAACGGTCATTTGACCCGCATAGAGTATGAACGTACGCAGCATCAACACGCCGACCAAACTCAATGTTGTCACGACAAAGACGTAACTACCTTTATGGCGAACTTCAGAAGGCATTAACCAGTTCAATATTAGCGGCATCAACATACCAATCAACACAACACCAACCCAGAACCACTG
>NZ_JAWOUO010000993.1:0-554 GCF_033339435.1 Vibrio sp. 378
GTTACGTCAGGTGAGAACCTATTTAATATGATCCCAAGAGATGTTCGAAACAATTCGGCACGAGTCGCACTTAAAATAGAAGATGTCATGTAATGGCTCATCAAGCAGCCATTCTCCACCACACTTCGGACACTTACGTGCTTTCTCGCTCTCCAACGACTGACCGCCCACACGATACTGATAATAGTAAGTTGGAATCTTGGTGATGTATTCGATACGACCACGCAAATCCCAACCGCGGCGGAACAACACACTGTCTACGTCGCAAATCTCGTGCAGCGCCGCATGCTCCGCGCGGCACCCGCCCGCCATTTGGATTTCATCGCACGCTTGCCATTCCGTCTGCCATTTGATGACCGCTTTATGATCGCCATTGAGTGTCGGATCATTACGATACAGTGGAATTGGCAACAAAGTTTCACCACTGCGCAGTGGCGAGCACGTGTGCACATACGTCGTGTAGAGCACTTGCCAATTTGGCGCTTCGTCTTCGGCCGCTTGTTCTGAATTTAAATCACGACCAAGCATACGCATTTTCGGCGCAAGCAAAGACG
>NZ_JAWOUO010000994.1:0-554 GCF_033339435.1 Vibrio sp. 378
AACGCCGATTAAAAGCCAAAGAATGGAGCCCAGCGAAAGGCATCTACGATTGTGATAAAGATCTGTTTGATTGGGTTATCGCTCCACTCAGCGAGAATGACAAAAGCCTGTTGAGCCAAATGCGCTATCGACCAGACTCCGATTTAGAGCACAGCAAAACGCGCTTTAAATCCCTCGACTGCTCCATTATGGAGCTCGCCGATGATATTGCGTATGGCGTGCACGACTTAGAAGATGCCATTGTGCTGGGTATGGTCACACGTCAGCAATGGCAAGAAGGTGCAGCAAGTCAGTTAGCTGATTGCGGTGATCCTTGGTTTGAAGAACATATCGGCTCTATTGGACAAATGCTGTTTAGCGGTAAACATCACCAACGCAAAGATGCGATTGGCGGTATGGTCAATGCCCTACTTACAAGCATCTCTATTAAAGTGGTTGATGAACCATTCCAAAACCCTTTACTGGCATGGAATGCTTGTTTAGAACCGCATATGGCGAAAGCGCTAGATGTGCTTAAACATTTCGTCAGTCAGTATGTCATTCAAGTGCCGCAG
>NZ_JAWOUO010000995.1:0-554 GCF_033339435.1 Vibrio sp. 378
CGATCGCGCCACACTTGAATATCCTCCCACCACTTAGTGATCGCCGCTTCATCGTTGCCACAATCTTGCTCTGCCAGTAGACCAAGCATAGTAGTCAGTACTTTTTCAGCAGAGCCTACAATTGGAAGATCCACTTTGACGTTTTTGGAGATCGACGACGGATCAATATCAATGTGCATCACTTTCGCATTTGGACAGTACTTCTCAAGGTTATTGGTGGTGCGGTCATCAAAACGCACCCCAATACCGAAGATCAGATCCGCTTCGTGCATCGCCATATTGGCTTCGTAGGTACCGTGCATCCCCAACATACCAAGCGAGTTTTTGTGAGTACCCGGAAATGCACCTAGGCCCATTAAGGTACTGACAACTGGCAGGTTAAGTTTGTCTGCCAGTTCTAAAATATGTTCGTGAGCACCAGAAATGACTGCGCCACCACCGACATAAAGCACCGGTTTTTTCGCTTCAATCAAAGACTTCAGTGCTTTCTTGATTTGGCCTTTATGACCCGAAGTGGTTGGCTTGTATGAACGCATCGAGATGCTTTCTGGATA
>NZ_JAWOUO010000996.1:0-554 GCF_033339435.1 Vibrio sp. 378
TCCCGATGCCATTAAAATTGGATCAAGCTCACCGCGAATAATAATGTCGAATACCTGTTGGCTTTCTTCTTGAGTCAGTGATTGCTGTTCGTACAGTATGTTGATGATTGCTTCCATAGTTTCTCTCCCCATTTCCTTATGCGTTATTTTTCTCAAGCGCCCATTCAATCGCGTTGCCCAACAAGGTTGCGCCGTAAGTCGTCATAATTGACTCTGGGTGGAACTGAAATCCGCAAACTTTATCTTGTTCCTGTACAACAGACATGACCAAATTGTCGACTTCGGCAGTAATGGTTAGGCTGTCTGGTACTCTTGTCGCAACCAAAGAGTGGTAACGCGCGATCGCCAGTGGCGATGGCAGGTTTTGATAAATTGCGTGGTCTTGGTGTTCCATCATCGACACTTTGCCGTGGATGATTTCACCCGCGCCAGTGACAGTACCGCCGTACGCCTCAACAATCGCTTGATGACCAAGACAAATACCAATCATTGGCACTTTGCCTTTCATTCGTTGAATCAGCTCTGGCATCGAACCAGCTTCTGATGGCGCGCCT
>NZ_JAWOUO010000997.1:0-553 GCF_033339435.1 Vibrio sp. 378
CATTGATAAAGGTTGGCAACACGTTCTTCACCAATAGCGATGAACATAAAGCTAACTTAGAGATAAGCAATGCGATGAAAGATGCGGTGCTCGAAATGAAGCTCTATGAAACGGCAATAGATTCGAGTAATCCGTTACCTTTCCCTATCGATGCCGCTCGTATCTTGTATCAAGACGAGTTTGATGGCCTGTACTATCGCCTAAAGCAAGCAAGAACCACTGTACATTTGGATAAGTTAGTTAAAGACGTCGATAAATTCTCTGAAAACTTCCCTGTTGGATTCCAAGATATCAATGACCTACGCTTCCAAACAGCGGACAAGTATCTACAATTCTCCGACATTCTGTTGAATAAGAGAAAGACCACCAGCGCTAGACGAGCAATGAAGAAAGCGAACGATTTGATGAAACAAATTGAGCAAGATTCCAAGCAAAGTTAACAAATTTTGTCTCATTTGAGGGGCTTCTAAGCCCCTTTCCTCAAAAACGCCTTGCCTTTATGCACTCAGACGACTAGCTTATTAGTGTTGCTGTAGTAAGGAAGATAGACTTT
>NZ_JAWOUO010000998.1:0-553 GCF_033339435.1 Vibrio sp. 378
TTGATAACTTTGAGTCTAGCTAGTTGTTTGTTGTCTTTCAGAGCTCCAGCAAGAGGGTGGTCGGTCGTAACTTTGAGATTTTTGCCACGGACTTCGTCGATATGGCTTAAACAGGAGACTTTGACATTGGTGTAATCTGGCGTACCTTGATAGTCATCCTCGTCCCACTTGAAGCCTGCTTGATCACATTCAGCTTGAGTGGTTTTAAAACCATATTCGCGACCATCCCCTTCGTTGGCTGAAACAATGTAGGTTTGGCCGTTGACAGAGTAACTGTCTAGCGTGTCGGGCATGTACAAGCCAACCATCTGCGGATAGCTTTTCAAATTGCCGATGATCTTATCTTTATTTGAGGCGTCCAGCTTTGAATTCGACCAAGACTTTTCCCCTAAATCGACAATTTTTTCTACCGAGTGGTTTTGCGGATCAATAATCGCCATTGCGTTATTTTCCTGCAAGGCGACATAAATTTTCCCGTTGTCGGCAAACGTCAGGTATTCCGGTTCAAGGTCTTGAGCAATTGAGGCATTAGGGCCGGAAATACGCACCGCTT
>NZ_JAWOUO010000999.1:0-553 GCF_033339435.1 Vibrio sp. 378
ATATCTCAGGCTACAGAGTAGTAGCGAGTCAAAAACGAGGGCTGTATATGAGCCATCACGCCAATATTCCGAAAACCTAACAGGGTTTTCTATATCGCATTGACTCAACTCTTAAACATGAACTCGCTTTGAAGCGGTACATTAGCATGAAGCCCTTAACAAACCTAGCTAAAGTCCTGAGGTTGCGCCAAATTTTGTTTTAGATGCCAACGTCTGATAGATTGAATCTATATATTTTTCTAATTAAGGACGGAATAATGAAAAAACGTTTGCTTGCTTTAGGTTTGGTTACCATTCTTGCTGGTTGTGGCAACGATGAGGTTGGTGATGTGTCTTTGGGTATGTTTACTATGAAAGACATAAAACTGAATACGCTCGTAGACCCTGAAGTTCCAGGCGTTACTTGTCATGTAGCGAGCATCGAAGCGGACTTCAGTTTAGCGGACCCAAGCGACAGTTCAATTTCTTGCCGTCAAACTGGTGAAATTACACCTGAGATGATTACTAAAATTGATAAGAGCAAATCAGGTGAAGTGGTATTTAAAAAGTCCAA
>NZ_JAWOUO010001000.1:0-552 GCF_033339435.1 Vibrio sp. 378
GCACAGTTTTGATCTTTCTTCGCACCACACACATGCCATTTTCCTTGGTGGCCTATTTGCGTATGACTTGGTGGCGCACTTCGAACCATTAGGAGACGCGGTAGCAACAAACCAGTGTCCGGATTACGTCTTCTATGTTGCGGAAACATTGCTGGTTGTAGATCACCAAACAGAATCCTGCCAACTGCAAGCAACATTGTTCGTTGACGGCTCGCAAAAAGCAGCGCTAGAAAGTCGAATCGAAGATATCCGAGCTCAATGCACATCGCCAAAGCGTCTTCCAGACGCAACGCAAGTGGCCAATATCACAGCTCAACCAAGCGTTTCGGATCAAGATTTCTGTCAAATCGTCCGTGATCTAAAAGAATTCGTGGTAAAAGGCGATATTTTCCAAGTAGTTCCTTCTCGTCGATTCACATTGCCTTGCCCTTCTCCGCTAGCAGCTTACAAAGAGCTAAAGCAAAGCAACCCAAGCCCTTACATGTTCTACATGCAAGATGAGCTGTTCACTTTGTTTGGTGCGTCTCCAGAAAGTGCGTTGAAGTATGAAAC
>NZ_JAWOUO010001001.1:0-552 GCF_033339435.1 Vibrio sp. 378
TTGTTTGGTTGGCAGTATTTCATCAGGTCAGTGAAAATACGCTCTACACATTGCTCATGGAACTCGTTGTGTTCACGGAAAGACACCAAATAGCGCAGCAACTTCTCACGATCGATCTTGGCACCTTGGTAGCGAATTTCAACGCTGCCCCAGTCTGGCTGGTTGGTGATCAAACAGTTCGATTTCAATAGATGGCTATGCAGCACTTCTTCTACTTGCTCTTCGCCAGCAGCACCTGCTAGCAAATCTGCATCAAAATCGTAGCTGTTGATTTCAATGTCTTGGTCGTCAATGCATTCGCCTTCCATTGTCACGATAGGTTGGTTGGTGTAGTGACCTACAGGGTTCACTTCGACCAATACCTTTTCGCCCGCGCATGCGGATAGGTCTTGCGTTAAACGCTCTGCTACTTCTTCCCAACTCGCGAAACGGGTTTGGTTGTAGCTGTTTAGGTAGAGCTTAAATGACTTCGACTCAATTAAGTTTGCACTGGTTGCAGGAATGTACACTTCACCAACGGCCACTTGAGGCAAGCCTCTGCTGTTTAGCCAA
>NZ_JAWOUO010001002.1:0-552 GCF_033339435.1 Vibrio sp. 378
AGTACCGACTTCGCAGCGCTGCTCATGGAGCGAATTGCTGAGATTGCCCCAACTCCGTCAAGGACAGGCATATGGTTGTCCATCAATATTAAATCGAACGGCTCTACAGCTATTTTATTTACCGCTAGCTGTCCATTTTCAACACTTGAGCATTCAAAGCCCTTTGCTCTTAAGAAGGTTTCCATAATGATGGCGTTGGTTCGATTGTCCTCTACTATCAAGGCCTTCAAACCATTGCAATTGAGCTTGTGCCTATGTCCTGATTCCACTTTCCCCGGTTCGCAAGGAGAGATCTCAACTTCAACCGTGAATGTAGTGCCGATATGTTCTTGGCTTTGCACAGTCACATGACCGCCCATGTGCTCGGCGATCTCTTTAACAATTGCAAGGCCAAGGCCAGTCCCGCCGAAGCGCCTTGTGGTTGATGATTCTGCTTGCTCAAATGGGCGAAATATACGTTTTTGCGCCTCTTTAGATATCCCTATTCCCGTGTCTTTTATCGCGATAACCAACACCGTTTTGTCATAGTGAGTTTGCTCACTCAGCGTCACT
>NZ_JAWOUO010001003.1:0-552 GCF_033339435.1 Vibrio sp. 378
ACAACAAGCGGATTTGATTTTGGTCACGGTGAAAGCGTGGCAAGTGATCACTGCACTCAAACCTCTTATTGAGCACATTCATCGCGATGCCATTGTTATGCTTATGCACAATGGTATGGGTACGGCCGAGCAGGTAGAAGAGATGCTATCCGGAAATCCCGTCGTTATCGCAACCACAACCCATGGTGCTTATAAGCCGAATAAAGAACTCGTAATGCACACGGGGCAAGGCATCACTCAAGTTGGCGGCTTTAATGCGTCTGGCGCTCATTGCCAGTTTTTGCAAGATGTTATGCAGCACGCTTTACCAGAAGTTGTTTGGAACCCAAACATCAATGCCGCGTTATGGACCAAACTCGCCATAAACTGTGCAATCAACCCGCTTACAGCATTGCATCAATGTAAAAATGGCGACCTTGCACACGGTGATTTTCAAGACACCTTGAAAAACATCACGAAAGAACTTGTCGAAGTGATGAATAAGGAAGACATTGCGACGCAGTTCGACGTGCTTTTCGAGACCATTATGCAAGTGGTGCGGGCAACGTCTGA
>NZ_JAWOUO010001004.1:0-552 GCF_033339435.1 Vibrio sp. 378
TGGATAACAGCAAAGCGTGGTTTAAGGCGCTCAAAGGTGAAGGAAACCTTGAGCTTGAATTCGAAATTGAAGAGGTTGCGAAGCTGCAAAATTTAGTGTCTGGAGTGCGTCGTATGTTCGATCTCGACACCGATATCTGTACTGTCGAGCAACATTTGGATTATGTGGCGCCGGGGCTTGTTTCGAACCGAGGCATTCGGATTCCTGGAGTGTGGAATGCTTGGGAAGCCGGGGTTAGAGCCATTCTTGGTCAACAAGTGTCGGTCAAGGCCGCGATAGGCCAGCTTAATTTATTGGTGAAAACGCTCAGTGGTGATGCTGACAAGCGCTTTTTCCCGACACCAGATGCGATTGCGAATGCCAACGTGAGTTTTTTGCGGATGCCGCAAAGTCGTAAAGAGACGTTGGTGCGTTTCGCTCAGTTTATGCAAAACAACGCGGAGACGGATCTGCAACAATGGTTAGCGTTGAAAGGCATTGGACCTTGGACGGTCAGTTATGCTCAACTGCGTGGGCAATCCCAACCCGATTGCTTTTTAGATAAAGACTTAG
>NZ_JAWOUO010001005.1:0-552 GCF_033339435.1 Vibrio sp. 378
GAATTGCCTCTTCCAATGCCTGCTCTAGAATCGTTCCTGTTGTGATCAGTGGGTTCAGAATCAACGCTCGGTGCGCGGCATTGCGGTTGCCAGTGACCGCGGCTTCGACAGTGAGTGATTCAAAATCCTTCATCAATTGAATCAGGCGCAGCGTATCTGTTGGGAACGGCGCAACATTCAAAGCGACTGGCCCTGATTTAGTGATCATACAGCTGACTTCCACAGTGCAGTCGTCCGGCAAGCCCGCAATCGCGCCGTTGTTGCGAGTGTTCACGTGCATGATGGTGCGCTTGTCGTTGTAGATAGAGCTCATCAGCTCACAGGCCGCTTCTGAATAATATTGGCCACCGCGCTTTTCGAGTTCTTTTGGTTTCTCGTTAAGCTCTGTGTTGCGGTATATATCGAACAGACGTTTCTCCATCGCTTTGACCACTTCGCCGCGAGTGCCTTCGCCGTTCGCTTCTTCAATTTCCTGCTTCATGATGTCTTCGCTGGTGTAATAGTAGCGAAGGTATGCGCATGGAATCATCCCCATATTACGCAGCAGTTCTG
>NZ_JAWOUO010001006.1:0-551 GCF_033339435.1 Vibrio sp. 378
CTTTTTCGGCTCGCTCGTTGCAAATACGTTGGCATCTCTTTCTGGTGGCGGCGCCGGTTTGCTACAGTTTCCTCTACTTATTTTTCTTGGCTTACCGTTCTCCGTTGCACTAGGCACTCATAAAGTGGCTTCTGTTGCTTTAGGCTTGGGCGCTGCAAGCACTCACCTCAAAGCCGGCACCATTAAATTGCCCATCGCCCTTTATCTGATTTTTGTTGGCAGTATAGGTGTTGTGATTGGCGCAAACCTCATCGTTCATATCCCTGATGGTATTGCGGAAAAGATGCTAGGCAGTATGATTCTGGCACTCGGTATTTATTCCCGCTTGAAAAAGCAGCTGGGGCAAATCGAAATCATTAAGCGTCGCAATCAATTGGGTTGGATTCTTGGTGGTATTGGCATCATGTTGATAGGCATCGTCAACGGGTCTTTAACCGCTGGTTCTGGGCTGCTTGTCACTCTCTTTCTTGTGCGTTGGTTTGGGTTCGATTACAAACAAGCGGTCGCCTACACCATGATTTGTGTCGGACTGTTTTGGAATGGTATTGGTG
>NZ_JAWOUO010001007.1:0-551 GCF_033339435.1 Vibrio sp. 378
CCAAATTATCGAGACACTTCTGACGATCAATACCGATGTTTTCTGCGTTTTCCGCCGTCAACGTTTTCGCTGGTGCTAAAATAGGGCACTTATTGAGGTGAACCAGTTTCACCGGTACGGGTAGTAGGTCGCCGAGGTCTTCACGCTTGGTGTAGAGACGTTCGTGCAACTCTTCGGTTGAAAGTTCAAGAATTGGCTGCGGATCTTTGGCTAAATCAATCGTAATAACCGCGTTGTTATTCGTTGGATGCCACGCGACAGGCACAATCCAGCTGGTGTATTGGCATTCGCGACCTAACATGCCTGAGACATGCATCAGCGGTGTCATGTTTACAATATCAACTAGTTCATTCAGCTTACGTTTGTGGCGCATAGAGAAGAAGTAATCGAACAGTTTTGGCTGTGCGGCTTTGACTTTCTTTGCCATCTCAATCGTTGCGATAACGTCAGCCATCGCGTCGTGCGCATTACTGTGCTCAATGCCATTTTTAACCGATAAATGTTCTAACTTGAAACTGGTGAAGCCGTCTTCATTCTCGGGCCATTCTACG
>NZ_JAWOUO010001008.1:0-551 GCF_033339435.1 Vibrio sp. 378
AGGCGAAGTCGCTCGTTCAAATGCTAGAACACGGGGAACAAGATCAAGCGAACATGCTTGTTGCCTCGCTATATGAAGGTACAGAGAATCCGGTTTTGCAAGAAATCGGAACACTGACTCGAGACCTTCATGATTCACTAAAGCAGTTCAACCTCGATCAACGCATGACCGAAATAGCTAAAGATGAAATCCCGAATGCTCGGGATCGTCTGCACTATGTGATCGAGAAAACGGAACTGGCAGCAAACAAGACGATGGATGCAGTAGATTGCTGCCTTCCAATCGCCGATAACCTGCATGATTGCCTTCAACAAGTTCGTCCTCAATGGAATGAACTCATGTACGGGCGCATTGAATTAAGCGAATTCAAAGCTCTGTGTCACCGTATCGACAAACTGCTTGTTCAGGTCGAAGGTGATAGCACTGAATTGCGCGGTCAGTTGACCGAAATTCTTATGGCGCAAGACTTCCAAGACTTAACGGGTCAAATTATTCGTCGCGTAATTACGCTGGTAAACGAAGTAGAAGGCCGTTTGGTGGAAATCCTCACC
>NZ_JAWOUO010001009.1:0-551 GCF_033339435.1 Vibrio sp. 378
CTCAACTCGGATGCGTGGATCTATGCCACTATCGCCTGTCGCAAAATGGCGGTCAGGCACAAAATAGAGGTTCTCAAGCGTAACGAACTCACCATTGAATGATTGAATGACATTCGAACCGTCCAACACAACAGAGCCATTGACTGGCGTAAGTTCAATGTACTCACCATTGGCATTTCGATAATAGAACGTGCCGTTGTGCGTGCTCGCATCGCGAATCGTGATATCGCCTAGGCTTTCATTTCTATCGAGGTCGTGCAAGTTAATCACTAGATCGACTTTCGCTGGCGTAGTATCTAGACCAGATAAGTTATCTTGCGTATTGGCATTATCAGTGCCAAGGATAGAGCCGTCACGGCCTTTATCTTCGAAAGACAACACCGATGAGGTATCGATTTGTGCATTTCTGTCTGTCACGGAGATGTCGAGATCGGCGGTACTCGTATCGCCGTCACCATCGGTAGCCGTAACATGAACCGTGAAATCGATTGAAGCCGCATCGGTATGATCAAGATCGTCATTTGGTCTAAAGCTAATAGAGCCATCAGTTC
>NZ_JAWOUO010001010.1:0-551 GCF_033339435.1 Vibrio sp. 378
CTCCCAGCCCTCACCAAACAACCGTACGCCAAATAGCAAAACTACACCGGCGATCAACATTAGTGGCGCCAGGCTGTCCTCCGTTCTTGGAGAAAGCTGAGCCAGAACCACCATCACGACAAGAGACAATACCATGCGCATTGCTTGGCGATCCATCATCTCCAAACTTTGTCCGCTGGCACTGTACATGATCACAAGACCAAAACCCATTAAAGCAAAGATGCCGAGTAGGAGGGGCAAGTCGATATGGAAGCGCTCAAACAAGGCGCGGTTTTTACCTGTAGAGGGATCCATCTTCATTAGCGTGTAACCTCTTTTTGCGCGTTGGTTTTGTCATCTTCTGGTTTGATTTCTTCTGGGCCAAGTACCACTCGGTCAAAGATTTTTCTCGCCATTGGACCACCGTTACTTGAGCCACCGCCTGCGTTTTCTAGCACGAGAGTAACGATAACTTTTGGATCGTCAAACGGAGCAAAGCCCGTAAACAGGGCGTGGTCACGCAAGTGTTCCGCGATTTCATCTGCGTTGTATTCTTCGTTCTCGCCCAAGCC
>NZ_JAWOUO010001011.1:0-551 GCF_033339435.1 Vibrio sp. 378
ATCATCAACGGTAATGACTTTCAAATCGTAGCTTTTCGCTTTGGCCATAATCGCAGGACCAAGCTTTGGATCTGGCGTACAAATGACAAAACCTTTCGCCCCGCTGGCAGCAAGCGTATCAATGGCATTCAGCGTTTTTTCACCATCAGGCACGGCCATCTTGACCAATTCAAAATCGTATTGCTTCGCTGCTTTTTCCGCAAAAGACCACTCGGTTTGAAACCAAGGCTCTTCCGGCTGCTTCACGAGGTAACCAAGTCTGACGTTATCGTCATTGGAGCCAAAAAAAGCGTTAGCAGAGGCACTGAGCATTGTCATGCCAGATAGGGCAGCGATTGTGAGTAGTTTTTTTAATTTCATTGTTATCCATCCACTGGTAGAGGTGAGTGTTCGCTGTACATATTTGTGCATCCTTGACCATTTGTTAGTGATAAAAATCACAGCGGAAAAATGTAGCAATTTTGTCCATTCATTTAGCTACAGAGACTATGAAGCTGCTCTCAATTGTACGACTAACAACTTTCAAATATCGATCAACACCCAATACAAAC
>NZ_JAWOUO010001012.1:0-551 GCF_033339435.1 Vibrio sp. 378
CTCTCTCAAATCTAAGCTTCGTTTTGACTAGCGTAAACCATGCAGAAACTCAGCGCGGGTGGCTGGGTTGCTCTTAAAAATACCACCCAATGCTGTGGTTGTCGTTTCGCTAGTTGCATCCATAACACCACGTGATTTCACGCAGTAATGCGTCGCGTCGATAGTCACGGCCACATCGTCAGACTCAAGTAATGTTTGCAAAGCAACTAGGATTTGCTGTGTCATACGCTCTTGAACTTGAGGGCGTTGCGCAAAGAAACGAACAATACGGTTGATCTTAGACAGGCCAATGATCTTACCGCGAGGAATATAAGCAACAGCGGCTTTACCGTCGATTGTCACAAGGTGGTGTTCGCACGTACTGGTCACAGTAATGTCTTTCACGCGAACCATTTCACTTACGTTCATCTTGTTTTCAATAACCGTGATTTTTGGGAAGTTGGAGTAATCCAAACCAGAGAAAATCTCGTCCACGTACATTTTTGCAATGCGATGTGGCGTCTCTTCTAGGCTGTCATCCGTAAGGTCGAGTTGAAGCAGGGTTAGGATCT
>NZ_JAWOUO010001013.1:0-550 GCF_033339435.1 Vibrio sp. 378
GAGTGGCGCTTTTCTGGGTTATTGTATTGCGATTTCGGGTGCGGCAAAAAACTCAGTCAACATTGTCGACTTTATGGTTTGGGGCGTTGTTGCCATGCTTGCGCAAATCATCGCATTTGCCATCGTGCGTTTTATTTTGCTGCCAAGAGTTACTGAGCGTATCGAAAAAGATGAGCTGCCTGCAGGCATTGTACTTGCGGCGGTTTCTATATCGGTCGGCATGTTGAATGCTGCTTGTATGACGTACTAGGAGGAACGATGAAGCGCAGTTCCAACGTTAAACGTTCTTCCATGGATAAAAGCTTAAAGCTTGGAAAAATCATACCGTTCGCGGCATTTGGCGGAATTTTCTTCCTTGCGACCCAAGAATCAAAGACTGAAGGTTACATTTTTTCTGACGCTGATGAATGTAAATCCGACTCACCAGAGTTTAGTGAGCAGTGTGATATTGCTTACCAAGAGGCATTGGCTCGCGCTGAACGAAATGCTCCTCGTTATAACAACGAATTCGAATGTGAAAACGACTTTTACGAAGACGATTGTTACTACA
>NZ_JAWOUO010001014.1:0-550 GCF_033339435.1 Vibrio sp. 378
CTAAGGTTTGTGACTAAGGACTCTTTGTTTGAAAGCCGCCGTGAGTACGTGCAGGCATCGAACAATGTGAGTTTTGAGGTGCACGAAGGTGAGACGTTTGGTCTGGTGGGTGAGTCAGGTTCGGGTAAGTCGACCATCGCGCGCGTGATTGCTGGTTTGTATGAGCCAAACTCTGGCCAAGTGAAATTTGAAGGCATCGATCTCACGGCGATGAAGTCGGAAAAAGAGCGTCGTCCGATGCGACGTCAAATGCAGATGGTGTTCCAAAACCCATACACGTCTATGAACCCTCGTATGAAGGTGGCAGACATTATTGCCGAGCCAATTCGTTTCCATAAACTCACCAAAAATGAAGCAGAAACACGTCAAATCGTGAATGATTTGCTTGATCATGTTGGTTTGGGTCGCATGGCTGGCGTGAAATATCCTCATGAATTCTCTGGTGGTCAGCGTCAGCGTATTTCGATTGCGCGTGCCCTGGCAACTCGTCCTCGACTTTTGATTTGTGATGAACCGACATCAGCGTTGGATGTGTCGGTACAGGCACAAA
>NZ_JAWOUO010001015.1:0-550 GCF_033339435.1 Vibrio sp. 378
CTGCCAGCAGTTGGTGGATCGTGGTCAAGCGGGGTTAACCGCCAGCCAATACGGGCATCTCAACCGATTCTTATGTCAGCTTGACGAGACACTGTCAAAGCAAAAGCAAGCAGAGCATCACTTCAAAGAACAAGTCGAAAACTGCAAAGACTACTGGCTCAAGATGCGCCAAGAACGCATGTCTTACGAGTGGATGATCGAAAAGAAAGCGAAAGAAAAGCAAATCGCGGAAGCCAAACGTGAGCAAAAGCAGATGGATGAGTTTTCCACGCTGTTGTTTAGCCGTAAGGCCAAGCCGTTCTAATTTTTGTTGAAGTTGATCTCGCTTCCACTCTTTTCGTGTGCGTTGTTCGTCAGGAAAAGAGCCTTATGCGTTGGCGTGATTTTTGCAAATTAATGGTTTAATTATCTAATTTTGCCTCTGATGGGCAATCTGGTCACGCCATAAAAAGGCGTAGCTAAAAACGAGAAAGTTTTTATGAATGTGAATTTGTCTAATGTTTCTGCGACTAGCAAGACCTCTGTTTCTGAGTCTTCCGCAAAAGCACCT
>NZ_JAWOUO010001016.1:0-550 GCF_033339435.1 Vibrio sp. 378
CATTCTTTTGGAGTCTGATCATCTGCTTAGTGCTTACTGCGGTATTTGGCTTAGCCGGATCGAATTTGATCGCCATGATCACTTCTATTGCGATTGTGCAGCAGCAAGCAGCGATCTATCTACCTTGGCTGGTGGTGATGCCGTTGACATCTATGTGGTGTTTCTTATTCGATGGCATTTTTGTTGGTGCCACCAAAGGTAAAGATATGCGGAACAGTATGTTCGTGGCGACTTGCTGTTTCTTCGTAATCTTCTTTTTGTTCTCTGGCTGGCAAAACCATGCACTTTGGTTGGCGATGACCAGCTTTATGGCAATGCGAGGGATTGGTCTTGGAGTAATATTCTTCTATCAATGGCGTAAAGGAACGTTCCTCGCGTAAATAAAAACAGCAGGTCGAAAACCTGCTGTTTTTGCATTTGGATCATGGCAACCCAAATACTCATTTAACCTCATTATCTCAGCATTGTATGGCTACTAGAACAATCGGTTCAGCCCATTCAATGCCGCTACACGATAGGCTTCGGCCATGGTCGGGTAGTTGAAGGTAGT
>NZ_JAWOUO010001017.1:0-550 GCF_033339435.1 Vibrio sp. 378
CGTTCAGACGTCCAGTCTGGCCCTAGACATCGCTAAATGCTTAACCCGCAATAGCCCTCACGAGTTGTTATCAGCCACTACCGGTTGAGCGAGAAGGTTTTGGGTTCAGGGTGCTATTGCTCCACCAATCACAATACTGAAGCCCCAACTGTTATCAGTTGGGGCTTTTTCTTGTCTGTTTGCGGCGGTTGCGTTTTATCGGTAGTCGTCGAGCTCTGCACCATCCCACATAAGAGCTTAACGGTGCGATCTTCAACGCCATCACACAAAACTTTCTTTTTCACGCACAGTCAACTTATTGGATGTTTTATTAACAACCCAAAAGGAGATATTTAGCGGGCGGCCGGAAGGTGAATGCTAGGCATGATCTAACCCTCGGTCTCTGGCGTCGCGACTGCGAAATTTCGCGAGGGTTTCCGAGAAGGTGATTGCGCTTCGCAGATCTCCAGGCGCGTGGGTGCGGACGTAGTCAGCGCCATTGCCGATCGCGTGAAGTTCCGCCGCAAGGCTCGCTGGACCCAGATCCTTTACAGGAAGGCCAACGGTGGCG
>NZ_JAWOUO010001018.1:0-549 GCF_033339435.1 Vibrio sp. 378
AGTTGCAACCAGCGCGACGTTAAACCTGACTCATGCGGCAGCCAACTCAGTAGCAGAGATGGTTGATATCTACCTCACAACGTCAGTAGGGATAAAGGGCAGTGATCCAACCATCACAAACTTTGTGTATAAAGAAAGTGCGAAAGGATTGTATGTTGCGGCAGGCACTTACTACGTAACTGTCACCGTCGCGGGCAACCCTGACGCGGTCGCGATTGATTCGCTACCAGTAGACTTAATGAATGGTGTTGTCTACCAAGTGGTTGCTATTGATGACGGAAACAATGGTGGCTTCAATCTTCTCGTTGATGACATCACCGATTAGGAAGAAGGGAGGTGAGAGCCTCCCTATAGTAAAGGCTGATTATGATGAGTGATAGCCCACAAAAATTGGGGCGAAATGAATGGAACGCTTACATGGATAAAGTAAAAGCCAAAGATAGAGAGGCTTTTGCGTTCGTATTCCGTTTTTATGCACCCAAGCTAAAACAGTTTGCCTACAAGCACGTTGGTAATGAGCAAGTTGCTATGGAAATGGTTCAAGAAACC
>NZ_JAWOUO010001019.1:0-549 GCF_033339435.1 Vibrio sp. 378
GTTTTCTTGCGGGTCTTTCGCGGGAATAAAGGCGGCCATTCCTCCCATCGCGAAAGCACCACGCTTGTGACAAGTACGAACCAGCAAACGCGAATAGGCGTTCAAAAATGGTTTGTCCATGGTGACGACTTGGCGATCCGGCAGAACACGATCTGGGTGTTTCTTCAGTGTTTTGATGTAACTGAAAATGTAATCCCAACGACCACAATTCAGCCCTACGATATGCTCTTTAAGTGAGAACAAAATCTCATCCATCTCAAACACAGCTGGTAACGTTTCGATCAGCACGGTCGCTTTGATCGTGCCAGTCTCTAAACCAAAATATTCTTCTGTGAAATGGAACACTTCACTCCACCACTTCGCCTCATGATGAGACTGCAGTTTAGGAAGATAGAAATATGGACCGCTGCCTTTTTGAAGCAATGCTTTGTGGTTGTTGTAGAAATACAGTGCAAAATCAAAAAGCGCGCCTGGAATGATCTGACCGTGCCACGTCACGTGTTTTTCTTTTAAGTGAAGGCCGCGAACACGGCAGATCAACACCGCTGG
>NZ_JAWOUO010001020.1:0-549 GCF_033339435.1 Vibrio sp. 378
CTGAAGTCGATGGCGTCGGACGCAACTTCTGAGTCTGCCATTATCCGTAGGTTGATGACTTCATTTTTAGCCACTTCAGTTTTGTTGACACTTGCCTGGAGGCTTTGTGCCATCACCGAGAAACTAGATAACAGGCTGGCCACAAGAATAAAGACCAGATGTACGCCTTTTTTCATCATGGGCTTACCACTCCTTCTGAGATTGTTGTGGACGTTGTTTTTGTTGAGCTTGCAACTGCATTTGTGCACGAATCAAAAAGCTTGGATCTCGAGCACTTTCGACAGCTTCTAGGCGGCGGAATTCAGGATCATCCTGAAGTGTTTTTTCTGGTTGGGCTTGCGCCTGCATAGGTTCACCTTTTTTTTGCTCACCTTGCTTTTCTACTTCCGTCTCGGCCTTTTGCTGCTTAGCTTTGTGTTCGGATTTTTGCTTTTCTTTTTTATTTTCAGCGTCTTGTTGATTTTGTGACTGCTGTCCTTGATCTTGTTTAGTACTATTCTGAGACTTTTGTTGCTGTTGCTGTTGCTGTTGCTGTTGCTGTTGCTGTTG
>NZ_JAWOUO010001021.1:0-549 GCF_033339435.1 Vibrio sp. 378
GGGATGAACAATGTTGGGTTCATTACGATTGGGCTACCAAAAATCACTGGTTCATTAATTTGGAAGAAGCCAGGAACCGCACTCATTCGGCCGATACTCTTTAGGTGAACAGAGCGGCTAAATGACATCAGTAGAACCAACGCTAACGTCGCACCAGAACCACCAATGAAGATATAGAAGTCCCAGAACGGCTGAGTGAAGATATTCGGAACAGGCTGCCCAGCAACAAATGCGTCGATGTTTCCACTGATGTTTGTTAGAAAGATTGGCGATAGAAGGCCAACCACAATCGCGGCACCATGAATCCCTGCAAACCAAAGTAATTGACACATCAGTAGCGCACCAATGATGGCAGGCAAAGTATTTGATGCGCTGATTAATGGCTTGAACATCGCCATAACTGCATCAGGAATCAACATGTCGTATTGGGTTTGAACGAAGATGCTTAATGGGTAAAGCGTGACAAACACAGCTAGAACAGGCAGTAACACCTCGAAAGAACGCGCGATCGCAGGCGGCACCTGCTCTGGCATGCGAATCGTGATGTTG
>NZ_JAWOUO010001022.1:0-548 GCF_033339435.1 Vibrio sp. 378
TGATAGCGACGTGATGAATCGCATTAAACATGGGTGGGTTCCTTAGACACGAGATGTTCGTTTACAAAGTCGAGAAATACACGCAGACGTGCAGGCATGTATTTGGTTTGTGCGTACTGCATAGCGACCGCACCGTGGTAGTTACTTTTGATCATCCAATCGGACAACACTTCGACCACTTCTCCGCGCTCTAATGCCTCTTTCACCACGAAATCGTGGAAGATGCCAATTCCTAAACCGGCCTTGACGCCATTTAGGCGCATTTGCGAATGGTTGACCGCATACCGACCACTGACCGCGATGGAATGAAACGCCTCTTCTTTAAAAAACGACCAAATGTTGTCTTTGTCGTTTTCTGCTAGGTAAATACAGTCGTGCTGTTCAAGTTGCGTCGGATGTTCTGGCATGCCTCTTTGTGCGAGGTAATCTGGTGAGGCACACAAAACCAGATTGGTTTTGCTGATCTCTTTGAGCACCAAATTTTCATCCGGTTTATCGGTGAGCTTAAAAGCAACATCAATGCCCTGACGAAACAGGTCGATTTCCCC
>NZ_JAWOUO010001023.1:0-548 GCF_033339435.1 Vibrio sp. 378
TGCGCAGAACGTAAATATGGACTTTAATCTCGCCTTAAAACTCTACACCGCCGAGCAAGTCAAAAACGGAGAAGTGGCTGCCGCCCACATGGCAGGCGTTTCTATGTATAGCTTAATGCAGCGAGCTGGCATGGCTGTTTACGAACGATTTCTTCATTTATACCCAAGAGCGAAAAACGTTCTTGTCGTTTGTGGCAAAGGCAACAACGGCGGCGATGGCTACGTGTTTGCATCCCTTGCAAAACAAGCTCAGCTGAATGTTCAAGTTTTTCAAATCGGTGATGTAACGCAGCTTCAGGGCGATGCTTTGCGTGCGTATCAAGACTGGCAAACCGTTGATGGTAAAAACAGCAGTTGGGATGATTGGAATACTGCGTTACTTGAAGCGGAAGTGATCATCGACGCTATGTTAGGCACGGGGCTAAAGGGTGAAGTCCGAACTGAATATCGTCGTTATATAGAGCAGATCAACCAAATTCAGTGCCCAGTTATTGCGGTCGATATCCCGTCCGGCTTGTGCGCTAACACTGGCTCAGTTTTAGGTGACG
>NZ_JAWOUO010001024.1:0-548 GCF_033339435.1 Vibrio sp. 378
CTTTGGTTTTGTCGCGTATCTGCAGTTAGATTCGGTCAGTTTTATGCTGACAGTGGTGTCGATATATCTGTTGCTGAATTTAATCGAGAGTCAGTTTGTCACCCCAACTTTGCTAGGGAGGCGGTTTAACCTCAACCCGTTAGTCATCTTTATGTGGCTGGTCTTTTGGGGTTGGTTGTGGGGCGGAATGGGGCTGTTGATTGGCGTGCCGCTGTTGGTGTGCATCAACATTTTAGCGGATCGTTTGGCGCTTTGCGGTTCGACGAACATCTAACCGCAAAGTTGCCAGTGTATTGAACGTTGTGCTTAGTTAAATAACTTTTTCGCCGCAACGGGTGGGCTGAATAAATATCCCTGACCGTAGATACAACCTTTGTCGACTAAGTAAGCCACTTGTTCTGGCGTTTCGATGCCTTCCGCCACAACTTTGAGTGAAAGCGTCGTGCCCATCGCAATGATGGCGTTAACAATGGCGTTGCTGTCGTTGTCGTTAGGCACATCACTGACAAACGAGCGGTCGATTATCAGTTTGTTGATTGGCAAACCTT
>NZ_JAWOUO010001025.1:0-548 GCF_033339435.1 Vibrio sp. 378
GGTGGTTCTTTATCTGTGCCTTTTCTCAACAAGCACGGCGTAGAAATGCGTAAAGCGGTCGGCTCATCGTCAGTTTGTGGCTGCATTATCGCCATCTCTGGCATGATAGGCTTTATTTTGCACGGCTATAAGGTTGAAGGCTTACCTGCGTACAGTATTGGTTATGTTTACCTTCCTGCGTTACTTGCGATTGCGATGACTTCGATGTTGACCACGAAAGTGGGGGCGAAGCTCGCGACCAATCTTCCTACTGCGGTATTAAAGAAAATATTCGCAATATTCTTAATGTTTGTTGCAGCAACAATGCTGCTGTAAGTTTATTCCCAAGTTATTCACGCTGAACCGAGCATTTGAGGTGACTTGGGTATATTGGTTTTATTTGTAAATAAGAAGAGAATGATTTATGTCTCAGGGATACCTTCAATTTCCCAATATTGATCCGGTTTTAGTCTCTATTGGTCCTGTTTCGGTTCGTTGGTACGGTTTGATGTACCTCGTCGGTTTCATGTTTGCATTGTGGTTGGCGAACCGTCGTGCTGACAAACCAG
>NZ_JAWOUO010001026.1:0-548 GCF_033339435.1 Vibrio sp. 378
CACCAGATTTACCTGGCATACCCACACGGTAAGCAAACTCACCGGCACCATCGTACAAACCACAAGTTGCGAGCAATGCATTCAGTTGCTTCGTTTGTGTTGGTGACACCACTGGCTTGCCCGTTTGCACGGAAGTGCCTTTGTTGGCTAGGTAGCTAAAGGTTTTTGCTAAGTCCACACAGCTCATCTTTAAAGCACAGGCATGGAAGTAGTTTTGCAGCACTGGGATCACCTCGTTTTCGAAGTTACCAAATGAGCGCATCAGATAAGCAATCGCCGCGTTGCGATCACCGTGCATCATTTCCGACGCGGCCACGACTTTGTCATAGACAATGTGAGTATCGCCCGACAACTGACGAACAAACTCAAGTAAGCGCTGACGAGGTGCAGACAAACGACTTTGCAGCAAGTCAGCCACAACAATTGCACCCGCGTTAATAAACGGGTTGCGTGGAATACCCTGTTCCATCTCCAACTGAATCAGCGAGTTAAACGCCTGACCGGATGGCTCTTTACCTACTCTTGCCCAAATTTCTTCTTGTTTGTAC
>NZ_JAWOUO010001027.1:0-548 GCF_033339435.1 Vibrio sp. 378
AGTTTGGTGTGCTTGATTTCCGCACCTCGGCTTAACAGGCTCGCTAGCTGGGTGTAACTAACATTGCCCCCCATCAACAGCTTGCCGTGATACTCCTGAGCAACAGAGTGCTTTTCACTGCCGTTTCCATTCGTCTTCACTTTTTGCAGACAATGCACTTTATCTTCGCCGAACTCGTCGACAAATTGCATACAAGCCATGATGTTGAAGTGTTGATCTGGCGTGAGTGCGACCACTTGACCAATGCCAATCATGTTCAGGTTGTCATCCGCATGGCTAGAAATCGGGTTACCGTAATAATAATCCAGGCCCATCATACGAACTTGGCTGATGTACTCCCAGTTCGAGTCCGTCATCAATACACGTCGATCATAACGCGCTAGCGCTTGGCCAATTTCACGTGCGACTCGGTTCGCCCCAATAAGTAGGAAGCCTCTCGGCGCAGGTTCTGCGACACCCAATGCAATCGCCATAGGGCGAGCAGTGGCACTTTGTAATACCACCGTACCGATGATCACCATAAAGGTCATTGGCACCAGTAAGCTTGC
>NZ_JAWOUO010001028.1:0-548 GCF_033339435.1 Vibrio sp. 378
TTTTCTTTACACTGAATTCCAACGTTCTATGGCTTGTTTGCCAGCCTCAATTCCCAGTTCATATGCTTCTCGCAAAGGTTCTGGTGAGCGGCTTAAGCGTTTTAACTTAAACGTTTCTGGTGGACACACTTGGATTATCTCAACGCCTGGTGGCGGGTTGTTTATCAGTTCCAATGTTTGGTTGTAACGAACGTCACGTGTCAGCATAGGCTCAATCAGAGCTGGCGTTTCCTTCAGCATACGTTTTGTGATGGCACTGAACTTTGATTTTGGTTTCCGGTAACTGGCAATCTGGCTGCGCAAGACCATGATTTTTGTCGCTCCTCTTTTGATGGCTTCGGCAATTGGCAGGGCATCTGCAACGCCGCCATCCACATATCGAGTGCCATTAAGAAGTACGCCATTACGATAGAGTACGGGCAGGGCGCTGCTGGCCTTCATGGTCTCCGCTAACATATCGACGTCCGGAGTGAGGTATTCTGCCTGTCCAGTATCTTGACGAGTGACGACAAGGAAAAAAGGACGCGGATCAGCAGCGAGCACTTCTT
>NZ_JAWOUO010001029.1:0-548 GCF_033339435.1 Vibrio sp. 378
GATTTAGATGAGCAACTCATCCGCAGAAGGTTTTCAACGCTGCTTTGTCCTGCACCGACGCCCTTACAGTGAATCGAGCTTAATCCTTGATGTATTTAGCGAGGAATATGGTCGTAGCACGCTAATGGCCAAGGGCGCGCGTAGTAAACGCTCCAATCTAAAAGGCGCACTGCAACCTTTTACGCCGCTATTGCTTAAATGGTCTGGTAAAGGGTCGATGAAAACGTTGCGCCAAGCAGAGCCTATCAGCCTCGGTTTACCTTTGTTTGGGATGAACCTGTACTCAGCCATGTACGTCAACGAGCTCGTTGGGCGAGTGCTAATGGCAGAAGTCCCAATGCCTGCACTGTTTCATGATTACCTGCATGCCTTAACCGAGCTCGCTCAGTGTGAAAACCCAGAACCCGCATTACGCCGTTTTGAGTTGGCTTTGCTCTCTTCAATGGGCTATGGCGTCGACTTTTTGCACTGTGCTGGCACGGGTGAGCCGGTCGATCCTGAGATGACGTACCGCTACCGAGAACAAAAGGGATTTATCGCATCGGTAA
>NZ_JAWOUO010001030.1:0-548 GCF_033339435.1 Vibrio sp. 378
GATCAAACCTAATCACGCGACTCGAACCACGCAAGTGGGCATGCCTCTGGCCATTTCTGTCGATGACTATTCACAACTTGCTTTCGTTTTAACGCAAAGTGGTGAGATTCAATATTTGTCGATGGACGCACCTGACAAGCCCGCCATTTATACTCAACAGTTAGCGACGAATCCGGTATCTTTTTCTCAATCGGCTCCTGGCCTTGGTTGGTATGGATTAGTGGATGATCAAGGTCTAGCTCATATCTTCAAGCCAGAATTCAACGCGACGTTGAGAGAAAATACTCGCCCGCCAGAAGTGGTGGCGCTGTCGACGGATATGAATTTGACGCTCCCCGACACGCAAGATCCTGTGACTCAATTTGTCTTCAGTGCATCAACGCAAACTCCAACTATTGTTTGGCAGACTCGCAGCGGGAAAGTCAAAGCGCGTTGGCAAGAGAAGTCTGCGCTAGGCGTCGCTCCAACCACGATTGATTTCTCCTTTTCTGCGGGCTTTGACGCTCCCCAACAGATGCTCTTAACACCGGATGGTTAAACGCTTTATT
>NZ_JAWOUO010001031.1:0-547 GCF_033339435.1 Vibrio sp. 378
CAAGGGAGCAATGTATTGATGGCCGGTAATTCGTGGCAAGGTGATTTGAGGATATTGATGCATGATAGCTTGAGTTAATCGAGCAAGTGATTGATATTGCTCTTCTGTATACGCCACAAATTCTGTTCCCTCTAGCTCAATGCCAATAGAGTAATCATTGCAACGGTCTCTCCCTGCAAAGCTTGATTGCCCCGCATGCCATGCTCTATCAAGAAATGAAACGAACTGAACAATCTCACCGTCGCGCTTAATTAAACAATGCGCTGAAACGCCCATTTTGTGAATTACCTCAAAAAATGGGTGCGCGTTAGGATCAAGATTGCCGCTGAAAAAATCTTCAATATACGGCCCACCAAACTGACCAGGTGGCAAACTGATGTTATGAACAACTAATAGAGAGATATCGTGTTCGCTGTTGCGTGCATCAAAAAATGGTGATGGAACATGCTTTGCGTGAGTCAACCATCCATTATCGATAATTGGGGACATATCAACCTCTATAGTTTGCAAATTAACTGCTGAAATTATTGACACCGGAGAGTATCAT
>NZ_JAWOUO010001032.1:0-547 GCF_033339435.1 Vibrio sp. 378
ATCGGAGATAACAGTGTTATTGGCGCTGGTTGTTTGATATCACAGAATGTTGAAAAGAACAAAATAGTGAGGGCAAATGCCCCCATAATAGAAACTCTTAATATTGATTAGCGGTGTTGTTTAATTAGTTTATAGTATTGGCGGCTCATAAAATTAAGAGAAAATTCTTCTCGTAGCGGGATGGTAAAATCCTTGGGAGAGTTATAAAGCTCAATGATTTTATCTCTCAGACTTGATGTGCTTACTTCACTGAGGCAGTGTTTAAAATTTTCTCCGAAGATCTCTCTGGGGCCGCTATTACAATCGGTTGAAATCACCGGCGTTCCTAAGGCGATGGATTCTAATAATACTGTCGGTAGCCCCTCATAATCTGATGATAGGATAAAACCACTCGAGTTTGCTATCCATGGATAAGGGTTGCTCACAAAGCCGGGCATATGGATTCGCTTGTCGGCACCTTCCATCTGCGCCATCAGATCGTGTATTTCATTAGTTCGGTGCGAATACTCACCGAGTAGAACCAAATCTACGTCTTTGATGTTTGCCT
>NZ_JAWOUO010001033.1:0-546 GCF_033339435.1 Vibrio sp. 378
TATAACGCCTTGTTAAGGTGTGAGGCACGCAATACCGAAGGTTCCGCATAACACCTTAACCACTAAAACCAACGCATGGTAAAAATGCCACGCGTGCCGAATCACTCTTGAACAATTTGTTATACGAATTTTTTCAGTGCCGACACTTGCTGTTCAAATAACTCACAATCTGACTTTGAGTATGACTTAGCTACATTAACCCATTGAACGCCCGTTTCATCTATGTGGCGAAACTCGACTTGAAGTGCATATTTAGAACAACGAAAAAGAGCAAAAACCAAACCTACAACCGTCAGACTAAGAACTAAAACTAGTAGCCATTGTGGCACCTCTTCCAACCTTGGAATAACTAACCAAACTGCCCCTGAAAAAACACACACCCAGAATAAAACTTGACCTAAATTATCAAGAAAACTTAACTTTTTAACCCTAACATTGTTTATCTTAGACAAAGGATATGAGTCTTTCTTAAACCTGAACTCTTTTGAATCCAAGTTAAAATCAGTATTTTTGTACATAATTTCCCTCTATTCGTATAACGCCCTG
>NZ_JAWOUO010001034.1:0-546 GCF_033339435.1 Vibrio sp. 378
TGAGATACTTATCTGGGTTAGCTTTATCGATCAGCTGACCTTTTTTGTAGACCTGCTCAACATCAATCAGTCGCGGATCATCGTATTTGCGCATCCCGCGTGGGTCGCAGTAAATAATGTATTCCACACTTGGAATTTCATCGCCTAGCTCAAGCAGTTTGTCGCATTGCTCTTCATCTTCGGCAATCACAACTTTCGCTTTCGCGTAATTGATTAAGTACGCCACTTCTTCATGCATGGAATCTTGATAGATACCCAGTGAATAGCCTTTGATCGCGTGCGCAGCCAGTTCACCCCAAACCCATTCAGGTCGGTTATCCCCCAACAGGCCAATCACATCTTGCTCGCCGATGCCTAAATCTTGTAGCGATAATGCCATCCACTTGACTCGGTTTTCGTAATCCTGCCAAGTAAACTCTCGCCAAATACCGAACTCTTTCTCTCGCATTGCCACTTGCTCTGGCCAGTGCTTGGCATTGTGCTGCAACACTTTTGGAAAGGTATCTAAGCTGGTTATATCTGCCCAATCATTATGTTGCTGTGCCA
>NZ_JAWOUO010001035.1:0-546 GCF_033339435.1 Vibrio sp. 378
ACGCTAAGCCCACACCAAGAGTTAAAAACAGCAGCGGAGTCCACCAATTGTCAGCAAGGTTCGCCGCGAGGCTGTCTTGCTCAGTGACTGGTGCGGGAGCATTGTTTGATGACACTGACGTGCTCGCCGTTGGTGATGTCGCGTTTGTTTGGTTGTTGTTTGCTGTTGATTGCGTTGGTTTTGTTGCGACTGCGGAATCAGCAATGGAAGCCGTAAAAGCGTCAATTGGAATGATGCGAGTTTCTGGCGGGTAGCAGAATCCAGCCTTCGCACAGCCTTGATATTGCACGATTACGCGCGCGCCTTCTTGCCACTCATCAAGCGGTACATTCACAAATAAAGGCGTGGTGTAGATGTGCACATCACCGAAAAATTCATCTTTATGTGGCGTGCCGTTTTCCATTTGCAGTTCGCCAAGAGAGATGTTTTCACCAGACACAGACAAGCGCTCTTGATACAGATAGTAGCCGTCACGTACCTGCCAATCGAGCATCAACTTGTCGTCTTGTTGGTAGAAGTTAAACGGGAACGCTTGGTCGACCGGAA
>NZ_JAWOUO010001036.1:0-545 GCF_033339435.1 Vibrio sp. 378
ACAGAAGACGCTATCGAGAAGCATGTTCTAGAAGCAGACCTTGTTATTGGTGCAGTTCTAATCCCAGGCGCGGCAGCTCCGAAACTGGTAACAAAAGAGCATATTGCTAAGATGAAGCCAGGCGCAGCAATCGTTGACGTAGCTATCGACCAAGGTGGTTGTTTCGAAACATCTCACGCGACAACACACGCCGAGCCTACTTACGTGGTTGATGATGTCGTTCACTACTGTGTAGCAAACATGCCTGGTGCAGTTGCACGTACTTCAACTTTCGCATTGAATAATGCCACTCTCCCTTACATTGTGAAACTTGCAAACAAAGGCTATCAACAAGCTCTTCTGGAAGACAAAGGCTTCCTAGAAGGTCTAAACGTGATTCACGGTAAAGTCACTTGTAAAGAAGTCGCAGAAAGCTTTGACCTTGAATATGTAGATCCTGAACAAGCTATCGCCATGTTCAACTAACAACAAAATTAAGCAATTTTGTCACGTTTTGTTTACAAAAGCCCACAATAAAGTGGGCTTTTTCATATAGTCGATTTAGA
>NZ_JAWOUO010001037.1:0-545 GCF_033339435.1 Vibrio sp. 378
AACAGTTCTAACATTGGTTGATACACCATATCGGTGTATGGGCGACCCGTTACGGGGTGCTTAGCCGTACTTATCCAAGCTTGCACAATAGACGTGAACTCATCGCTGCTCATTCCTGAATGCGTTTTTTGCACCATGGTTAGAACATCTTCTAAGCTCAGCTTATCTATCTGCCCGCTTAACACCAGTGAGTATGGTTTAGTCGTCTTCCAATCAGGGTGGCTAGCCGCTTGCTCTTTAATTTGGTCGAGCACAAACAAGATTTGGAAGTACATCGGCTTTTCTGACCATAACGTTCCGTCGTTATCAAAAGTGGCAATACGATCTTGAGGAGCAACAAAATTGGGAGAGTTAGCGTCAGTAACATCACTGACAAATTGGATAATTGCTTGTTTGGTTTGACCGTCGTTCCACGAAGGCAATGGGTCACTATTTTGCGCCAAAAGCGGAAATGAAATCACCGCGACAGCGAGCGTAAAAACATTCAAGAGGTAATTTTTCATCAGTTGTAAACTCTTTATATAGGGGAGTTTAATAATGGAGCA
>NZ_JAWOUO010001038.1:0-545 GCF_033339435.1 Vibrio sp. 378
CCAATAATGGCAATACTTTTTTCATTATAATTTCCTATATTTTTCATACTGTTAAACAGTTTTAAAAGCGCGGAGATTATAAATAGAGTTGAATATATATCTATTGATTTATTTATAAAATGAGACACAAAACATAAACACGAACAATAAAACGTTTGCTTGATTAAACTCTAAACAATTCTCACCCCGGTCGGCATCGCTCTTTCTGGCGTTAGCAACACACTTTCGGACTCATCATCCGTTTCTGCGCATAACAACATACATTCAGAGGTTTCACCGCGCATTTTGGCTTTGGCAAGATTACACAACACGACCACTTGTTTGCCCATCAACTCTTCCTCGGTGTAATAAGGCACTAAGCTGGTTACGGTTTGCAGTGTTTTTTCACCAATATCAATTTGCACAATATACAGCTTGTCTGCATTTTGATGACGAGCCACTTCAATGATTTTTCCGGTACGAATTTCCAGTTTGGCAAAATCAGAGTAAGCGATAGTTTCCATAATTAAAACCTCAGTAAAGTTTTACTAAAAAGATAACGTTTA
>NZ_JAWOUO010001039.1:0-545 GCF_033339435.1 Vibrio sp. 378
AGTTAGCGTGGCAAACTATTCCGTTGCCTACTGATAGCTATGGCATGTTAAAAAACCAACGTTCTCTCTATCGTTTATCAGGGCGAAAAGAGGCGAATTTACTGTACGTGTTTAAACACGGCCGCGAATCGATCATCACAGTTTGATACCACAAAAAAACAAGGAAGCATGTCACACTAGGCATGGATATCCTCAAATTTATCTGATCTGATTCGAGGGCTAGTTATGAAAAAATTCACAGCAGCAGCGTTAACGGCGCTACTTTTCACTGCAGTACCAACATTTGCAAATACAGACACAAACGCGGACAAAATGACAAACGAAACGCTATTGGAATGCGCAAATGCTTCCAATGCTCGTAACGCGATACCAGAGCACCGAGCCGTTTTTCGTCATTACTTGATGTCTGAACGTGGTTACAGTTTTAGCCAACTCTCTTCCACCGAAACCGAGGTTAAAGCACAAGACAACAACGATTCTGAGATAGAACAGTTCTATCAAACACAGGGTAAAGAAGTTGGTGAGCAGCTCTACCGCGTGGGCTA
>NZ_JAWOUO010001040.1:0-545 GCF_033339435.1 Vibrio sp. 378
GTGAGCTTGCCATCGTTAATGCTGACGACATTGATATGAGTGAGCTTTAACGCTCCAACTAATATTTTGCCGTCAAGTTCTGAGTATTTATCCCCGCGATAGAGCACCATATTGCTTGGAGCGATAGAGGGAATGTAAACCAATTTGGGGTCTTCCATTCCTGGCAGTGATTTCGCTTCACCTACATCAAGTGGGCCCCAATATTCTTTCCCTTGTGAGACTCTTGCCCAACCGTAGTTCGCCCCTTTTTTTATTAGGTTAATTTCGTCACCTCCACGCGGCCCATGTTCAATCGACCAAAGTTGATCTGTCTCTTTGTCGTAGAACAAACCTTGTGGATTGCGATGCCCGAAACTCCATATTTCAGGCTTTGCCTTGGAGGAAGTAAAAGGGTTATCTGTTGGCACCGTGCCGTCTAGATTCAAGCGTAGTATTGAGCCTGCGTGTGTTTGAGTATTTTGCCCGTTGTCTCGTTCACCGCGATCGCCAATCGTGAAGTAGATCTTGCCATCAATAAACGCGATTCGACTGCCAAAATGTCGGCC
>NZ_JAWOUO010001041.1:0-545 GCF_033339435.1 Vibrio sp. 378
CGCAGCAAAGTTTTATACTGGGCTTATTCAATTGCAAAACCCTGAGTTTGGCGACTCATCTAGTATTGATGATGTGCTTCCTCAAACCGATGCCTTTATTTCAGCATCTAAAGCCAACTAGAATATCGATGTCATTCTTCCGCGTGTTGAATCTTTTGCCTTAGCGGCGAAAGGGGAGCGTTCGAAAGGTGTCATGGTTCTAGGCGTTGATCCTGAATCAGAAAATGCGTACTCCCACATTAGTGACAAATTGGTTCAAGGTGAGTTTATCGCCTCTGGGCAAAATGCGGTTTTGGTCGGTGGCGGTTTAGCGCAGTATCTTCGTTTGAAGATTGGCGATGAGTTGGTGTTGTATGGCGCTGGGTATCGTGGTCAGACGGCTGCGGGGTTGTATCGTGTCGCTGGAATTTTGCATTTCCCGTTACAGCAGTTGGATTCCCAATTGGTTTATATGCCTCTTGATACTGCTCAGGCATTGTATTCACTTGATAAACAGGTGACGGCATGGGTGCTCAATACTTCAAATTTACGCGTATTGCCCAGTG
>NZ_JAWOUO010001042.1:0-545 GCF_033339435.1 Vibrio sp. 378
TTCGATTGCTGCGTTTAGAGCGAGTAGGTTAGTTTGTTCGGCGATGCCTTTGATCACACCGAGAATTGAGGAAACTTCTTCGGTTCTCTGATTTAGGGACGTAATCTTCTCGCGCACTTGTTCAATGTTGCTGACTAAGCTCTTGATGTCTTCGCTGACATTGTGCGCTTGGCTGGCGCTGTTTGTGGCTACGTCAACGGTGTGGTTTACCAACGTCGTTGCGTTGATTGTTGCCTCTTCAACCACGACTTGCTGCTGCAACATATCAATAATGTTGTTTTGCACTTCATTGGTTTCTAATTGCTGATTGTTTGCTGCCTCATCAGTGGATTGAGCAACGTCGGTGAGACGACCTGCAGACCCTGCTAACGAGTGGGAGGTGTCTTGCACGCGCTCAAGACTTTCCGAAACGGTATCCATAAAGGAATTAATAGATTGGGAAAGTTGGCCAACTTCGTCATTTTGTTTATGGACAAGTCTCTGGGAGAGATCTTTGCTGGCACTAACGTTCGACATAAAGTGCGAGGTTTTTTGAATTGGTCGCA
>NZ_JAWOUO010001043.1:0-544 GCF_033339435.1 Vibrio sp. 378
CTTAATATTCGCTTTTCTTGATAGGTATAAAAAAATTTTGATGGATAATACTACCCCATGAACTCACTAACTCCAAGGTGTCAAACTGCGGAATGCCTTAGTTTTTTTAGGGTTCTGGTTATGTCGGGTCGGTGGTAGCATGGTACTCAAAAGGAGGACTTATGCATCAGTTCACTTCAAAACAAGATTTTTGTCATTGGTTTAATCAATTTCAACATCCACAGTTAGTGGAAAATTGGGCCGATATTCACGGCGTTGTCACCATCACCGCTCAAGGTGAGGTGAAGATTACATTGCCATTTGCTAGTAATGAGCTTCAGCGCACATTGCAAGAATGGATTCAACAACAGCAAGCATCCAAAGCTGTAGCCGCGTTTCCGTTTCACATTGAACTCGGCGTAAAAGCACTAGAAACGCAGGTTTCTAATGCGGTGAAAGGTGTGAAGAATATCATTGCGGTGAGCTCTGCAAAGGGTGGGGTGGGCAAATCCACAACAGCCGTTAACTTAGCCTTGGGTATCGCGCAGTCGGGAGCGAAGGTTGG
>NZ_JAWOUO010001044.1:0-544 GCF_033339435.1 Vibrio sp. 378
CTATTTTGTCGGACACGGTTGTGTTCCCATCTTCGACTACCACTGAATATGATAAACCGTACGCGCAAAAGCTGGCGGACATTGCAGGCATCAAAGACATCAAAGGTTTTGGTGAACAAATGTTGTTGGCGAAATCGGATCTGAGCCATTTCTCAGCAGAGACGATTTTGACGATGGACTACAAGAACTTTGAATTCGCAGGTAAAAAGGTAGGCATCGGCGTAGCTGAAACGCTCAACGCGCAGCAGTTGATTGACCGCAAACAGGACTTCAACGAAGCCATTCAAGCGTATAAGAAAGCTCAGAATCTTGATTACTTGTTCTTCTCGATCACAGATACCAAGCACAAACGTGCAAACATGCTTTGGGCGGATGACGCAGATAAGAAAGTGCTATCAAAAGCTTTTGATGTGAAAATCGACAATGACATGTTGGTATTGGATGGCGTGACGTCTCGCAAGCGTCAAATTGGTCCTGCAATTCAACAAGCGATTGAATCACTCTAGTGACTAAGCCACACTGAAAATAATCAAAAAACCACCGT
>NZ_JAWOUO010001045.1:0-544 GCF_033339435.1 Vibrio sp. 378
TTTGTTCACGACATAATGGATAAGTGCGCCAAGGAAAATAGAACCCACAACGATGGTGTAGATATCTAGACTAAGACCAGGAATCGTACGTCCATTAAATAGGAACACACCGATGATTGGTAAGAATGGTAGTGCTGCGTAAAACGCTGGTGCATCTGCTTTAATTTCTGATACGTCGATTTTTTCCATCGGCGTATTTTCTTTCTTATCTAGGTATTTGTTCCAGAAGAAAGCTGCTGCCGCCATTACGACGATTGCACAAATCGAAACAGGAAGAACAGTTTGTACCGCAAACACATCTAGCGCCAAGCCAGACTTTTCTGCAGCGATAACAACGTCACCTGAAGTAGGAGAAAGAATAATAGCAGCAGGAGATGCACACACTGCCACAGCCGCAGGACGAGAGATACCCATCGCAACCATCATTGGGAATAGGGTTGCCATCAATAAAACGCCAAGGCCTGTTGCAGAGCTCACCGCTAGAGACATCAAACACGCCACAATGTAAGCCGCTACCAAAAGGACATAAGGAGACTTGATAACA
>NZ_JAWOUO010001046.1:0-544 GCF_033339435.1 Vibrio sp. 378
CATCAACAACCGTTGCGTCTGCGACTTCTGCGTCACTCGCCTCTCATCCTGTCACTTCAGCTGTGCACAAAACTGCAACTAAAACTGAAGTAAACAAGCATGAGGGTGACTCATCACTTGGCTTCAATTCGCGCAATTTGAAAACACCACTCCCGAATGATGAACATCCCAAAGCGAGCAAGGCTGAGCGCACATTGCTAGATAAAGCCATGCTGGATTCAGAAAAAAGCAATGACAAGCCGATGCATCAACCAGTCACGACACCGATTACTCAAGGCGATGTGATTTTGAAAGGCATCTCGACTCCACAACCTACTCAACCAACTCGTGAAGTCAGCCAACTGATTCAGCAATTGGTGGATAAAGTGTACGTTGCCCTACCAACGGCATCGAATGAGAAAGAAGTACGATTGTTTCTAAGCGAGGGTCAACTCAAAGGTGGCGAAATCCACATCAAGTTAGATTCGCAAGGTTATAGCGTGACGATTCGACAAGAGCATGCGCTTTCCATCATCAATCAACAAGCGAGGCAAGATCTGGCAGA
>NZ_JAWOUO010001047.1:0-544 GCF_033339435.1 Vibrio sp. 378
TCGTCATTTAAGGCCAAGTCATTTTCCCCTTCAGAGAAACGAATTCCGTTTCAGTGCTCTGGTACTTATTCCAACCCTTGTAGTCCGGCCATTTATACGGAATCCTCATTCGCAATAGCGATGCTCTCTCATCTACAAGCGCCTGTCTTTGTTTATCTGTATTCTAGGCATATACAAACTAATTTGACTCATTTTGGTTTGCTTAAGAAGAATAAGCTTTATGGCTTTGTTGATTCACTTAGTCCTAGCCTAAAAGCTTTGGTTTTCATTCGTGTCTTGAGTCTAGCTTCAGTTTAGTTAGTATTTCGTTGCCATATCATCATGTTGAGATTCGAAGTTATTAAATGAGTCTCGCATTTATGCAATCTTTGAATTTTTGAACTGGCTTGCTATGTGATCCATTCCTAGTCCTTATACTCACGGCTTTTTCTCTTGTTAATGTCAACACTGTCAGAAAACTTTGTTTGCTTTTCTGATTTCTACTAGAAGGATTACCCTAAAAGGAGTTCTCGTAGGAGTTAGTTTGGTGATGCAACAAGTAAAA
>NZ_JAWOUO010001048.1:0-543 GCF_033339435.1 Vibrio sp. 378
AAAATCACACCCTTCACTTCTCATTATTGATAACGTAGCCAAAATTTAAATTGGAGCTTATCAACACATGATTAGGTTTGAAATTGGAAACCAAATCTGCGTTTGCTTGTCCGAAAACGACATTTCTTTAGAGATCAACAACACACTCCACCACGCCATCCCTGTTAGTTCAAATGAGTATGCCATTCTTTCAACTATTGCTACTTACGGCAGTTTAAATGCGCCGATCAGTCAGCGCGTTATTGAGAGAAAAATCACTCAACACTACAAGATGGCTTTGCCAGAAAATGGATTTAAAAACGCGGTGGCAGCATTGAGAAAGAAGTTTCGCAAGCTCACGGAAGATCACGTTTCTCCCACGAGAAACATCATAGAAAACATTCACAGGACGGGATATTTCATCCCTTTTACCATGCTACATACTCACCAAAGCGGCATCTATCAACAAAAGAGAATCAACCAACACACGAAAAACAGCGTCAGAAAAGCCTTTCGTATTTGCTTGCGGAATAAAAGGATATACACCGACATCGCTTGGGTGTT
>NZ_JAWOUO010001049.1:0-543 GCF_033339435.1 Vibrio sp. 378
CGAAGTGAGTGGTTTGTATTGGAGTTTAAGGATGAAGTTTAAAATCGGTTTAATATCCGCAGCTATTTTGTTATCTGGGTGCGCGACTCAAAAAATGGCTTTCCCGATACAAAACAAATTAACCATTACAGGCAATACGTTGGTGTACGACGGCATGATTACCGGGGATGCCGTGCTTGAAGCCATAAGAATGGTGAATGATAGTGACCAGAAAGTGACAACATTACGTATTACCAGTAGTGGTGGTGATATTGGCGTCGGGATCGAGTTTGGTCACTTCATAAAAAACAACGATATGGATGTGATCGTCAGCCAATTGTGTTTTTCTGCTTGCGCGAATTACATATTGCCTGCGGCGAAAAGTGTGGTGATTGGAAAAGATGCGCTTATTGGGTGGCATGGTGGCGCGAATCAGAGTGACGAGATGTGGGATCAATCGGTTCCTTCGCAATACGAAAAGCAGTTTTATCGCTATCTTACTCGCTTACGAATTAAAGAAGCTGAGTTCTACAACAAAGTAGGAGTGGATCCAAATATTACCGT
>NZ_JAWOUO010001050.1:0-543 GCF_033339435.1 Vibrio sp. 378
ACATCCGCATTAAAATCTAGCGAGGGCTTTACTAAGCTTGCCCCTTCCGCCGTTGTCATAATCGGTTATGGCATCGCATTTTATTTTCTTTCTCTGGTTCTGAAATCCATCCCTGTCGGTGTTGCTTATGCAGTCTGGTCGGGACTCGGCGTCGTCATAATTACAGCCATTGCCTGGTTGCTTCATGGGCAAAAGCTTGATGCGTGGGGCTTTGTAGGTATGGGGCTCATAATTACTGCCTTTTTGCTCGCCCGATCCCCATCGTGGAAGTCGCTGCGGAGGCCGACGCCATGGTGACGGTGTTCGGCATTCTGAATCTCACCGAGGACTCCTTCTTCGATGAGAGCCGGCGGCTAGACCCCGCCGGCGCTGTCACCGCGGCGATCGAAATGCTGCGAGTCGGATCAGACGTCGTGGATGTCGGACCGGCCGCCAGCCATCCGGACGCGAGGCCTGTATCGCCGGCCGATGAGATCAGACGTATTGCGCCGCTCTTAGACGCCCTGTCCGATCAGATGCACCGTGTTTCAATCGACAGCTTCC
>NZ_JAWOUO010001051.1:0-543 GCF_033339435.1 Vibrio sp. 378
ATTAAATTCCTACTTCCAAGCGACGCTCGCCTTGAGCCCTTTTGTCCCCATTATCATGAATGTGGCGGTTTCGATTTGCAGCACCTTAATCATGACCAACAATTGACGCACAAACAGCAGACGCTGCGTCAGTTAATGCGAAAATTTGCTGGCAGTGACATTGAGTTGGATGCGCCAGTATTGGGCGAGTCTTTAGGTTACCGACGTCGTGCTCGCGTGAGTTTGTTTGTCGATAAGAAAACGCGTCAGTTGCACTTCGGCTTTCGCAAAAAGCAAAGCAAGCAAATTGCACAAGTGACGGATTGTCCGGTATTGGCTCCTGAGTTGAATGTGCTATTGCCTGAGATTTATTCGGTGCTAACAGCGTTCAAAAAGCCAGAGCAATTGGGGCATGTAGAACTGGTGTTGGGTGACAACGGGCCTTGTATCACGTTGCGACACTTAAGTAATTTGGCCGATGAAGAAGTGAGTGCATTAGTTGAATTAGCGACACGCCATCAAGCCTCGTTGTATCTGATGCCAGAAACTGACCAACTTAACTTA
>NZ_JAWOUO010001052.1:0-543 GCF_033339435.1 Vibrio sp. 378
GCTTTTAAGATTGAAGGCTTGCTAGTCCTGCACTTAGCCACTTCAAGTTCATCAACTGAAATTACTTTCGCGTCTGTGTGGCTCGAACATCTTCACGTGAAAGCGTCGTTTTGTGGCTCAATTTCAAGTCTGGAGAATCACCGTTTTTCAGCTCGTTCGGCCAAGTTCAGTTTTCAGAAACCGTTTGTCCTAAAAGGCTCTAAGGTTCGGTGTTTTCAAGTTCAGCGCATCTTGGTTTCGGTTAACCACCGCAATTTGGTGAAGTGCTAGTCATTAAAATTCAGTGCATGTTGCGGTGCATTCAGCATTGGTGTTTCATAGGTCAACCACTGCATTCCAAATCAGCAAAGGCACTTGAAATAAGCATTCCTAACAAACTGCTTAAGACGGACTGCCAACGCTCGGCGGTTTTACTTCTAGTTAGGTTTGGTGTTTACGGTGGTTTGTTTAAGTTTTGTGGCAAGTTGGCAGCCACTTAGCAGGGCGTTAGGCGACGGGCAATAAAGTTCTTCGTTCTCATCTTCTTAGTTCTCTTTGAGTATT
>NZ_JAWOUO010001053.1:0-542 GCF_033339435.1 Vibrio sp. 378
CATTAGTGAGAAGTCCGCATCAAAGCGAGCCGCTTGATCTTCACGTGGGATATCGTCGTTTTGATCTTTCAACTCATCTGAGAATTTTAGACGTTTGATGCCGGAATCTTCAGCCATGATGAACTCGATTCGGTCTTGCCAGTTAAGCGCAAGTTTCGTCACGACTTTGTCAGCTGCGATGTGATTGCGGATTTCATCTGTGGTCAGCTCTTGCTTCTTACAGCGAATCACGCCACCTTCTTCAAGTACCGATTTTAACTCAGCTTCGTCCATCATGGTGATGCCTTGCGGTGTGTTACCTGTTTTTACCCATTCTGTTAGCGTGGTTTCAATTGCTACTTCTGGAATCGCAGGAACAACAGGTAAGCTACCCATGGTTTTACGCAGTAGCGCTAATACGTCTTCTGCTTTTTTGTAGCTGCTTGCATCGACAAGAATGAAGCCTTCTTTTGGCATAATCAACACGTGAGTGTGGCTGCTGCGGCTAAAGGCACGAGGCAGCAAGTCCATCACGATGTCATCTTTTAAGTTGTCTTTCTCTT
>NZ_JAWOUO010001054.1:0-542 GCF_033339435.1 Vibrio sp. 378
AGTGAAGGCCAAAAATATCGCGAAAGTGAGGTGAATCGCTCGCGCTTCAGTGTCATTCAGTACGCCAAAATTGAAAATAAATGGTAGCGGGGAGGCGTACCATAATTGAAATAGTGACCAACACAGAGGGACTAACCAAAGGATTCGTCCTTGCACTCCCGAAGGGTTACGTGCGCCCGTGTCTGCTTGAGCCACCATTTCTTGCACATCTTGAGACGGAGTCTTATTCGTCGCCATGTACTTTTTCCTTATTATTGATGGTCCTGTCCGTTCTTCTATCGAGAACCACACTTCGCCTCTATCAGTGTAGTGAATGGAGCGAAGTTTGCTTTCGAGTATTCCGCTGCCGAATCACAAAGCAAGAGTACCGAGTGCTTTGTTGGCGGCGTTAAAGTGTTTTCTTGGGTATTGAGTGCGCAGTTCTAAGAAAAACTGGCAAATGAACAAAGCATGCTGGTTCAACGTGCTACAACCAGCATACTCAATCAGGCAGAAAACCATCTTTTTCTGCCTGAGATTGAAATAAGTGAGTGCTTACTTAA
>NZ_JAWOUO010001055.1:0-542 GCF_033339435.1 Vibrio sp. 378
GCCCATTGCTGGAAGAACAATCAATGCCGCAAATGTTGCACCGCCACCAACGCCCGCAATACCAAACGAGCTGATAGTAATGATCGCAATCAGAGAAAGAATGAAGTTTACGTCTAGTGGGTTAATACCCATTGTTGGGGCAACCATCACAGCTAGCATCGCAGGGTAGATACCCGCACAACCATTCTGACCAATTGTTGCACCGAAAGAAGCAGATAGGTTCGCGATCGCTGGTGGCACATTGAGCTTGGTCACTTGCGCTTCAATATTCAATGGGATGGTTGCCGCCGAACTGCGAGAAGTGAACGCAAACGTCAATACAGGCCAAATTTTCTTGAAGTATTCAACAGGGCTAACGCCAACGAATGAAACCAAAATGCCGTGCACAACAAACATCAAACCAATAGCGACGTATGACGCGACGATAAAACCAAGTAGGTTTAGGATGTCGGATGCATTTGAGGTTGCAACCACTTTCGCCATCAATGCAGCAATACCGTAAGGTGTAAGCGCCATGATCATTTTTACTAAGCGCATAACGA
>NZ_JAWOUO010001056.1:0-542 GCF_033339435.1 Vibrio sp. 378
CGCGCGCTTTGGATAGGTTATGCTTGGGGGTTAGGCCAATTTGCAACAGGTGTTAGCTGGGTTTATGTCAGCATTTCTGGCTTCGGCGGGATGCCGCTGATTGCGAACCTCTTCTTGATGGGTATGCTCATTGCCTACCTTGCAGCTTATTCCGGATTGTTCGCTTGGCTAAACAATAAGTTTTTCCCTCAATTTAGCCTCAGTAAAGCGCTTCTTGCCGCACCAGCCTTATGGTTAATTACCGATTGGTTACGCGGTTGGGTGATGACCGGCTTCCCTTGGTTGTGGTTGGGCTATAGTCAAATTGATGCGCCACTAGCAAGCTTTGCACCGATCGGTGGTGTAGAACTGCTCACGCTGTTTGTTCTTATTAGTGCAGGTGCATTAGCATATGCGTGGATTCACAAACAGTGGTTGATGATTATCATCCCTGTTGTTTTGATGAGCGCAGGTTTTGGGATTCGCCAATATGATTGGGTGACACCTCGCCCAGAAGACACCACCAAAGTGGCGTTGATTCAAGGTAACGTCGACCAGAACCT
>NZ_JAWOUO010001057.1:0-542 GCF_033339435.1 Vibrio sp. 378
AAGTGGATGGCAATGGTTTCTTCACCACTCACGGTAACGTCACCAAACAGGTGCGTTTGTTCCACTACATAAAAAGCAAAGAGTATCACCATCACCATGATGAGATATTCACAGGTAAGTGTGAACGGGTGCGTGAGTTGTTTGTGCTATCAACCGCGTTGCTTGGTGTTACCCTACTGGCGGCCTTCATCTTGTAGGTCTTTCCAGCTAAGCCGTACTAGGCGATGCTTGGAATTTAAGCGCTTTTCCCTTTCGACATTTGTCGGTAGAATGGCGCTCTTAGAAAGCAAGGATGTGCAATAAGCACATCCTTTTTTATTGTTTTGGATTTTGGATAGAGCCTAAGAGCGACCGATGAGTAAGAAATTTGATGTTGTTGTAATTGGCGCGGGAGCCGCGGGTTTGATGTGTGCTGCAGAAGCAGGCAAGCGCGGACGCAGTGTGCTTGTGCTGGATCATGCCAAAAAGCCAGGACGTAAAATCCTTATCTCTGGTGGTGGCCGCTGCAACTTCACCAACTACGACGTATCAGCCAGCAACTA
>NZ_JAWOUO010001058.1:0-542 GCF_033339435.1 Vibrio sp. 378
CACTTACACCACCAGCAATAACGATACGCTTCATACCGGTTTGCTCTAATGCACGCTTACATTTAATTGCCAACGTTGCACACACGGCTTCTTCAAAAGCGTACGCAATATCAGCACGAGTCTGCTCGTCATCGCCATTCGCTGCAATCGTGTTTGCCGTGAAGGTTTTCAAACCCGAGAAACTCATATCCAAACCCGGCACATTGGTCATTGGTCGTGGGAACTTAAAGCGACCCGGAGTACCTTTCTCTGCTAGCTTAGATAACAGAGGACCGCCTGGGTAATCTAGCCCCATCAGCTTAGCCGTCTTATCAAATGCTTCACCAGCTGCATCATCAATGGATTCGCCTAGAATCTTGTATTCACCAATGCCTTTTACTTCCACCATCATCGAGTGGCCGCCAGAAACCAACACCGCCACAAATGGGAATGGTGGTGGGTTATCTTCTAGCATTGGCGCGAGCAAATGACCTTCCATGTGATGAACAGGAACAGCAGGCACACCCCATGCGTAAGCAATACTACGACCAATGGTTGCACCC
>NZ_JAWOUO010001059.1:0-542 GCF_033339435.1 Vibrio sp. 378
CATCGCGATAAAACCTAGATTTGCGTACTACCTATGTGCACCCAAGGGTTACTTGAAGCGACCAAAAGCACAACTATTTGCCCAGTGGTTAAAAGAAGAGATAGACACATTTGAAAAGTCAGTGACACAAGATTTTGAAATTATCGAGCTCGATAAATAAGCACGTCTTACTTCAAAAGGAGTTTTGCTAAACAGCAAGAGAACGACCAAGTTCGGTGATGAATGTTAGCCAGCATCTCAGCATCAAAGTAAAGCAAACTTAAAAGATGAACGTTGATGACTCTTCAAACAACTTTCGGCCATAGATATAAAAAGCCCCGCACGAGGCGGGGCTTTAAAATCATAGAGTTAACTTAAGAATTACTTCTTAGCGTTACGCTCTTTAACGTCAGCAATTACTTGCTCAGCAACGTTGTTTGGACATGGTGAGTAGTGTGAGAACTCCATAGAGAACTGACCACGACCAGATGTCATTGTACGTAGAGTACCGATGTAACCGAACATTTCTGATAGAGGTACATCACCCTTGATGCGTACGCCAG
>NZ_JAWOUO010001060.1:0-541 GCF_033339435.1 Vibrio sp. 378
TATTTTTGACTGGCGGGAATGACTCCATTTGCTCCTGACACAAGGGTTTCTGCTATCCCAACCATGCCATGTAGCGGTGTACGCAATTCGTGCGAGGTTGTTGCGAGGAACTCATCTTTCAGTTTATCAGCCAGTTGCAACTCATCATTTTGCTTCTGAATCAGCTTGATGTTGCTTTCAAGTTCTTCGTTTTGCTGTTTGATGGTTTGGATTTTTTCTCGAATCGAGCGCTGCATACGTTCGAAGCTGATAGCCAAGCGACCGATTTCATCTTTACGCTCGGTATTGAATGTCGTTTCGTCGAGGTCGCCAGCGGATACTTTCTCCGCCGCCCAAGTCAGCTTCAGCAGTGGTGATGTAATGAAGTTGGACAAATAATGCGATGCAATCACCACAAGAATGATCGCGATTAGCATGGCGATAACGAAGAGCTTTTCCAGTTGATGAATGCGTGAAAACGCCTCTTTTTCTGGAAGTTGAACCACGAGCGCCCATGTAATACCGCGTGTTTGAATTGGGGCAAATGCAGCGATAATTTCTT
>NZ_JAWOUO010001061.1:0-541 GCF_033339435.1 Vibrio sp. 378
TTGATAAAATAGTCCTGCAGCACATCACTTTTACTCAGCGTGTACGCATAGCTGTTAAGAAAAATATTGGCTTGTCGAAATTGCCCCGCCAGTTTTTCCATCTGAAGTTGTATGTAGCTATCTTCGCGCTTGATGAGTGTTACTTTTTGAATGCTATAGATGATGTAACTCGATACCAGCGCACTCAAAATGATCACGGGTGCGACAAGCAAGATAACTCGATTGCTTAATTTCATTATGGTTCTTCGACTTCCGTTTGTGTCCCTACAAACGTTGCTTACCTAAACGGTACTGAACGGATGATATATTTTTTGCAAATTGTAACCAGATTGTAAGGTGGGTGTTCTCGAAAATCAGACAACCATTTTAGAAATGTGATGATGTGGCAGATTTCCTTCCCGTTAACTAGAGGCTTTCTCAGTAATTGGACGTATTTCTGCTTTCGCGGGCACAAACCGTAGGGTTTTTGTGGGCTTTAAAAATGTTCATCGAAACGTTTCGATGGGTAAAGTGTGACTTGGTCGGCCTTTTCTTTCTCTTA
>NZ_JAWOUO010001062.1:0-541 GCF_033339435.1 Vibrio sp. 378
TCATCTACTGCTAACCATGCATTACGTAAGCGAGCTACTTCCGCAATGTCTTTCAACGGCGCGCAATCGCCGTCCATACTGAAGACACCTTCAGTCACGACCAGATGATTGCCTTCGTTAGTAAACAGCGTTTCTAAATGCTTAATGTCGTTGTGCTTAAAACGCTTCATTTTCGCCGTTGATAGTGCCCCTGCTTCCATCAAAGATGCGTGGTTTAATCGGTCTTGAATCAATACGTCTGATTTTTCTAGCAGAGTAAAAAGCAACGCTTGATTAGCACTGAAACCAGAGCCAAATAATATCGCCCTCTCGAAGCCCAACCATTCAGTTAACGCCGCTTCTAAGTTGCAGTGCGCAGCACTGAAGCCAGTCACCATGGGTGATGCCCCACTGCCACTGCCATAAACGCTCAGACCTTGCTGCCAAGCACGTACAAGCGCTTGGTCATTGGCTAAGCCCAAATAATCGTTGCTTGAGAAGTTGATGTAGCGTCTGCCATCATGTTCTAAAATCGATTGGTTTCCGGCGAATACCACATTCA
>NZ_JAWOUO010001063.1:0-540 GCF_033339435.1 Vibrio sp. 378
CGTCAAACAATTCATCAAACGCCAAACTCTTCTTCTGCATTTTTCGCCAAATGCTGTAGATGTGTTTAGGACGACCACTGACTTCGGCATTAATGCCACAAGCTTTCATCTCTTGAGATAAGTCTTCGACAAAATCTTTGATGTATTGCTCACGGACAATACGACGCTCAGCAAGCTGCTTTGCAATCTGCTTGTAAGTGTCCGGTTGTTGATAACGGAAAGCGTAGTCTTCGATTTCCCACTTAAGCTGACCGATACCTAGGCGGTTAGCCAGTGGAGCATAAATGTTGGCACACTCTTTTGCCGCAGCACGTCGAACTTCGTCCGGCGCTTTTTTGACTTCAATAAGGTTGCAAATTCGTTCTGCTAGCTTGATGACAACGCAACGAAAATCGTCCACCATGGCAAGCAGCATGCGACGAACGTTGTCTACTTGAGACGACGCAGCACTGCCTTCCATCGTAACGTTAAGCTGACCGATAGCGGCCATTTCTTCTACGCCATCAATGAGCTTAATGATTTCTTTGCTGTATTTTTCTT
>NZ_JAWOUO010001064.1:0-540 GCF_033339435.1 Vibrio sp. 378
GTTACCTATCCCCTGCTCAAGCGGTGATCAGCGCGGGCCCACTTGAAAACGTATGGGTGGATGCCGAAGTGTTTGAGCGCCAAGCTCATTGGATGAAAGCAGGCAGCGACGCCACTATGACGTTGGATGCGATTCCGGGTAAAGAGTGGCAAGGCAGCGTCGATTATGTGTATCCAATTTTGGATCCTAAAACGCGCACGCTTCGTGTTCGTCTTAAATTCTCTAATCCCAATGGCGAGCTGAAACCGAACATGTTCGCCAATATTGCCTTGCAACCTGTCAGCGACAACGCGGTGTTAACCATTCCCAAGTCGTCCGTTATCCGCTCGGGGGGTATGACTCGCGTCGTGCTGTCTGAGGGAGACGGCAAATACCGCTCAACGCGCATCGAAGTCGGTCGTGAAGCTGACGACAAAATCGAGGTACTACAAGGCCTGACTCAAGACGATCGCATCGTAACCTCAGCTCACTTTATGTTGGATTCAGAATCGAGCCAAACGGCTGATCTATCGCGCATTTCATCACCGACCGAAGCCACTG
>NZ_JAWOUO010001065.1:0-540 GCF_033339435.1 Vibrio sp. 378
CGCCTGACTCACCCGATTGCGTCCCTTGGTGGTTATAGGCGCTGAGCGCTCCGTGATAGCTTTCTAAAATACGTTTTGAAATGGTCAAACCCAGTCCGAGCCCTTCTGGTTTGGTGGTAAAAAACGGGTCAAAGATTTTCGCCAATGCCTCGTCAGACATCCCCGGGCCGTTATCTGACACCAGAATATAGCAGCTCGAATCGTGGCATTGAATCGCGATGGAAATTTGCGGATCAATACAATAGCCATCCATCGCTTGCGCAGCGTTGTGGAACAGATTGATGAGCACTTGTTCTAGTTCAACGCTGTGAATGGCGAGCCTCACCTCGTGGTCGATCGTCGGTACTTTGAGCGTGACGCCTTGTTTGATCAACTTATTGCTCAATATGCTGGTGGCATTGTGCACCGCATCGTGGAGTATCGACACTTCATTATGAGGTTCATGAGAAGTTTTACGGGTGAAGACTTTTAGCCTAGCAATGACCTCGGCAATAGTCTCGTTTAGCGAGAGCATCTTGTTTAAGTTGTCTGCGACCATCG
>NZ_JAWOUO010001066.1:0-540 GCF_033339435.1 Vibrio sp. 378
CTGTGCGACGAAGAACAGCTCTTGCGCCGGCACGTCAAAACAAGACCACCAGAAAGACGCATTTGTGGTGGTTCCAAAAGGTCTTTGCGACAAATTGACTGGCGGCAGCACCAGCGCATCTTAATTTCTCCGTTAATTGTTGTGGGCGTGTGATGGCTCAACTCACACCCCACAACCTCTTCTCATCCAGTTCGAAAAGGAGTTTCACGTGAAACACTACGATTTTCACCCTCTTGTTGGCGTTGGTTTACGGACTCCTCATTTGGACTTTTTTCAGCAACAACGCCCAGAACTGTCTTGGTTAGAAATTCACAGCGAGAACTACTTTCAACCCAATGCAGCCGAACGAAAATATCTACACACTTTGCGAGAGCAATACCAGATCAGCTGCCACGGAATTGGTTTGTCGTTAGGCTCTGTTGAACGCGTTAGCCAAGTACACCTAGCTCAACTGAAAGCGTTGATTGATGCCATTGACCCGATGTTTGTCTCTGACCATTTGAGCTGGAGTGAAAATGGTGGGCATTATTTTAACGACTT
>NZ_JAWOUO010001067.1:0-539 GCF_033339435.1 Vibrio sp. 378
GCTATCGTTGAGCAAAAAGACGCAAGCGAAGAACAAAAGCAAATTAAAGAGATCAACACTGGCGTGATGGTTGCGACTGGTGGTGATCTGAAGCGTTGGTTGTCAGGCTTAAACAACAACAATGCTCAAGGTGAGTACTACCTAACAGACGTTATTGCTGCTGCGCACGACGAAGGGCGTGCCGTTGAAGCGGTTCACCCAGTGAATGCCATTGAAGTAGAAGGTGTTAATGATCGCGCTCAACTTGCTCGTCTAGAGCGCGCGTTCCAATCGATGCAAGCTCAAAAACTACTTGAACAAGGTGTGATGCTGCGTGACCCTGCGCGTTTTGACTTACGCGGTGAGCTTCAGTGCGGTATGGATTGTGAAATCGATGCAAACGTGATCATTGAAGGTAACGTATCGCTGGGTGATAACGTGATTATCGGCACTGGTTGTGTGCTGAAAGATTGTGAAATCGACGATAATACTATCGTTCGTCCTTACAGTGTGATTGAAGGTGCAACCGTTGGTGAAGAGTGTACCGTCGGTCCATTCAC
>NZ_JAWOUO010001068.1:0-539 GCF_033339435.1 Vibrio sp. 378
TCGCTTCGTGTTACTCAATACGCGCAATCGCTCTTGCAGCAAGGTGTTACGCGCGATGATGTGGTGACTCTGGTAGGGAAGAACCAAGTTGAAACAGTATTGTTTTATTTAGCTGCGCAACAGTTAGGCGCTATCACCGCGTTGACTATGCCTCAGCCAATTGAGGCGCTACAAGGTAAGCTCTGCACACTGTACGGCGATCATCAAACACGTTTTGTTTGGTTTACTCCGGATTGTGAGTTCACTTACTCTAGCGAAGAGAAAGCAGCATTAAATGCGATTTTTCTCACTTTGCCTACGGTAGATACCGTGGTTGAAAACACTGAGGACGACTATCAGCATGACAGGTTGGCTTCGATTGTGTTTACCTCAGGCTCAACGGGGGCACCGAAAGCGGTGGTACATACGCATCGACAGCACCTCGCTTCGGCAGAGGGATTACTTTGTGAGTTCACCTTCCATCAACAAGATACTTGGCTGTTGTCGCTCCCACTTTATCATGTTTCCGGCCTTGCGATTGTCTATCGCTGGTTGTTTGT
>NZ_JAWOUO010001069.1:0-538 GCF_033339435.1 Vibrio sp. 378
AGGACGCAAGAAGAACCTTATCGTCACCGCATACGGCAGAAATGTCTCACCGGAATGGATTGAATCAGAAGCGTTGGCGTTTTTGCCGATGACGCCGCTGATCGTTACAGGCGATAGCCAACAAACATTATGCGCTGTCGTTGCCAATAGCGAAGACGTCGAAGCAAAGGTTCATGCATTAAACCGAACCCTACCCGATTACGCTCAAATCCGAACCTTATTGCTGCTGGACAACCCACGAGCCATCTCTGGTTGGTACACGGATAACGGCAAGCTCAAACGAAATCAAATCGAACATGATGTGGCTCAGTTATTAGCGAGCACAACGTCTGAATTAACGCTGCAAGCGCAAAAGATCCAACGCATCGATTTGCCCTTTCAGCAACACATTACGTCTTTCCAAACTGCATCTTAGTTAACGGCTTCTTAAGGAGAAGGTTATGACTTTATTTTTCGAACAACTCAAAAAAAGCACTGCCGCTGCTCAACAAGCAATGTTAACTGCGCCAGTCATCGCAGACGTTCAACAAGGCAACAT
>NZ_JAWOUO010001070.1:0-538 GCF_033339435.1 Vibrio sp. 378
ATACTCGTTTTCGCTCGGACTCCCGCGAACGTGAACAACAAGTTGCCAACCTGACCGCCTCGGTATTACAACTTTCTGCTTCTATCAACAGCCTTGCCGTCAATCGCGATTTTAATATTCAAGATTGGGAAAAAAGCGTCGTTCGCGAATACGGTAAACTGACTTTCCCACCGGTATTGAAAGAGACACAGCCACAATTAACTCAGCGTCAGAAAGCGGAATACCGCGAAGATTTGGATAACCTACGCAACCAACTGTCGGTGATCGATCAACAAGTTGAGCAAAAACAGCAAGACTTGGTCGAGATTGAAGCGCGAGTGCGTAACTTACGCCAAAGCTACCAATACGCGAAGAAAGAACTGGATATCACCCAACCGTTGGCGGATGAAGGCGTTGTTCCGCGTATTGAGCTACTCAAATTGCAGCGCCAAGTGAACGACACTCGCCGTGAAATGACATCTAGCGAACTGAAAATCCCAGTGATCAAATCGGCCATCAAAGAATCCATGCTCAATCGCATCGATGTGGCGTTGAAGTT
>NZ_JAWOUO010001071.1:0-538 GCF_033339435.1 Vibrio sp. 378
TTTTGTAGCATCATCTCCAGCCAAATGTGACTTTTTATTAAATTTTGTTAATGGGTAAATTAACCAAAAAATGCGCGTAAGTAAAGCATTATTGTGACGTGTGTCTCTATAAAATGGCTGGTTTGGTTATTTGTTAATCAATTTTATTAAGGGGAACAGTCCCATTTTGTAACAGTTTAATGGCGAGAGCCTTGGGTGTATTTTAATGCACTCGCTTCTTTGTCATAAAGGTGGGCCAATCCCAGAAATTGCGAGGAGAGGGTCGTATAGTCTTTAGCCAGTTGTTGAGCGTTTTCTCTATACCATTCTGCACTGATTTGGTTCGCTGTTTCATTATTATGTCTGCAACTTTGAGCGAGCTTTTCCCAGCCATTGGCTGCCCACTGCGACTCGGTACTAAGCTTGATAAGCTCATTTGCTTTTTGCGTTAACTCTTCTTTGTACTGAACCGAGGCTTTTAGCTGATTTTGGAACAGGTTTTGATTGTACTTAGCGCGCCATAACAAACTGAGTTCATCTGTGGAAAAAGTTTGCGAAA
>NZ_JAWOUO010001072.1:0-538 GCF_033339435.1 Vibrio sp. 378
GCATTGCTCAGTAAGTGAACGCTAATTTATGGTGGTGCTCGACTTGATATGAAGTAGATACGTTTTTAGACCTATTTCGCTAAGAGCTGTTGCGTTGGGACACTTCGCGACAGAGTTGAATGCTTGTTTGTTATCGGCAAAAACTTGCTCATGGTTAAAAAGGGCAAATCTTTTGTATCGATCACAATTCATTAACGTTTTGCGAGGTTGTACCGCTTAGTCTCATTCTATCGTCGGCAATATCTTGCTTATTGGTTTACGGGCAAATGAGCGAGTTTTTGCTCATTTTGGGCTGGGAGATTATATTTATTAAATAAAAACAATGAGTTGAAAATTGGCATTTAAGTTGCTCTTAGCGTTTTGTTGTTAATAAAGATTTAACATGATGTAAATCCATAATCGTGAAACGACTACACGGAGAGTAATAATGAAAATGAATAAGCTCGTAAAAGCACTGGCTATTGCTGTGACATCTTTTGGTATCGCGACAAATGCAGCGGCCGAAGAGCGCAGTTACATCCTTGCAACCGCTTCTACT
>NZ_JAWOUO010001073.1:0-538 GCF_033339435.1 Vibrio sp. 378
TTTGGTTGAATCCGAAACGGTCTTCTTCTCTTCCAAAAGCTCTGAAGGCAAATCGTTCGGTAATACTTCACTACCACTCGCCATCACGGTTAACCAGCGACAAATGTTTTCTAGCTGACGTACGTTGCCCGGCCAATTGAGTCGATTGAGAATTTCGACCGTCGACGGGTGCAAGGTTTTGGTTTCCACTCCAAGCTCATCTGCGGCGCGTACCAGAAAGTGTTGTGTGAGCTTTTCAATGTCTTGTTTGCGTTCACGAAGCGCAGGAATTTGTACGCGAATGACGTTCAAGCGGTGGAACAAGTCTTCACGAAAATCGCCTTGGTGTACCAGCTTTTCGAGGTTTTGGTGCGTGGCGGCGACAATACGTACATCGACACGAATCGGAGAGTGACCACCAACACGGTAGAACTGACCATCCGCCAACACGCGCAGCAAACGTGTCTGGATATCCAGCGGCATGTCCCCGATTTCGTCCAAAAAGAGCGTGCCTCCGTTGGCTTGCTCGAAGCGGCCTTGACGAACACTGTTCGCGCCC
>NZ_JAWOUO010001074.1:0-537 GCF_033339435.1 Vibrio sp. 378
CATCGCTGCTTGATTCGAAAGTAGGATTTGTCCATGGCTGGCATCTAGCACCAGCACTGGATAAGGCGAATCAGTAATAAGCTGCTTAAGTGCGTTTTGGAAACGAAAGTAGATAAGTGCTATCGCAATCGCACTGACTATCGATAGCAGGACAATATATCCATAACTCTCCTGCCCATTCCAAAGCCAATTAAGTAACTGATCCATTTTTCCACCTATAAAGCAAACTGCTAAAAATATATCAGTTATTTATTGAGCAATCTGCTTTTAATTCCGGCTTCGTGTAGATAAAAGGTTTTCCTATTAAGCTGCCTTGAGCGCCATCTTTATTTAATGCGCGACCAATTTCAGTCATGGCTAACCAACGGTTTTCACACCAAAGCGGGGACAACAACGTTGGACGACGAGCTGCGGAAGAGACACGATGAAACACAACATCAGCGGGCGTCATACGAATCATTTCACTGGCGATCGCAACATATTCTTCCAATTCAGGAGCTTCTAATCTGCCAGCTCTCCAAGCTTTCGCCATCGTAC
>NZ_JAWOUO010001075.1:0-537 GCF_033339435.1 Vibrio sp. 378
TACTGCTGGGTTCGCTTTTAGCTCTTCCGCTGTCACACCTAGAGGTGATGTGAATGGGTGGTGCATCGCGTGTAGGTTGCCTTCGTCGTCTTCCTCGAACATTGGGAAGTCAACAACCCATAGAGGAGCCCAAGTGCCTTCTTTAGTCAGACCTAGGTCCTTACCTAGTTTAAGACGAAGTGCGCCTAGTGCTTCCGCAACGATGTTAGCTTTATCTGCACCAAATAGAATGATGTCGCCAGATTCCGCTTGAGTGCGATCTAGGATACCGTTGATCACGTCTTCGCTTAGGAATTTAGCTACAGGAGATTGGATACCTTCCACACCTGCTGCACGGTCGTTCACCTTCATCCATGCTAGACCTTTTGCACCGTAGATACCTACGAACTCTGCATAGCCGTCGATTTGCTTACGAGTTAACTCTGCACCGCCTGGTACACGGATAACTGCAACGCGGCCTTTTTCGTCGTTCGCTGGACCAGAGAATACTTTGAACTCAACGTCTTTTACTAGGTCTGCAACGTCTACTAGCTCTAG
>NZ_JAWOUO010001076.1:0-537 GCF_033339435.1 Vibrio sp. 378
GTAGTGACCAAGATTCCTCGTTTTAACTTCGAGAAATTTGCTGGCGCTAACGATCGCCTGACGACTCAGATGAAGTCAGTTGGTGAGGTAATGGCGATTGGTCGTAACCAACAAGAATCTCTTCACAAAGCATTACGTGGCCTAGAGGTTGGCGCGACTGGCTTTGATGAGATGGTTGACCTAGATGCACCTGACGCATTAACTAAGATTCGTCACGAACTAAAAGAAGCTGGCGCAGAGCGTATCTGGTATATCGCAGATGCATTCCGTGCGGGCATGTCAGTGGATGGCGTGTTTAACCTGACGAACATTGATCGCTGGTTCCTAGTTCAAATTGAAGAGCTAGTTAAACTAGAAGAGCAAGTGAAAGCCGGTGGCTTTGCTGGTCTAACAGAAGAAGTTCTACGCCAGATGAAACGTAAAGGTTTCTCTGATGCGCGCCTATCTAAACTGTTAGGTGTGGCTGAAAGCGAAATCCGTCGTCTACGTGACCAGTTTGACATCCACCCTGTCTACAAGCGTGTGGATACGTGTGCG
>NZ_JAWOUO010001077.1:0-537 GCF_033339435.1 Vibrio sp. 378
TTGAAATTGAAGTTATGGTGTTTGAAGACACCACCAACTTTTGGGCGCGTCGCGGTAACGAAGCACCATTGTTTGCTTTCGCAGGTCACACAGATGTCGTACCCGCAGGCAAGCTAGAGCAATGGGATACACCACCGTTCGAGCCAACCATCATCGATGGCTACCTTCATGGTCGTGGTGCGGCCGATATGAAAGGCTCTTTGGCGGCGATGGTAGTGGCCGTTGAACGCTTCATTGCCGAGCACCCAGATCACAAAGGCTCGATTGGCTTTTTGATCACTTCTGATGAGGAAGGTCCTTTCATTAACGGTACCGTTCGCGTCGTAGAAGCGCTGATGGAACGTGGTGAGAACATCGACATGTGCATCGTTGGCGAGCCTTCTAGTACAGAAATTGTGGGTGATGTTGTGAAAAATGGCCGCCGTGGTTCAATTACCGGTGACCTAACCGTAAAAGGCACACAAGGTCATGTGGCCTACCCTCACCTCGCTAATAACCCTGTTCACGCATCGCTACTTGCCATCCACGAACTGGCAA
>NZ_JAWOUO010001078.1:0-537 GCF_033339435.1 Vibrio sp. 378
ACGCAGATCGTAACCATAATTGAGCAAGTTGAAGGTATTCAAGAACTCAGGGCCAAGTGGCGCGCTGACTTCCCTGCCCACTTCGCCAAACGCTTGAGTAATGGGCTGACCGGCTTGCAATACACGTTTGATGATGTCTAAGGCCTCTGGTAATTGCTCCTCAAATTTCATCAAACGGTCGGCAATTTTCTTTTGCAGATAAAAGTACGCAGAGACCCAACAAGCAACCGCAACCCCAGCGCACAAGTACCAGACTTGCCCCCACAAATAGAGCAGTAAACCGACCGCCACCCCAGATAAAAAGGTGAAGAAGATAACGCGGCTAAACCCCATCGAAATACCCGCGAGTTCGAGCTTTTTCTTAAAGCTTTCAAACAAGCTAAAACGTATCAACCATCGCTCTAGTGGCGAGAGATTCTTCAATGAGTTTTCTCTTAGCAGCGAGATACTCTCTTGATCGATATGCTTGTGGCTTTCGTGAATTCTCTTAATGAGCTGTTTGTGTTTCACCTTTTTACCCGCCGAAGGCAGGATCAA
>NZ_JAWOUO010001079.1:0-537 GCF_033339435.1 Vibrio sp. 378
AACAAGATTGTTGCTGTACGTTTTCGCATTAGCTGGATCGATTTCCGCCAATTTGTTCACAACAGCTTGGGCGACCTGTTTAACCGGTTTAATACCCAACCAAAAGTGCGGGTCGTGGCTACCGTGGTCATGACCGTCGTGATCATGCGAATGCGCACTATCAAACTCACGAAGGGCTAGATTTGGTATTTCGCTTAACGTCAGTGTACTAGCTCTATTTGATACGACTTTTTCAAGAAACGGTTCCAAATCATGACCATACCAAATCACCAAATCCGCAGACGCGACTTTTTTTACATCAGAAGGTCGCAGCGAATAATCGTGTGGTGATGCGTTTGACTGAACTAGCACTTCAGGAGTAGTGACGCCTTCCGTTAGTTCAGTCACCATCAGTTGGATCGGTTTAATGCTTGTAAGTACTGTTATCGCCTGCGCTGGCAAGGTTAACATGGCTGAAGCAGCAAGAATTAAAGCTCTTTTCATAGTTTTACTTGGGATATGGCGTAGAAAGTGCGATAATGTTACATTATAACATTA
>NZ_JAWOUO010001080.1:0-537 GCF_033339435.1 Vibrio sp. 378
GGCCGGGCGCATTTTGGATATCAGGTGCAGCAGAAACAGCAAGGAGCCGTCCGAGACGCGCGGCAGGCCGGGGCCGAAACGACCTTCAAAGCCTTTGCGCTGATGTTCATCGCTGACCTGCTTTTCCACCTTCTTCCAGTCCACACCGAAGGGCGGGTTGGAGAGGCAATAGTCGAAATGCTCAAACGGCAGTTGGTCGTCGCTTAAGGTATTCCCCAGCTTGATATGGCTGATGTCCTGGCCCTTGATCAGCATGTCGGCCTTACAGATGGCGTAGGACTCGGGGTTGAGCTCCTGACCGAAGGTGGCCAGACGGGCCGCCGGGTTGAGCTCGTGCAGGTACTCCATGCCGCAGGAGAGAAAGCCGCCGGTGCCAGCGGTGGGGTCATAGATAGAGCGCACCACGCCGGGCTTGGTCAGGGCTTCGTTATCGCTGGCAAACACCAGCGAGGTGGTGAGCCGTACGATATCGCGCGGGGTAAAGTGCTCCCCGGCAGTCTCGTTCGAGCTTTCGGCGAAGCGGCGGATCAGCTCTTC
>NZ_JAWOUO010001081.1:0-537 GCF_033339435.1 Vibrio sp. 378
GATTGGCTACCTATTGAGCCTAAATAATACCGTCGGTGAGCTAGAAACGAAACTCGAAATGGAACTGACCCGTCGTGAGCTGCAAGTGCTCTCCGCACTGTGTCAGGGTGGCTCAAACCTTGATATTGCCGATTCGCTCTTTGTCAGTGAGCACACGGTGAAATCGCACCTCTATAGTATTTTCCGTAAGCTCGAAGTCAAAAACCGCATGCAGGCCATCACGTGGGCAAAACGTAATTTGCTCTAGTGTGAAACAACAAAGGGAGCATGGAAGCCCCCTTTCAACGTTGAGTTTGTGTTTACTGCATCAAATGGTAAACCCGTAATGATGCCGACATTGCGGCCAGATCGTCTCCCAAAAACTCAATCGTTACAGGTTGGTTCGCCAGAAGAGTGAGGCTGGAATCACTAAAACGACCTTGCGTATCACACTCCACATGCACAAAGAAAGCAGGCTTATCCGCAACCAATGTAATTTGGCTGCTCTCAATCGAGACATCAATATTGGCTTTCGCCATCGGTAAAGTTTTCAGCTCA
>NZ_JAWOUO010001082.1:0-536 GCF_033339435.1 Vibrio sp. 378
GAGCTCAATTCTAGTGCTACCAATTGAAAAAATGATGGAGTAACGGCAATGAGAACTGTTGTATGGCAATCACTGAGTGAAGAGCAACAAGATGCAATTTTAGAGCGTCCTGCCATTGCGGAAGGCGCGAATATTACCGCTGCAGTTGCGGATGTGATCGCAAAGGTGCGTACTCAAGGTGACGCAGCGCTATTAGAACTTACAGAAAAGTTTGACCGTGTAAAACCGGAATCAATCCGAGTTCCATCCAAAGAAATTAATGCGGCTTCAGAGCGCCTTTCTGCGGAAATGAAACAAGCACTAGAGCAGGCTTACAGCAACATTGCTAAATTTCATAAAGCACAAAAGCCACAACCAATTAAAGTGGAGACACAACCTGGTGTGATGTGTGAGCAAGTGACACGTCCCATTCAAAAAGTAGGGTTGTATATTCCTGGTGGTAGCGCGCCATTGCCATCGACAGTATTGATGCTGGGCGTGCCTGCAAAAATCGCTGGTTGTCGTAAAGTGGTGCTTTGTTCTCCTCCGCCGATTGC
>NZ_JAWOUO010001083.1:0-536 GCF_033339435.1 Vibrio sp. 378
TGCGTCTTTTGTGCGCCGCGTTCGCTACTTCAGTAAAGCGGTGTCGCTGTTCATTCGTTAAATCGCTCGCTTCGTAGCGAGGAGGGAGATCAGAATGCTTGCGTTGTACTGCCATCACTTCCTCCTTGGTTGATGGGTGTACTTATACTAAGTATATACACAGTTGCGCATAAATAGCGCCAAGATACCGAATTCTAAGCGATATCTCGTGCGCCAGTTCAAGGAAATTACGCAACTAAAAAAGCCACCCGAAGGTGGCTTAAAGCAATTCAGCATTTGTACCGATTATAGGTATTCGCACAAGTAAGCCGTTGCGTCTTTCACTTGCAGCTCAAATGATGAGTTACCTTCAACATCAAACGACTCACCGCTGCTGTAGGTTGTCCAATCGGCTTCACCTACGCGTTTCACCACGAGAGCACCTTTAACGACTGTCATGCGCTCAGGAGCCTGCGTACCAAATGTGTACTCGCCCGGAAGCATCACACCGACACTAACATCCTGTCCGTGCTGGTTAAAACCTAGTGACTTTACAC
>NZ_JAWOUO010001084.1:0-536 GCF_033339435.1 Vibrio sp. 378
GAGCATAAAGCAGCCAAGAAGCGTTGGTTGAAAGAACAAGCTCCGTTGTTTGCACGCGTATGTGAAAACAAGCCAGCAACGAATCCAGTGCTTCACCTACTCGGGCTCCTGACGAAATCCCATATCGAAGCAAGTGCGTTGTATGAACAACACGCTCATTCGACACAGCAAATGCAAAAGGTCTTGGCAGATACGCTTGGGGATGAGCAGGCAGACAAGTTCACCAATCAATCGGCAGAAGATCTTGTTCTGATCACCCATTTGTGGCTCTTCACTCAAGGCTATCTGAACATGGATTTTAGCTTAGCGCACGATCACGCGGAGCAGACACAAAACACATTACAGCACGAACTTGTGATTAAACGTATTGATGTTGACGCGTTCAGAACAGAGCTAATGCAAAGCTTCTATTTAGGTAAAGAGGCAAACCCAACAGCATCAAATGGCTTTTTCGGCTGGTTGAAGCGACTCTTTTCCTCATAAAATACATGGTTTTATCAATCCGAAACAACTGATAGACTGCGTCTCCAATGCAA
>NZ_JAWOUO010001085.1:0-536 GCF_033339435.1 Vibrio sp. 378
GTTTGCTTTCGGCTCTTGAGCTTTTTCAGCTTGTTGAGGTTTTGGCTTACGCTTCTGGTTACGGTTTGGTTGCTGTTTGTTTGCTGGCTGTTGAGCTTCGTTTTGCTCATTTGCTTGCTCTTCACGAGGCTTACGGCGACGACGGTTATCACGGTTTTCACGACCTTCGCGGTTATCGCGTTGGTTGCTACGACGACGGTCGTTGCGATCGCGTTTGTTGCGCTTGTTGTCGCGGTTTGATTTCTTCTCTTCTTGTTTTGGTTCTTCTTTTACTTCTTCAGAACCACCAAATAGGAAGCTACCTAGTGCTTTAAACAAACGGCTGAATAGGCCAGGTTTTGCTTCTTGCTCTACTTCTTTCTTCTTCGCTACCGGCGCAGGTTTAGAAACAGGAGCTGGAGCGGTTTGAGCTGGCGCTGCAAAGCCCTTAAGAACAGGCTCTTCGATTCGCTTAGGTTTGATGTCTGTTTCAGAAGGTTCTTTACCTTCTGCTTCTTTCATTGCTTCCAACTTCTTAGGAAGTAGGTAAGAAATTA
>NZ_JAWOUO010001086.1:0-535 GCF_033339435.1 Vibrio sp. 378
CGTGACACTGCGCGCGAATGGTAAAATCATTGGTGAATGTGAACTGGTAAACGTCAACGATCATTTAGGTGTACGTGTGCTTGAATTATTCGGCGGCACTCAGGAGCCGGCATGATTCAGTTACCTGATGAGCTAAACCTCATTGTCAGCCTAGCGTTTCTGGCATTGATCCCGTTTATCGCCATGATGGCGACCTCATTTGTGAAACTCGCGGTCGTGTTTTCGCTGCTGCGAAATGCGCTTGGCGTACAACAGATTCCGCCGAATATGGCGCTGTATGGCTTGGCGATCATTTTGTCGATTTTCATCATGGCACCGGTTGGCTTTGAAACGTACGACTACGTAAAACAGCACGACATTTCTTTGGAAGACTCTGCCAGCGTTGAGGGCCTGATTGAAAGTGGTTTACAGCCGTATCGCGAGTTTTTGAAAAAGCACATCCGTGAAACCGAAGCGATATTTTTTACCGACGCAGCACGCACGCTGTGGCCACAAAAATACGTGGACCGTTTGGAATCCGACAGCTTATTGCTGT
>NZ_JAWOUO010001087.1:0-535 GCF_033339435.1 Vibrio sp. 378
GCTGGTGATTTGGAAAAAATCAGACCAAGGCGCCGTGATTCGTACCGTGTTCTACAACGTTCGCTCTGGCGACACCATCAGTGGCATCGCAAGCAAATTCAAGGTGAAGAGCAACGACATCGTAAAATGGAACTCGCTGCATAAGCAGAAGTACCTAAAACCGGGTCAAAAACTTAAGCTGTACGTAGATGTAACTAAGGTAAGTGTATGAACCCGTCAAGTAACCCACTCGTAATGTTGTTGGACATATTCCGTTCTCCAACCTCTTGTTTTCTTGCGCTTTATCGGCGTGGTGGTTGGGGATGGCAACCTTTCATCTTTTTGATGCTAAGCCCATTCCTATTTTGGGGCGCGTACTTTTCGAACGTTGATTTTACGTGGTTAAGTGACCAACTCACTGTACAGTTCCAACAAATCGACCCACAGCAGATTGAGCTATTGGAACCAAACACGTTGATGGCAAGTGCGATCATTAATGACGTGTTCAATCGCTTTGCGACGCTTTTGTTGCTTGCGTTTTGGTTCTTCCTTGCGA
>NZ_JAWOUO010001088.1:0-535 GCF_033339435.1 Vibrio sp. 378
TGTTTGCCGGTGCGAAGGTGATCCCATTAGACGGCGACAGTACCGTGCAACTCAGCTCTCAGTGGATGGGACGCGTGGTAAACGGCTTAGGCGAGCCATTGGATGACGGCATGCCGCTTAAAGGGGGCGATCGTGTTTCACTTGAACCTAAACCGATCAACCCCCTTAAGCGTCGTCCTGTCGATACCCCGCTTAATGTTGGCGTTCGTGCGATCAACGGTTTGCTGACGGTCGGTAAAGGTCAGCGTATTGGTCTAATGGCGGGCAGTGGTGTTGGTAAAAGTGTGTTGATGGGGATGATCACCAAAAACACGGAAGCGGACGTCATTGTGGTGGGTTTGATTGGTGAGCGTGGTCGAGAAGTTCGTGAGTTTATTGAACGCAACTTAACGCCAGAAGCGAGAGAACAAGCCATCATCATTGCAGCTACTGCGGATGAATCACCATTGATGCGACTTAGAGCGACACTGCTTTGTCACCGCGTCGCGGAGTATTTCCGAGATCAAGGCAAAGATGTACTTTTGTTGATGGATTC
>NZ_JAWOUO010001089.1:0-535 GCF_033339435.1 Vibrio sp. 378
AATGCAATCAAGAGTTCGCGGCGAATAATAGTTGTCATGGCCGAAATCATATCAATCACCCAATTTTATTTTTCTAAGTTTGGGGCTGTCAGCAAACATATCTTGGTGCGTCGTTAACATCACAATGCCACCGTTATCGGCATGCTGAGCAAACAGAGCTTCAAGCACTTTGACACCTTGTTTGTCGATTGCTGTTAGTGGTTCATCCAAAATCCACAAAATCTGCTTACTTAGCCAAAGTCTAGCCAAAGCAACGCGACGCTGCTGACCCGCAGAAAGTTGTGCTACAGGTACATCTTCTCGCCCCGCAAGCCCCACTTGGGTTAAAGCAGTAAAGATTTCTTCATCGGAAGTGCTGTTATTTTGAATAGATTGGTAAAAACGTAAGTTTTCAAATGCGGTGAGTTCGCGCTTTACGCCAGTTTGATGGCCGAGAAATAGCAAGTCTTGGTGGAAGACATCACGAGATTTTTCAACCTCTTCACCTTTCCACTTGATCATTCCTTCTTCTCTATCGCCTAACCCTGTAATGATA
>NZ_JAWOUO010001090.1:0-534 GCF_033339435.1 Vibrio sp. 378
CGCGAGCTCAAGCACTTGGAACTACTTCAGCGTACGTAAAATGCGTCGTTCTCGTCGCTACACCAATGAAGGCATTATCAAGCTCCTTGAAGGTGATTGGAAAGGTGCTGAGAAGAAAGTCACTCGTTGGGCAAATCACCACGATATGCCACTACTGTGCTATCTCGTTGCTTCTGAAGCTGCTCAAGGTCAAGGTGATAAAGCAAAACGCGATCATTATCTTGCATTAGCTAGCCAACAGGAGAATGCTCATCTCGCTGTCGAACTGACTCGAGCCAAGCAATTTATTCGTGATAATGAGTTCGAAGCCGCTTTCGATACCCTGCAATCGCTAAAAGGCCAATACCCAAATAACTCGATTGTCTTGAACTTACTCAAAACAACTTACATGCAGCTTAAATTGTGGCAGCCGCTGATTGACCTAATGCCACAACTGGCGAAAGCAAAGCTAGTAACGGAAGAAGAGCAAGCAGAACTGATTCAGAAAGCACAATGTGGTTTACTGCATGAAGTTGCGCAACAACAAGGTAGCGA
>NZ_JAWOUO010001091.1:0-534 GCF_033339435.1 Vibrio sp. 378
AGACCGTATTCTTCAGTGTCTTTACGCAGCGCTTCAGTCATTGCCACCATATCGTCTGGCACTGGAGCATGGAATTCCAGTTCTTCACCAGTTATCGGGTGTTCAAAACGAAGCATTACAGCGTGTAGCGCCTGACGATCGAAACCACGAATCATGTCCGTCAGTTCCTGCGATGCACCAGTAGGAATACGTGCACGACCACCGTAGGCAGTATCACCTAACAGAGGATGCTGTAGGTAAGACATATGAACACGGATTTGGTGAGTACGACCCGTTTCCAAACGCAGACGGATACGCGTGTGCTCACGGAAGTGCTCTGCTACACGGTAGTGCGTTACCGCAGGTTTACCCAAAGGAGCTACAGCCATGAGTGTGCGTTTAGTCGAGTGGCGACCAATTGGTTGATCCACTTTACCGCCTGCGGTCATACGTCCAATCGCAATGGCTTCATACTCACGGGTAATGTCGCGTTTTTGTAGCGCTCGCACGAGGCGAGTTTGCGCCGGAACGGTTTTCGCGACCACCATCAAACCT
>NZ_JAWOUO010001092.1:0-534 GCF_033339435.1 Vibrio sp. 378
TGGTTTTGCAACGGCATCTTTCAGCTCTTCTAGCTTGATAATGTGGTAGCCAAAGTCAGATTTTACTAGACCAGACATGTCACCTGGGTTCTTAAGTGCAAACGCAGCTTCTTCAAACGCAGGATCCATAACATCACGTTCGATCCAACCTAAGTCACCGCCGTTTTCAGCACTACCGAAATCATCAGATTTCTCTTGCGCTACCGCAGCAAAATCTGCACCTGCGTTCAATTCATCTAAGATAGCTTGTGCTTTTGCTTCATCATCACCTTCAACAAGAATGTGCGCCACTCGGCGTTGCTCTTCTGAAGAGTATTTGTCTAGATGCTCGTCGTAGTATTTCTTAACGTCTTCATCTGTTACTTGAATCTGCTTCTTAAGTGCTTCAGCAGACAACTCAACGTAAGACACTTTCACTTGCTCTGGACGAGTGAAGTTATCTGGGTTTGCTTTGTAGTAAGCTTGAATTTCTTCGTCAGTTAACTCAACTTTCTTCGCAAACTCTGCCAAATCGATGGTTACAGTGCGGATGTC
>NZ_JAWOUO010001093.1:0-534 GCF_033339435.1 Vibrio sp. 378
TCATAGTTAATCGTTTTGAAAAGAAATCAACAATATCCTTAAAAGATATTGAAAACGCAGTTGGTGGCCATGCGATACATTTAGTTCCAAATAATTTTGCTATTGCGATAGAGAGCGCCAATTTAGGTAACCCAATTGTTCAATCTAAGAAAAATAGTGCTTTAAAAGCTTCGTTAGCGGAAATATCGCATTTATTAGAAAGCCCAACACAAGAGCACCAAAGTTGGATTAAGAAATTCTTTTCTTAGTAAGGGGGAGTTATGTTTTTCAAACGGAAAGGCGTCGGGAGTTCATTCAATTCCGTAGATGAAGAAAAAGAATCGAAAGTCGTCAAGGTCGATCTTGCTGCGAAAGCAGAAGACGAAGATTACGTCAGTGAAAACAGACCACTAACGCCGGTTGAAGCGAAACTGAAAGCGATTGAAGAGCAGAAAAAACAGCTCGAGCAAGATCTGGCTATTAAGCACTACTACCATAAGAAATTGCTGGATACTTTAGACCTTGGCTTGTTATCACATCTGCAAGAAGATCGCG
>NZ_JAWOUO010001094.1:0-534 GCF_033339435.1 Vibrio sp. 378
AGACAGAAAGACTTTTGGACTGATACTCAGGATAGCGTGCCAGCAAGTTCGTTTCTCGTTGATGAGTGATGGACTCAAAGAGAGAGGCTCTCTCTTGTGGTGTGAGGAAGCGAAGAACAATATCGATCAGTGCCTGTTGTTTTGTTTCAATAGGCAAATCTGTATTGGAAAGCGAAACCAAAGACAGCTTAAGACTCATGATACAACCTAGATCTGACGTTTTTTATAGTTAGTACGGGCGTTATATCACTTCAGAAAAATTATGCTATTAGTTTCTATTTGTATGGTTACGTAATGCAAAGAATCGAAAAAAAAGCCGCTCTTTTGAGCGGCTTTTAAGTATTTGTTGGGAAACTAAGCTTCTTGCTTCTGTAACTCCGCATCAGCGGCAGTTTCTTCTACTAAAGCATCAACAATGACCGCACATGCTGCATCACCAGTAATGTTTAGAGCCGTACGAATCATGTCGAAGATACGGTCAAGAGCGAAGAGTAGAGGCAGACCTTCAATTGGGATACCCGCCGCTAGTAGTAC
>NZ_JAWOUO010001095.1:0-534 GCF_033339435.1 Vibrio sp. 378
CTGTGTTACTAGTTTGAAGTTGTTGTCAGATAATTCTGATAACCGTCGTTTCATATAAATTTAAATATCATAATCAGTTACCTTTCACCTATCTACTAATTCATGTTTTAAATCTAACGATATAGCCAGATCCTATGGTTTTCGAACGTTATAAATTATTGGATGTGCAATTATAAGATTATATATCTACCTATTTATGGTTATTAAATAAAAAATTGACCATATCGTGACATTTATTGATTAATTGTCGTCAAAAATTCGTCGCCTCAAAATTTTGACGATTTTGTGTTCATTTTACTCTCGGTAATTCATAAGAATTTTATATAAATTGGAAAGTACTGTGTCGATGGTTCAGCGTTGTTTTACCTTACTCTTAGTTGCCTTATTTACCTCTGCCAATGCTCTAGCTGCAGGAGAGGTGGAAATTTCATTTAGTCCTGCTTCTGGGAGTCATTATGAAAATGGTGAAGAAATTTCGTATTCGATTGAGGTAAAAAATACAACGGCGGACACAATTGCAGATGTCGCAGTGAT
>NZ_JAWOUO010001096.1:0-533 GCF_033339435.1 Vibrio sp. 378
CAACCAGTCACGGAATGGACGAGTGTCTGAGTTAGGAATGCGCCAATAACCTGGGTCGTTGCGAGTAGTATTTGGCGTGATTACGCCTTCTTGCAACGCTGCGACAGCCATAAATGGCTTGATTGTTGAAGCTGGTGGATAAATACCTAGCGTTGTGCGGTTTACCAACGGGCGGTTTTTATCGTTCAACAAATCGCGATAGGCTTTACCAGAAATGCCGTGGACAAAAGCGTTCGGGTCGTAACTTGGGCTAGACACCATAGCTAGCACCCCATTGTCTCGAGGATCAAGCACGATAGCGCTGCCACGTCGACCATCCAAAAGCTGATGAACGTAAAGCTGCAAGTTGATATCGAGGTTTAAGACAATGTCTTTGCCCGGAACTGGCGGTACGTATTTTAACGTGCGAATCACGCGTCCTCGGCTGTTGACTTCCACTTCTTGGTAGCCAGCAGTGCCGTGCAGCAGATCTTCGTAGTATTTTTCGATGCCCAACTTACCGATGTCACGAGTCGCTTGGTAGTTGGCGTCTT
>NZ_JAWOUO010001097.1:0-533 GCF_033339435.1 Vibrio sp. 378
GCTTTTTCTGCCCCTCCTAGCTCATTTTCTGCCGCCAAACGTGAAGCGGTGAAAATCTATCAAGACCACCCAAGCAGTTTTTACTGCGGTTGTGATATCCAGTGGCAAGGCAAAAAAGGGGTTCCTGACTTAGCCTCTTGCGGTTACCAAGTTCGCAAACAAGAAAAACGCGCAGCTCGCATTGAATGGGAACATGTGGTTCCTGCCTGGCAATTCGGCCACCAGCTCCAGTGTTGGCAAAGCGGTGGGCGTAAAAACTGTTCGCGCAACGACACGGCTTTTAAACTCATGGAAGCGGATTTACACAACCTGACCCCAGCGGTTGGTGAGGTGAACGGTGACCGTTCTAACTTCAACTTCAGCCAATGGAACGGCATGGATGGTGTCAGCTATGGCCGCTGCGACATGCAAGTGAACTTCAAGCAACGCAAAGTAATGCCACCCGACAGAGCTCGCGGCTCGATTGCACGTACATACCTGTACATGAGCAAGGAGTACGGATTCAAACTATCCAAACAGCAAACTCAGCTAAT
>NZ_JAWOUO010001098.1:0-533 GCF_033339435.1 Vibrio sp. 378
TCAACTTACGCAACTTGGTGGATCCGTCAAACGATCGAACGTGCGTTGATGAACCAAACTCGCACCATTCGCTTGCCTATTCATGTCGTGAAAGAGCTGAACATTTATCTGCGTACTGCGCGTGAACTTTCTCAAAAGCTCGATCATGAACCAACTGCAGAAGAAATTGCTGCTCAATTAGATATACCAGTAGAAGATGTCAGCAAAATGCTGCGTCTTAACGAGCGTATTAGCTCCGTTGATACCCCAATTGGTGGTGACGGTGAAAAAGCGCTTCTGGATATTATTCCTGACGCAAATAACTCTGATCCAGAAGTGTCGACTCAAGATGATGACATTAAATCGTCTTTGATCCATTGGTTGGAAGAGTTGAATCCAAAACAAAAAGAAGTGCTTGCACGCCGTTTTGGTTTGCTTGGTTATGAGCCGTCTACGCTTGAAGAAGTGGGACGAGAGATTGGTCTTACCCGTGAGCGTGTACGGCAAATTCAAGTGGAGGGTTTACGTCGACTTCGTGAAATCCTAATTAAACA
>NZ_JAWOUO010001099.1:0-533 GCF_033339435.1 Vibrio sp. 378
GGTTTATCACCACCCCAGATATTCGCCATGTACTGGAATTCCGTGCCAACCGTGTTACACGACTTCACTAGTGAAATGACTGAGCCACCTAGGTTCGCGATGTAACCGTAGTTGGTGCCGGATTCTTTTAGCGACAAACATTGCGCTTTGAAATCACCCGGTTTGAGTGAGACAACCACTGGGTTTTGCACTTCAAAGCCCAGCTCTTTGGCGTATTCCGCACACGCGTCTTTTGGTGCATTCGGGAACGGATGGTTATCACCAATGTGAGTAAATTTAGGTGCCGTGGTATTGCCTTTTGATTCCCAATCCTCTTTCGCCCATTTCACCAATGCACGACAGGCATCTGAATAAGACGCGCCATAGAAAAAGTTGTAGGGAGCAGGCTTGGCTGTTTTCGGGTTTTTGCCCGTAGGGTCCGTTAAGTGGCCCGAGTAAGATGCCGAAAATACCGGCACTTTGTCTTTGGTTACGAATGAGATCAGCGCTTCGGTATCTGCTGTGCCCCACCCTTGCATCGCGACCATGTTTTT
>NZ_JAWOUO010001100.1:0-533 GCF_033339435.1 Vibrio sp. 378
TGAAATGCTTGACCTTCCCCTTGATGTAAGGTTTAAGCTCTTTACATCGCTATTATTGAGGACAAGTTTATGAACCAGTTCGTTGTACCGTTATCGGGGCTCAACTGCATGGGTTGTGCAAGGAAAGTAGAGAAAGCGTTACACGCTAATCACGATGTTGAAATCATCAATTTGTCTCCGACCTCAGTAGAATTAAAGACGGATGCGTCTTTATCTGACGTGGTCGCCTCAATTGAATCCCTTGGTTACCAAGCTGGCACCCATTATGAGCTCCAACTATCGGGGCTAAGCTGCGGTGGCTGCGTTAAAAAACTCTCGTCTTTATTAGAGTCCAATCAAGATGTTGTCTCTTTCGAAGCTTCGACAACGCACTTACGCATTCATACTCTGCTGACACAAGAGCAAGTCATCGATTTGGTGGCAAGCTTAGGCTATAGCGCAAGTTCCGAAGTGATCACAGAAGCAAATACAGATACAAATGTATCAGCTCCACAAAAGGCAGAAACGCTAGCTCAAGTTGAGCAGCAACATCA
>NZ_JAWOUO010001101.1:0-533 GCF_033339435.1 Vibrio sp. 378
ACCAGATGAACAACAAAGGGGGCGAACTATCGCCCCCTTTGTTGTATTTGAACGCCGCACTACCTCAGATTGAAATTGACTTTAATCAAGGATTCGTCCGATAAATAACTTTAAACATTTGTGACAAATTTGTAACCAACACTCACAATAGCCTGCTCCAGCTTGACGTACAAAAATCCATCACTTTTAACATCGTTTTTTGCCATGAAAACCATCGAATTTTTGCATTTTATCGAATAACACCTTTCCTATACCGTAATTTTCGAGCGCACCAACGACTGTTTTATCAGCGGTTTCATAAGAAGTGCGCCGCTCTAGTGAGAGTCGAAAATCACGTCAAAAGGAAGTTATTATGAAAACTCTTATCGCAGTGAGTGTTTTATCTATATTGTCTTTCGGTGCCCATGCTGAACGTCAATCCAACGAACCCATCAAGGTCATCGAACCCATTTCTGGGCTCGACAGTAAAAAGATTGAATTGGGTAAAACGCTGTGGTTTGAACCGAGACTGTCGGCGTCGAACACCATTTCTT
>NZ_JAWOUO010001102.1:0-533 GCF_033339435.1 Vibrio sp. 378
AAGTTTGGTTTAACGCCCAGCGAGTACATCAAAACCGTTGCCAGTTAGTACCTAACATTGCTATCTGGTCGGTTTCAATGTTTCCCATTTTAGCTTTTGTATTTGGTTTTCATCCGCAGTGCGACGTTAACCAAAGCAATCAGAACCGGAACTTCGATCAACGGGCCAATTACGCCAGCGAATGCTTGATCGGAATTCAAGCCAAATACAGCAATGGAAACCGCGATCGCCAGCTCGAAGTTGTTGCCCGTTGCCGTAAATGCGATGGAGGCATTTTTATCGTAGGGGATGCCCATTCTCTTCCCGATAAAGAAGCTGGCAAAAAACATCAATACGAAGTAGATCGCTAGTGGGACTGCCACGCGGAACACATCCATTGGCAGTTGTAAAATCATCTCTCCTTTGAGGCTGAACATCAGCACGATGGTGGCGAGCAAAGCGATCAAAGTAATGGGTGAAATTCGAGGAATAAACACATCGTTGTACCACTTCTCACCCTTTGCAGCGACTAACCACTTGCGACTGAGAAAACC
>NZ_JAWOUO010001103.1:0-532 GCF_033339435.1 Vibrio sp. 378
ACCTCTGGCGTTTGGTTGTTTGAGTGGTAAATACTTAAATGGCGCAAAACCAGAAGGTGCACGCTGTACTAAGTGGGAGCGTTTCGCTCGTTACTTCACACCTCAAGGCGTCAAAGCGACAGAAGCATACGTGAACTTGGCACGTGAGCATGGCCTAGATCCTGCGCAAATGGCATTGGCGTTCGTCAATCAACGTCCATTTGTCGCTTCCAACATCATCGGTGCGACCAACCTTGATCAACTTAAAGCCAACATTGACAGCATCGATATCAAGCTTAGTGATGAGCTGTTAACAGACATTCAAGCGATCGGTACTACCTACTCTAACCCATGTCCATAAAAGCAAACAGGCTGACCACATAGGTCAGCCTGTTAATAGCACTTAGAACAAATCTATTTCGATATGCGTTTACAGCGTGTTGAGCTTTTAGGGTTAACTAAAGCGTAATGTTGGAAGCTCAACACGCTATAGATTACGTCGGTATTCGCGCACTTAGCACTCGACGAAGATGACGAACTCGACGTTCAACTT
>NZ_JAWOUO010001104.1:0-532 GCF_033339435.1 Vibrio sp. 378
AATAGACCTTGTTTACCTGCAGCAACCAGCACATCACGTGCACGGCCTTGCCATTCTTCATTCAGCGCAGCGCCTAGCAATAGACCTTTGCCACGAACTTCAGAGAATAGGTTGTACTTCGCATTGATCTTTTCTAGACCTGCGCGGAACAGCGCTTCGCGCTCTAAAACACCAGCAAGCACTTCTGGTTTTGTCACTTCGTTAACGACCGCTTCTGCCACTGCACATGCCAATGGGTTACCACCGTATGTTGAACCATGAGTGCCCACTTTCAGGTGCTCAGCCAGTTTTGCTGTTGTTAGCATTGCGCCGATAGGGAAACCACCACCCAGTGATTTCGCTGTGCTTAGAATGTCTGGCGTGATGCCTAGACCTTGGTAAGCATAGAAATGACCAGTACGTCCGTTACCCGTTTGAACTTCATCAAAGATAAGTAGCGCGTTGTGCTTATCACACAGTTCACGTACTGCTTGAGCAAATTCCGGAGTTGGTGGCACGATGCCGCCTTCGCCGTGTAGCGGCTCCATCATAA
>NZ_JAWOUO010001105.1:0-532 GCF_033339435.1 Vibrio sp. 378
GTAGAGCAAATCATTCGTGAATCTGGCTATGTACCGTCCAAATCTGCGCAATCAATGCGTGGCGGTAGCCAAAAAGTCATTGGAGTTATTATCTCCCGTCTGGACTCACCATCCGAAAATCGTGCTGTTGGTACAATGCTCAATGCATTGTATTCCGCTGGCTATGACGCGGTGATCATGGAAAGCCAATTTGATCGCGACAAAACCAACGAGCATCTAAACGTGCTTAAGCGTCGCAATGTGGATGGGGTGATCGTGTTTGGCTTTACTGGGTGCGATGAGCAAGCCTTAGCCGAGTGGGGCAATCGCATTGTGGTGATTGCGATGGATACCAATAACGTCTCTTCCATCAATTATGATAACCAAGGCGTGATAGACATGGCTTTGTCTCATCTTGAGCAGCAATCTCTCTCTCGCATTGCTTATATTGGTGTTGATCCTGAAGACAAAACCACAGGCTTGGCGCGTTTAAATGCTTATAAAGCGTGGTGTCAACGCAAACAACTCACACCTTGTTTCCAAACCGGTAAGC
>NZ_JAWOUO010001106.1:0-532 GCF_033339435.1 Vibrio sp. 378
AAATGGTATGGTCGTGAGTTGGCCTGCGGGAATCGATAACAAAGGCCAGCCTTTGCGCGATCAATGGTCTCATGTTGTAGATATTGCTCCGACAGTACTAGAAGCCGCTAATTTACCAGTTCCAAAAGAAGTCGATGGTGTTGAGCAAATCCCGATGGCAGGCGTGAGCTTCACTAATACATTTAAGGAAACAAAAGCACAAACACGACACAAACCTCAATATTTCGAACTGGGAGGTAACCGTGCCATCTATCACGAAGGGTGGCTAGCGCGTGTTACTCGCTGGGCTTTAACTGAGGGGTCAACCAAGTTTAGAGACCTACAAGATGATAAATGGGAATTGTACGACACAACGAAAGATTTCTCTTTAGCCAACGACTTAGCAAAATCTAACCCTCAAAAGCTTGAGGAGCTGAAGAAGCTATTCGATAAAGAAGCAGAGAAAAACCATGTCTACCCTATCGATGATCGCACAATGGAGCGTGTGAACGCAGAAATTGCGGGCCGACCTGATGCTCTGTTTGGTAAGAAG
>NZ_JAWOUO010001107.1:0-531 GCF_033339435.1 Vibrio sp. 378
TGATTTCGTCGTCGGGTAAACGCCAGCTGCGACGGCTGCAAAAATTGCTGCCCCCAATGCGCAACATTGATCTGATTCGACCACGATGATGTCGCGACCAATCACATCGGCGCACATTTGCATCACGTAAGGGGATTTTTGCGCAATGCCACCAATGGCGATGACGCGTTCGACAGTGACATCTTGTTCTATAAAGCAATCGACGATCGCTTTTGCGCCATGCGCAGTGGATTCTACGAGTGCGGAGAAAATTGCAGGTGATGAGCTACCAAGGTTTAAGTCACAAATGGCACCTTTAAGACGCTGGTTTGCGTAAGGGGTTCGGCGGCCATTGAGCCAATCCATTGCAACCGGAGTATATTGGTCGATACCTTGCTGCTCGGCAGCTTGCGAGAGCATTGGCAAAAGTTCTGAAGCAACTTCTTCGGCAGTTAAGGCAAAGTCTGGATTGTGCTCGGCATAAGCCTGTAGTGGCCACATTAAGACGTTTTTGAACCAGGCATACATGTCGCCAAAAGCGGACTGTCCGGC
>NZ_JAWOUO010001108.1:0-531 GCF_033339435.1 Vibrio sp. 378
AAAATGGTAGGGCGTCATAAACGCCCGGCGCGTCTTCATTTTCCAAACCGGCGCGCATGTATTTGTATGTGCCCACACCTAAGAAAACCGCATCGTATTCATCAAGCAGTTCTTGCATCTGCACATCTTGGCCGACTTCCACATTCATGCGGAACTCAACGCCCATTTCGGTAAATACCCGACGACGATTTTCCATGACCCCTTTTTCCAATTTGAAAGAAGGAATACCAAAGGTAAGTAGGCCACCAATCTCTGGGTAACGGTCAAACACCACAGGTTTTACACCGTTGCGAACTAAGATGTCTGCTGCTGCCAGACCAGCAGGGCCAGCGCCGATGATTGCCACCTTTTTATCCGTCCACTCCACTTTGGACATGTCAGGCTTCCAGCCCATTTCAAAGGCTTTGTCGGTGATGTACTTTTCAATGTTTCCGATCGTGACTGCACCAAAATCATCATTTAGTGTGCACGAACCCTCACACAAACGGTCTTGCGGACACACACGGCCACACACTTCAGGCAAGCTGTTGG
>NZ_JAWOUO010001109.1:0-531 GCF_033339435.1 Vibrio sp. 378
CACTGGACACAGCAAGGTGCGGAAACTTGTCAGTTTGAAAACCATCTGCGCGCCGTGTGCGGCTTGCCGTTAGGCAGCACCAAACTGATTCGCGAAACCTCAATGGTGAATATTCTTGGTGAAGATACGTTACCAGAAGCATTGCTCGCCATGGATGGTTGTCACATCCATTGGTACGGCAAAGAGAAGCGCGAAGGGCGCAAAATGGGTCACATCAACGTATGCGGTGACTACCCAGGAGAATTGCACCGTAGATTGTGCGCTCTCGCGGATGTCTTAGATCCAATGGCATTCCCAGCCGTGCACGAGTTTGCGAAACAAGCATAACGCTAAAATCTAGCCCCAAAAACCACAAAGGGTCGCACGATGCGACCCTTTTTAATTCCTTTGATGTATTTACCCTTGTTGAGTGTGCTGGCACTTACGGTTGGCACATTGCAATTTCACACCACTGGCAAGTTTCTTCTCCACCAACAAAGTAAAACCACATTCTTCGCATCTCCCTTTAACCGGAGGGAGATTCACTGCAAA
>NZ_JAWOUO010001110.1:0-531 GCF_033339435.1 Vibrio sp. 378
AAACGACGTTTGGCGTCTCGATTTTTTTGACTAGGTCATCCGCCGCCAAACAGAGCCTATTCTCATACTTTTGCGAAAATGCAATAGGCAGATAGATGAAAGGATTTGTCACCTTTCTACCCACCGCCAGAGCACCGAATCCTGATAATGACATTTGAGTGAACCGCCAGAGCACTTGGAAATGCCCAAGCGTGACCTGAGCGGTTGATTGAAAACTGTTAGAGCACTTTGAGTGCACAGGAGATAAGTATGTTTGTACTAGGCGTAGATATCGGTTACTCAAACCTGAAGCTGGCAATTGGCCAATCAGGCAGTGAACCGAAAACCATTATTCTACCTGCGGGTGCCGGTCCTGCGGATCGTATGCCGGAGCGTATCGGTGGTGGCGATGATGAAACTTGTTTGTATGTCTCTGTCGATAATGAGCGTTGGGCCGCTGGTGTGCCTGCTGGACGCCTTCAAGGCTGGGAACGAGAGCTTCACCCGGAATATCCCACCACAAAAACCTATAAAGCGCTTTTTCATGCCGCC
>NZ_JAWOUO010001111.1:0-531 GCF_033339435.1 Vibrio sp. 378
AAAGCGAAACCGCCGTTGCGATAAAAAACAACGTGATCGCATTGTGCTTCGATTGCTGTCGCTGTGTGAGATTACAATAAACCGCCCAAATCACCGCGCCAGTGAACGCCATGAAGTACACCAGCGGATTGCTGCTTACGTTCGAGATGATTTGCGTCGGGGATAAACCGTTATCGCCGCTCACTGTCCAAGCCACACCAATAAACGCGAGGGTTACTGCTGGATACAACAGCCAACTTGGCTTTTTGTTGCTACCCAACACGGCAAACAACACCGTCAGTGCTGGCCATAAATAGTTGACGATAGATACCTCAATCGCTTGAGCTCGCGAATTCGAATACCCAAGAGCAAGCGCAAGAAAGATCTCATAGCAAACAAACATTGCGCCGCCAACTATCAGATACTTCGGAGAAAAGTAAGATAACTTTGGGATGCCCACCACAATCAATAAAAAGATTGAACTTAGCGAATACAACATCGCCGCCCCACCTACTGGCCCTAAACTTTCGGTTACGAGCCTTGCAATACCCA
>NZ_JAWOUO010001112.1:0-531 GCF_033339435.1 Vibrio sp. 378
CAGAAACAAAATTTGTGAAATACCTGGCTGACCGGTATAGGTACAAACCAGTTATCTCTTATATGCTCGCTCCATTCTTTGATAAAACTACGATTGGTGTTGCCTACGCAATTGAGAAAAAAACAGCTGCCTATAAGGTAATACGTATTTGTGTCAGTCAGCTGCAGCGTAAACAACAGATGAGGGGGGCTGGTTTTTTAGGGATAGTCGGTCCTATCATAGGTGTTGGTTTAATCATGCTTATTTGTAGCCTTGCTCATTTATACATCTATGCAGTGTTGTTCAAAGGACTAAATATAAAACCAACTCCAATGATGAGTTTTGCAAGAGAGTTTACAAAAACTGTATACGAGATAAGCCCATTTGTTACTGCATTTCTTGTAATTTACGGAGTATGGGTAGTTTGGAGTTTACCCAATCAAATACATCGGAGATTAACTAAATTACCACCTTGGAATGTTGTTGACGCGATTAACTCTGCTATAACTCTGCAAACATTCAACGCCCTTTTGAAAGTGGGGATGCCTTCTT
>NZ_JAWOUO010001113.1:0-531 GCF_033339435.1 Vibrio sp. 378
GGTAACGTTTACTCAGAAGCAATGAACTGTAGCGTTCTTGGCCCTGACGGTAAAAATGTAATCCTAGAGATGGGTTGTTATGGCATCGGTGTATCGCGTGTTGTTGCTTCTGCGATTGAACAGAACCACGACAAATACGGCATCATTTGGCCAGACGCAATTGCACCTTTCCAAGTAGCAATCGTGCCAATGAACATGCACAAATCTGAGCGCGTAAAAGAAGCAGCAGAGAAGCTATACGCGGAACTAACTGCTATGGGCATCGAAGTTCTATTTGATGACCGTAAAGAACGCCCAGGTGTAATGTTCTCTGACATCGAGTTGATCGGTATCCCTCACACTATCGTGATTGGCGATCGCAGCATGGATGAAGGTAACTTCGAATACAAAAACCGTCGTACTGGCGAGAAACCTCCAGTAGCGATGGCGGATATTGTTGAGCACGTTAAATCTCAACTTAAATAAACGCCTAAAAGGTTTCGATTAAATAAAAGGGTTGGCTGCGGTCAACCCTTTTCTATTGTCCTCAGA
>NZ_JAWOUO010001114.1:0-530 GCF_033339435.1 Vibrio sp. 378
GAGAAACCGTGATCGCTTCGTAGAACCAAGCCGCACGTTCATCAAGTTCATCGTAGTTTTCGCTTCGTTGATCAAGTGACACACTGATGGCATCTTTCCAATTCGTGTCTTTCCAGTACGGCTGTGTAAAACGCTTGGTGTAGTCATTTGATTGCGCCATTGCTCGGCCAACTTTACTTGCTTCAAGCAGAATTTTCTTTTGCTCTTCTGTTGGGTTAAACGGCTTACCCTTCTCGATACCTAAGAACTTCAACTGAGCCATAACAAAACGATCGCGTTCTTCCACTGGGTTTTCTTGGATGATTTGATGGATGGTCTTCCAGTATTCCAAGCCATCTTTTGGAATATGCGTCCAATCAATTTCCGGCACTTGAGCAACCGGGATTTTACGACCTAGTTTGCCATCGGCGTATGGTTGCGTTGTGATGTTTGGCACCACTTGTTTCACTACGCGATCAACATCCGGTTCAAGAATACGGATGCCACCATATACAACATTGGTCTTCGGTCTAATGACGTAATAGCCTTTT
>NZ_JAWOUO010001115.1:0-530 GCF_033339435.1 Vibrio sp. 378
AAGTCATATTCAAGCGGATCAAGATCGGTGATTTTCAGCGCGTAGGCCACCAAAGAACCGGCACCCGAACCACGACCAGGACCGACTGGAATCGCGTTGTCTTTCGACCACTGGATGAACTCCATTACGATCAAGAAGTAGCCAGGGAACCCCATTTGGTTGATTACGTCGAGTTCGATTTGTAAACGCTCGTCGTATTCTGGACGGCGCTTTTTGCGCTCTTCTTCATTAGGGAATAGGAACTCTAGACGCTCTTCCAAACCTTCTCGCGACTTCATGACCAAGAATTCAGTTTCTTCCATCCCTTCTGTTGGGAAGGCGGGCAAGAAGTATTCACCTAAACGAACGGTCACGTTGCAACGCTTGGCGATCTCAACACTGTTTTCTAGCGCTTCTGGAATATCAGCAAACAGCTCACACATTTCCTCTTCAGTGCGAAGGTACTGCTGCGGGCTGTAATTTTTTGGTCGGCGTGGATCTTCTAATGTGTAACCATCATGAATCGCAACACGAATCTCGTGCGCATCGAA
>NZ_JAWOUO010001116.1:0-530 GCF_033339435.1 Vibrio sp. 378
GGATAATCCGCTATTTTTTTTGAATTATTAAAAAGCACAATAAAAAGTGCCCAAAGAAATCAATCTGTAATATTACTGAAATATTTGTTCTCTAACATCGCCCGAAGTTTCAACTTAAGACCGAAAAACGAACTTAAAGGTCAACGGAGAAAATTATGATGAACCAAGCTACTTCAACAGCAGCGCCTATCTCGAGCACGACTCGTTGGTTACGCTGGGCTAACTTGGCATTCATGCTGCTTCTTCTAGCAGTATCTATGGTTGGTAGCGGTTTCAAATGGGCAACTGGCGACCAAGCAAAAGTATTGTTTGAGTTTGCATCTCACCCTATCGCTGGTCTTATGATCGGCCTAGTAGCAACAGCCCTAATCCAATCCTCAAGTACTGTAACTTCTATTATTGTGGGCTTAGTTGCAGGTGGTCTACCTGTAGAGACAGCGATTCCAATGGTAATGGGTGCCAATATTGGTACCACAGTGACCAATACTTTGGTTTCACTAGGTCACGTACGTTGTAAGGAAGAATTCAAG
>NZ_JAWOUO010001117.1:0-530 GCF_033339435.1 Vibrio sp. 378
AATGAAGTTTAGTGCTAAGTCGCGCTTGATTGCTTCACGATAACGCCAAGTCGCTAGCGGCTTTAACACAGCTAACTCTGACGGTTTAAGTTGCCACGCTCCTTTAATATCAAGGTACGCATTTTCTTCGTTGGTTTCGCGAATGCGTTTGGAAACCAACAAGTCGCTCTCTTGCTGCACCGCTTCCCACCAGCCAGCTTCAGTGACTTTATCGAGCAATTTTTCGTAAAGTGGCAACAAGTAGTGAACGTCTGCCGCTGCATAATCAAGTTGCTTTTGCGTGAGAGGACGAGCCATCCAGTCGGTGCGAGATTCACTCTTGTCCAACGCAACACCTAAGTATTCTTCCACCAGCGTTGCGAAACCTGTTGACAGCCCGTGGCCAAGAAACGCCGCCATTAACTGTGTATCGACCATTGGAAATGGCGTACAACCAAATGCATTTTGGAATACTTCTAAATCTTCGCCACAGGCGTGAAGCACTTTAAGTACCGATGCATCTTTCAATAGTTCGATGAAAGATGTCATGT
>NZ_JAWOUO010001118.1:0-530 GCF_033339435.1 Vibrio sp. 378
TAGCGGTTTCATTAGTGAAGCGGGCTGAAGAACAAGGCGTTTCGATTCCTGAGGCAAGTGATAAAACTGCTCAAGTCGGCTCTGGTGTAACAGGTTTGGTGAACGGTAAATTAGTGCAAGTTATTGCGCCATCAAAAGCGGACTTCCCTGTTTCTTCGAAAGTAGAACAACGTGTTATTGAACTGGAAGAACAAGGCAAAACCGTGGTGATCGTTCGTCACGATTACGAAGTTATTGGCGTGATCGCGTGGCAAGATACTCTTCGTCAAGATGCTCAACAGGCAATCGCCACGTTGAAAATGTTGGGCGTGAGTTCTGTGATGTTGACGGGGGACAACCCACGCAGTGCGGAAGCGATAGCCCATCAAATTGGTTTGGATTACAAAGCGAGCTTGTTGCCTGCCGATAAAGTGCGTTATGTGGAACAACTTTCTACTGAGCACACGGTTGCGATGGTTGGTGATGGTATTAACGATGCGCCTGCGATGAAAGCGTCTAGCATTGGTATCGCGATGGGCGGAGGTACTGAC
>NZ_JAWOUO010001119.1:0-530 GCF_033339435.1 Vibrio sp. 378
ACCATCACATGATGGCACGCACCGCGACTCGACAAATCGCGCACTAACGACTCTGCCCATGGGTGAGAATGCGCTTGCTGTTCAATTTGCCAAACTTGCTCCACATGCTCACTGCACATTGGGAGAATTTCAATCGTCATGATTTAACCTATTAGGTCGAAATACCGCGCCACAATAAAGCTAGGTATTCGATCTTTTACAAACGTTACGAGTAAGAACAAATTTGCTGCCAAAGTGCGCGTTTTTGTTCATTGTTGCCATCAATGTCTTGCAATAACGGCGAGGTTAGCTGCTTAGCATTTTCCATACTGTTACTTTCACAGCCTGCAAACCATACCCACTCCAACTGATGTTCACCAAGCATTGCAAGGCGCTCAGGCTCGATATGCATGGCTTGTTCAAGCGTTAATTTCATACTTTTAAGTATCTTCTCGAACAGTATCGCTGTCTCATTCGTAGGACAGATGGGTGAGACCAGCAGAAGTTTGCAAGAACTTGGCAAATCTATAGTTGGCGGTTGATAGCCTGCC
>NZ_JAWOUO010001120.1:0-530 GCF_033339435.1 Vibrio sp. 378
TGGCACCATCGGTATGCTAAAATCGGATCACGGTTACGTTCCTATCGCTGGCTTTATGGAAAAACAGCTTGCCAGCATGCCGGAATTTCACCGTCCAGAGATGCCGGAATACACTATCCACGAATATGATCCTCTTATCGACTCATCAGATATGACACCAGCAGACTGGCAACAAATCGCTGATGACATTCGTGACAACTACGACAAGTACGATGGTTTCGTTATTCTGCACGGCACTGACACGATGGCTTACACCGCGTCGGCTTTGTCTTTCATGCTAGAAAACCTGGGTAAGCCAGTTATCGTTACTGGTTCTCAAATTCCTTTGGCTGAACTACGCTCTGATGGTCAAGCAAACTTACTAAATGCTCTGCACATCGCAGCAAACTACCCAATCAACGAAGTCACCTTATTCTTCAACAATCAGTTGATGCGTGGCAACCGCAGCACAAAATCTCATGCTGACGGCTTTAATGCATTTACGTCACCAAACTTGCCGCCACTGTTGGAAGCGGGCATCAACATTCAGA
>NZ_JAWOUO010001121.1:0-529 GCF_033339435.1 Vibrio sp. 378
TAGTGGGAGGAAACCTCTTTACCCCCTATCGGGGGTAAAAGCCGACTTACCCTCTAGAGGGGGTAAATTGCACTATAAACTTTGGTTTGATTAAAACTATTCAATTATTGACCAATGCACTGTGTAAACAGTGCTCGTTCACGGGAAGCGGCTCTCGCCGCAGATTACAAATGACCGATTTGCTTGGCTGTGACTTAAGGCACTCTTAAAGGTCGTCAATCACGGGGGCAAACTATTCGTTATGGCTGCTTAAAGGATAGCTTTGACCGAAACAATGATATGGTGCTTCGTGCTTTGGCCTGCGCACCATATGTATCACGGCGTAGCTCTTGAACTCTAGGATGAGAAAAGGATGAAACAACGGATTTGGGGACTGAGACTGTATGCCTAACAGCACAAGGGTTATCGCCGAAGTAGGCAATGCGGCGTCAGATGATATCGCCGCAATTTACGACCCCGCAGGGTCGATTTACCGAAGAATAGGTGCTAGCTTTTAGCAGTATATGAATCCTGGTTTGATTCAATTCAT
>NZ_JAWOUO010001122.1:0-529 GCF_033339435.1 Vibrio sp. 378
TGATGCTCCAGCAGTTGAAGCACCAACAACCGCTCGTAGTGAGAAGCGTGTGCCAATGAGTCGCTTACGTAAGACGGTTGCAAACCGCCTGTTGGAAGCAAAAAACAGCACCGCAATGCTAACGACGTTTAACGAAGTGAACATGAAGCCAATCATGGATCTTCGTAAGCAATACAAAGACCAGTTCGAAGAACGTCACGGTATTCGTCTTGGCTTCATGTCTTTCTATGTTAAAGCAGTGACAGAAGCACTAAAACGTTACCCAGAAGTAAATGCATCAATCGATGGTGATGACATCGTTTACCACAACTACTTTGACATTAGCATGGCGGTATCAACGCCACGCGGTCTAGTAACTCCAGTGCTAAAAGACTGCGACAAGCTTGGCTTTGCAGATGTTGAAAAAGGCATCAAAGAGCTAGCGATCAAAGGTCGTGATGGCAAGCTAACAGTAGATGAGTTGATGGGTGGTAACTTCACTATCACTAACGGTGGTGTGTTCGGTTCTCTAATGTCTACGCCTATCATC
>NZ_JAWOUO010001123.1:0-529 GCF_033339435.1 Vibrio sp. 378
TGCAACAACGTCGCTTCGTGGTACTGGTGGTAGCGGTGCACGTGACGGTTTCATTTTTGCACTTACTTTGATTCCTACCGTTATGTTCGCACTGGGTATGATCAATGTACTTGAGCACTATGGCGCACTAGAAGCGGCACGCAAACTGTTAACGCCGCTTCTTCGTCCAATTATGGGGATTCCGGGTAACTCTGGTTTGGCTCTTATCGCTTCGCTGCAAAGTACCGACGCGGGCGCGGCGATGACTCGTCAGCTTAAAGATGAAGGCCATCTCACCAAACGCGAAACCGATGTGTTCACTATGTTCCAGTTCACCGCTGGTGCCACCATTGTTAACTTTTTCTCCTCAGGGGCGGTGCTGTTTACGCTGACGATGGCGGATGGCTCGCTTGCCGTAACGTCTTCTATTGGTTTGGCGGTTGTGGTGATGTTCTTGTTTAAAATTGTGGGTGCGAACTTATTCCGTATCTATCTAAACATCACAGAAGGTAAAGAAGACAAGCAAGAGAAAAGCAAATCTGAGAACTTA
>NZ_JAWOUO010001124.1:0-529 GCF_033339435.1 Vibrio sp. 378
AAGTCTCTATTGGGCAGGCGTTAGAGTGGGTCGACTATTATTGGGTGTACACCTTTGCTTTTTTTATCGGCTTTAGTACGACCATTGCTGAGCCTTCATTGATTGCAGTGGCCATCAAAGCCAATCAAGTGTCTGGTGGCAGTATTAGTGTAAATGGCTTACGAGTTGCGGTTGCTTTAGGCGTAGCGATAGGTATCGCGCTTGGCAGCTATCGTATTGTGGTGGGCGACCCGATTCATTACTACATCATTGCGGGGTATATCGTCGTGGTGATTCAAACCTTTTACGCGCCTAAGTTGATCATTCCACTTGCCTACGATTCAGGTGGTGTCACCACCTCTACCGTGACAGTGCCTTTAGTGACGGCGCTTGGGTTGGGCCTAGCGTCAACTGTGCCAGGCAGGAATCCGATGATTGATGGCTTTGGGCTTATCGCCTTCGCCAGTTTGTTTCCAATGATATCCGTAATGGGGTATGCGCAAATTACTCAGTGGCTTAATAAAGACACCTCGGAGGACGAAGAAAATGC
>NZ_JAWOUO010001125.1:0-528 GCF_033339435.1 Vibrio sp. 378
GGCTTCACCATGTGAAGTCAAGCCATCAATTGGATTGGTCGATGCGTCGAGTTGATAACTCACCACTCGATCGGAGCCTTCTGTCGTGGTGAACTTGCCGTCAACCGAAACAGAATCATTTTGATCCGAACCGATGCTCGCAAGGTCATCTTCATCCACCGTTAAAGCTTCTACACCATCAATAGAAGGCGCATCATCTTTAACTTCTATAACGATTTCTGCGGCTTTGGCATCGTTCGAACCGAGCGTCAAAGAAGAGCGGTCACCGTCGGCATCAACGGCATAAACTGGAATGGTGAACGTTAACGATTCGTCGTTTGCGCCAGTATGATCCAGCTGTTCATAGAGGTTGAACTGATATTCGCCTTGAGACGGCGAGTCGATACTGATGTCGAATACCGTAATGCGCACACCATCAAGCTCAATATAACCTTCGTAAGTACGAACGCCGTTGACATCAGAAGTGAGTTCAAGAAGTACAGTTTGTCCTTGCGATTGCAACTCGCCAGAGACATTAAATTCCGTTGG
>NZ_JAWOUO010001126.1:0-528 GCF_033339435.1 Vibrio sp. 378
CTCCAGTTGCTAAGATCAGTGACGAGCCAGAAAAGGCAATGTGTGAAGACATTTTCTTTTTGATGAATCTTAAACGTCGTTTTGAACAACCGCTTGATTTAAATGAATGTCGTAAGCTCATTGATCGCCTCGAAAGCGAAGGGCAGAACTACCTTATTGATGCGTAAACACCACGCTTTTTAGCTCCTTTCTTGATAATCACCCTCTATTGTTTCCATAAATTTATATCGGTAAACGAAGAGGGTGATTTCGTTATAGTAAGTCTTATATCAATCATTGCTCCCCTGCGTTTTTTGCGTCGCTAGAGACTATGATTGATAGATACTCCCAACGTTGCGGCATTGTGGAAAGTGTTCTTTCGCAGAGCACTCACTTAGCCTGATCACATAGTTTATCTATGCGTTTATCTGCTTTTTCATGACTTTGGGCTTCACGTAATAGCTTGAATCAGGAGTCAAAAATGAATTTAGTTGTACATTTGCAAAAGAAAGCGATAAGAAAACACGGCTATGAGATGGCAACACGCCA
>NZ_JAWOUO010001127.1:0-528 GCF_033339435.1 Vibrio sp. 378
GAAGCAGGTTGTAAGTCACTTGTGCTTGGCATCAGTGGCGGTGTTGACTCAACCACGTTAGGTCGCCTTGCCCAACTTGCTGTAGACCAACTTAACGAAGAAACTGGCAGCAACGATTACCAGTTTATCGCAGTACGTCTGCCTTACGGTGAGCAAAAAGACGAAGATGAAGCGCAATTGGCGTTGTCATTCATTAAACCTACGCATTCTATCTCTGTGAACATCAAACAAGGTGTTGATGGTATGCATGCCGCTTCTAATATTGCACTAGAAGGCACAGGGCTAATGCCAGAAGACGCGGCAAAAGTAGACTTTGTAAAAGGTAACGTAAAAGCACGTGCTCGCATGATCGCTCAATACGAGATCGCTGGTTACGTCGGTGGCTTGGTGTTAGGTACTGACCACTCTGCAGAAAACATCACTGGTTTCTACACTAAATTTGGTGATGGCGCGTGTGACCTTGCCCCTCTATTTGGTTTGAACAAACGTCAAGTGCGCGAAGTAGCCGCAACGTTGGGCGCGCCAGAG
>NZ_JAWOUO010001128.1:0-527 GCF_033339435.1 Vibrio sp. 378
CAACTTTTCAGGCAAGTATTGTTCTGGCAACTCAACAGCAACAAAAAAGCCTGAACCGCGCTGGCTGACCAAGTACCCTTCAGCAACTAACTGTTCGTAGGCAGAAATCACCGTGTTGCGGCTAAGGTTCAACTCTTGTGCCAGTTTACGAGTCGATGGTAGCTTGCCGTTCTTGGGCCAAAGCCCTCGAACAATCTTATCCCTTATTGCAAAAAATACAGACTGCTGGCGCGTACCGCTGCCTGTTTTTACGCACAAATCACCCACATCGATTAACGACAAATTGGATCCATCCATAGTTTAAAAGTGGCTCTCTCTAAGCTACCAGTTAAACGTTACATTGCAACGACACGCTTAGGAAGAAAATGACTATTTCTCATTACTGTGAGTTGGTTAGGGAGACCACCATGCTATCGAATACAAAAAGAACAGAAATCAAAAAAGGCGCTCATAAAGCGGTGACTGAAGTTGAAAAGCTGCACATGATTATTGATGAAAGCCTAATTGCCCATATTGCAATCACCAAC
>NZ_JAWOUO010001129.1:0-527 GCF_033339435.1 Vibrio sp. 378
AGAGACTGTTGCAAGGCTGACATTGAGACAACTAGCAATACTACGGTAGGACAACCCACACTCGTACTTAAGGCGTAATATCTCTTTGATTTTGTTCATTGGAGTTCTCTTTTTAGCCATTGTCGCTTCCTTACGTTCTTGTTTAAGAAGTAAAGAATAGCGAGCTATTGATTTAAAAGAGAAAAAGGAAGGATTTCGGGCATTCCGAACGCGGTTTTCGCTATTCCGATCACCGATTTCGGAGTTAGGCTAAAAGTGATCGGATAATCGCGGAATCAGTGATCGGTTTAAACCGAAATGGGTGATCGGATAATCCCGAAATGACTGATCGGAATGCTCCGAAATATGCATAAAGTATTCATACTGAATATTGTTTTAACAATCTCGTTATCGAAACTAAGTCGTGGCGCTGAAGATACGGGTGTTTTGGGATTTACAAAGGAGTAGACACGAGGGGAGCTAAAAAAATTTCATAAAAAAACCGCAGTTCGCACTGCGGTTTTAGTCGATAGATTAGAGCAGACTTC
>NZ_JAWOUO010001130.1:0-527 GCF_033339435.1 Vibrio sp. 378
TGCAAGCTGCAGCATATCAAGTCTCACCAATGGCTGCATTGATTGATACGTGGGTGTTCACCCATCAAATGAACCAGTTTTATGCGACGGGCGCTGGCCGTGACATTTTTGCTACAGATGAAGCCAAACAAGTCTCGGCACACTTAGCCAATGAGGTAGACCAGCTCGCTCAATCACTGTTGAAAAAAGAGGTTTACGATAAAACGAAGCTCTTTGTTGCTGACTTTGTTAGACACTATCCGTTTGCTGATTTAAGCACGATTAGAACGCCCGCTTACCGTGCTTGGTTAGAAGCCAATCAAATCAGTGAGGAAGACGCGGTAACAACGTTGGGTACGATGCCGGAAGCATTGGGAGATGTATCCGATAGATTGAGTTTGGTCTCTGAACAAACGCCAAAGATCATGACTTGGAAGGCGCAGTTATTAGCGTTGAACAGTTCGGCAAGTATTGAGAAGGTTAATGCCGCCTTGAACAGTCTGCAAGTGACTGCTGACTCAATGAGAGATTTCATCGATAACAACCCT
>NZ_JAWOUO010001131.1:0-527 GCF_033339435.1 Vibrio sp. 378
TGATTGTTTCAACCATTGCTTTGGCGATCATGGTATCGAACGACTTAGTGATGCCGCTGATATTGCGCCGAATGCGCTTGGCGCAGCGCAACCATCACCACTTTTCTGAGCTTTTGCTACGTATTCGCCGCGCTCTAATTCTGATTTTGTTGATTGGTGCATGGGGATTTTATCAGGCCTTAGATAGTATCCACTCACTCTCTGCGATAGGTTTTCTCTCGTTTGCAGCCATTACCCAGTTTGCTCCTGCATTGATTGGCGGTATGTATTGGCGTCAGGGTAACAAGAAAGGCGTTTATGTTGGCCTCGCGGTCGGTTTTACGATTTGGTTGATTACCTTAATGAGCCAAACCGACATGTTGGCTGGTAATGCCAGCAACAACTTTTTGATTTGGTTAATCACGCCGCCAGAGATGCTGTCGAACTTCGACATTGCGATTTCGGATTGGGGCATGATCATGAGTGTGGTGGCGAACGCGGTGTGTTTTGTCGCGGTGTCTCTGGCGACGCGTCCAAGCCTAAGTGAG
>NZ_JAWOUO010001132.1:0-527 GCF_033339435.1 Vibrio sp. 378
GTTGTCGCCAAAGCGGGCGACTTTCAGGTGCTGACCTGCATTCACACCAATAGCGGCGCGACACCAATCGTCGATATCTCTATGCACTTGCGGTTCTTGCCAGTGTCCGACTACGACTTTACGTTCAATATTCAGACGGGTGCCAATGAAGCCAAACTCTCGGCAACCGTGCGCACTTTGGTTGAGGTTCATGAAATCCATGTCGATTTCATCCCATGGTAGCGCCGCGTTGAACTGGGTGTGAAGGTGTAAAAATGGCTTATTTAGCTGGGTTAGGCCGGCAATCCACATCTTGGCTGGAGAGAAAGTGTGCATCCACAGCATCAAGCCGATACAGTCAGGATCGTTATTGGCTGCGCGGCATACTGCGAGAATTTCATCCGGTGTTTTTACCGTGCCTTTGTTAGCAATAGAAACTGAAATATCATCAGACGAATTTAATCCTGCAATGATTTCTTCGCTGTTTTGCGCAACGCTTTCCAATACTTGTGGGCCGTAAAGATGCTGAGAGCCGGTTACAAACCATA
>NZ_JAWOUO010001133.1:0-526 GCF_033339435.1 Vibrio sp. 378
CTCGACGATTGGGGGATGGAGAAACTGACTCAAGAACATGCAGGTCACTTGTTAGAAGTGCTTGAAGACCGTTACCAAAACAGCAGCACAATCGTCATCAGTCAACTACCCGTAAAGGAGTGGTACAACATGATCGGTAACGCCACTGTCGCAGACGCTCTAATGGATCGGCTGGTACACAATAGTCATCGAATAGAACTAGGAGGTGAGTCGATGAGAAAACTGGCGCAATCCGATCACTTAGAGTAAAAATAGGAAGAGAGAAAAACGGCAAGATCAGGTGATCGGAATAAACCGAAACGAGCGATCGCAATCACCGAAATACGCAGTTGGTTATGATTTTTTTTAGCCACAACCCAACTTTTCCAGATTTTAACTCATATATGGCCATAAAAAATCCGATGATTAAAGAGCAGAGTAATAGTACAGCCTCCATATCTAGTTTACCGTCATAGTCAAATAGCACGTCGCGGGTAATTAACTTAAATACCGCAATTATACAAAAACCAATAAACGCAAACACGCT
>NZ_JAWOUO010001134.1:0-526 GCF_033339435.1 Vibrio sp. 378
CTCCGTGTTCTTGGCGTTGAACGGCCTTATCGGCGCCGTCTGCACGAATTTTCTTCATTTCTAATAATCGTTCGATCATTGACCTGCGATGCCTTTCAGTTGAGTGATAGCACCTTCAAGGTCGCTTGGCTCATGGGTACCTTGACGTAAAAATGCGCGAATATCGTCACTTTGCGCGATTGCCAGATCGGCTCGCGGGTCAGCGCCATGTTGGTACTCGCCGATTTTGATAAGCAGCTCGACTTCTTCATATTTCGCCAACATTTCACGCAGATGCGCGGCAGATGCTTGATGATTCGGCTCGACAATTTGGTTCATTACTCGGCTTGCAGAGCGGAGCACATCGATGGCCGGGTAGTGGTTCATCGCTGCCAATTTCCGCGAAAGGATAATGTGTCCATCCAGAATGGAGCGCGTTTCATCTGCGACAGGCTCGGTCATGTCGTCACCTTCGACCAATACGGTGTAAAGGGCAGTGATAGAGCCTTTGTCCGATTGGCCTGCACGCTCCATTAGTTTTGGCAGT
>NZ_JAWOUO010001135.1:0-526 GCF_033339435.1 Vibrio sp. 378
TTTTGAGCGGCTTTTACTAGGGATTCTACATTGGCATCCGCTGAAAAAGCAGGCGCCGATAATGTTGCTGTAATTGCGGTGGCTGCAAGCAGGTTGGCAGGCACGGCAGTGGAACGGCTAAGCAAAGTTTTCATTGTCTCCATCCTTCTGGACTAGGTCAGTAAGTTCGCTTTTTATCCTATGGGTGGAATGTGACGGTTTGGTGCAGATACTTTGACAGTTATGATTCACTTCTGTGGCGTTTGTATTTCATTTGATGAAGAAGTGAGCAGTTTGACTTGTCATATTTCTGTTACTTAAGCCTCTTATCTTGTTGAGAAAATATCTATTGGACTAGGTCAGAATGAAAACAACAGGTGCGGGCCAGTTAGGGACGCAGTTAGGAAAAATTAAAACCAGTTTGAGACAGCAAATTCACACTGGCGTGGTTTCTCAAGGGCAAAAACTGCCTTCAGAAAGAGAGTTAAGTGAGCGGTTTTCTACCACCCGAATCACGATTAAAGAGGCGTTAGTCTCGTTGGAAACT
>NZ_JAWOUO010001136.1:0-526 GCF_033339435.1 Vibrio sp. 378
CGAAACTCGCGCGCTATCTCACGCCGTGGAAGAGCAGTTTGAAGCTTTCTCATCATCGATTGATTCTGCCGCAACCCAACGCGATGAAAAAATGGCAAGCATCAAGCAAGCCATTACGGCGTTCATCTTAGTAGTGATTTTTGCGCTGATTTGGCAAATTTCTCGCTCTATCAACGTTCGTGTTGGTAGCTTACTAGCAACGATTAAGAACATCAGCGAAAGCAATAACATGGGCTTGCGCTCTGATCTTGCTGGTAAGGATGAACTATTTGATATCAGCCACCATCTCAACGATCTGCTCGAAAAGCTAGAGCGTTTGATCCACAACACACAAGAAAAATCGATGCAGTTAACAGCGAGCACGGACAACATGCATCGTGAGCTTGAAGGTGTTATGGAACAGTTCCACGCACAGACTGATCACACCGCCTCTATGGCGACGGCCGTGCAGCAGATGGTTGCCACTATCGGTGAAATTTCTGAAAGCACATCGGTTGCGGTTGAAGGTGTTCACCAAGCCGCGACT
>NZ_JAWOUO010001137.1:0-526 GCF_033339435.1 Vibrio sp. 378
ATACTTTCACTATCAAATTAAAGATACAGGCTATAAAGAGGTGTATTACATCTCAGGACCTTTTAAGAGCATCATTTTGTTGAGCCTGTTCTTTTTAGTGATACTAAGGCATCGGTCGCTACAAGCGTTCATCACGTATCTGTTTGCTATTCGAGAATTTCATATCAAGCTCGAACCGATCTACAACACCTCAACGCAGCAAAATATTCACTACGAAGCCCTTTCTCGATTCAAAGTGAAGAACACCCAAAGGTTCATCGAAACACTCATCAGCAATGGACTGCTTTTGATCCACACGATCTTGGTGATCCGAGCAATTTACGCCAAACAGCCGACTTTGTTGGTGCCCATCAGCATCAATGTGTGCCCTTCTCTTCTACGAGGAAGAAACTTCTCGACTCTTTATCAAGAACTCGCGAGCAGAGACTGCCGTTTACTGACCATCGAAATCACGGAGAACGCGTCCATGTACTACACCTCCGAGATCTACGACAACGTCGCGAAACTAAAATTACTGAACTGCAAA
>NZ_JAWOUO010001138.1:0-526 GCF_033339435.1 Vibrio sp. 378
TTCATGGCGTATTGGTGCAAGCGACGTTTACCAATGTTCACTTGAGAGCCTAGAGAACCTACCTGCAAGCCAAATCGAAATCGACGAGTCGCTAGAAGAAGGTGTCGAGTTCAACGCAGGTTGGGGCCCAGTTGCTATCGAACACGAGAACGGCAAAGTAACCGGCATCACTATCAAGAAAGTCCTGTCTATCTTTGATGAGCAAGGCAACTTTGCACCTCAGTACAGCGAAGAAAGTAAAACCATCTCTGTAGACACCATCGTTTTTGCAACCGGTCAAATCGTGGCAGATATTACTGACGGTGCACTAGAGCAAACTCGCGGCGGCCGTTACGTTGTCGATAAACAAACGTTAGCTTCTAGCCTAGAAGACGTCTTCGTAGCTGGTGACGCGTGTGGCGGTAACATCGTGATTGAAGCGATGGCATTAGGTCGCAAAGCAGCAATGAGTGTTGAGCGCTTTCTAACGACTCGCCCACTAACTGAAGACCGCGACTTCGAGCAAGAATACAGCTACTCATCTCGT
>NZ_JAWOUO010001139.1:0-526 GCF_033339435.1 Vibrio sp. 378
AACACTTTGCCGATATCGTTCTTAATCCATTCATCAAAAACCGCAATCAGGAAGTTACCCCAAGCTTCATCAGCAACACACCAAGGTTCCATGACAGAATCTTTGTGACCCGGAATCAAACGCTTGTCTCCTTGTTTAAGCTGTTCTTGCGGTTGCCATTTTTGAGGCGCAGTGGTGCGGAACGTTTTCTGTTCAACAATAGGAATAAACTGCATTTGTGGCGAGCGGACTTCATCTCGCAGAAAACGGTAAACTTCAAGCGGATTTCGGCTCGTCAGGTTGTTCACACAGGTAAGCGTGGCAAAGTTCACCTGATGTTTATGCAGCAACTCCACCGCATTCATGACTTGTTTGAATGTGCCCCGACCGGCTCGGTTGGTTCGATACGCGTTGTGCAGCATTTCAGGACCATCAATACTCAAGCCCACCAAGAAATGGTTCTCGCTTAAAAATTCGCACCATTCGTCATTCAATAACGTGCCGTTTGTTTGCAGATCGTTTGAGATCTTCACGCCTGCGGGCTGGT
>NZ_JAWOUO010001140.1:0-525 GCF_033339435.1 Vibrio sp. 378
TGAAACGACGTTTTCGGTCACGGTTGAACGAGGTTTTAACAATGATCTTTCTGCCAGTGATTTAAGCCTAGTTGCACTCGATCCTGACGGGAAAGCTCTGACCGTGCGCGGGCAGAAAGGTAAACTGAGTTACCAAGTCGAAAGCGGGCAGAACCTCATTCAAGTTGATGATAACGGCGTTGTTTATTCACTTGGTTCTGCGGGTCAGGCTTCTGTACTGATTTCCGATTCAGGTAACGACTTATATCTACCTAAGCAAGTTCGTGCAACCGTAACATTGTATGCGATAGGTGCTGAGCAACTTAAATTTGCCTTAATCGAAGATGAGTATCGAGACGGTTTAACCTTAGCGCCTTCACGTTTGGATAAAGTTGAAACGCAAAATATCACTTACAAAATTTTGCGCAGCGAACCAGACAACGAGGTTGCCGAGTTACTAAACCCAGAAACGGGTTTGCTTTTGATCCACAACGTTGGTCAGGTAACCGTCGAGGCGACAGCAACATACAGCGATGCTTTCTTAAA
>NZ_JAWOUO010001141.1:0-525 GCF_033339435.1 Vibrio sp. 378
GATTTCGTTATTCATGCGGCGAGTAATGCAAGCCCACATCACATCAAACATGATCCTGTTGGGATTATTCAGGCCAACGTTGTTGGAACCATGAATTTGCTTGAGCTCGTTAAAAACAAACGAGTAAAAAACTTTTTGTTCATGTCCACTCGTGAAGTGTATGGAAACTTAGAGAGTCAAGAGCTGATCCGCGAAAGGGACTTTGGCAGCTTTGACCCATTGGACTCAAGATCTTGCTACCCAGAGAGTAAAAGAATGGCTGAGACATTGTTACAAAGCTACGCCATTCAGCATGACGTTCCTTTCACTGCAGTGAGAATCGCTCATTCTTACGGGCCAGGTATGTTCCTAAATGATGGACGCGTGATGTCAGATTTAGTTGGTTGCGTGATAGATAATCAACCAATAGTGCTGAAAAGCGATGGAAGTGCGCTGCGCTCATTTTGCTATGTCACAGATGCTGTATCAGCAATGCTTTTGGTGTTGTTAAAAGGTGAGGTAAATACTGCGTACAACATTGCCAAT
>NZ_JAWOUO010001142.1:0-525 GCF_033339435.1 Vibrio sp. 378
TAGAGATTCCAAATCGCCAGTTTTGTTCGCTAGTGCAACAGATTCACTGAATGTATTGTCTTCGGAAGAGTAGTTGAACTTCGCATGGCCCCCAAAGTTACGACCCTTAAGGAAATCAGCCGGATCTTTGGTTTCAAATGCAACAATGCCACCAATTGCGTCAGAACCATGCAGAGACGACGCTGCACCTTTTACAATTTCAACCGCTTTTATTAGGTCGGTATCCACGTTAACGCGAGCAGAGTTAATGAACGTATTCCCTGATTCGAACTGGTTACCTTGAGATACGCCGTCCACAAGAACCTTAATTCGGTTACCTTCGATACCTCGAATATTGATACTCTGGACACCTTGACGCGAGTTTGTCTTAACCGTGACTCCTGGCGTGTACTCAAAGAGATCATCTAAGCCAGTGACCATGCTTTCTTCGATGTTCTTATCAGTAACGACGGCAACAGAAGCAGCAGTGTCTTCGATTTGGCTATTAGTACGAGTCGCAGTCACGACCACTTCATTGAAGGTTGA
>NZ_JAWOUO010001143.1:0-524 GCF_033339435.1 Vibrio sp. 378
GGCTGGCACTCAGTCGTCATGCACCGTCTAAAATCCATACCTTAGATGATTTAGAAGCGATCATGAGCTTGGGCTTTCGTGGAGAGGCATTGGCGAGTATCAGTTCCGTCTCTCGTCTTACATTAACCTCTCGCCCAGCTGCGCAAGAAGAAGCGTGGAGTGCATATTCGGAAGGGCGTGATATGCAGGTCAAATTGCAGCCTGCTGCCCATCCCATTGGTACCACGGTTGAAGTGCTGGATTTGTTTTTCAATACTCCTGCACGCCGTAAGTTTCTGCGTACCGAAAAAACGGAATTTGCTCACATTGACGAGCTGTTAAAACGCATTGCACTGAGCCGCTTTGATGTCTCGATCAACGTTCGTCATAACGGCAAAGTGATCCGCCAGTACCGTGCGGCTAAGAATCAACTGCAAACCGAAAAGCGCATAGCGGCGGTGTGTGGTAATGCATTTGTGCGTAATATGCTTCGTATTGAGCTTGAGCATCAAGGTCTCAAGTTGCATGGTTGGATCACCACCCCG
>NZ_JAWOUO010001144.1:0-524 GCF_033339435.1 Vibrio sp. 378
TCGCTGCTACCGTCTAGTTTCATCGTTCACTCCTTAAATCACGACCAGTTCAGCATTCAACGCACCCGCTTCATTTAGTGCCTGAAGAATCGACATTAAATCGGTTGGGGTTGCGCCTAAGCTGTTGACTGCATCGACAATGGTATTGAGCTCTGTGCCCGGAGGCCAAATCACCATTTGAGCGAGCTCTTCGTTTACATCAATATCCGTTTGATTCACGACTTTTGTCTCACCATCAGCAAACGCATTCGGTTGGCTGACTTTTTCTGATTCTGAAATTCGCACCGTCAAGTTGCCGTGGCTTACTGCCGCTTCGCCAACTTTGACATTCTTGCCAATCACCACGGTGCCAGTACGGGAGTTGAAGACGATACGTGCAGGCTTACGACCTTCTACGACACTCATCTCTTCCAGCATCGACATCATGATCACGCGTTGTTGCGTGTCTTTCGGCGCTCGCATATCCACGCGTGCTTTGTTGATGGCAACAGCCACGTTCGGACCAAACGTATTGTTGATTTCAC
>NZ_JAWOUO010001145.1:0-524 GCF_033339435.1 Vibrio sp. 378
CTGTTTGCGATTTTGACCGTAGGCGATGGCTTGGTATCGCAGATTCCTGCGCTATTTATCGCGATCACCGCTGGTATTATCGTTACGCGTGTTTCCCACGAAGACTCGGCCGACTTGGGCTCCGACATTGGCGGGCAAGTCACGGCTCAGCCTCGTGCACTGTTGATTGGTGGTGTGCTGCTGGTCTTGTTCGCTCTTATCCCTGGCTTTCCGAAAATTACATTCCTAGTGCTGGCTTTGGTGGTCGGTGGCGGCGGTTTTTACCTCTTCTATCAACAGAAAAAGCAAACCGAATCTGAAAGCAGCGATCTGCCGAGCTTTGTCGCGCAGGGAGCGGGTTCTCCTGCCGCAAAACCCAGTAAACCAACGCCGTCTCGTGGTAGCAAAGGCAAATTGGGCGAGCAAGAAGAGTTCGCGATGACAGTGCCACTGCTTATCGATCTGGATTCAAGCCTACAAGAAAGCCTAGAAGCCGTCGCACTGAACGACGAACTCGCCAGAGTAAGACGCGCGTTGTATCTCGA
>NZ_JAWOUO010001146.1:0-524 GCF_033339435.1 Vibrio sp. 378
GTTTGTCGCTGAGCCATTATTGCCAGCACCAAAAGAAGCACTAAGCAGGCAACCACAAAATTGTACGCGCGTTTTTGATCTGTAAGCTTTTCAAACTCGCTCTGCTTTAAATTCCGCTCGTTCGCAAGTTTGATCAGTTGCAGTTCGTATTCGTACTCATTTTTGGTGAGGTCGAGAGCTTCCATTGCCTTGATGTTACTGGTGTCTCGGTTATCTAGTTCCAATGTTGAATACGCTTCATAGTGACTTAGCGCCGCTTTGTAATCCCCAAGTTCTTGGTAAGCATTGGACAGCAACAGTTGCGCTCTCGCTTGTAGCAATGGCCTTGAGTTTTCCATTGCTAGTGTGAACGCTTCTTTACCGTGCTCGATCGCCTTTTCCGGCGCGTCATTTTTCAGATAAGCAAAACCAGCGGCTAAATGCCCCTCGGTTTGTAAATGGTTGTTTTCGTATCGCTCGCCCAAACCGAGTGCTTTGTTAATGTATTTGACGGCTTGTTCAAGGTTGCCAATTTCAGCAATAGC
>NZ_JAWOUO010001147.1:0-524 GCF_033339435.1 Vibrio sp. 378
CTTCTTTCTGAACCATGAAATAATCTTCGTTACGGTAATAAGGCATAATGGTATCCATACCTGTGACTCGTTTAGGTGGCGCTTTTAGCAAGCACATCGCGTGCTCGGCGGTTCGAGCCAGCAGCTCAGAACCCACACCACACGTTTTACTGGCTTCATGTACAACCAGCAGGCGTCCGGTTTTCTCTAGTGAACGGAAAATCGTCGCGGTATCAATCGGCTTAATACTTGCCAGATCAATGACTTCGACTTCGATCCCTTGGCTTGATAGGGTTTGCGCAGCTTGGAGAGATTCAACAACACATGCTCCCCATGTCACGAGCGTAATACCTCGGCCTTTGCGCAGCGTAAAACAAGTGTCTAACGGTAATGCTTCCCCGTTATCAATCACTTCGGATTTAACGGTGCGATAGATGCGTTTGGGTTCAAAGAACATCACTGGATCGTTACTGCGAATGGCAGCAAGCAGCAAACCGTAAGCACGCTGAGGGGAAGATGGAATCACCACTTTAAAGCCTGCGGTA
>NZ_JAWOUO010001148.1:0-524 GCF_033339435.1 Vibrio sp. 378
TTGCTCCTGCAATTAGAGCATTAATGGCGTCATCGTCCATATTTTGCAAGCTTTCTAGTAGCTCGTCACCTTCTTCGTTGTCACGCTCTTTAATGTGCATGTACTGAGCAAGTTTGGGACGCAACTCGGGATACTTTTCAACATAGCGCGCCGCGTAAGTACCGCCACCCGGGTGAATTAATCCACTACGCGAGAACCAACGCGGCGTTAATTGCGTTCCCTTACAAATAGCACGAGTAAATACTAGAGGTTCAGTAATTAGAGGGCTGAGAGGTAGTTTCCCTCGACATGTATTCGCCAAGCTGTAGAGCTGCTGAATATCCTTCAAAGGATAGTCAGAAGTTTGAGGAAGCAACGAATCAGGTGAAAGTAACTTTGTAGGGTAATTTGATTGCAGAATACGTATGTCATACGATTTAAGAGCCACTTCATAGTTAAATAGCTCTGTAAACGTATCTATGCGTTCTGGTAGTGAATCGGATAATGCAGATGCCGAGAATAGTGGCAATATTGATGCAAAACCG
>NZ_JAWOUO010001149.1:0-524 GCF_033339435.1 Vibrio sp. 378
ATCAGCCGCTAGGATGGCGATGCGTCGTCTTACTGGCTCGTTAAATTCTTTGAGTACCTCATTCAAGTTTTGTGGCTGATGATTCTCTATCCATTCCGTGACTAACGCTAGGGCTAGGTGACGCTTTTTATAGGTATGACCGTTATAGCGATACTCCGAGTAATCTTTTTCGCCTTTTTGAACGCTTGTGCGCTGCTCGGCACGCTTCTCGCGGAACTTCACTTGGTACTCTTCCACCTCGGGTACAGGGATGATCTGTTCAGCATTGATCAGTACATCTTCTTTGTAGCGGTAGGGCGTGAGGCGCACACAACTGATATCGATGTCTTTATCACGCAGCCACAAGACAGAAGTGGTGAGTTCTTTACCGAAGTCTGCTGAGGCTAGAACGATTCGAACATCGTTACCAAAGTCATCCAAGCTGTTTTCATCCAGATCGACAAATTCTAGAATGGCTTCGCGGGCGTTAACCTCTTGACCTTCTTTCTTCAAGTACTGGGCATAATAGTCACACGCTTTGTCGA
>NZ_JAWOUO010001150.1:0-524 GCF_033339435.1 Vibrio sp. 378
AGCGTGATTCACGCAATTTTCGATTTTGATTGCGCGATCATTCTTGGTTACCGAGAAGGCAAACACCCGAGCTATCTATATGACTCGATTGAAAATGAACGTGAGTTGCTATTTCAACGTTACCTGACCAACTCATTTCAAAACGATCCGTTTTTCCAAAACCTCAACCAGAACAAGCAACAAGGCATCTTCACCCTAAAAGATGTGGCGAAAAAAGGCATCGAATATCAAACGTACCGAAAGCAGTTTTACGATCAACCAGGTTGGAAAGATGAACTCAGCATGCTGGTAGAAATCGAATCCGGTCGTTGGGTAATTCTCTATTTTGGCTGCTTGCGTGAAGGTAAACGCTTCTCTGCCGCGCAAATCAACAGCTTGCGATCGCATTTTTCTGTTCTTCAATCGCTGTGCCAACAGCATTGGAAACAAGCCGAGTTTAACTTATCAGAGCCCGTAGTTCGCCCAGACGCCTACACAGGCAATATGAAGGTTGCCATTGAGCAGGCGTTAAGCTCATTTGGCAT
>NZ_JAWOUO010001151.1:0-524 GCF_033339435.1 Vibrio sp. 378
CCACAAAAAGCACGAATTTTACTGATGTTGTCACTCACGCAAACGAAGAACTATCAAGACGTTCAGAAGATGTTCCAGTACTACTAAGGAACAACCATAAAAGCTGATAATTGATAACCAGTAATACGTAAAGAGGAGGTTGATAGCAACCTCCTCTCATCCAAGTGACTAGCCGAACAAACGACGCTTCATTCCGGCTCTCTCAAGAATGCGCGTTGAAATTTCTTCTACCGATAATGACGACGTGTTGATGTAAGGAATCGCTTCTCTTCTGAATAAAGCTTCAACCGTGTCCAACTCCAACTTGCATTGCTCTTCACTGGCATAGTCGCTACCCGACAGGCGATTCTCACGAATCTCATTCAAACGTTCAGGCGTGATGGTTAAGCCAAACAGTTTGTGGCGGTGCACCTCGAACTCTGGCAACAAACGCATCATCTTGACGTCTTCGGCAATAAACGGGTAGTTCACCACGCGCAAGCCAAACTGCATCGCCATGTACAAACTGGGTGGGGTTTTGGCGC
>NZ_JAWOUO010001152.1:0-524 GCF_033339435.1 Vibrio sp. 378
ACTGTGCTCGAATGAGGGGGATGCGCTTGTTACGACAAGCATTGGCTAAAAAGCCATAATGGCGAATACGCATAAAGCCTTTAGGCAGGACATGTTGTAAATAGCGCCGAATGAACTCATCCATACTTAAGGTCATGAATTTGGTTTTATTGTTGTCACGATAATCCTTGTAACGAAAGCGCACACGACTGGCGTTATAGTTCACTAATCGTGATTCAGATAAGGCACCTTTGCGGGTATAACGTGCAAGATAGTGCAAGAGTTGATGTGGGTAGACACAGGCTTTGCTGTACACGCACCAAGTGGCGGGTAATGACGGTAGCGCTATGGATTGTGCCTTGAGTGCCGCTATCATTTTACCTCGAAACACAGTGGATAAAGCCTTAACAGGATAGAGATAACCTTTAGTGATAGGTTGCCACTGCGATTGTCGATTGAGGCTACCTGCGGGGATTAAACAATGCACATGAATATGTTGGCTGAGGTTTTGCCCCCAAGTATGCAACACACAAGTCATGCCGAGT
>NZ_JAWOUO010001153.1:0-524 GCF_033339435.1 Vibrio sp. 378
ATACGCAAACGTTCAACCTCACTCAGGCGCTCAAGCAAACGGCGCAGTGAAACTGGCACTTCTTCAACCTGGCGACACCATTCTTGGTATGTCTTTGGATGCAGGTGGCCACCTAACACACGGTGCACGCCCTGCTCTATCTGGCAAGTGGTTTAATGCAGTTCAATACGGCGTTGATCGTGAAACACTAGAAATCAACTACGATGATGTTCGCGCTCTGGCGCTAGAACACAAACCAAAGATGATCATCGCAGGCGGTAGCGCGATTCCACGTACTATCGATTTCGCAAAGTTCCGTGAAATCGCCGACGAAGTGAACGCAACCCTAATGGTCGATATGGCGCACATCGCAGGCCTTATCGCAACAGGCGCACACCCTAGCCCATTGCCACACGCACACGTTGTGACCACGACAACGCACAAAACACTGCGTGGTCCACGCGGGGGCATGATTCTGACTAACCACGAAGACATCATTAAGAAGATCAATTCGGCGGTATTCCCAGGCCTACAAGGCGGTCCAT
>NZ_JAWOUO010001154.1:0-524 GCF_033339435.1 Vibrio sp. 378
ACTATTCAACGCAAAACGTTTCGTTCCTGTTTACATGTTCATCACGACAATGGTGATTGCACTTGTAACCATCAAAAAAGGTCTGAAGCACGTTGGTCTTCACCTGACTAACGGCGAAGCGTGGATGTGGGCAGTAGCGGTATCTGCACTTGTTATGGCTGGCGGCTACTTCTACATTCAGAAAAAATTCGCTAACCGTGAAGAAGACCGCAGCTTTGCTGGCGTAGAAGGTATCTTCAGCGTTCTAATGGTAATCACAGCTTGTGCGATGGCATTTGCTCACGGCTCAAACGACGTAGCAAACGCGATTGGCCCTCTTTCTGCAGTAGTATCGACTGTTGAACATATGGGTGAGGTTACAGCGAAAAGCACTATCGCATGGTGGATTCTTCCATTGGGCGGTATCGGTATTGTTGTCGGTCTTGCAACCATGGGCCACAAAGTAATGGCAACCGTTGGTACAGGCATCACTGAACTAACACCAATCCGTGGTTTTGCTGCTCAGCTTGCAACTGCATGTACAG
>NZ_JAWOUO010001155.1:0-523 GCF_033339435.1 Vibrio sp. 378
GCCACTGATGCCGAGTAGAATTTTCTTTCCTGCTAGTGTTTGCATGTGAGATCTCCAATTTTTCTGGCAGCGAGTTTAGCATAACGGACTGTTTCAGCACCCAAGCAAATCAAATCCACATCAAACTCCGCGGCATTAGTTAAGCAAGTGGAGAAAAAACTCCCGCCTATCTCACAGACAATTTGAGCTGATTTTGCAAGATTGAAAAGAAAAAAGAGGTGGTACAAACATGGTGTTGAAAAGTCGAAACAAATTGCTGCTGATAACCTTAATTCCTCTGTTGTTGATCACGACATTGATCTCTGTGGTGTATTACATCAACAGCAGTAAGAGTTTGGAGGCGGAGCTCGTTCGAGACAGACAGGAGCTTATTGATGCGCGTAAGAAAGAGCTAAAAGCCTACATGATGATGGGTGTAACGGCGATTAAGCCGCTGTATGACTCTGACGTTAATGGCAGTAATAAACAAGCGGCGAAAGAAATCTTAAAAGCGATGCGCTTTGAAAGTGATGGGTACTTTTTC
>NZ_JAWOUO010001156.1:0-523 GCF_033339435.1 Vibrio sp. 378
TGCTTTTAATTTAAAGGTTTCCCCCAAGGTACAGGTCAAATTCCCAGAGCTGCTGCCATCTGGAAGGATTATCTCTTTAGGAATGACCTGCGTAATCTCAACGTCGTTCGCGGTACAGTTTAGAGCTTCACCTAACGTACCTTTCATACCAGAACCGCCAGTATCGAAGTACGCGTCCGCCATACAGCTGTTTGCTGAATTAGCGGGATCTGGATAAATAGGTTGCTCGGTTAATGCATTCGCAGGTGAAGCGGTGGTTAACCCATAAAAGGCGGCAGCACTTATCAACATAGCGCTGAGTATCCCTTTATGTCGGTTGTATATTAAATGTTCCATCATCTACCTTCTTTTCTCATTGAAAGTTGATAAAAGGGCGATGTAAGTATCCAATGATGCCAACACTGGACTCCGGCATCATTGAACACACGAACTGCTGTGCCCCCTGTCCCATGACAATTGCTCCACAAAGTGTGTGTTCTGAAACTTGTATGGTGGAGCGCTTGTCGGTGCCCACTAGAGAGCA
>NZ_JAWOUO010001157.1:0-523 GCF_033339435.1 Vibrio sp. 378
AACATCTTGGTCTACTTTTTGAAATGCAAACTCGACAAAGTCGTCTAACGACTCTTGATGAAAATCATTCCAATGCTTGGCTAAACAATGGTCCCAAAACATGTCTAGCGCAATTGGCGCGAAGCGTCTCGCTACGCCTTTAAAACGTGGCTTACATTCTTCGACAATAGGGTGATGATCGGTAATTCGGTCAACGAAGCGGTGGAGTTTGATGCCATTAGTAATGTCAGAATCGTATAGCTTGCTTGGATCTCCTTTTACGAAGTCTCCAAGCAAGTTTCCCATAAAATGGCTATTACAGTGATCTGCAATATGCAGGTGGGCTAAAAAGTTCATTTACCGTCTTTCGCCCTTCTTGGCTCGGTGTTTCATGAACTTAGTATAACGTCTAAAAGAACGTGAAGAGAGTACTAAACGGTACTATTCGTTTTCGTTGTCAGAGCCAACGTATTCCGACAAGATAATGCCAATTTCAAGCGCATCTAGCAGCTCTAGGCTTTCGTCGTTTTGGTATTGGTCGCTC
>NZ_JAWOUO010001158.1:0-523 GCF_033339435.1 Vibrio sp. 378
ATCGTGATGTGCGTATTCTACGTGAGACGATTCAAACACGTATGAATCTAGAAATGGCGGTCACTGAGGAAATGGTTGAGATCGCACTAAAAACTAAGCCAGAGTTTGTTTGTCTCGTACCAGAAAAGCGTGAAGAGCTCACTACTGAAGGCGGCTTAGATGTGGTTGGCCAACTTGAGAAAGTAAAAGCGGCAACGCAAAAGCTAACGGAAGCAGGCATTAAAGTTTCTCTGTTTATTGATGCGGATCGTCAGCAAATTGAAGCGGCGAAGCAGTGTGGTGCACCATTTATCGAGCTTCATACTGGTCATTACGCTGATGCAGAAACAGAAGAAGAGCAACAAGCAGAATTGAAGAAGATTGCTGCGGGTGCAAGCTACGCTGATGACCTTGGTATTATTGTGAACGCTGGCCACGGTCTGACTTACCACAACGTAGCACCAATTGCTGCGCTACCAGAAATTTACGAGTTGAACATTGGTCACTCTATCATTGGCCGTGCAGTGTTTGATGGCCTAGAAAA
>NZ_JAWOUO010001159.1:0-523 GCF_033339435.1 Vibrio sp. 378
AATGTTTCTGGTCGGTAAAACACTGTAGCCACATAAATTTGGGAAGAGGAGAGCGTTCTAAACGCATTTTTGGACAGAAATCAGTTAGGTCTGCAGCTAACGATTACTCCAAGCACATTAGTTTTTTATTGCGGTTTCATCAATTACCTAAATCTAAGATGAATATAAATGCAAAAGTGTTCTGATTTAGCAGTGAAGAACAGACAAACGTGTACCTCACGCACTAATCACGCAGCAATGCTCTGGATTTGACCTGCCCAACAAGTGCGATGTTTGCGATAACTTCCAGAAGCCACCAATACAACTTAAAAGTTGTCCATCAGCATAAAAACAACATTTTAGTTGTTTATACATGCATAAGTCACCATCAGCCAAACATTCACATAAATAATCATTAAATTCATATAACATTAGGAGAAATAGACTTTAATACCCCTGCCCCAATTCTTCGACGGCTCGAATAGTCATCATCCGAATGACTAAAAGATCGACAAGTAAGAAATTGTTCAAAGTTCTAACAAAA
>NZ_JAWOUO010001160.1:0-523 GCF_033339435.1 Vibrio sp. 378
CCCATAAAAAGGCAGCGCACAGAGCAAGCCATTCGTAACCCATGATTGATAGACGTCCTTGTTGAATAGGGTTGAGGGCTCTTAATATGCATGAAATGCCACGAGCAATGCCATCATTTTTTTATTTATTATTGGGAAGTTAAAGGGCTAGATAACATCAATAAAAAAGCAGCTCTGGGAGCTGCTTTTTCGGGGCGGTTTACACTTTAAAGCGACTGATGTTTTCTCGCATGGTGTTCGCTGTGTTGAACATTCTGCGTGCGCCTTCACTGCTTTTCAGTGATTGCTCAGCAATGACATCTGCATCGTCTTTGATACCTTGAGTATTGCGGCTGATGTCTTCACTTACCGCTCGCTGCTCTTCTGCTGCGCTCGCAATCTGCATCGCCATATCATTAATCTCAGTGATAGAGTTGGTGATGCTGGTTAGACTGTCGTGCGCTTGCTGTGCGTAATCCACGCTGGTATCTGCCAAGCTAGTGCTGGCTTGCATGCTGTTTACGGCAAGCTTGGTATTGCTTTG
>NZ_JAWOUO010001161.1:0-523 GCF_033339435.1 Vibrio sp. 378
CTTAATATATATTAAATTACGTGAATTAATTTTCTATATAAGTAACAATTAATAGTTCAAAAAGTTTTATAGCTAACTAGTACCAAAAACAAGAAATAAAACTAAGTAATTGAAAAATATACAAAAAAAGACAAAAATTATTTAACCGATAACAAACTTAAAGGCTAATCATGTCGAAGAAATCAGAACTAGCTGGAAAACAAAAGTTACAACAGCAACGAACAGAGCTAAGAAACACGTTGTGGGCTGACGAAATAGATTCCATCAGCATTTGGAACAGAAAAACGCATAATGGATTCACAACGATACCAAGAACCCTCCCTCAAATAGGCAGAATAATGGATAAGTTTTCTGGAAAAGGAAAACCTCTCTCATCAACTTATCTATCACTATGGTGCAACGTTTTTGATGAAGGCTTTCTAGAGATAGAAGATAAGCATAGGTTTGCATTTGAATCGGGCTTTTCAAGTGAACGAGCAATAACCACCTGGACAACCCGAATGAGAAAGCTTGAAGAGTTGGG
>NZ_JAWOUO010001162.1:0-523 GCF_033339435.1 Vibrio sp. 378
GCGTTTTTTGCCACTCTTCGTGCTTGTTAGCGTCGTATTCCGGCATCTCATGGCAAAAAAAGTTGAGGTTGAACGGTCGATTGGTCGCCTGTTTAATAAGTTGGAGTTCTTTAACGATGGCGTCTTTATTCAGCATTCCACAAGGTAACGAGCCAAGCCCGCCAACATTACTCACAGCAATGGCCATTTGGCTATCTTGCACGCCAGCCATTGGGGCTTGAATAACCGGTAACTCTGTCCCCAAAAGTGCATTAAATGCGTTGTTTTTCATCGTTCTTCCTTGAGTTCATCCAACTGAGTTTTTGTTGTTTTATGCGCGCTTTCACTGATACGCATCAATATGTCCACTATCTCATATCGATTAATTTTCACCCAACTGCGTTGTTATTTCTGTGCACTCAACGCCCACTCAAAATGATATTCCGCGTCAATTAGCGATTACTGACATGAATTTATGTGATCCAATTCAATCGCCTGAGTTACGTGCTTTTTTAAAGTTGCTCTGTTTCGCGAAACCTTACTT
>NZ_JAWOUO010001163.1:0-523 GCF_033339435.1 Vibrio sp. 378
CGAGACAGAAGCGACGATGATGGCGTCTTTTCGTTCGAGTAAAGCTTTGGTGGCAGACAAACGCATTTGCTCAATGTGAGCGTTCACTGACGCATCTTTTTCAATAAAGGTGTCAGTTGTAGGCACGTACGCTTCTGGTTGGTAGTAGTCGTAGTAAGACACAAAATACTCGACCGCATTGTTAGGAAAGAACGATTTCATTTCCCCATACAACTGGGCCGCGAGGGTTTTATTTGGCGCTAGTAAAATTGCAGGACGCTGTGCTTGAGCAATCACATTCGCTAGCGTGAACGTTTTACCAGAACCCGTTACACCTAAAAGCGTCTGATGCGCCAACCCCGCATCTAAGCCTTCTAATAATTGCTTAATCGCGGTTGGCTGGTCACCTGATGGTTGATACTCAGAGACCAGTTCATAAACTTTACTCATCCCCTTCCTCAATCTTTACTGCCTTTACTACGTTACGCTGTGTTACCACTTCTGCGCTGTATATATATACACCTTAGTAAACGAAATCTATGCC
>NZ_JAWOUO010001164.1:0-523 GCF_033339435.1 Vibrio sp. 378
TCTTCGGATTTGCTCGATTTTGGTCTGCGATTCTTGCAGGCGCACTTCCAGGCTTTTGAGCATGTGCACTTGGCTTCGGAAAATACTTGGATGTTGCGCTTCTGCAATGGCTCGGCGAGCACGTGGCAACATCGATTTCATTTCACTTAAAAATGAACAGCGTTCGAGCAGTACACACAGATGGTAAAGATCATAGAAGTGCGACAGTTGATTGCTGGCTAGTACCGCTCTGACTTGAGAAATAGCGGCTTTTAAATCACCACGAATCAGCGCGATGTGCGCGTCAATCAACGCAAATTGAGCTTTGAATTGTGAGTTCTTCTCTATCTCACCAATCAGTGGGTTTAATCCAAACAGAAGGTTTTCAAAGCATTGATTTGAAGGTGCATTGAGCGCTCGGTATAAGTGGCAGCGCACAAAATTCAGTTTGGTGAAGATGCCACCTCGGAAGGTATTTTCGTTCTTTTCGTAGTAGCGCTTAATGTAAGTGACCGCGTCATCGTAAGATTCGCTGGCTAAAGAG
>NZ_JAWOUO010001165.1:0-522 GCF_033339435.1 Vibrio sp. 378
AAGGCGTTGACGTACGCTTAGAAAGCATGAGTGCCCTACTTGGTGGCGCTATCGCCGTTGACTCCCCGGACGATGGCGAACCAGTGGAAGAAAATACCGAGTTCCGCTTATATAAAGATTTGAAAACAGCAGGTCGAGGCATTGCGATCAAAATTGCTCTACCTGACGACAATAAAGTCAGCAGCGAAGGTGCACCAATCATGTACCGTGGCATTGAAATTGGTCAGGTCACCGACTTAAGCCTTTCTGAAGGACGAGAAGTCATTTTGGCGTCAGCAGCAATTCAGCCTGCTTTCAGTGACATGCTTACCACTGGCACTCGCTTTGTTTTGGAAGAAGCGAAAGTGTCGTTGTCTGGTGTCGAAAACATTGCAAACCTAGTTAGAGGAAACTTCCTCACTATCGTTCCTGGCGACGGCGAACGCTCTCGCCGCTTCACTGCAATTCGCAAAAACGTATTTAATCAACAGCAAGAAAAATCTATCGCGATTCGCCTAATTTCTGACAACTCATTTGGATTAG
>NZ_JAWOUO010001166.1:0-522 GCF_033339435.1 Vibrio sp. 378
CTGCATTTCTACGGTGTCATATTGGTCTGAACTCGGGCGAGTCCCTAAATGCACTTTTGCGCCATCACGGTAACTTAATAATGCATCACGAAAGCTCAATGCATTATTACGTAAAAATTGTTGCCACGTTTCCCCAACTGCGGGTAATGAATGACGATGATTACGCTTTAGCATTTCAACAGATAATGCATCCAACAATGTGCGCTTGTTCTTCACATGCCAATATAGTGTAGGCTGCTCTACGCCCAGTTTTTGAGCTAGTTTTCGCGTTGTCAGCCCTTCCATTCCCACTTCATTTAGCAACTCTAATGCCACTGTGATGATGGTTTCTTTATCTAATCGCGCCATACTGCCCTCTCTTTTTTTCTATTGACACTCTATCACTGATAGGGATATATTCCAACTCTATCAATGATAGAGAAAAAACGATGAATAAATTTGCGATCACCGCTTTAACGATCACCGCCCTAGATGCTATGGGGATCGGCTTGATCATGCCTGTATTGCCTACATTGTTACGTG
>NZ_JAWOUO010001167.1:0-522 GCF_033339435.1 Vibrio sp. 378
AACGGATATTCCAACTGAGAGTGAAGTACGATAGGAATGAATAACGCAAGCAACGCTAGGCGTGTGCCACGTTTGGTTTGATAAATCCTATGTAAAACCAATCCTATTGCGAGGATTATGCCTAATACAGGCAGAAGCCCACCTTCTACGCCCCAGTACAACATTTCATTGTGTGGATGATCCATCGATGGCAAGCCTGCAGGATAGTTCTCATTCAGCGCATGCTGGCGCGCGGTGTACAGCATGTACTCAGATTCAAACTTACCGTAACCGTAGCCAGTGAACGGTTTCTCGATCACCATATCCAAGGTTTGAGGGAAAGTGTACGCTCGAGGCGATTCCATATTCACTTTCTCTGTCGCCAGTCCACTTCCATCCGGGAATGCAATGCTCATTACAACGAACGAGAGCACCAAGCCCGTAACCAAAGCTGCGATCCAGCGAATAAAGCGGCCTTTGGTTGCAAAGCGATACATCTACGGAATCACTAACAACCAACCGATGATGGTCGCTAGCCATCCT
>NZ_JAWOUO010001168.1:0-522 GCF_033339435.1 Vibrio sp. 378
CGACTTTCGATAAGAAGATCAAAGACGTCTACATCCTTGCCAATGGTAAGCCTGTTGACGGCCTAACGGCAGAGCACGTTTCTGAATTGATTTACGATGACCAAGGTAATCCAGTTAAGCGTGTCAAAGCGGACGTCACTGCCTACATCGAATTTGAAGATGAAGGCTCACAAGAGTTGAATGCGCAAGTGGCGTTATCTGCGGTTGACCCACAAGGTGCAGAAAACAACTACGATGCCGAAGCGAATGTCTCTTTCGATACTGCACGTAACAACGCGCGTGAGAAATGGGCAAAAGCACTCAACTTCTCTATCGAAGGGGGCACGGAAGATCAGAAAGAGATCTTCTACACTGCGCTTTACCACACCAAGATTGCGCCGATGGTGCATCAAGATGTAGACGGTCGATTCCGTGGCATGGGTAAAGGCTCAATTCGTGAAGGCGAAGGGGAATACTCCATCGTTTACGGTCAAGCAACGGAAGAACAGCCAAACTTCTCGGTTTACTCTCTATGGGATACCC
>NZ_JAWOUO010001169.1:0-522 GCF_033339435.1 Vibrio sp. 378
AGTAGTAAATGTGACATACGAATACCGTATGCGCGAGCCTGGTAGGTACTAACTGACGCTATTCCCCTTAATCTATCCCTAATAGTTAATATCATTGCTTTTTTTGGAGGAGCCACACTCCTCCTTTGTTGTACTTTTCGGTTCTTTAAAATCGCACGTCACTTTGCCGCGTGGCGTCATTTTTTCTTACGCGCAGCGATAGTTTTTCTTGCTCGTTGAAACCGTGCATCGTTTGTACAGTGAGCTTCTCGAAAACAAGTTCATGAATGACACGAAGGAAAAACAATGGCACACCTATCTTCCTGGTTTAAGCAAGCGCTTGAACTTGAACAGCCTCAACCAGCTAAGCCACTGAATGAAGATATCGACGCTGATGTCGCGATTATTGGCGGTGGTTACACCGGACTTTGGACCGCCATTATGATCAACCAGCAAGCACCGAAAAAGCATGTTGTTGTGTTATATAAGGGGATGTGGGGTAGTGGGGTGTCTGGTGCGTCTGGTGGTTGCGTGCTGCCTTGG
>NZ_JAWOUO010001170.1:0-521 GCF_033339435.1 Vibrio sp. 378
CTTAAACTCCCGTTAAGCGCTTCTAAATTAGGCTTCTCGACCACCTTCAAAGCTTGATTTAAATCCGCAAGAGTTTGTTCTAACTGAATTTGTGTCTGCTTAAAGTTATCTATTTCTTGTTGCCAAGTTTGAGTTTGTTGTTCACTCACTTTACTCTGTAAGAAGTGCGCTTCATCAGCAAACGCACTCGCTTTTAGTGCGCTTTCCCATTCGGTTTTAGCATTTTCCAGTTTACTATTCGCTTCCAACAGCCACTGTTGGTGAGTCGTCAACTGACTATCGACATTTGATTTCGCCAGCACAGCTTGTTGTAACTGCGCTTGCGCAGATTCTAGGCCGTTATTCAGCTCAACAATTTGCTTGTGTATCTGAGTCAAGTCGTTTTCTAGTTGCTCTAGTGATGTGTATTTATCATCTAATGACGCACTCAATTTCGCTAACTGCTGCTGATTTGCTTTAATCGTCGATTCATTTGCAGCCATCTGGTTTTGCAAATCGTTGATCTTACCTTCGCCAACCAC
>NZ_JAWOUO010001171.1:0-521 GCF_033339435.1 Vibrio sp. 378
AGGACTTCAGTATCGCCAAAGCGCTTGTGGATATTTTCTAATTTGATCATCGTACGTACGCCTTATTCAGTTTCGCTTCAGCCCAAATTTGTACTCGAGTCAGAATCACCACCACGCCCCAGTAAATCAGAGCAACGGCTAGGAATGCTTCAAAGAAACGAAAGCTTGAAGAGGCTTCCATCTGAGCTTTAGCCATGATTTCTGCCACGCCAAGCGTAAAGGCTAGGGAAGTCGACTTAATCATATCAATGAAGTAGTTCATCAATGAGGGCAGTGCTACTCGTGTTGCTTGTGGCAGAATCACACGACGCATCGCTTGTGGCGTTGTCATGCCGACCGATAGGCTCGCTTCCATTTGGCTACGATCAATACCGATGATTGCAGCACGAATACTCTCGGCCATATAAGCGGCAAAGTGCAATGTTAAACCAATCACTGCGGCAGAAAATGCATCGATACCCACCATCACAGGGAAGATTTGTGGCAAGCCGTAATAAAGCAGGAAAAGTTGTACTAACAGT
>NZ_JAWOUO010001172.1:0-521 GCF_033339435.1 Vibrio sp. 378
GAAAAGCAGCAAATTGCATCGCAAAGCCAAGCCTTGTCAGCAGACGGTGAACTCACTGAATTAGCCATTGGCCAATTGCAGCCGGGTATCTACCAACCGCGTAAAGATATGGCACCTGAAGCGCTTGAAGAATTAGCGGCTTCTATTCAATCGCAAGGCATTATCCAGCCGATCGTGGTTCGTCAGGTTGTTGGCGGACAGTTTGAGATCATCGCTGGCGAACGCCGCTGGCGTGCCGCGAAACAAGCAGGCCTGAAACGCGTGCCTTGCTTGGTTAAGAAAGTTGAAGACCGCGCAGCTATTGCTATGGCTTTGATCGAAAACATTCAGCGTGAAGACTTGAATGTGATTGAAGAGGCGCAAGCATTGGAGCGTCTACAAGATGAGTTCTCGCTAACGCATCAGCAAGTGGCGGATGTGATTGGTAAGTCAAGAACTACCGTGAGTAACTTGTTGCGTCTCAACCAATTGGATGCCGACGTTAAACGCTTGGTGGCGGAGAAACAACTTGAAATGGGGCA
>NZ_JAWOUO010001173.1:0-521 GCF_033339435.1 Vibrio sp. 378
ATTCGGCTTGTTTTAGCGTGTGGTAAGTGGCACTTAGTTCATCTTCCAATGCGGCAGAAAGTGACACTGTAATGCTATTTAAAACCGTATCAACTGCATCTACATCAATCTGTTTGTACCAGCCTGTGATTTCATTGATAGATGGCAATGAGAAGACTTGAGCGATAAATGCAGGCTCTAAGTTTTCATCCAATAATACGCCGCGGAATGCATCGATAAGATCTTCTGAAAGTTGAACCTCACTGCCCGTTTGGACATTGGTGACATTTTGTCGAATGTACTTCGCTAATAGCATTTGGCTTGCATCCCAACGAGCAAAATCGTTGGTTGCGTGCTTCATTAGGAAGATCAGTTCAGCGTCGCTGTAATCGTATCCCAATTTAACTGGCGCAGAGAACTCGCGTAACAATGAAGGCACTGGTTGATCTGCGACATTCTCGAACACAAATGTTTGTTTATCTTGCTTGATGTCCAAAACATTGTGAACGGATTCGCCGTTAATGATCAGTGGGATAACCTGA
>NZ_JAWOUO010001174.1:0-521 GCF_033339435.1 Vibrio sp. 378
CTTTCTGCAAGAAAGTCATGCGTTCGTTTGGCGGTAATATTAAGTGCATTTCCCAGCCGGGAGAGTGGTCACAGTTTACGTTGACTTTTCCGCCTATCACATCAGATACGGTAACGGAAATTAAAGACGAACTGACCAAAATGAAATCAATTTTATTGGTCAGTAATCAAGACATTATCGTGCAAAAAATGGCAGATATTAGTCGCTTCATGGGATTTGATGTCACCGTTTTAGATGTAAAAAGCGTCTTTAAAAAGAAAGAATACGAGTTTGAATTTGACCTGATATTTGTCGATGTGGAAAGCCTTGATGTTTTAGAAAACCAATTAGACAGAATCGAATCGTTACTTTCATTTACTGAAGCGCGTGTGGTGTATCTTTTTGAGCACAAACCTGCGCAACGAGCTAAAAAAGCTGGTCATGACCCGATTTGGGTAGAGACTCAAGCGTGGCTGCTAAACACCAAAGCTACAATTGAGCGTTTGCTTTACGATTCCACTTATATCTCGTCAACACTGCCA
>NZ_JAWOUO010001175.1:0-521 GCF_033339435.1 Vibrio sp. 378
ATTTTTGAGGCACTAGATGTTTCAAATGCCTTTGTTGACACCACCATCAGTGATGAAACGGATCCGGGTCCAGAAGATACGGTCACCGTCACCATGACAGGTCCAGCGAATGTCGTAGAAGGTGACACCACCACGGATTACACCGTGACACTGAGCGATCCGGCGCCAGTCGGTAGTATCGTGACCTTAGCTTATAGCTACACCACCGCGTCAGGTGATGACATCACCGAAACCACCCAAGCGATTATTGGTGCGGATGGTGTGACCGCCACATTTACTATCGATACCGTGGACGATGTTTACGCGGAAGGCGATGAAGTGTTCCGCGTCAGCGTGTCGGGTATTGTCGATAGCGACAGCAATCCTATCTTCGAAGCGTTGAACCTCGATAATGCGTTCGTCGACACCACCATCAGCGATGAAACGGATCCGGGTCCAGAAGATACGGTCACCGTCACCATGACAGGTCCAGCGAATGTCGTAGAAGGCGACACCACCACAGAGTACACCGTGACACTGAG
>NZ_JAWOUO010001176.1:0-521 GCF_033339435.1 Vibrio sp. 378
TTTTCTAGATTCTGAAACGCAAAGTGATTGAAGCTAGGATAGGCACTAAAAACAGGCATTAAAAAAGCAGCTCCAGTGAGCTGCTTTCGTGTTTTTAGAGGGCGACTAAATTTCGTCAGAACCGCCAGCGGCTTCAAACCATTTCGCAAGATGCGTTTTGAGATCTTTCAGCTCTTCAGGGCCGATAAGCGCAAGGCCAAGATCCTCTGCACGAGTAATGTCATTGTGACGAAGAGGGCGGAAGCTCACCAGCATAGCGCGTGCTTGTAGACCGCCTAGCAGGTCACGCAAAGATTCCAGTTTGTACAGCGTATCGTCACCATCATCGCGCATGCCTTTCGTTTTACACTCAATGATGTGCAGCTTGTTATTTACAACCGTTGCTACGTCTAGCTCGTTACGTACTTCACTTTCACCCAGCTTACGATATACCTGAACATTCAAAGAGCGATCTTGAATCGTTGGCATAGTGTCTTGGATTTGCTTCACAGTGCTGTGAACCAGGGTCTCCAACCATTCGC
>NZ_JAWOUO010001177.1:0-520 GCF_033339435.1 Vibrio sp. 378
ACATGTTCTCTTTGATGGCGTTAACCACTTCTTCATCATGCAGTTTGAGCATTTCCATCAATGAACCACGGTCGCCTTCAAAGCGGTTGATGATGTCTGCCGCTTGCTTAACGCCAGAAAGCGGTACGCTTTGGCTTGCAGACACTTTTTCGATACAACGTTCAACCAGTTCATGCAGATCAGTCGCGACTTGGTGATCGATGTCTTGCAGCTGCGCAATACGGAAGATGATTTCATCATGGTAGTCTTGCGGCAGATGCTTCAGCACGGCAGATGAGCTATCCGCTGGCAGATAAGCCAAGAAAATGGCTTGCATCTGCGGGTGCTCGTTGACGATAAATCGCGCCAGCGTTTCAGCCTCTACCCATTGCAGACGCTGCATGTTGTTGCGAATTTCGTCACCGTATAGGTTGTTCAACAAACCTTTAGCAAGATCGTTGCCGAGCGCCTTACGCAAGGTGTTCGACAAGTACTCTTTCGATGCACCACGAATGCCACTGTGCTCACGAAAATCTTCAAA
>NZ_JAWOUO010001178.1:0-520 GCF_033339435.1 Vibrio sp. 378
AAACCCGTGGCGAGCACGCGCCAATACTGATTTAAGCGATTCATTGTTTGCGCCATTCCCAAGATTGCTGTGGGGCATGGATGGTCCACTGAGTTTTGTCTGACAAGTAGTGCTGCAAAAACGCTAAGCCTTGTGGCAAAAGGTGGCCTTGTGTTTCTACGCTGTGGCTGCTGCGCAACGTAAAATCATCACCGTTTGATAGCACCAAACCTAAGCCAAAGCCCGGATATTGCTGCTGTTCAAATTCGGCGTAGGATTCAGGTAAAGGTTCATCAAAGTCGACCAGCAGAACTTTCTTATCTGGATTGTCTGCTAAAAATAGCCACGCTTCTAATATCGCGCTTTGGAATGTATTTTCCGATGCCGCAATCGAAGTGAGAGGGATTGGCTGCTTGGTTGCGATGGTCGCTAAACCTGCCGCGGTATTGTGCACTGATTGAGAGAACGCCATTGGAGAGGCTTCTTCGCCACTGATGATGTCTGCAACCAGCGCGACACTGCGATGCAGTTCGCCATGACG
>NZ_JAWOUO010001179.1:0-520 GCF_033339435.1 Vibrio sp. 378
GAATTAATGTAGGAAACGCCATAACCAGAAGAAGAAGCAGACTCGCCAATCAGTGTATAACCACTTTGTGTATGAGGAGCGGCAAGAGAAGCTTTCACTTCATTCCCGTTTGCATTGAACTCGATACGAGCCTCTACATCCCACACTTGACGTGTTTCGCCTGGCGTCCAAGGCACGCCGTAATTTTGGTGTCTGAAAACACTCAAAGCAATGCCCGCAACCACCAACAAGATGATTGAAAGGTAAAACGGTATTTTTGACGTCATAATCTACCTTATTATTTTTTATCTTCGTCCGTTTGAATGTATGTACGGCTCACATCAACCAATGCGATGTCGCGCATAAATTCTCTACCTAGTAAAACAGGATGGTTCATGTGGGAGCGATCCGCCAACGTAAATTGCGCTTTTTCATGAATTTTTCCAACTCGCACCCAAAGTTCGACCACAGCGCGACGCTCCAGTTCTTCACTTGTTACTTGACGAATTTTCACATAACGAAGAACAGGCGCTTCGATCCA
>NZ_JAWOUO010001180.1:0-520 GCF_033339435.1 Vibrio sp. 378
TTGCTCGGTAGGATTGCTCCGAATCATACCAAGTCAACGATGCTGGCTGACCTAGTGCGAATTGCGCAATCATATTTTCCGGCACGTCGATGTCCACTTCCCAGCTGTCTTCTTGCTGAATTGACACAACACTGCCGCCCGGCAAGGTTTGTTCATGTGGATCAACAGAAACGTCGGCAACAATGCCAGTGAATGGTGCACGTAGAGTGGTGTAACGTAGGGCATCTTTTGCACGTTGGATGTTTTTCTCAACCACTTTGACGGCAGAGAGGCTACGTTCGTAGCTGCTGATGGCTCGGTCTAAGTTTACGCTGGCAATGGCATCATCAGAAGTCGCTTGTTTTACGCGCTTTAACTCGGCTTTCGCGAGTTTGTGGGCTGATTGCGCTTCTAACATGCGCGCTTGTAATTCTTCTAGTGAGACTTGGTAGTCGTGCTTGTCCAGCGTGGCAATGACTTGGCCTTTTTCTACCACGCTGCCTTTATTTACGAACACGCTTTCCACGGTGCCGGGTACACA
>NZ_JAWOUO010001181.1:0-519 GCF_033339435.1 Vibrio sp. 378
CGATAGCGGCGGTGTTTTATTTTGGATTACTGTCGTTGATAAACCGATTGACCTCTGCTGATGGTTTCTTCCACGTTTAGGTCTTTTAGCGCCTTAGGTTCAATCTTCATCGGGTTGTTATCGAGGATGATTAAATCCGCATTCTTACCCACTTCGATAGAACCTTTATACGACTCCTCAAAGTGTTGGTAAGCTGGCCAAATGGTCATGGCTTGCAGCGCGGTGTACGTGTCAACGCGCTGATCTGCACCCAGTACTTTATCAGTTCTGGTGGTGCGATTGACGGTCGCATCCAATACTCGGAATGAACTTGGCAGCGCCACAGGTGCGTCATGGTGAGTACTGAACTTTAACCCTGCCTTTCTCACCGCTTGAGTTGGTGAAATGAAATCGGCACGAGGATGGCCGAGTACCGAGTCTACATGCCAGTCACCCCAATAAAAAGTATGCATTGGGAATAGAGAAGGGAAGATGCCTTGCGCAGCTAAGCGATCCACTTGGTCTTGGCGCATGGTTTGG
>NZ_JAWOUO010001182.1:0-519 GCF_033339435.1 Vibrio sp. 378
CGTTAACGGCGAACGTGATGAAAGATCGTCGAGAGTACTTAGAAAATGGAATGGATGACGCAATCAGTAAACCATTAGCTGTGCATGCTATTCAGTCAGTGATAGATAAGTTCTTTGTTGATCGAGTCGATAAACCCGCGGTGATTGTTAAGCCTGAAGTCAAGGAAGAAGCGGCGCCTTCTCCTGTGATTGAGACACATCTACTGGATCTGGATATGCTAGAGTCTTATGTGGATATTGTCGGCGTTAAACCCGTGTACGACAGCATCAAGATGTTTGAAGACATGATGCCAGATTACATTGAGGTATTAGACTCAAACATGACCGCAAAAGATCAGGATGGCATTGTTTCTGAAGCGCATAAAATCAAAGGTGCGGCAGGATCTATTGGTCTTAAACGTATCCAAAGCGTTGCTCAAAAAGCGCAATCCCCGGATATGCCGGCATGGTGGGAAAATATTTCTGACTGGGTCGAAGAGATAAAGAATGAATACCAAAACGATATGCAGGTACTCAACA
>NZ_JAWOUO010001183.1:0-519 GCF_033339435.1 Vibrio sp. 378
TTGGATTGAGTTGACCTGCTTTTACCGATAAGACGCCGTTACCGCATCCCAAATCGATAATGTGGTTGATTGAGGCGTCTTGAGGAATATGTTGCAGCATAAAACGCGCACCTAAGTCTAAGCTTTCTCCTGAATAGACATTTGGCAGGTTTTTAAGCTGAATGTGTTCACCTTCGACACCCCAAGCCGTGATTGGATCTACTTCAATTCTTGGTTCTGCATTGGCCTGAGAAAAGACCAGTCGATGCTTTTTCCACGCCAGTGACGTTTTAGTCTCTCCAAGGTATTTTTCGAACAATTTTAATGTAGACGTATGGATTTCTTTGGCTTTGTTTACAGCAATCACAGGGCAAGCGGTTGGAAGCACCTTGCGAAGTTGGCTCAAAATCCAAACAAGATGACGATTACTTTTAGGTAGCTGGACTAACACAAGATCTGTATTCGCAGGAATACTGTCCATTGTGGTCAGAAATGCCACTTTATTACATTGATTGTCTTCAAGATTTTTTTGAGTGCCTT
>NZ_JAWOUO010001184.1:0-519 GCF_033339435.1 Vibrio sp. 378
TTACTCACAAACAATGAACGACTGGGGACACATTACCGTCCCAAACATGTGGCAAATGGAAGGCCACGGCGATCTGCAATACACCGATGAGGGCTTCCCATTCCCGATCGACGTCCCGTTTGTACCAACCGACAACCCAACGGGCGCTTATCAACGCACATTTACACTTGGTCCACAGTGGGATAACCAACAAACCATCATCAAGTTCGACGGCGTGGAAACCTACTTTGAAGTGTACGTAAACGGCGAGTACGTCGGCTTTAGTAAAGGCAGCCGACTCACAGCGGAATTCGACATTTCCAAGTTCGTCCAACAAGGCGAAAACTTACTCTCTGTACGCGTGATGCAGTGGGCCGATTCCACTTACATTGAAGACCAAGACATGTGGTGGACGGCGGGGATCTTCCGTGATGTTTACCTTGTCGGCAAAGAAGCTGTTCACGTCCAAGACCTAACAATTCGCACCGATTTCGCCCACGATTACCAAAGTGCGACCCCCAGTCCTCAAACCGAATTTGA
>NZ_JAWOUO010001185.1:0-519 GCF_033339435.1 Vibrio sp. 378
CATTGTCCCTGCCATAGCCATCATTAAACTTGTTTTTTTCATCTTTATCTCCGCATGGGATAGGCGAGTATTGCCTTGATTATAGGCAACTTTCGTCAATTATTGTCTTATCGATGTTAAAAGTAAGAAGGGCGTAGACATATTTAGAAGAATTTTAGACATTTCTCATAAAGAGCTTGCTAGTACGTCACATCTGTTGCGGATACATAGTGAATGTATCGAGCGTAAGCCGCTCAACAAAACGCGATCTCGTGAACGGTTTAGTACACTTTCATTGGGTTAGGTATCGCTACTTTGGCTTGCTTATTAACACAACGATGATTTAAAGGGTGAACTCCGGTAGTATGCGCGCATCATATTTACGGCGGTATTTTCGATGAGACATTTACAATCGACCATTCATCCAGAACTCGATCATCTGGACGATAAAATTATCTTTCAGCGTCATGCAGCGCGTGCCATTGTACTTGATGGTGAAGATGTGTTGTTGCTCTACACAGAGCGTTATCACGATTACAC
>NZ_JAWOUO010001186.1:0-519 GCF_033339435.1 Vibrio sp. 378
GGACTCCTATTTATCACCACCAGAACCGCACAAGGAATGAGCGCGGCTCAACTTCATTTCACTTGTCAGCGCTGGAGTTCTGTTTTATCTCCAGTGCGATAAGTCGGAGTAGTAAACCAATATATGCAACCTTCGACCAGTCGAGCTTGGTCAAACTGAGATATTAGGCTCATATCGAAATGCAACATACATCCTAATCAACATAAGAATAAAATTTCATCGCTTCCCTATTCCCCGCCCCCTAGTTTGTGGCTTAATAGCGAAACAATAATGACTTTTTTCTTTTTTGCTGCGGATACTTACATGGATTCTGTTTTACATCAGTTGCAATTCTCTTTGTCGATCACCGGCCCCATCTGCTTAATGTTGGTGCTTGGCGTTATCTTTAAACGGTTTGGTCTCATCAACGATAACTTTATTGAAATTGGCTCTAAGCTGGTTTTTAAGGTCACGCTGCCAGCCATGTTGTTTGTCAGTATTGTGGCTTCTGAGCATGATTTTTCTGCCGCCAGTGGTTTC
>NZ_JAWOUO010001187.1:0-518 GCF_033339435.1 Vibrio sp. 378
ATGAAAAAAACTGAAAATGACCCAGCACTCACACTCAAGTATACTTCTCGTACCAAACGGACAAAGTACAGAGAAAGACCATGATCGATACCCACGCGCACATATACGCGAGCGAATTTGATAACGACCGCGATGAAGTGGTTGAGCGCGCCTTAACTCAAGGCATCACTAAAATTTTGCTGCCGAATATCGATCTGGACTCGATTGAACCGATGCTGCAGACCGAAGCAGCGTATCCGGAAGTGTGCCACTCAATGATGGGTTTGCACCCATGTTACGTTGATAGCAACGTTGATCAAACGCTAGAAATCATCCGAGGCTGGTTCGAAAAACACAACTTTATCGCCGTGGGCGAAATCGGCATCGACCTGTATTGGGATAAAACCTACCGAGCAGAGCAAGAGATGGCTTTCGTAACCCAACTCAATTGGGCAAAAGAGATGGATTTACCTGTGGTGATCCACACCCGTGATTCCATCGAAGAAACGCTGACTCTGCTTCGTCAAGAGCAAGACGGT
>NZ_JAWOUO010001188.1:0-518 GCF_033339435.1 Vibrio sp. 378
CGCCATAAGCAATTTGCATCACAATTTTAGAATCGTACTGATGAACCAGTTCTGTGAGTTTTTTGTATTCTCCGATGAACGAGTCGTTGTAAATACCCATCATCCCTGCGTTGGGCTTTTCTTCTTCAACGATATTGGCGTAACCTGTGACGATTAGCCCGACTTCACCTTTAGCAAGCTCTTCGTAAATATCGTAAAGCTTTGCCGTCATGTGGCCATCTTCAGTCGCCATATTTTCCCACGTTGCGCTACGCACAAAGCGGTTCTTTAGGGTCATGCTGCCAATGCGGGCTTCGGAAAACAAAATACTCAAAACCAGTCCTCTTAATTCGTTTTTATTGTTTGACGCGTTTGTAAATCAACAAGAACGAAAAAGGAACAGCGATACATAATGCATGGCTGTTCCTTCTCTGAATCCTTGAGACTTAACATCAACAAGGCGCACCTTACTGTTTTGAGCAGGACAAAACTTTAATCTGGGTTAAGGTTTGGTGGGATTACTGCTTCTAAAGTGGATG
>NZ_JAWOUO010001189.1:0-518 GCF_033339435.1 Vibrio sp. 378
CGTACTCGCGTTCTTGATGGTTTTAAGTCTGGTGAGATTCAAGTACTGATTGCTACCGATATCGCAGCGCGCGGTCTCGATATTGAAAAATTGCCAGTGGTGATTAACTTCGATCTTCCGCGTAGTCCTGCCGATTATATGCATCGCATCGGACGCAGTGGCCGTGCAGGGGAAGTGGGTCTAGGTCTATCTCTTATCGATTACGATGACTACCACCACTTTAAAGTGATAGAAAAGAAAAATAAGTTCCAGCTTGAACGCGAGCAGGTAGAAGGCTTTGAAGTGGAAGATGACCAAAGTGAAGCCTACTTTTTACCGATGAAGCCGCGCGCAAAGCCAGCAGGAACGGGTAAAAAGAAGAAAAAGCGCAATCAGTAGAAGACGTAATCTACAAGTTAGTCGAATTACGAGAGTTTCTTGGGCGGAGATGAACCAGTTGGCCACTCGCTGCCGTTAACCCTTTTAAAGAACAATAGTAGAGCCTTACTGGATCTGTCAGTAGGGCTCTAATTGTTTTT
>NZ_JAWOUO010001190.1:0-518 GCF_033339435.1 Vibrio sp. 378
GCCCGGTTGCGTAATGGGTTTCACCGAATGTTGCGGATGAGGTTTTGCCTGTAATGTTGTTGTGCCAAGTATCATGACAAACACACTGGTCGCAAGCCCTCTGAAAATTGATATGTAGTTCATAAAACGCCTCCCCTTGATATTGGAGAGTAGGGTGCTCAAAACATAAGTATAACAGAGCGAAACAATTAGGAAGCGTTAGGATCTGAGCGTTGTTCAAGTACTAGAGATAAGAGGCGCACCAGTAGGGACTGTGCTTCAGGTGATAGCAGCCGAGCAACAGTCACCAAATCTTCTGCGGTCACGTGTTCTATCCCTCTAATATCGAGCGCGATATCGAGGTCAGTCAGATTTAGAGAGCGCAAAATAGAGCGGTATTGTGAAAGTTTGAGATCCGATTCACCTCGCTCGATGCGTTGGTAGGTTTTGACGCTCATCCCCGCGATATTTGCCATTTGTTCACGCGACAAACCGTGCTCTTTTCGTCTAATAATGAGCGCTTCAACGATAGGGTCTAC
>NZ_JAWOUO010001191.1:0-518 GCF_033339435.1 Vibrio sp. 378
GACATGAGTGGCTGGCTGCTACTAGGTTTGCCAGGTTACGCGTATGCAGCAGGTATCGAGGCATTTTGGCTAGCAGGTGGTCTACTTGCTGGTACATGGGCTAACTGGTTCATCAGTGCAAAACGTTTGCGTACTTACAGCATCCAAACTGACGCGTTAACATTGCCAGAGTTCCTGTCACGTCGTTTCAACGACAAATCAAAACTGATTCAGACCATCTCTGCGTTTTTCATTCTTCTATTCTTCCTTTTCTACACCAGCTCAGGTTTGGTTGCAGGGGGCAAACTGTTTGAAACCGTATTCGGCCTTGATTACAGCATTGCAGTAGTTATTGGTACAGTTTGTGTGGTTTCTTACACGCTGTTCGGTGGTTTCTTAGCGGTATCTTGGACTGACTTAGTGCAAGGCCTATTGATGGCAGCAGCACTGATGATCGTTCCGATTGCTGTTATGGACGGTGGTTTTGGCCAACTGTCTTCAGACATGCACAACATCAACCCAGAACTACTGACGTTGTG
>NZ_JAWOUO010001192.1:0-518 GCF_033339435.1 Vibrio sp. 378
TGATAAGGATTGTTTTTAGAGCTCAAAATGGCGAATTGGCGGTTGAGCTGGGAGTGATAAGTTTCTGGTGTACCTATCACTCCCAGCTCAACCGCCAATTCGCCATTTGGGTCACTAATCACGTCTTGATAAGGATTGTTTTTAGAGCTCAAGTAGTTTTGAGCGGCAGAGTTATTATCTCGATAATTCAAACCAATGATCGGCACTCCCGCATCCGCTATCTGCAAAAGTGTTTCATGTTCTTTCTTACAGATCCCACACCATGACGCCCACACATTCAGCAACTTATAGCCATTATCTTGAAACAACACCTGAGTGACCTCTTTTCCAGAGATAACCGATACAGCGCTGAAATTTGGAACCATTAGCGTGCTTTCCTTTGCTTGCTCAACGTGGGGACGGTCAGATAACGCCGCAACGACCACGACTGAAAAGACGGCAACAACAATAAATAACCCGAATAGTTTAGGCATAGTTTTCGGTGACATTCACGGCCCTCTTTCTTTTGCGATACACAG
>NZ_JAWOUO010001193.1:0-518 GCF_033339435.1 Vibrio sp. 378
TACGCATAAGTACAGCCTGAATGACTCGCCTTTTCTTTGTCTAGTCTAATGATTACAGCAAGAAATCATCATCAATCGCGACGAAATTATCAGCACAATCAATCAAGGTTTGCGAGGTTAACCTTGGTACACCATAGACGGTGACCTTCTTGTTGTAGCGCTGCTGAATACGTTCCACCAGCAAACTGAAGTCGCCATCACCAGAAACCAAAATCACGCGGTCGACATCAGGCGCAATCTCAATCGCATCGAGCGTGATACCGACATCCCAATCCCCTTTGGCGCTGCCATCTCGACGCTGAATGTAAGGCTTCAACATCACCTCAAATCCCACACCTCTTAGAATGTGATGAAACTGGCGTTGCTTCGGATCGTTACTGGCAATGGCATAAGCTTTTGCGCTTACTACTTCCTTTTCTTGTGTCGCGACATACCAAAACTGGTTGTAATCAAAGTTACTGCGATACGCTTCACGACAAGTGTAATAAACGTTTTGAACGTCAACGAGAATGGCGATT
>NZ_JAWOUO010001194.1:0-518 GCF_033339435.1 Vibrio sp. 378
GTAGTTCTTCTCTTGCTTGGCTGGTTGGGGGTTGCCACTTGGTATCGTGTTAACAGCAAGATTGGCGCGATCATTCATGCTCTTAATGCCCTTGTTAATGAGGAAGAAAAAGAGAAAAAAGTCGCAGTCGATGGTAGTGACGAGTTCACTCTCTTTGCGCAGCAAGTCAATCGTGTGGTGGAAGAAAAGCAGAGACAAACTCACGAAATACTGCACGCCAAAGAGTCGGCAGTGGCAGCCAATAGAGCAAAATCTGTATTTCTGGCCAATATGTCCCATGAGATTCGAACGCCGTTGAATGGCATCATGGGGATGACTGAAATTTTGTCGCAAAGTGAGCTATCACCTCATCAGCAAGAAGTCGTGGATGACATCGATACCTCTTCTCAAACTTTGCTTGCACTGCTAAATGATATTCTAGATCTGTCTAAGATCGAGTCGGGGCGCCTCGAATTGTCGTTGGTTGAAGCTGACATTCGCGAAGTCGTTTATCAATCGGTGATTTTGTTTCAATCTAA
>NZ_JAWOUO010001195.1:0-517 GCF_033339435.1 Vibrio sp. 378
GCAGCGGGAAACTCAGCCAACGCCGCGCTCTGGGTTTATCCCTAGTTTACGTGCAAGGCATGGCGCTGACTTACACTCTTCTCGGCTTAGTGGTGGCATCAGCAGGCATGCAGTTCCAAGCGGCGATGCAACACCCATATGTGTTGATTGGTTTGAGTATCTTATTCGTCACGTTGGCACTCTCCATGTTTGGTGTGTACACCCTGCAATTGCCAAGCAGTGTACAAACGTGGCTAAACAACCTGAGCAACAAACAGCAAGGCGGCAGCAGCGCAGGTGTATTCGCGATGGGCGCGATCTCAGGTCTGGTGTGCTCACCGTGTACCACAGCACCTCTGTCAGGCGCACTACTCTACGTTGCACAAAGTGGTGACTTGCTGACTGGTGGTATTGCGCTTTACGCACTGGCGATGGGTATGGGTATTCCGCTGATTCTCGTAGCGGTATTTGGCAACAAATTGCTGCCAAAAGCCGGCGGTTGGATGGACCGCGTGAAGACACTATTTGGTTTCATTCT
>NZ_JAWOUO010001196.1:0-517 GCF_033339435.1 Vibrio sp. 378
CCGCATGTTTTTTCGGATGTTGAGTTTGAGTCTGACGAGGAAATTAATGCCAACTGGGAAGCGGAAAAAGCAAAAGAAAAAGCGCAAGTAGGCAAAGCTGAAGAAAGTATCCTAGACTCAATACCAAACTCTTTACCGGCGCTTTCTCGTGCTACAAAGATTCAGAAAAAATGTGCGAAATACGGATTCGATTGGGATTCGCTTGGGCCAGTAGTCAGTAAGGTTCAAGAAGAAGTGGATGAGGTGATGGAAGAAGCGCTTCAAATCGAACCAGATGAAGAGAAAGTCGAACTTGAGTTAGGGGACTTGTTGTTTGCTACGGTCAATTTAGCACGTCATCTTGGCAAAGACCCAGAAGTGGCATTAAGCAAAGCGAACATTAAGTTTGCCAAGCGTTTTAAGCAAGTTGAAGGTAAGGTCGCGCAATCAGGAAGAACACTCACCGAGTGTACGTTGTCAGAACTCGACAATTTTTGGAATGAAGTGAAAAAAGAAGAGTGAAGTTGCAGACAAAATA
>NZ_JAWOUO010001197.1:0-516 GCF_033339435.1 Vibrio sp. 378
ATTTTTAATGCTTTTAAACCAGTTCGAGCTTCAAAGGCGTCATATCCTTCGCGCTGCTCGTGGAATAAGCGCGCATCTAAAGCTGCAGACGCTAAGTTGTGTGCAGCCGTAACGGCGTGAATATCACCCGTCAAATGCAAATTGAGCTCTTCCATTGGCGCAACTTGGGAATATCCGCCACCTGCGGCACCACCTTTGATGCCAAAGACAGGCCCCATTGATGGCTGTCGAATACATGCCATCACGGATTGCTTTAGCTTCGCCAGTCCTTGAGCAAGGCCAATGGTTGTCACGGTTTTGCCTTCACCTAGTGGAGTTGGGGTAATCGCGGTGACCAGAACCAATTTGCCGTTTTGGTTGTCATTCAGGCGGGCTAAACACTTAGGGTGTACTTTGGCTTTGTATTTTCCATGTGTATCAAATTCTTCAGGCAATAGCCCTGCTTTTTCAGCGATAACATCGATGGAAGATAACGGTGTGTTTCGGCAAATTTCAATATCAGACTGCATGGATACT
>NZ_JAWOUO010001198.1:0-516 GCF_033339435.1 Vibrio sp. 378
TACTATGCTAAGTTTTTATCTCAAGGCTCTGAGTATTTGGAGTTGTCATCTGCAGAAGATTTTGATGATGCGCTAAATATGCTTACCATCATCTATCATCATGTGCCGTCAGTTACTAATATTCCCGTGTATTTAGGGCAGTTAGACGACGTCCTGATGCCTTATGTAGGCGACCAAACTGAAGCGCAGATTTACAAAAAACTTCGACATTTCTGGATCATGTTGGATCGCACGTTGCCGGATGCCTTCATGCACGTGAATATCGGGCCGACAGACAACATTATCTGTCGCACTATTTTGCGTGTGGACGCAGAGCTCAAGCAAATTGCACCAAATCTCACGTTTATGTACGACGAATTGATCACACCAGATGATTTGTTACGTCAGGCGACGAAAAATATTTGTGACTGTAGCAAGCCTCATATTGCGAATTACCCAATTCACGCAAATGCTTATGACGGAGCGCGGTTTGGTATCGTCAGTTGCTACAACTCACTTCCGCTAGCTGGTGGTTCA
>NZ_JAWOUO010001199.1:0-516 GCF_033339435.1 Vibrio sp. 378
ACTCAAGTAAACAATATGAAAGTATTAAATAACTTAATTTGGCTGATGCTCGTTTATTCAGCATCAGCCATTTCATTAGAACTGCTACCTTACCGAGCACATTACTCTGTTCCTGTTAAAAGCTACAAAGAAATAGTGTTCGGTGATGTTTTTCGCCAACAGTATGACTTCAGCTGTGGCTCTGCCGCCCTGGCTTCTCTTCTCACTTTTCATTATGCAACAGAGTCATCTGAACAAGATATCTTCAAAAGCATGTTTGAAAAAGGTGATAAAGAAAAAATCAAAGAGAAAGGTTTTTCTTTGTTGGAAATGAAGTTTTACTTGGATTCCATAGGGTTACGTTCTGACGGTTTTCAAGTAGGACTGGAGAAAATTAAAGAAGTCGGTGTCCCTGGGATTACTCTCGTTAATTTCGATGGGTATATGCATTTTGTTGTAATCAGAGGTATAAACAATCACTCAGTTATTCTAGGAGACCCTTCTAGAGGAACCATGATAATGAAACTGGATGAGTTT
>NZ_JAWOUO010001200.1:0-516 GCF_033339435.1 Vibrio sp. 378
GCTTAATTTGAGAAATAGTCGAGAAGTTTCTAACGCTGCACAATCGATTTTAGATACCGTCAAATTCAGTTACCCATCTGCAAACGTACACGGCCTGCTAGTTCAAGGCATGGCGAAGCTTGGCAGCGCGGAGGAGTTGCGAATCAGTATCGCGGTCGACAAGGTATTTGGGCCTGTCATTTTACTTGGTCAAGGTGGATCTGAATGGAACATCGCTCAAGATGCGGTGGCCGCCCTGCCTCCTTTGAATATGACGCTTGCACGCTATTTAGTCGTGGTTGCATTAAAGTCCGGGAAGATCCGTCTTCAGAAACACAAAGATGCGCTCGATATCACTGAGCTGTCAAAATTCTTAGTTCGTATTTCGCAAATGGCGGTTGAGTTACCTGAAATACAAAGACTGGATATCCATCCAGTATTGGTGTCTGGAGATGACTTAACCATACTTGATGCTGATGTGACGCTTTGCAAATATGAAGGTGACGCTCAAAAACGACTGGCTATTCGCCCTTTCCC
>NZ_JAWOUO010001201.1:0-516 GCF_033339435.1 Vibrio sp. 378
CGCACACATTGGCAGACGTGTTCAGTACGAATTACAGCGACGGTTTAAACCGTGTGTATCGCTGGGGCTACTTAGCTGTGCGCTTCATGATAGAGAAGCATCCTGAAGACGTTACTGAACTGTTAGGTTACTCGCGTACCGGCCAATACAAAGAGTGGGTAAAACTGCTTGAACGATTAGCGCCTGCTTACAATACCGAGTTTCATTCGTGGCTGGATGAGGTGACGAAAGACATTGACGATTCGGATATTTCTCAACCAAAACCGAAAGAGAAGCCAAAGAAAATCGAACTCAATACCAGCATCCAAGTAAACGGTAAAAAGTTCTCTGAAACGCTCTTCTTTGTCGATGTTTCAGAAAGTTATAATCAACTGGAAGTGTCTATCTCCGGCACTGGTGATGCCGATCTATACGCTTGTTACGACAAAGTATGCCACTACTTCGAGTACGAATGGTCGAACTGCACCCATGGCAGTAACGAAACGATTTCAATCCCAAAAAATGAAGACGGGTCGA
>NZ_JAWOUO010001202.1:0-516 GCF_033339435.1 Vibrio sp. 378
ACTTCCAGCCGTTTGGCACCGCTATGACCAAAGTCACTGGTCGAACAGTCGATCCCGCTTACGAAATCCACCTAGCTCTGTATCAAGCTCTGACTGGCCCAGAAGAGCACCAAAAAGCATACAAACAGGTCGATCCTGATTTCTTTGACCTTATTGTCGTTGACGAGTGCCACCGTGGCAGTGCCGCTGAGGACAGCGCATGGCGCGAGATTCTTGAGTATTTCGGTTCAGCGACTCAAATAGGGCTAACCGCGACACCGAAAGAAACCGATATCGTGTCTAACACCGAGTACTTTGGCGATGCCATTTATACCTACTCTCTAAAGCAAGGTATTGAAGACGGTTTCTTAGCCCCTTACAAAGTTGTGCGTGTAGATATTGATGTTGATTTGCAAGGTTGGCGACCAACCAAAGGGCAAGTCGATAAGCATGGTGAAGTCATCGAAGACAGGATCTATAACCAGAAAGACTTCGACAGAACTATGGTCATTGATGAGCGAACAGAACTTGTTGCAC
>NZ_JAWOUO010001203.1:0-515 GCF_033339435.1 Vibrio sp. 378
CTTGTGACGGGAATGCAACAAGGTGGTCAGCTAACCACTACAACAGAAGTAGAAAACTGGCCAGGTGATGCAGAAGGCCTAACAGGCCCAGCATTAATGGAACGCATGAAAGAACATGCGGAACGTTTCGAAACAGAAATCGTATTCGATCACATCAACGAAGTTGAACTGTCTCAACGTCCATTCCGTTTAAAAGGTGATTCTGGTGAGTACACCTGTGATGCTTTGATCATTTCAACAGGTGCATCCGCTAAATACCTAGGTCTGGAATCAGAAGAAGCGTTCAAAGGTCGCGGCGTATCGGCATGTGCTACGTGTGACGGTTTCTTCTACCGCAACCAAAAAGTAGCGGTTGTCGGCGGCGGTAACACAGCGGTTGAAGAAGCGCTGTACCTATCTAACATCGCATCTGAAGTTCACTTGATCCACCGTCGTGATTCATTCCGTGCGGAGAAGATCCTCATTAATCGTCTTATGGACAAAGTGGAAAATGGCAACATCATTCTTCACACCGA
>NZ_JAWOUO010001204.1:0-515 GCF_033339435.1 Vibrio sp. 378
TCTATTTATAACAACCGTAACAGCATTCATGTCGTAAACGTCTTAAACAACGGCGCGATCAATGGTCTACCGGATGACGCCGTGATTGAATGCAGTGCAGTGATTGGTAGTTGGGGAGCAAAACCACTTGCTGTTGGTGAGCTATCAAACAACATCAAAGGACTACTGCATCAAGTGAAAGCTTATGAGCAGTTGACGATAGAAGCCGCTGTTGAAGGTAACTACGACAAAGCATTGATGGCATTAACGAATAATCCTTTGGTGCCAGACATTGGTCGAGCGAAAGCGATATTGGATGAGCTGTTAGCGGTTAATGCGCCTTATTTGCCTCAATTTAAACTTACAGCGTTGTAATACTAAGGAAGAGCGTCAATGAAAGTCATTTTTAATGCGGACGATTTTGGTCTGACTCAAGGTGTTAATAACGGCATTGTAAAGTCCCATCAAGATGGTGTCGTGAAATCGACTACTATGATGGTAGGGATGGATGCCGAGCAGAATGCAATCGAGTTAGC
>NZ_JAWOUO010001205.1:0-515 GCF_033339435.1 Vibrio sp. 378
TCCGTCATCAAAGCGGTAATAAATCCATTAGCCATTTGAATGAATAATCCTATTGTGCTTGTTACGAATTCGGCGGACGAGTCATGAAAACAGAGTCACCCAGGCCGTTTTGATGCTGTTATTTTTCATCATTCGGCGCGATTAATATGCTAAAGATGGTCGGATTTTTTTCGCTTTAAGACGTTTGAAAACAACAAAGCTCAGCAATGTGCTGAGCTTTGTGTTCGATTGATTTGGCGGTGACGCTCTACTCTGGTGACGTCATTTTCCGCTCACTGAGTTGTTTCACCATCGCTTGCTTTAACGCCTGAATCTGTCCATCGATACTGGCGTCAATAATGCCGACTTCGGTTTCCAGTATGCAGCCACCGTTTTTGAGGCGCGCATCGGCAACCACATCGACATAACCCACTTCAGGAAAATCACTCAAAACGCCAGCAACTTTCTCTCTCACGTCGACCACTTGCTCAGGATGAACGTGTAAGATCACTTGCTTTTGATTACTCACCAATTGC
>NZ_JAWOUO010001206.1:0-515 GCF_033339435.1 Vibrio sp. 378
TATCTTGGTTCGCCAGTGATGTGGATTAATTTTGCAGATTTGGAGCAAGATCTCCCACTCGTTTCATTGCGCGACTGTCTACATTTCCCTGAACCGCTATTTATGCTGTTGAGCAAGGCTATCCAATATGGGCACATGACCCAAAGCTTACGCTTTTGTCCGCAATGTGGTGGGCGCAACTTTCTTAATAATAATCAATTTGCCATGCAATGCGGAGAGTGTCGTACCTTGCACTACCCGCGCATTTTCCCATGCATCATCGTTGCTGTGCGTAAAGAAAATCAGATTTTACTAGCGCAACACCCAAGGCATCGAAATGGCATGTACACCGTGATTGCGGGCTTTTTAGAGGCGGGAGAAACCTTAGAAGACTGTGTCGCGCGCGAAGTGCATGAAGAGACGGGCATTCACGTGAAAAACATTCGTTACTTTGGCAGTCAGCCTTGGGCCTTTCCATCCAGTATGATGATGGCGTTCCTCGCCGATTATGATTCAGGTGAGCTCAATCCGGATTA
>NZ_JAWOUO010001207.1:0-514 GCF_033339435.1 Vibrio sp. 378
CTATTCCCGGACGCGTTCAAAAATGAAGTGCAAGTTATTGCAACGGTTGTATCTGTAAACCCAGACGTTCAACCAGATATCCCAACAATGATTGGTACATCTGCGGCTCTTGCTATCTCTGGTATTCCATTCAATGGTCCTATCGGTGCAGCACGTGTTGGTCACATCGATGGTCAGCTAGTTCTTAACCCTAGCCAAACTGAGCTAAACGCATCGCGTCTAGATCTAGTGGTTGCAGGTACAGAGTCTGCGGTACTAATGGTTGAGTCAGAAGCTGACAACCTAACTGAAGAAGAAATGCTAGCAGCAGTTGTGTTCGGTCACGATCAACAACAAGTTGTAATCAATGCTATCAACGAGTTCAAAGCTGAAGTTGCTACTCCAGCTTGGGATTGGGTTGCTCCAGAAGAAAATACAGCACTTAAGACTAAGATTGCTGAACTTGCTGAAGCTAAGCTTGTTGAGGCTTACCAAATCACTGAGAAAATGGCTCGTTACGACCGCATCCATGAGA
>NZ_JAWOUO010001208.1:0-514 GCF_033339435.1 Vibrio sp. 378
AAAACAGACATCGAAGTGTAGCTGACACCTTCACTAAGCCCTTTAGTCATGACTTTCATTTTGTTTTGGCTAAGCAGGTTCATGCCATCGAGTTCTAGGTCGTTAGCAAGCAATTTCGATTCTTGTTCGGCAAATAAGACCACATCATAGTCACCCTTTTGGATAAGGTTTTGGAAGTAGTTCTTCGTCTCTGCAGGCATCTTTTGGTTGGCTTGGTTGTACGTTAATGTCAGGACTTTAACGTTGCCGTTGTTCTCTTTTTTGTGCAGTTGTTGGTTCATCAAGTTCAGCTTTAAGTCGCTGTTTTTCGATGAATCTGTTTTGCTAAAAAAGCGATTAAAAAAGCTGCGATTTTCTTTTTGTTTGAGGCTAATTTCACCATCATTGCTTTTGGTAACGCTGTATTCTTTACCAAATACAGAGCCAAATTTAACGGTATCGCCTTCTTTCGCATTGGTTTTGATATTTTGAATATCTGCGAGGTCTAAATTACCTCGATGTTGACTATTAATTT
>NZ_JAWOUO010001209.1:0-514 GCF_033339435.1 Vibrio sp. 378
TAGGTTACGAGAAAACGGATGGTTTTAACGTTAAACCTTTGCCGGGTTTGAATGATGGCGATGAGCACGGATTTGAAACGTTGAACCTTAAATTAGGTTACCAGCAAAACTTTTCTGATAATTTTTCTGGTTACGTAGGCTTTAGTACATACAGCAACGAATACGACTATGACAACAGCAGTTATGGCAATCCTGGGTGGGGAACAGTAGATAAGCACGAAAAGAAAACGGGTGAAGTGGAATATGTAGGTGCAGATTTGTCACTTGAGTATTCTAAAGATGTTTACACTTCTGAGTTGAAGTTAGCTTACGGTCAACAAGACAACTATGACCTTAAATCGGGCCAAAGTAAGTCGACCGGCGATCACGTGGCCATCGAACAGTTCAATGCAATTTGGCTAAACTCATACAGCATCAATGATGAACTGAGTATTGGAGGCGGCTTAGATTACCGTAATGAGAAGTTAGCAAAAGGCTACCTTGCACCAAGTGACTGGGGACCAGCGAAAGACTA
>NZ_JAWOUO010001210.1:0-514 GCF_033339435.1 Vibrio sp. 378
ATCCTTTTTAGAGACATTTATGTGCGCCGAAAGTGACTTCCCCTTTGGCCCTGACGCGCTTGTGTTCAAAGTAAAAGGCAAGATGTTCGCGATAATCGCGGAGCGTGGTGGTCGAGAATACGTCAGTGTTAAAGTGAAACCGGAAGATGGAGAAGTGCTAACGTCCCAGTTTACCGACATCACACCGGGCTACCACCTTAACAAACGCCATTGGGTCACAGTGTATTTCAATGGTGATGCCGAAGATGGTCTCATTCAAGACTTGTGCGAGCGCTCCTACGATTTGGTTGTAGCGAAACTGCCCAAAGCGCAACGTACATTGCTTGGACACTGAAGCCAAATAGCATTTCAGGAAAGTGTTTAGGCAATAACGAAAACCATCAATTGCTCGCTGAAAAACTCGCACCTTTTTTGAGCTCGGACTATATAAAAAGAAGTTGCGTAAAAAGGGAAGTGGTATGCGAGCACTATCTGACTGGTTAGAAGCCTACGGTGAAAGCCATCAAAACCCAAT
>NZ_JAWOUO010001211.1:0-514 GCF_033339435.1 Vibrio sp. 378
TTTCTCATAGAATAGAACGTAGTTTGGAATCCCGAATGAACGGTCTCTCCGGTATCTGTTCCTTTCCCGCTACACGTTAAGTCGGTAATCCCATCAGCTAATCCTGCTGTACCTCTAAAAGCTAAGACAAGGTCATTTTTATAACGCTCACTTTTTCCCTTTCCTAGCAGAGCAAACCCTGTTTCAGGACGAAAGAAAAAACCACCACTTGTACCTACCGCTACTTTCGAAAAACCAAAGTGATTATCAACAACAGCTGGCAGTTTCACACGTTCAAGATTGTGCTTCACTTCGTATGCAATATTACATAGTTCACTCGCCATAAATGGAGAAATAGTGCTCATTAGTTGTTTTTCCTTACTCTTTATTTTTTCAATACGTGGGTATCAGTAGTTTCGTCATATTCATATGTATTTATTCTCTCGCTATTCCAATCACATACAGAATGAACAGGAGTTCGCCTTGTGCTTTCTGGTGAAATATCAACTTCGTGGATTTGCTTGTTGTTCGATAA
>NZ_JAWOUO010001212.1:0-514 GCF_033339435.1 Vibrio sp. 378
ACTGTGTTTGAATAAACTGATTGGCATCGAGCAATTGGATTATGAATATTTTGAAAATGCGTTGGCGGAATTGTTGACGCAAAGCGAGTCATGGGAGTCGTTGCTATCTGCTCACGTAGTGGCCGAAGAGACGCCTGCTGTGCCTCAAAGTTTAGATCTGAGAGTTTAGGTGTCTTATGTCTAATGACATCCAATCTGCACGCAACAGCCAACCCATTCACGGATTGGAGCAAGTAGAACGACGTGAACTTGTGCCACAAGGAACGTTTCAAGGTCGCAAAGTGACCCTACTCTCTTCATCAGAAAACAAACAGGCACGCATGAGCTCAAAGCGAGAACTGAGCGAATGTTTAAACCAGTTCGCGAGCCTTGAATCTTGCAATCAAGTCTTGGATTTTGAAAAGCCAACTGGATTTGAGAAGCAAAGCGCTGCTATCGAAAAGCTTTTTGAGCGAAAGATAGATGTAATTGCTCGAAGCGAAAGGTAAACACAAGTTATCACGCACGCACAGCT
>NZ_JAWOUO010001213.1:0-513 GCF_033339435.1 Vibrio sp. 378
CGCTTGTTGCGTGCGCTGCGCAAGGTTACGAACTTCGTCCGCCACCACAGCAAAACCACGCCCTGCTTCACCAGCACGCGCCGCTTCAATCGCCGCATTCAAAGCAAGCAAGTTGGTTTGCTCAGAAATGCCTTGAATCGTACCCACTACGCTACCAATCGACTCAACACGCTCTTCAACTTGGTTTACGGCTTGTGCAGAAGAAGCAATATCTGAAGATAGCTCGCTCATCTTCGCCACTGTACTTTGCAAGAACTGTTGACCCGTTACGGCTTGCGTAGAAGCTTGTTCCGTCAAAGAAGAAGCCGTTTGAGCATGATCAGCCACCGTTTGTACGGTCGATGACATCTCACTCATGGCCGTCGCCAGTTGGTCAATCTCGTTGAACTCTTCCTGCGCCGACTCTTTAGTTTCTGACATACTCAATGTCATCACTTCCGTCAGTGTCGCTAGCTCGTCTGAGGCGTTGATTTGCATTTGAATCACGTCATGCAGTTGGCGACGCGTTTTCTC
>NZ_JAWOUO010001214.1:0-513 GCF_033339435.1 Vibrio sp. 378
AGGCACTTGCAGAGTCGATAAATCTTTACCCGTATCTGGGTGGTGCGTTACTGGTTGGTCGAATTGCACCGCGCGAATGGCTTTGCCTGTTGCGATATCAATGCCGACGCCGACCGCGCCTTGGTGAAGGTTAGCTTTACCATCAGACGCTGATGTTGAGCAGCGCATCATCGCCATGACAGGGTAGCCTTTAAATACGATGATACGTACGTCTGGCACACCTTCGTAGCTGAAACCATCGAAGCAGTCATCAAACTTAATCAAGTTCTCAACCACGGCAACATCGTTCTTACCGCCGAGCGAGAACAGCCCCGCCAGTGCGTTACTGATGTGGCGTTCCACTTCTTCTTTGTTGATTGTCGCACCAGAAGGTTTGGTGTACACACCGTCTTTATGCGATGTCACCACCAGAATACCTTTACCACCGCTGCCTTGAGCTGGCTTAATCACAAAACCCGGCCAGTCTTTCACCATGTTGTGGATGGTTTTTACTTCTGCTTGGTTGTGGATCAC
>NZ_JAWOUO010001215.1:0-513 GCF_033339435.1 Vibrio sp. 378
TGTCGGGCTGAACTTCCCCCATAAGAGCAAGTAGCGCCATTGCGATGTGGCTCTGAGTGTAATCAGGTGCATTACGACTGGCTAAAGCCAATAACGTATTCTTAAGCTGTGTGATTTCTGAATTGGATTCTGGCGAGAAAGGGTAGAAGCGTCGGTGTTCTGCTTCTGAATGCAATCCAGGGTGTGCTTTCTTAAACTCGCAAAATAGGCTGATGTCAAAGACTAGCGCGACAGCTTTAAAGCCATTCTCGCCTGGTATGGCTTCTGCACTTCTTAAGTCAGAAGAGTTGTATAGGGTAAAGTCGCCAGCTTTTAGTTCAAATTGTTCGCCATTTGGCTGGTGGACGACTAATGCGCCTTCTTCTACGACATATAAGCCGTTATGGGTGGCGGTGTAACGTTCACTTTTGCGAGCAGTGAAGTGGTTAAAGCGAATGATCTCAATGTTCGGCATATTCGTTCTTATCGTTTTCCATGACAAATAAAAAAGGCGCTCATTCGAGCGCCTTTAAA
>NZ_JAWOUO010001216.1:0-513 GCF_033339435.1 Vibrio sp. 378
GCCCTCGCGGACGAAGGCCAGCAGCCTTTCCAGCTCGGGACGCTGGGTGTCCTTGCCAGAAGCCTTGTCGGTGAACACCCGCGCCACCTGAACACCCTCCAATTGCCGTTCCGGGTTCTGGTCGAAGCTGCTGACGCGGACATAGCCGATGCGTTGACCTTGCAAGATGCCTCCAAAGGCAAAAGTGTCAGGATGAAATCTATTACCTTTGACGGAATATGTCAATCAATAGGAAATTTAACTCTATTCTGACATCGTTTGTCGTTTTCAGAAGACGGCTGCACTGAACGTCAGAAGCCGACTGCACTATAGCAGCGGAGGGGTTGGATCCATCAGGCAACGACGGGCTGCTGCCGGCCATCAGCGGACGCAGGGAGGACTTTCCGCAACCGGCCGTTCGATGCGGCACCGATGGCCTTCGCGCAGGGGTAGTGAATCCGCCAGGATTGACTTGCGCTGCCCTACCTCTCACTAGTGAGGGGCGGCAGCGCATCAAGCGGTGAGCGCACTCCG
>NZ_JAWOUO010001217.1:0-513 GCF_033339435.1 Vibrio sp. 378
CAAGGCAAATTCGTATCGCCCAGCACGATAAAGTTCGGGTTCTCTAGCGTTTCCCGTTCGTTGTAAGACAAAGGTTCGAGGTGAGTGCTGAGAATACGTCCGCCTGCTTCTTCCACGATGCATTGCGTTGCTGCTGTATCCCATTCGCCAGTAGGGCCCAAACGTAAATAGCAATCGACCGCTCCTTCCGCCACCAAACACGCTTTTAGTGCTGCAGAACCGAGAGGAATTAAGTCGTAGTTCCAAGCGCTGCTCATGCGGCTGGTGATGCGATTAATGTCTTGGCGACGGCTGATAGCAATGGCAATGTTTTGTCCTGCTTGTTCATGTTTGTGCGTGTGGATTTTCACGCTTTCAGACATGTCTGGGATTTTCCACGCACCTTTGCCGCTGTATGCGTAATACGTGACGCCAGAAACAGGCCCATACACCACGCCCATCGCAGGCTTGTTGTTGTCAATTAATGCAATGATGGTCGCAAAGTCGCCACTGCGTGCGATGAATTCTTGTGTG
>NZ_JAWOUO010001218.1:0-513 GCF_033339435.1 Vibrio sp. 378
GGTCAAAATTATCCTTGGACTTATCATCCTGTCTTTCGTATTTGCCGGTGTAGGTAGCTACCTAGTGAATGGCAGCAACAATTCAGCAGCGAAAGTAGGTAACACCGAGATTCCTCGTGGTGAGTTCGAGATGGCTTACCAAAATGAGCGCAATCGCATGCAAGCTCAATTGGGTGACTACTTCTCTCAAATGTTGGCTGACCCTGCATACGTTGAATCTTTCCGCAAATCAGTGCTTGATCGTATGATTAATGACGTATTGCTTGACCAACAAGCTGAAGCACTTGGCTTACGAATCAGCGATGCTCAAGTTCGTAGCATGATTCTTGAAATGCCTCAGTTCCAATCTAACGGTCAGTTTGATCAAGAAATTTACCAAGCATCGCTACGTCGTGCAGGTTTCTCTCCTGATTCTTTTGCTGAGTACATGCGTCGTGAATTGGTGCGTGAGCAGCTTCTAACAGCGCTTCAAAGCAGTGAGTTTACTCTTCCAGGCGAAGTTCAATCTCAGGG
>NZ_JAWOUO010001219.1:0-513 GCF_033339435.1 Vibrio sp. 378
CATATTTTTACACCTGTAAGATCAATCTTTCGAGGATCTAAACCATAAAGCTCTGAATGACTTAAATCACAGCCTTGTACTCTAAACTGTTCCCAGCAGTCTTCCGAAAAAACACCACGGCTTAAATCTGATTCTTTAAATGAAGCGCCTCGAAGATTTGCACCAATCCATCTATTTTCGAACAGGTCACATTTTTCAATAAGCTGCTGCTCAAAATTGGCATAGGATAAGTTACAACCTGTTATGTATGCAGAGCAAAAGTACATTTTATTCGAAACCTGATTTACAAAACTAACTTGGCTAAAATTTGCCCCTTTAAGATCACAATCTCTCAGTTCAATACCAAAGCAATTTGCCCCCTTAAAATGGGACATTGAAAGCTGACAGTTTTTAAATGAAGCATCTCGAAGATCAGCATAAGAAAAATCGCACCCTTCCAATGCCCCCTGCTCTATGAAAGTACAGTTAATGAACTGTGTATCTCGGAGGTTTGAGCGCTTAAAATTACAATGT
>NZ_JAWOUO010001220.1:0-513 GCF_033339435.1 Vibrio sp. 378
CCAAGCAGAGCAAACACAGCCCCTGATGCTGCCAGTGGTAGCGTTGCGAGGATGATGATTGGTTGCTTAAAGCCGTTGAACATCGCGACTAAAATGATCACCATGATCAGCATTGCTTTTGGTTGCTGCTTCATGATGTCGGTGACCGCTTTGTCTTCATCGTAATATTCGCCGCCCCATTCCATGCTGTAACCCGCCGGAAGTTGGATAGCTTCAACCTGATCTTTAATGGCATTTCTTACGTTCGCTGGTGTGGAGTCTCGGCTCACACCCGCTTGAACCGTGATGGTTTTCACGCGGTCGCGTCGCCAAATCATGCTCTCTTCGGTGACCAGTTCGAATCCATCCACCACTTGACCAAGCGGAACGCTGTTAAAGCCAAGTAGCGAGCGCACAGGTAGCGTTTCTAGTGACGCCATGTTTTGCGATGTGCCACGTAACTGAATTGGAATCAACTCATCATTCAGGTTCATTTGTCCGAGCGGCATGCCGGCTGATGCGCGTTTTAGCGCG
>NZ_JAWOUO010001221.1:0-512 GCF_033339435.1 Vibrio sp. 378
GCATCGAGTGACATTTGATTCTCCAGTGCTACTTTACTCTGACATGCAGCAGTTGCTTGAGCTGGGTGACGATCACTACCGCAATACCATTCTCGACATAAACTACGATCCACAAGAGAAAGATCTCAAACAAGCGATTGATGATTTATGTGATCAAGCTGAACAAGTGGTGCGAGAAGGTACCGTTTTAGTGGTTCTTTCCGACCGCGCATTAGTCAAAGGCAAATTGCCAATTCCAGCCGCCATGGCTGTCGGCGCCGTGCAAACTCGCTTAGTTACAGCCAACCTTCGTTGTGATGCCAACATCGTCGCGGAAACCGCAACCGCACGTGACCCTCATCAATTTGCCGTATTGCTAGGCTTTGGCGCTACGGCGGTTTATCCGTATCTAGCTTATGAAGCGCTAGGCAAGTTGATTGACGATGGTGCCCTAGATAAAGACTACCGCGATGTTATGCAGAACTATCAGTATGGCATCAACAAAGGCTTGTACAAAATCATGTCGAAGATGG
>NZ_JAWOUO010001222.1:0-512 GCF_033339435.1 Vibrio sp. 378
GCGTTTCATACTTCAGTGCATCTTTTTGACCGACCGCTTGGCGCATAAATTTCATTTCTTCATCAGTCATTCCAGATTGAGCGTATTCATTCAGCTCATTTTCCATCTCGATAATCGATGCGACCGTCGAATCGGCACGAACTTGCGCGGTAAACACAACCGAACCGGTTTCAGGATTCCCCGAGAAGTAACCGTAAGCACCGTAGGTGTAGCCTTTGTCTTCACGCAGGTTTTGGTTGATGCGACTGTTAAAGTTACCCGCTAGGTTAAAGTTCGCGAGCTGGCTTAGATAAAAGTCACCCGTGGCATCATAAGGCATGCCTTGACGAACCATCATAACCACACTTTGCGGTGCCCCTGGTTTGTCGACAAGATGAATTTTCTGCTCACCTAATGCTGGTATTGTTTGAGGAGCATAAAGTGGTGCCGCTTCATCTTTCCATTCAGCCCAAAACGCAAGCTTCTGCTCAATGTCTTGTTTAGCAATGTCACCCACCACCACGACTTGTGCG
>NZ_JAWOUO010001223.1:0-512 GCF_033339435.1 Vibrio sp. 378
CATGCAGGTTTGCGGACTTGCCATGAATGTTGTCGAAAATACCCGTAGCGGGTTTGTCTGATGTATCGTCATGGCAACGAAGGCAGCCATCTGGCCCGCGGCGTGAATATTTCCCCTCGGAAAACTTGGTGTCTAATATGGTTTCAATTTCTTCTTGAGTTAACGTCGCCGCTTCGGGTTCTGGCTTGGCGACATCTTCCGAACTGACGGTGAAGATGACGCCTAACCCAAGTATCCCAGCTACCAACCACCGCAGAAACATTGCTTTCATAGCTCTTCCTTTTCTTATCCTTAATTGTCAAAGCATTGTGTTCAATGACGAATTCAACGGTAGTCGTATACCTTGTGAACCTTATCTACCCCTTGTGACTGACCAATAGCATGGCAAGTCGCACATTGTTCGGAGCCTGTTGCTTGTGCTGCTGTGTCTGCTCCAAATACCGCGCCGTGATTCAGCATATGGTTCAGAGGCGCATCTCCTGCCACGGTATCCGGGTCAGCATTAGCTAAAG
>NZ_JAWOUO010001224.1:0-512 GCF_033339435.1 Vibrio sp. 378
TCGCGCCGAATACCGGCAACATCATTCGACTTTGTGCCAACTGCGGTGCAAACCTGCATTTGATTGAACCGCTGGGTTTCGATCTGGAAGAGAAAAAAGTCCGCCGCGCAGGATTGGATTATCACGATTTGGCTCGCGTAACGCGTCATAAGAACTATCAAGCATTCTTGGAATATCTCGATAAAGAAAAGCAAGGCAATTACCGTCTGTTTGCTTGCACCACCAAAACCACAGGTCACCACGTTGATGCGCAATACCAAGCAGGTGATGTGTTGATGTTTGGTCCTGAAACTCGCGGCCTACCCGCAGAGATCATTGAAGGCTTGCCAATGGAACAGCGTATTCGCATCCCAATGATGCCAGACGCGCGCAGCCTGAACCTTTCGAATGCCGTTGCGATCATTGCTTTTGAAGCATGGCGTCAAATGGGCTTTGAAGGGGCGTTGTAAGCTCAACGAATTCCACACACAAAAAAGGGCGCGGAATGCGCCCTTTTTTTCTTGATTCACTGA
>NZ_JAWOUO010001225.1:0-512 GCF_033339435.1 Vibrio sp. 378
ACTTCCTTTATATTCGTTCTAAAAAGCCGTAATGAATTCGGCTTATCAGTGCGATTTAAGCAAGCTTTAGTTCATTAAACAACTCAAATAACTGGTTAGATTTATACGGCTTTGGCAAATACGCATCCATACCCGCAGCAAAACAATTGTGAATGTCCTCTTCCAACACACTCGCGGTCAAAGCAATGATGGTTGTTTTCTTGCAGCCCACTTTCTTTTCCCAACGGCGAATCTCTTTTGTCGCGGTTAGGCCGTCCATCACCGGCATCATACAATCCATCAAAATGGCGTCAAACTGCTCACCTTTGGTGATGGCATCCAGCGCTTCTTGCCCGTTACTCGTAATTAAGTAGTCGTACCCTGCTTTATCTAAGAAAAAGCTCGCGATTTTTTGGTTCATTAGATTGTCTTCAGCAATCAGTATTCTTCGATGAGTTCGAGATATTTTAGATTCAGCGCGAGATGCAATATTTGTGACATTGTCACGCAATGTGTTCTTCTCGAGCTTAGCT
>NZ_JAWOUO010001226.1:0-512 GCF_033339435.1 Vibrio sp. 378
CGGCGCTTTTCTGTTTAACGAAGAGGATTCTGACTGGCGAGTGAGCGCGATTACGCGTCTTCGTTTTGTCGACATTCCTAAATCCGTTCAAAACGCGTTTGAAGGTGATCGCGTCGATTTTGGTGGCCAACTGCGTTATGACTTCAATGAAAACTGGCGCGCTGAAGTGGAATTGATGACGGATGACGAGTTTCAGTTCCACTCAAACTACAGAATTGCAGCAAATTACGAGCTGGGTGATTGGGAGTTCGAACCATCTTTTACCATCCGTTATAAGGACTCTGATTTCAACAGCGAGTATTACGCTTTCAAAGATGTGACAGGGGAAAGAATCGGTGCTGGCGCAGATGCTAATCTGGGCATCAAAGCGCGTTATCACGTGATTTCGAACCTCTATTTGTTGGGCGAGACCAGCGTGACGCGCTTAGACAACGAAGCTTACAAGAGCGGAATTGTCGAAGATCGTTACCAAGGTGAAGTGTTTGTCGGTTTCGGCTTCTTTAACGACAAAG
>NZ_JAWOUO010001227.1:0-512 GCF_033339435.1 Vibrio sp. 378
TCGGGAAACGCGTCGAATATCATTTTTGCTGAAACATTCACGCCTTGCGTATAGCGGTTGAGCAAATAGTCAGGCAGTTGAAAAATAACCTTCATTACCTGATTGGTTTGAATGTTCATCACTCCTTCTTTGGCGGCAACGTATTCATGATTTTCGGCAGGAAGATAAGAAATGGTGCCATCGTAAGGAGCAACAAGTTGGGTGTAGCGCAAGTTCGCTTTGGCTTGATCCCATTGCGCTTTAGCGGAGTTATGATTAGCTTTCGCTTCATCAAAATCTTGTTCAGAGACCACTTGGTCTTTCCGCAGCTTTTTATAGCGCTTGTACTGAACATCAGCTAACGCAAAATTCGCTCTTGCTTGCTTTTCCAATAAGGAATATTCATCTGGGTTAAGAACTGCTAGCACATCGCCTTTTTTAACGACTTGCCCTTCATTAACTTCGATAGATTGAAGCAATCCTGGGACACGAAATGCGAGTACAGCTCTGTCACCGGCTTCTGTGGTGGCGGG
>NZ_JAWOUO010001228.1:0-512 GCF_033339435.1 Vibrio sp. 378
TTCTTGGGAACAGTCAGTCGTAAAAGAAACCGGCTACTCTTTGGCCCAAGTCCATACTATTGAAGTGCTGGGCGGCCATGGTGCGCTGCGCATGAAAGAACTGGCGGAAAAGTTAGGCATCACGACCGGAACGTTAACGGTACAAATCGAAAAGTTAGTGAACGCGAACTTGATAGAACGTTGCCCTCATCCGGAAGATCGCCGTGCTATCGTTGTGAGGCTCACACCAGAAGGTGAGAAAATTCATCGCCATCATAACCAGTTGCACCTTGATCTTGTGCGTGATCTTACTCGTCATATTGAGCCAGAGCAGCAATCAACCTTTCTATCGTGTTTGGAAAAAATGAACCGGGAATTCTAGGTTTCATCCGAGTTACGGCCAAATAAACAATGAAAAGCAGAACTCACATCGAGTTCTGCTTTTTTGTATTTATGGGTTTAGAAACCAGCTTTCTAACGGTAACTGAGTAAATGCGTAAGTCACACCAACACAAAATGCAGCGCCCGTAATG
>NZ_JAWOUO010001229.1:0-512 GCF_033339435.1 Vibrio sp. 378
GTGTATTCTGCGCCAACGACGAAGTCTTCTAAAATACGTGTTTCACCGCCAATAGTGACGCTGTCGTTCTCATCGTACTCATCGGTTTTACCAACGGTTTTCTGCCCTTTGATGTAGACATGGTTGTCGCTATCCCAAATGTAATCGGCACGCAGACCCGCTAAGGTGCCTTTGCCTTTTTCGTCTTCGTTGTTTAACTCTTCGACTTGTTTACCTGCTGCGGAAATCTTGATGTGTTTGGTCACTTTGACCTGAGTTTCCAGTTCTGCCTGTTGAGAATCCGTTCTTAGTGTGCCGTCGGACTCACGCTCTTCCATCGAGGTAAATCGAGTTTTCACCGCAACACGATCCGTTGCTTGAAGACGGATTTCCGTACCATAAGATTCTTGTTCTAAATCGTCATCTTGGCTTGCGTAACTGTAGCCTGCATCTTTAGATTTGTACCAAGCTTTAACATCGTTACCCACAGCAGAAAACACGTTCGGGGCGATATCGTAGAGGTTCACCACCCC
>NZ_JAWOUO010001230.1:0-511 GCF_033339435.1 Vibrio sp. 378
ACACCTAAACCAGGACCTGGGAATGGATGGCGGTAAAGCATGTTGTATGGAAGACCTAGCTCTAGACCAATCTTACGAACTTCATCTTTGAACAATTCACGTAGTGGCTCAACTAGACCCATTTCCATATCGTCAGGTAGACCGCCCACGTTGTGGTGTGATTTGATCACGTGCGCTTTACCAGTTTTAGATGCTGCAGACTCGATTACGTCTGGGTAGATAGTACCCTGAGCAAGCCATTTTGCGTTTTTCAGCTTCTTCGATTCTTCATCGAATACGTCTACGAACACGTGACCGATAGTCTTACGTTTTTCTTCTGGGTCAGACTTGCCTTTCAGCGCTTCAAGGAAACGCTCTTCTGCGTCAACTTTGATGATGTTTAGGCCGAACTTATCGCCGAACATATCCATTACTTGTTGACCTTCGTTTAGACGAAGCAGGCCGTTATCCACGAATACACATGTAAGCTTGTCGCCAATTGCACGGTGAACCAGCATAGCAACAACGGATG
>NZ_JAWOUO010001231.1:0-511 GCF_033339435.1 Vibrio sp. 378
GCGTACCTTCAATTTCTTCGCTAATTCCGTAGGTCGCTTGCTTACCACGGTTAGCGATCACCGCTAAGCTGGTTTGAGGATTGCTGCTAGCAACGGCGCCAACAAGGGTAAGATTCAGGCGTGTTTTTGGGGCGTCTTTCACAACAGGTTGCTCAACGACCACAGGCTTTTGTTCGGTGTATTTGCCAAATAAGTTGGCGCTTTGAAGGGCATTGAAATCAATCGTATTCGATTTATTGCTGGCAATAACGTTACCCGCCGACGGCCTCCATTTTGGCACATCAGACGTTTGAGGGATTGCTAACCACACCACTTTACCGAGTATCCACCCAGTTATCGCAATAAATAGGCAAGTAAGTAGCAAACTGAGCTTCGCTTGAATTGCGTGGTGGTTGGACTTGATCTGAGCCAGTAGCGGTCTGCTTGATAATCCTGCACTTAGCTCTAAACGCTTCACTGAATTGATTCCTTTATTCTAACGTTAGTCAATTGGGCTATAAAAATATAACTA
>NZ_JAWOUO010001232.1:0-511 GCF_033339435.1 Vibrio sp. 378
CGATAATTTCAAAGTTGCGGTAAATGTCTCTCCTATTCAACTGCAAAACGTGAATTTCGCCGAGCAAGTTGAACACCTTCTCGAAGCGTTCCACCTTCCGGCACGTTTTCTTGAGTTAGAAGTGACGGAAAGTGCGTTAATTGCTGATGAAGTGGTCGCACGAACAACCCTTAAAAAATTGAATAAACTTGGCGTGACATTGTCACTTGATGATTTTGGTACGGGCTACGCCTCTTTCAGTTATTTGAAGAAGTACCCTTTTGATGCCATCAAAATCGACAAGAGTTTTGTTCAGCAAATGGAAAAATCCGACGATGACCGCGCAATCATTTGTTCCATCATCCATATTGCGAAAAAACTTGAGCTGCAAGTGGTCATTGAAGGGATTGAATCGCCACAACAAGAGCAGTTTTTGATTGGCGAAGGATGCGATATCGGACAAGGCTTTTTGTACGGAAAACCGATGCCTTGTAACGCGTTCGAACAAAGTTTGTTTACTCAGCGTCAAATT
>NZ_JAWOUO010001233.1:0-511 GCF_033339435.1 Vibrio sp. 378
GCAAGCGAAAGCTGACAACGATGAAAAAGAAAGTCAGCGCACGCAATCGTGTATTCGTTCACTTAGTAAATCACTAAGAACTTAAAGCAAACATCTACACACCCGTAGATGTTTGCTGAACACAACTCACCAACTTAATCTTCTTGCTTACCTTCTGACGCTTTTTTCTCTTGTTTCTTGGCCTTAATTTCTTTGCGACGACGCTTGAAAAAGGCCTGTAACTGCTCACGGCACTCATCCTCTAACAGCCCTCTTTCGACCGTTGCGTAATGGTAAGCTGCTTGGCTCTCAAACAAGTTCAATACCGTACCAGCCGCGCCCGCTTTAAGATCTGGCGCGCCAAATACCACGCGTTTCACTCTGCTGTGCAACAGTGCTCCTGCGCACATCGGGCAAGGCTCTAGTGTGACATAGAGAGTGGTGTCTAAAAGTCGATAGTTTTCTAACACAGCCCCAGCGTTACGTAGAGTCTGAATCTCCGCATGTGCTGTTGCATCATGAGAGCAGATAG
>NZ_JAWOUO010001234.1:0-511 GCF_033339435.1 Vibrio sp. 378
TTCAGATGCATCTAAACGAGCTTAACAATAGAGAAAATGAGCAATACAAGCGCATGTCTGATGAGATAGATTATTTGCGGAAGCGTGTTAGCGATCTTGCGTCCTCCAGTGCTAGCCTGATGTCGCAGCTTTTGTGATTTGGGCGTAGTCCATTTTGCTATCATGGTTTCATCTACATGCTTGGCCTGCTTGGTATAGTTACCAAAACTTCTTCACCTTCTAAAATCGCCCTCGTTCTTAGGGCTTCTATTCTTTGATCTGTGTTTTCTGATGAGGGGATAGATTCTTTTATCAAAGTGGCCGCGCAGATACGGGCAGATTTATCGCCGTCTGCGCGCTTGTTCCTGTTATATTTTTTTTGCTTTCTTAAAAACTAATCAGTTTTACAGATTTATATGTGCTCGATTTTTAATGCTATAAGCTTTGCTTGTAGATTAAAAATGAGCAAACAAGCGGCAGCGCGTTAGCCTGAACATCTAAATTTTCAACAAAACAAAAAAGCCCTAACTTT
>NZ_JAWOUO010001235.1:0-511 GCF_033339435.1 Vibrio sp. 378
TCGGATCTTCGCCAAGCTCTTGAGAAGCTGTTTCTTCAACAGGTTGAGATTCAGTTTCTTGCTGCGCTTTGCGCGCTTTTGCTCGAGCAATAGCAGCGGCTACTGCGGCTTTTTTATCTTCTGGCTCTTCAGATGCGTTTTCTTCCTGCTGAGCTTTTTTCGCTTTCGCGCGCGCGATTGCTGCAGCAACTGCGGACTTTTTGTCATCAGCATTGTTAGCAGGGGTTTCGCTTTGTTCTTTTTCTGCTTTACGTTCACGAGCAAGACGCTTGCGCTCTTCACGCAGTTTTGCCATTTCGGAGTTGTCAGGCTCAGTTGCACCAACTTTTGCTGCTGCGGCTTGCTTCGCTTTTGCTTTGGCAATGGCAGCCGCGACAGCAGGTTTAACTGCTGACTCAGCTTTATTATCTTCGTTCGATTTTTGTGCTTTAACACGAGCAATGGCTGCGGCGATCGCATCATCACCACCGGTTGACTTCATCTCTTTTCGACGGTCATCCGCGGCTTTCTT
>NZ_JAWOUO010001236.1:0-511 GCF_033339435.1 Vibrio sp. 378
AAACGGTTCTTTGATCTTCAAAAAGTTCGCTGAGTAAAATCTCTAATAAGGTTTTAAGACCGCGAAACTTGTATTCTAACGGCTCGATGCTTAGCATTGAGCCGTTTTCTTTTATTTGTCGTCTGTAACCTAAGGGTGTTCTAATGTTTTGGGTAAATGGAGTTCCACAAACACAGGTTTCATTAGGTGATCGCTCTTTTCAATATGGAGACGGTTGCTTTACTACTATCCAGACTAAAAACGGCGAGCTAGAGTATTGGCAAGCGCATGTTGAACGTTTGGAAGCATGTCTCAAAACACTTCATATTCCTTTACCTGACTGGAGTATAGTTTCCGAGTGGGCTCACTTGGCTACCCTGAAAGATGAACACGCTGGAATCAAAATTCACATTAGCCGCGGAATCGGTGGAAGAGGGTATGGCACTAAGGGCATTGAGTGCCCAATGGTGACCATCTCGAACTTTGCATTTCCTGTCCATTATGTCGACTGGCAACAAAATGGGGTGAATCT
>NZ_JAWOUO010001237.1:0-511 GCF_033339435.1 Vibrio sp. 378
AGACTTGTCAGAATTCTCCCATACAGGGATATAAAACTGACCTAGTCGTTCTGACGCATCTACCTCAGTTTCAAACATTTTCATGTCCAACCTTTTTGTCCAATGATTAGTCTAATCTACAGGCAGCTCCTGGCATTATCAACCCAAGAATGTTGAAAAGGAGAAGGTTATGAATCCATCAATGACAAACAAAACGCTGATAAATCGCAAAACCTTACTCAGCATGATCCCTTTGTCTGATCGAACCATCTATAACCTGGAACAGCGCGGTGAGTTTCCTCGTCGTATTGTTCTGACCAGCCGAAGTGTTGCTTGGGACCTGGCTGAAGTGGAGAACTGGATAGAAGAAAAGCGCAGGTCTGCGTTAAAAGCCGCAAGACCTGGTTTTATTTGGTAAGTCTGAGTTCACATGACGCTTAAAGATGTAACGGATGTTCAGGCTAGGGGAACTATTCGGCAAAAAAGTGCCTCGGGTGCCAGCGGTAAACTAGAGCTAAGCACGAAATATATA
>NZ_JAWOUO010001238.1:0-511 GCF_033339435.1 Vibrio sp. 378
CAGAGTTTCTTGGTGTAAAGCTCAGCACGCTGCTGACTCATGTTTATGGAAGCATCCCAGAGCAAGTCGATATCGGCAGTTTAAACAACTATCACTCCACCTTATCTCGCAAAGATATTGTTCGTTATCAGCCAATTTTGGCGTACCAGCAAGATCATCATTACATCAAAGTGAGAAATCAAGGCCCTCACTGGGTGATATACCCTCTCAGTCAATATCCTCAATTGGATCACAATGAATATCATGCCCAAATGGTGTGGCAAGTTAATGAGATGAAAATAAAACAAAAATAATGAAGTTATCAGAAGCTTACCCAATTAAACAAAAAAATTATTCGACGACCAGCAAAATGCTCCTTTTGGTTTTTGCCACTTCTTTATTGCTCGCAAATGTCATATTGCTCCAACAAACTCGGGTCTTAGCGCAAAGTTTTACTGATGAGCAAAAACAAGCGACATGGTTTTTATTCCAGTTATCGAAAGAGCTTTCTGAGCTCGTCAGTGAAGCACGT
>NZ_JAWOUO010001239.1:0-510 GCF_033339435.1 Vibrio sp. 378
CGGATACAGCGCCCAAATGCCTTCGCGATCGTCGCGGTAATCGGTCAGCACCTCGACTAACTCACCACTGTCTAACGCTTCTTGAACGTAGTAATCCGGCAGCTGCACTAAACCAAGACCGCGTTTCGCTGCGTCCACCAAAGCAAAACCGCTGTTGCATTTAATCCGTCCCGACACGCGTAAAGATTTATCGCGTTTATTTTCCTTAAAGTGCCAATAGTCGACCGAGCCAACCAAGCACTGATGCCGTCCCAATTCCGACAACGTATGTGGCTCACCAAAACGCTCCAAGTACATCGGACTGGCACACACGTAGGTTTGACGTGAGGAAAGACGCTTGGCGATCATGCTGGAATCTTGCAGGCGGCCAAGACGAATCGCTACGTCCACACCTTGCTCAATCAAATCCAGCTTTTGGTTGGTCAGCACTAAATCAAGATCCACACGCGGGTACTTTTCCAAAAACTGATGCAAAAGCGGCGCGAGATTCATTTCCCCATACGTCACAGG
>NZ_JAWOUO010001240.1:0-510 GCF_033339435.1 Vibrio sp. 378
TAAAAACGATCGTAAGCGTTACCTGATCACGGGCTCAATTTTGGGCGGCGTATTTGGCCTGCTGTTGCTTTACGTACCTCAATTAACAGGCGGAGGCATTGCACTTATTCCCGATGTCACAACAGGTAACTACTCGATCTCTATTTTAGTGCTGCTGTTTATTGGTCGCGTGGTCACAACTTTGCTTTGCTTTGGCTCTGGCGCACCAGGCGGTATTTTCGCGCCAATGCTCGCGCTGGGCACATTGTTTGGATACGCATTTGGCGCAAGCGCAGATGTTCTGTTGCCAACGCTTGATATAGAACCTGGCGTCTTTGCGATTGCAGGAATGGGAGCTCTGTTCGCTGCGACAGTTCGCGCGCCTATCACTGGTATTTTGTTGGTGATCGAAATGACCAACAACTACTATCTGATTCTTCCGCTAATCATTACCTGTCTAGGAGCGGTGATTGTCGCACAGTTGCTTGGTGGACAACCTATTTACAGCCAGTTGCTGCATCGTACGCTTAA
>NZ_JAWOUO010001241.1:0-510 GCF_033339435.1 Vibrio sp. 378
CGAGCTTTTCTAATTGGTTTTGCGTCCAAGCAAGTTTGTCTCGCCACTGCTCTTGGGAATAAATATTCTCGAAGTCGTAGTAGGCGTTCGGCGGTGCGACAAAATTAAACAAGTTAGCCGTAACAAAGGTAATTCTGCTTGGTTGAGACAAAGTATTCGCTCTTTTCAACAATAACCTGGAGAGTATATACCTTCGGATTATGGAATTGCAGCCTCGTTTGAAGTTGGCATTGACGTAACAGCTTGCGAATGGTCAGTTAAATAGGTCAAGACGTGCTCAAAAGCCACAAAGAACCTGCGATAGAGCATTGGCTGAGGTTTCTATTTTGGGGCATTGCGTTTAAACTTCAGAGCATCAAATATGAAGAGTAAATAACATGACCCAAGATTACGACCACGAAGAGTATTTAGAAGGCGACGAGATTGAAATCGAAGCGATCGGCATTGATGTTGATGCACATCCTATCGAACTGTATAAGCTTTTTAAAATCGCAAACTTGGTCAGTGGTG
>NZ_JAWOUO010001242.1:0-510 GCF_033339435.1 Vibrio sp. 378
ATGATGATTGGTGGCGTGAACAACGAGGTGTTTACCCTCACGTTAAAATAATTGGGTAACCTTTCAATCAGTATTAATGGTTTTAACGCATAACTTTTCGGTTATGCGTTTTTTGTAGGTAGTAAAATAGCGATGGAGTCGTGATGCCCAAAGTCATATTAAAAGGATTTATATTGGTGCCTGAAGAGGAACTTGAAACGGTAAAAAGTGCGCTGCCTATTCATATGCGATTAACTAAAAGCGAGGCTGGGTGCCTTGTGTTTCAAGTGGTGGAAAACCCTGACAACCCGTTGCGCTTTGATGTGTACGAAGAGTTTACAAATCGAGATACGTTCGAGCACCATCAACTCCGAGTCAAAGATTCAGACTGGGGGCGGGTGACAGTGAATGTTGAGCGCCATTATGAAATTTTGGATGTTCAGGCATAATGAGGCGAGTCATTCTGTGTCAAAGTTGACTCAAATAGTGTTTTTTGCCCAGTTGGCGACTTTACGTTAGCTTACCTATGAA
>NZ_JAWOUO010001243.1:0-510 GCF_033339435.1 Vibrio sp. 378
GTTTTGTTAACGTATAAAATTCACTAATATGTCATTAAAAGCTCTACAACATGTAGAGCTTTTTTATTGGCAAAAAACCACAAGCAAACGTTTGCTTCGCAATGAAAAATCAGTATGATCCCCTGCAATTTCTGTCTCATCACTTTATTTTGTAAGGGAACACTATGTTCGGTACTGCAACCAGCGCAAATGCTACCCGTGTATTACTATTAGGCTCTGGTGAGCTTGGTAAAGAAGTGGCAATTGAATGCCAACGACTAGGTCTAGAAGTGATTGCTTGTGACCGTTATGCAGACGCACCTGCGATGCAAGTCGCTCATCGTAGCTACGTGCTCGATATGTTGGATGGTAAGGCTCTAGAAGAGATCATAAACAAAGAGCAGCCAGCTTACGTTGTTCCAGAAATAGAAGCTATCGCGACCGACAAACTTGTCGAGCTTGAAGAGAAAGGCCTGAATGTTGTGCCAACGGCGAAAGCGACCAAGCTCACAATGAACCGTGAAGGTATTC
>NZ_JAWOUO010001244.1:0-510 GCF_033339435.1 Vibrio sp. 378
AGTTCAATAAAGTGCGCGCCTTTTTGTGAGGAGTCAGAAAACAAAATGCCGTTGTTCGCAACAATGCCAATCAACTGACCATGAATGCGCGCAAAACCGCACACCAACGTGCGTCCGTAGAGGGGTTTAAACTCATCGAAATCCGACTCATCGACGATACGCGCGATGATTTCACGTACATCAAACGACAAACGCAAATTGGCGTTGACGATACCGTACATTTCTTCCGCATCGTAACGTGGTGGTAAGATGGCACTGTCTGATTTCGGTGGCTTTGGACGGTTCGCATTGGCAATCGCCTCGCGCGCCAAGTCTAAGGCGTGCTCATCGTTTTCGGCGTAATAATCTGCCACCCCCGATTTTCGACAATGCACATCTGCGCCGCCGAGTTCTTCACCAGTCACGATTTCGCCCGTTGCGGCTTTTACCAATGGGGGGCCTGCTAAAAAGATGGTGCCTTGTTCTTTTTACCAATGGGGGGCCTGCTAAAAAGATGGTGCCTTGTTCTTT
>NZ_JAWOUO010001245.1:0-510 GCF_033339435.1 Vibrio sp. 378
AAGGCATGGCGAACGTATCGTTGAACAAAGTGGACAAGCAAGCACTGGTTCACCAACCCAACTTACTACGCGAATGCTTTGCTTTACTGGTTAACGCTCATTATCAAACCTCACCGAATGATTTGCTCCATTTACTGCGAGATGACAACAGCTCCGTTTATCTCGCGATGGATAAACAAAATATCATCGGAGTCATTCTCACGGTTGAGGAGGGCGGTCTTGATGACGAGTTAATTGAAGCCGTTCAACTTGGTCAACGTCGTCCTAAAGGGCATTTGACGCCAATCACCATCATCAATCAACTTGGTTTGGTAAAGGTAGGCAGGCTTATTACTTCACGAGTGATGCGAATTGCGGTGCATCCTGATCTACAAGGTTTGGGCATTGGCAAGCGCATGTTAACACTACTCGAGGAAAGTGTTGGTGCCCATGTGGATTACCTATCGACAAGTTTTGGTGCGACGGATGAGTTGATTCAGTTTTGGCAACAAGCCGGCTATCAATCCATTC
>NZ_JAWOUO010001246.1:0-510 GCF_033339435.1 Vibrio sp. 378
TGTTGCGCCGAATTCAGTAATGTTGGCCAGAATAGGAACGTGCTTTCCGGTCGCTTGCTCTAGCGCATTTGAGAACTGGAGGTATTGATCCAACTTGTTCATCGCTTCTGGGAAGATCATGTCTGCGCCAGCTTCCACACACGCAATGGCACGTTCAATCGCACTGTCCATGCCCTCTACGGCAAGAGCATCTGTGCGAGCCATAATCACGAAACTTTCGTCATTACGCGCATCCACCGCCGCTTTCACTCGGTCAACCATCTCTTGCTGGCTCACAATTGCTTTGTTCGGGCGATGACCACAACGTTTTTGTGCAACTTGGTCTTCCATGTGCACCGCTGCAGCGCCCGCTTTTTCCATTTGCTTAATGGTGCGAGCGATGTTGAATGCGCCGCCAAAACCGGTGTCGATGTCAACCAAGAGCGGCAAATCACACGCGTTGGTGATGCGGTCAACGTCAACCAGTACGTCGTTCAATGTTGTAATGCCTAGATCAGGCAATCCGTATGA
>NZ_JAWOUO010001247.1:0-510 GCF_033339435.1 Vibrio sp. 378
CCTTGGAGCGGCGCAGATGAAAAGCCCGCATTGGATGAGCTACCAAGTTATGACGGTAAATGTTTCCTTTGTCCAACCAACGAACGTATCTCTGGCGATGTTAATCCAGACTACCAAGGCACCTATGTGTTCAATAACGATTTTGCTGCGCTGATGGTGGATTCACCAGATGCACCAGAGTCAAACAACCCGCTATTCAAAACGCAAGGCGTGCGTGGTTTGAGCCGAGTGATTTGCTTCTCGCCAGATCACAGCAAAACCTTACCGGAGCTGCCAGTGGATAAAATTCGTGGCGTGATAGAGACCTGGAACGAACAAATTGAAGAGCTCGGCAAGGAATACGTTTGGGTTCAGGCGTTCGAAAACAAAGGCGAAACCATGGGCTGTTCTCAGCCTCATCCGCACGGTCAAATCTGGGCGAACAGCTTCTTACCAAATGAAATCGAGCGTAAAGAGCACAACCTAAAAGCCTACTACCAAGAACACGGCAGCAACTTGCTGGTGGATTAC
>NZ_JAWOUO010001248.1:0-510 GCF_033339435.1 Vibrio sp. 378
CGTTGAAGGTGAAATCATCATTACTGTGCAGTGGTGGCAGCACTTCTACATTCGTCAGCTGTGACTCAGGAATTTCGTAATACAGCACATTGCCGCTGCCATCCGTCACTTCAACAATCTGTGAAGGATTCGCGCCATCGAGCCAGACAAGCGTCACGCCGTCGATAGAGAAATTCGAGATGCGAACAAACAGCTCTTCTGAACCATCCATATCCGCGGATGGTTTCATTGAAATCACTTCGCTTAATTGAAGTGGATCGTGGTCAGTAACCGGATCGACCGTATCTTGAGTGCGAGCGTTATCCTCGAAAATATTGATGCGATTAACGGTAAAGCTGCCAGCATCAGCGACCGGAGTGACATCAATGACGATGGTTTCCGTTTCTGAGCGAGCCGTTTCTTTGCCTGTCAGTGGATTCACGCTCTCCGTGGTGATCGCAGTGACATCAATTTTTATTTCACCCGAGAAGTTATCAATTGGATCGACTTGAACATCGCCAATTCGACTTG
>NZ_JAWOUO010001249.1:0-509 GCF_033339435.1 Vibrio sp. 378
TGTGGAAGGCGGTTAACGTCACATCAAGACCAGAATCACCTTGGTAAAGCACACTGATTTCTTTGTTCAGTGAAGTTTCCGGATCCAAATCTGGGTTACCATAAATATTGCCGCCACCACTGACTTGCGCCCAACCTGGGGTAATTTCACGTAACTGAGGAGAGCGGAAGCCTGTCGCCACACCGCCTTTGACCGTCCAAGAAGAATCAACACGCAACACACCCTACACTCTCGGGCTAACATGCGCGCCGTAGTTTTCATCGTGATCCAAACGACCACCTAATGTCAGACTAAAAGGTTCTGCGATCTTCCATTCATCTTCGATGAACACAGCCCATTGTGTATTTGATGCTTTCGTTTTAGATGATGCTTTGTTAGACGTAAAATCTTCCAACTCGGCATGCGTCGCATCGACACCAGTTGTCAGAGTATGCGCGCCCAGCCCTTTAACTACGCTGGATTTAAACGTGGTATTTACAATGGTCATTTCGCGAGATTTGTTTTCACTC
>NZ_JAWOUO010001250.1:0-509 GCF_033339435.1 Vibrio sp. 378
TTGGCCGACGAGGAAGCCCAAGAAAAATTTCAAATAAAAATCATAAAAACGCTCCGTAGATACTGCGGAGCCAACCCACACGTTCCATGGAGTTCGGAATGAGAAGCCTTATCTATATTGAGCGAATCTTCAACCGCTTTGGTGATTTTCTGGGGTGGTTATCCAGCATCCTCTTCATTTTGTTGTTGTTGAACGTGGTGTATGACGTTGTGATGCGTTACGTGTTTAACGACGTGTCTATCGCGTTTCAAGAAATGGAGTGGCACTTATTCTCTGCTGTCTTTTTGCTTGGCGTGCCTTATGCCATCAAATCCGGCGGTCACGTTCGAGTCGACATTTTTTATGAGCGACTGTCATATAAAGCGCAATCCATCATCGACATCATCGGCACCCTGTTTTTCCTCTTTCCTTTTTGTTTGCTTGTCGCATGGTTTGGTATTGATTTCGCGAAAGAGAGTTATGCCTTGGGCGAGACGTCTGGTGACCCAGGTGGTTTGCCGTATCGATGG
>NZ_JAWOUO010001251.1:0-509 GCF_033339435.1 Vibrio sp. 378
GTCTGCAACTGGCAGATGCGCTGAGTCAGTCAATGACCGAAATTGGTCACTGTGCTGAATGTCGAACTTTTACTGAAGAAGAAGTTTGCCACATTTGTACTAACCCAAAACGCCAAGAAAACGGCCAAATTTGTGTAGTAGAAAGCCCGGCAGATATCGCAGCAGTTGAAGCGACGGGTCAATACTCCGGTCGATACTTTGTGCTTATGGGGCATTTGTCTCCGCTTGATGGCATCGGTCCAAGTGATATTGGTTTAGACGTGCTTGATTATCGTCTACGTCGAGGTGATATTTCTGAAGTGATCCTTGCAACCAACCCAACGGTTGAGGGAGAAGCTACTGCTCACTATATTGCGGAGTTGTGCAGAGAGCACCAAGTCGAAGCTAGCCGTATCGCGCACGGTGTGCCTGTAGGTGGGGAGCTTGAGCTTGTAGATGGCACGACCTTGTCACACTCATTATTGGGTCGACATAAGATTTAATAAAAAGCCGCTGAATTCAGCGGCTTT
>NZ_JAWOUO010001252.1:0-509 GCF_033339435.1 Vibrio sp. 378
GTTTATTTAAGTGGGCCTGTACGGGAGGGGATTCGGCGCGGAACAGAAGTGAGTTATATCGAAACTGGCGTGGAACCGTTCACTATCGAATCAGGCAAAATGGTTGCACCAACGATACCGATGCTTAACACCAATATCGACGAGCTAAACCTGTATTACGACTACGTTCAAGTAGGGCGTGCGCGTGAAGCCGGTGTTCCAACTCAGGTATTACGCATTGTGCCGAAAGACGGACTACGTTATTCCTATGTCCTTTGGATTGACGAAAAGAGCAAATTGCCACTTCGCGCCGATCTTGTCGATCGTGATGGCGAGATGCTAGAGCAATACCGCACGATCTCTTACACAGTAAACCCTAAAATTGCAGAGTTGATGAGCGGCCTTGAAGACGTTCAACTTCCTGCTGTGCTTACCATGCCGAAAGGTGAAATTGGCACGAGCAATTGGACTGTGGGCTGGACTCCAGACGGTTTTCATCCAAACGATCTCAACCGCTACCGTATGGCATC
>NZ_JAWOUO010001253.1:0-509 GCF_033339435.1 Vibrio sp. 378
GTCCAGCTTCGGTGCTGATTACGCCCGGAAGGTAGCGCATAAATTCTTGCACGCCCCAAAGGCAGCCGCCTGCGAAGTAAATCTCTTCCATCATGTTATCCTGTAAAACTTTGCGCCATTATGGACAACACCGTCATGCAAACACAACTCCTACCATAAAACAGGAACAAGGTTGCAGTGATTTGCTCTCTTTTTCATTCAAGTCGTCCTCGTTAGATTTGATGCCAATGCCAGCAATTATTGAATCACAAATACTTACGAAGAGAGCCAATATGAAAATAGAACATGTCGCGATTTGGACAGAGCGTTTGGAAGATCTGAAAAGCTTTTATGAGAAATATTTTAACGCCGTATCCAACGATAAATACCACAATCCGAAGAAGCACTTTTCGTCATATTTTCTTTCGTTTGAAAGTGGTGCTCGATTGGAGTTGATGTCGATGGAAGGAGTGAGCGCCTGTGAAAACTCTCACGCGATGCAAGTAACAGTGTTGGCACACTTTGCCTTC
>NZ_JAWOUO010001254.1:0-509 GCF_033339435.1 Vibrio sp. 378
GTCAATTTTAACTTCATCAATCGGCAATGTTCTCAACATGCTTAGTGACGAGTAGCCCGTTCCGAAATCATCCAATGAAATCTTAAAGCCCAAAGCGTGCAAGCGCTCGCAAGTCGGAGAGAACTTTTCTAGATCTTCGATAAACAAGTTCTCGGTAATTTCTAACGTGATTCTATTGCAATCAAGATGGTATTTGTCCATCGCCGCCATCAAGCGCTCTATAAATTTGGCGTGTAGGAACTGCTTGACGGAAATATTGATCGACATCTGAATTGGGGTAGCAAGATGGGTTGTCAGTAAGCCCATATCTTCAAGGCTCTTTTCGATGATCAACTCACCCAAACGCACCATCAAACCTGAGCTTTCAGCGACAGGAACAAACTCGTTAGGTGGCACTTTGCCCAGTTCTTCGTCTTCCCAACGAACAAGCGCCTCAACACCATAAATCTCGCCATTGATGTTTAACTGCGGTTGATAGGCCATAAACAGCGTTTGCTTCTCAATCGCAA
>NZ_JAWOUO010001255.1:0-509 GCF_033339435.1 Vibrio sp. 378
TATCAGCACAAGCAGGAGCAAGGACGTAAAGTCGCCACCAGCGATTTGGATCAGTTTGGTTTGCTAGTTGGTTCATCTTCTCCGATGCACCAGCTGTATCGCATGATCCGCCGTGTCGCAAAAACCGAAGCCAACGTATTGATTGTCGGTGAAAGTGGCTCAGGTAAAGAGCTTGTGGCACAAACCATCCATCTCGCCAGCGATCGCAAGCAGCAACCTTTTATTGCCATCAACTGTGGTGCCATTAGCCCAGAACTGGTCGATAGCGAACTGTTTGGCCACGAAAAAGGCGCATTTACTGGCGCGAACAAAACTCACCAAGGGGTATTTAAGCAAGCGGAAGGCGGCACGCTGTTTTTGGATGAAATTACGGAGATGCCGATCGAGCATCAAGTGAAACTGCTGCGTGTGCTAGAAACGGGCGAATACCGCCCAGTGGGCAGTAATACCGTCCACATCGCCAATACCCGCATCGTCGCGGCGACCAACCGCGATCCTAAAGTCGCGAT
>NZ_JAWOUO010001256.1:0-509 GCF_033339435.1 Vibrio sp. 378
CTATTCGAAATTGGTCAAAGTGCGTCGGTTGAGTTAGAACACTTAGCCGAGGGTGGCAGCAATGCCGAGCTGATTGCTCTGATGAACAGTGACGACAACGTCTACCAAGGTGTCTCTGGCAACGGTTTGCTGCTGCCGGGCTCATCGGACGAAGTCTCCATCACGGTCAATCCTCATCGTTATGGTTATTTGTCGCTGGCTTCGATGCTCGTGAACACTAATGATGCCTTTGTTGGCGAAACGGGATTATCGCTCAAGTCACTCGCAGTGGGTGACAGTTACGAGATGAACATGAACGTGTGGGATTCTGGCACAGAGCTTAATGATGAATTGGCAGCCACGATTCCCGGCCCAGCGGGTGGCGGAGAAGGGTTTAACTCAACCCCAAACGATATGAATGATGCGGGCGCGGTTCACGCTGGCGTCATCAGCCATGATGATGGAATGGCTGATTCAACCTTTTCGGCAAACCATCGTTTTCTAAATCCTGGCGCGAAGGTTACGATCAC
>NZ_JAWOUO010001257.1:0-508 GCF_033339435.1 Vibrio sp. 378
AGGACTCAATTCCATTGACACCTCCTAAAATTGTGCTGAATCATTATTTCGTTTTTGCCAAGTAAGATGTTGCGTTTGATCAATAACTCGACTTTTCCACTTGATTTAGGCGTTTTTTTATCCGCTTTATGCCAAATTAAGTTCTGTTTTGACATGTGAGACCAGTTATCCACTTCTATATGAAAATTATTCTCCACAGCGTTTTGTCAGTTTGATTGCTTCTTGATAGGATGCTGAATCAGCCAAGAAATACCTCCCCAAAGCGCGTTGCGCTCTAGAGAGTAAAAACAGAATAAAAAAGGGAAACATTATGACAATTACCATGTTCGGCATTCCAAACTGCGACACCATCAAAAAAGCAAAGAAATGGTTGGAAGCTGAAAACATTGCGTTTGATTTTCACGACTACCGCAAACAAGGTATTGATGCTCAAATGGTGACTGAATTTTGTCAGGCGCTAGGCTGGGAACAAGTTCTCAACAAACGTGGCACCACGTTCCGCCAACTG
>NZ_JAWOUO010001258.1:0-508 GCF_033339435.1 Vibrio sp. 378
TGACTCTTTGGTGAGAGCTATTCTGTTAATAACGCGTCAAGCATACCTTTATATTTAGCAGCTTGCTTTTCTTCCTTCAATCTTTCTGCACGAAGGATAGCTTTAAAGTCCATTAATGCTGTGTCGAAATCATCATTCACGATGACGTAGTCATATTCGCTGTAATGTGAGATTTCCGATTTTGCTTCAGCCATGCGCTTGGCGATGACTTCTGCGCTGTCTTGACCACGAGTATTTAAACGACGTTCAAGCTCACCGTTTGAAGGTGGCAGAATGAAGATGCTTTTTGCTTCTGGCATTTGCTCTCGAATTTGGCGAGCACCTTGCCAGTCGATATCTAGGAATACATCGATGCCTTTCTCTAGCGTTTCTTCAATCCATACGCGAGACGTACCGTAATAGTTACCAAACACTTCGGCGTATTCTAGGAAGTCGCCTTTAGCAATCAGAGTTTCAAACTCTTCTTTTGCGACGAAGTGGTAGTGGACACCGTCTTCTTCACCAGGAC
>NZ_JAWOUO010001259.1:0-508 GCF_033339435.1 Vibrio sp. 378
GTATTACGCCTTAAGTACGACTGCGGTCTCTCCAATCGTGGTATCGCTTCTTGCTTGAAACTCGGCCCGTCCACCATATCGGAACTCCTGACTCGCTTTAAACAAAGCCAACTTGGCTGGCCTCTACCCGAAAGTTGCAGCGATGCTGATCTCACGCAAGCGCTGTATCACAGCAAGAAAGCCAGTCGCGATAAAGTCATGCCAGACTTCACTCAATACGCAGTCGAACTCAGACGTAAAGGCATGACGAAGATGCTGCTCTGGCAGGAATATCATGAGCAATATCAAGAGCAAGCTTACGCTTACACTCAGTTCTGTGAGCACTTCACTCGCTGGTTCAAAACCCAAAAGCGCAGCATGCGCCAGCTTCATGTTGCGGGTGATAAGCTGTTTATCGACTACTGTGGGCCGAGGCTTCAGGTGGTCAACCCTGACACAGGAGAAGTGCGTGAAGCGGAAGTGTTCGTCGCGACCTTAGGCGCGTCCAACTACACCTATGTGGAAGCCT
>NZ_JAWOUO010001260.1:0-508 GCF_033339435.1 Vibrio sp. 378
ATCTCGGCAATGGTCTCTTTAGAAAGCAGTTCTGAAATCGTTTTATAGTGATCAACCACCAAGTTGGAGCGATCAAAAGCAGAGTTATTCTTAATGATGTACGGGCGAAACGGTTTTTCTAGGAATCGGTGTGTACGCGTACAAAGCATGTCTAACAAAGACGATTCAATGTTGTTCGCAAGGTGTTTGAATGCTCGTTTGTAGTAAATCGCACGCATGATGAACTTCATTCTATATACCCAAATAGGGTTATAGGTGTTGGCGTACTCATCAGCATAGATCACTTTGGTATGATCAAAAATGGATTTATTTGCAGTCATTTTCACTCCCGACTCACTTAAGAGCTTGTCTTAACTGGGGTTCTGTTTTAACAGCACGAGAAATAACAGCGAGGAACACGAAAATGGAGAGATGCACAAGGCATGAATAGGAGGTGTGTTCTTGCTGATTCCAACGTACTCAAAATTAATTTTGAACAGTGTTCGTTTTTTTCGGGATTCTAAGAGAA
>NZ_JAWOUO010001261.1:0-508 GCF_033339435.1 Vibrio sp. 378
CAACCAGGGTAAGCGCCTGAGAACTCAACTTGTGCTCCTGCGAGTTCAGCAACAGAGCGTAGCGTGCTCTCTACTTGGCTGCGGCCAGAATCAATTAAAGAGCGAATCAGACACAGAACCGTGACTTTATTTTCTTCAGTAGTGATCACGCCAACGTTCAGTGACGTTTCAACCACACCTTCAATTTCGTCGCTCATGCGCATCACGCCATTAGGACATGCGTTGAGAGCAGCAATAAAGCGTTGTTGATCCGCCGCAGTGAAAGCTTGTGATTCGGTTACGATCTCTTCATTGAACGTCACAATACCCGTTTCTACTTTGCCAAGCTCAGCTTTTAATAGCTCAGTGTAGTAGTTGAAAAGCTCTGCAAGTTTCTCTTGGTTTTCAGCAGGAACTGCAACTGTTACGAAAGCTTCGCGAGGAATAGCATTACGCAAACTACCACCACGGAATTCAACCAAGCGAAGATCCAACTCTTGTGCATGGCCCGCAAGGAATCGGCCAAGCA
>NZ_JAWOUO010001262.1:0-508 GCF_033339435.1 Vibrio sp. 378
ATGTCTTGCGGGCTGATCGCGGATGTGATGTCGTTGCGACGCGCAAACTGAATCAAGTTACGGTAGCTCTGCATCAACGCATCAAGCAACGCATGATGTACGACTTTCACCTGTTCAACTTTCCAGTTGCGGCGGTCATCGAGCTCGGCAACCACGCTGTCATCCCAATTCCATTTCGCAATCATGTCGCTCAGCGCTTCACGACGCCAGGCCACTGAACCGACATCTGGTTCACGCGACAGCTTTTCATGGGTTTTGAGATAAAAACAACGACGCACCAAATCCAAACGTGTATCGTCTTGGATTCGTTCTAAATAGCGCGTAACTTTTTCCAACATTAAGTAGTATGCGTCCATGCCATAGAGATCTGGCTCATGGGCAAAGAATCGACGCTTGGTATCAATACTTAACAGTTGTGTGTGCGGGTATTCCCACGAGTAAGCTTCCAGCAGAATGGCTTTTAATACCGACTTGTATGGCGAATCGATACTTTTGTACAGTTGCCATA
>NZ_JAWOUO010001263.1:0-507 GCF_033339435.1 Vibrio sp. 378
ATCCTGACACCAGCGCTGTGTGCTACGTTACTGAAAAAAGGTGACGCTGAATTTACGGATAAAAAAGGCTTCTTCGGTTGGTTTAACCGTAAATTTGATTCGATGACCGCAGGTTATGAGGCTGGTGTAGCCAAGTTGCTAAAACGCACTGGGCGCATGTTGTTGGTGTTTGTGGCAATGAGCGCTGGTGCGGGTTGGTTATTTATGAATCTGCCGACGTCTTTCCTACCAGATGAAGACCAAGGTACGGTGTTCTCGATGGCAATCTTGCCGCCGAACTCGACTCAAGAGCAGACAGAAAAAACACTCGATAAAGTGCGTAGCTATTTCTTGGAAGAAGAAAAAGACAACGTGAGATCCGTGTTTACCGTGGCTGGTTTTAGCTTTGCTGGTCAAGGTCAAAACATGGGTATGGCGTTTATTGGCTTGAAAGATTGGTCTGAGCGCGAAGCGCCGGGTTCGGATGCTGCATCTTTGACAGGCCGTGCTATGGGTTACTTCTCAACC
>NZ_JAWOUO010001264.1:0-507 GCF_033339435.1 Vibrio sp. 378
TGTCGTTGGTGACGATTCTTGTTATCAGTTTAACCATTCGCTTGGTGCGAAAAGTGACCAACAACCTGCATCTTGTTCTTGAATTTTTAAGCCGCGAAAATTACAGCGAAGACTCACCACTTTCTGAGCTCATCAAAGGCAAAGATGAGTTAAGCAAGTTTGCTCAAGAAGTGGAAAAACTCAGTCATGAGAGAGAGCAAGCAAAGCAGAAACTCACCAAAGCCAAAGAAGATGCCGAGCGCGCCAAAGACGACGCGATTGAAGCCAGCAAAGCGAAAAGTAGCTTCCTAGCGAACATGTCGCACGAGATTCGTACTCCGCTCAACGGTGTGATAGGTATTTCTGAAGTGCTGGCAGACACCCCGTTGACGGCTACACAGCGAGATTACGTCGACACAATAGAGACGTCTTCCCAATTGCTGCTCAGCCTGATTAACGACGTGTTAGATTTTTCCAAAATTGAGTCCGGCATGTTGCTGATAAGTCCTCATTCAACCTGCGTGCGAG
>NZ_JAWOUO010001265.1:0-507 GCF_033339435.1 Vibrio sp. 378
TCAATAACCAATTGTACGCTGCAGCCGTCAGGGCTGACTCGAATAACGCGATATGGAACGGCCATGAGAGGCAGCTTTTTATCGTAAAGTTGTAACTCACGAAAGTTAACTTGCACTTCTTGTCCCGAGCGTAACATCGTTGGCTCATCTAAACGAATCCCCAAGCCTCGCTTAGAAATATCAACGGTTGAACCTGCTGCTTTTAACTCACCCGAACTGAGTTCAAGCGGCGTTTTGAATCGATAGCGTGGTTCTTTACGGCGCGATTGAGCATCGAAATAGATACCTTTAGGGTTGCCAGTGATTTTTCGAGGATGACGAAAGGCATTTAACGTGTTGGCTGGCAAACGCGGCTTTTCTGTTAATAGGTAATCTTGCCCCGACTTTTCGTCAGCGATTTCTTGCAAAATGCCGATATGAGTCAGTGACTGAGAGGTTTCGGCTAACTCTGGAGAGAATAGTGCAAGATCTTCTTTCTCTTGCTCAGACAACTCAAAAATAGATATT
>NZ_JAWOUO010001266.1:0-507 GCF_033339435.1 Vibrio sp. 378
TGACAGATGCAAAAAATGCCATTCCAGTTCAAGTCATTCGTAATGATATTCGAGTGATTGCATCAGGTAATGGGGAAATGGATGAAATCCAACTGGAACACATTCCAACCAGTACAGATATTCAAGTCGGTGATTTACTTGTGACATCCGGTCTGGGAGGCATTTACCCTGAAGGCTACCCTGTGGCGACGGTCACGAATGTGGATCACGATACTCGTCAAGAGTTTGCATCGATCAAAGCCGAACCTGTGGTGGAGTTTGATCGTCTACGATACTTGCTGTTGATCTGGCCAAACGAAGATCGTCAGCACAAAGTATTGCAATCCAACGCGAATGACGGGTTAGAGCAAGAACAAGAGGTAACTAATGGCCAGTAATGTATTGCGTAGCAGAATGGTGATTGGTGTTAGTTTCTTCGTTGCGCTAGTACTGCAAACCATTCCTTGGCCCGGAGTATTGGACCTACTTCGTCCTTCATGGCTATTTTTGGTGACGTGTTATTGGGTG
>NZ_JAWOUO010001267.1:0-507 GCF_033339435.1 Vibrio sp. 378
GATGCGTACCATTGCATCTTCACTGTCGAACATGAAGCTCGCGAGTGTCTTACATAGTTCCGTTTTACCGACACCAGTTGGGCCTAAGAATAAGAAGGAACCAATTGGTCGGTTTGGATCAGAAAGCCCAGCTCGGCTACGACGAATCGCGTTCGATACCACTGCAACTGCTTCGCTTTGCCCTACAACACGATTGTGAAGCACATCTTCCATGCGAAGTAGTTTCTCTTTCTCCGCTTCTAACATCTTAGATACTGGAATGCCCGTTTGTTTAGAAAGCACTTCTGCGATTTCGTTATCTGTTACTTTGTTACGAAGCAGCGTCATTTCTTGCATTTCAGCCTGAGTCGCCAAATCTAGTTGCTTCTCTAATTCCGGAATACGACCGTATTGAAGCTCAGACATTCGGTTTAGATCACCAGCACGACGCGCAAACTCCATGTCCATGCGAGCTTGCTCTAGTTCAGATTTAATATGCTGAGTACCAGAAAGTGCGGCTTTTTCTGA
>NZ_JAWOUO010001268.1:0-507 GCF_033339435.1 Vibrio sp. 378
CGCTAAAGCAGTAAACGATGCGTTTGGTTATTCAGATCAAGTACTTGTAGAGAAAGCGGTAAAACCTCGTGAGTTAGAAGTCGCAGCTTATGAAATGAACGGTGAACTGCACATCACTAAGCCAGGTGAAGTGATCGCACCCGATGGTGCATTTTACTCATACGATGAAAAATACAGCAGCTCAAGCCATTCATTAACAGAAGTAGAAGCGAAGAACCTGACTCAAGAACAGATCGATAAGATTCGTCATGCGTCAGAAACCGTATTCAAACAAATGAACCTTCGTCATTTGTCTCGCATCGACTTTTTCCTTACGGAAGATAACGAAATTTACTTGAATGAAGTGAATACATTCCCAGGAATGACGCCAATTTCAATGTTCCCAAAAATGCTTCAAAACAATGGTCACAAGTTCCATGAGTTTCTTGAAGATTGTATTAATAGTGCAAAGTGATTAACGTTCACGCGATACGTTTTGTGTTAGAAATAGTTGAATAGAGCACGGTT
>NZ_JAWOUO010001269.1:0-507 GCF_033339435.1 Vibrio sp. 378
GGAGTTCATCACACCAAAGTCTGCTTTCACTAGCTCGTATGTACGGTACGCTTCACCTAGTAGGTGGCCAAGGTTCGTTTGCTGTGAGCGAACTACATCGCGGTCGCCTTCAAGTTTGCCATCCGTAGAAGATACTTTAACGTCAAGCAGATCTTGACCTTGCTCTTGGTAAGTACGAAGAATTTGCTTAACTACAGCATCTGGCTTGATTTCTTCAGCGATGAATTGGTAGTCGCCGTTCGCATCTTTTGCCTTTAGGTTAACTGGAATCAAAGCGTAGTTTGCTAGATGTAGTTTGCCATCGTAGTATTCGAAGTCTGCACGACCAACATATTTACCCCACTCATGCGCTTGCATGATGTATGTGCCGTTTTGTTGGTCTGGAGCACACTCGTCACCTGGTTTGAAGTCTGCGTATTCGTTAGTACCCGGCTCCATACATACTGGGTTTTGTGAGTGGCCACCAATAATTGCATCTAGTTGGCCTTCTTCAAGAGAACGCGCTAG
>NZ_JAWOUO010001270.1:0-506 GCF_033339435.1 Vibrio sp. 378
GCATCAATAAAGGGCAACTTGTTAAGCAAGGGCAAGTGATTGCTAACATTGATAAGCGGGATTTGGACAGTCAGCTCAAACGCGCTCAGGCCATGCTGCGAGTGAAAGAAAAGGAGTTTAATGCCGCAAAATCGCTCAAAAGCAGGGGGTTACAAGGCGAGGTGGCCTTTGCGACTGCGGAAGCCGCGTTAGTCGATGCAAGAGCAAACCTCAATAATGTCCAAACCGCTCTCAAGAATACCGAAGTTAAAGCGCCCTTTGATGGCATTGTTGATCATCATTTTGTCGAAGTGGGTGACTTTGTCGGTGTGGGCGATCCAATAGCGACAGTGATTGATTTAGAGACTCTGGTCATTGAGGCCGACGTTAGCGAGCGCCATATCCAGTATCTTAAAGAAGGTCTTCGAGCGGATGTCAGAACGATCAATGGTCAGCATCACTTGGGGACTTTACGTTATATTGGTCGCGTTTCCTCCGTATCGACCAATACGTTTCCGATTGAAATC
>NZ_JAWOUO010001271.1:0-506 GCF_033339435.1 Vibrio sp. 378
TATGGTTGTTTGCGGTCACGGTCTTGGTACTAGCCTAATGATGGAAATGAGCATCAAAAGCATCGTAAAAGAATTGAACGTCGATGCCGCTGTGGATCACATCGATCTTGGCTCAGCAAAAGGCACAAGTTGCGACATTTTCATCGGCACAAAAGACATTGCAGAACAGTTGGAAGCACTTGGCGTTGAGCAACGTATCGTAGCGCTTGATAACATGGTCGACAAAGTCGCAATGAAAGAGCGTTTATCTGTGGCACTTCAAGAGCTTGGCGCTCTATAAGGTGGCGTTATGGAATTCTTCAGTTTCTTAATGAACGATGTCCTATCAGAGCCAGCAGTTCTGGTAGGTCTCATCGCCCTAATCGGCTTAATTGCCCAGAAAAAACCGGTCACCGAGTGCATTAAAGGCACGGTAAAACCCATTCTTGGTTTCATCGTGCTTGGCGCAGGTGCAGGCTTAGTTCTGAGCTCGCTACGCGACTTCGCGACGATTTTCCAACACGCAT
>NZ_JAWOUO010001272.1:0-506 GCF_033339435.1 Vibrio sp. 378
CGATCTTCACCGAACTTGGTGGTAGAACGTGTGCGATAGTCACCTTTGAAACCATATAGGCTGCGGTTGTAATCGTTGTTGTCAGTACCAGTTATACCTGTGTTGTAGTTCCCCCACAAAACGTTGGATTTGTCGTATTCAACGTTGAGATACACTTTGCCTTTGGTGTTGACCACTTTGTAGATGTTCGAGCTGTCACCGTAGTTGCCGTAATACATTTCATCGTCGTCTTCGAGAATGTCGAATACGCTGGATGAATCAGAGGCAAACGGGTGCTTAAACATGTCTCGCACGTCACTCTCTTTGGTATCAAAGTGGGTGGTGATTCGAAGTTTGTCACCAAACTTACCTTGGCCAAAATACGCTAAGCGACCTTGGTTGTAGATATCATCTTGATATTGGTCATCAACCGCCAATGCTGCCGAATTACCTGTGACTTTGTTTTTACCAATGTAGAAATCCGCCAAACCCGCTTGTACCCAATATTCATCCGGAATACGCACGTA
>NZ_JAWOUO010001273.1:0-505 GCF_033339435.1 Vibrio sp. 378
GGTTGCTGATGTTATCAAATTTGACGATCACACCTTCGCCGTGAAGGCCGCGAAAGAGCTCAATCCAGAAGAGTTGTTGTTGAGAATGGGGGCGCTACGTCCTCGTCCTGCTCATTTCTATGCGAATCCGAAGAAAGACGAGAACGGTGACGGCATTCATGATGATTTTGTGCGCTACTACAACTTTAAAAGTGAACCAACCACCAGCGCTTATTACTTAGCCGACGTCAAAAAAGGTAAAAGCGTTACCTTTAAGCACGTAGGTGAGGACTGGTGGGGTTATACCAATAAGTACTACGAGAATCGCTATAACGTCGACAAAATTCGTATCACGGTTATCCGCGATAGTGATATTGCGATGAAGCACTTCGAAAAAGGTAAGTTGGACGCATTTGGATTGGTTTTGCCAAGTCTATGGCATGACAAATCCAATACTGCCCCTTATCAAAAGGGTTATATTGAGAAGTTCTGGGGTTACAACCAATATCCAGTTGGTGCTGGTGGC
>NZ_JAWOUO010001274.1:0-505 GCF_033339435.1 Vibrio sp. 378
TGCAGGTAGTATCAATTGTTAGAGTCACGGACACAGAGAAGAGATCGCAACTAGCGAAATTTGCAGGGAATCAAGCATACGTTGAAAGCGCAGCAGAGTTCTTGGTGTTCTGTATCGACTACCAGCGTCACACCAGTATTAATCCTGATGTTCAAGCCGATTTCACAGAGTTAACGCTAATAGGCGCCGTAGACTCTGGAATCATGGCTCAAAACTGCTTACTGGCAGCAGAATCGATGGGTTTGGGAGGCGTATACATTGGCGGCTTAAGAAACAATGCCCAACAAGTGGATGAGCTACTGGGGCTACCCCAGAATACCGCCATCCTATTTGGTATGTGTTTGGGCCATCCAGATCAAAACCCAGAAGTTAAACCTCGCCTACCTGCGCACGTGGTGGTGCACGAGAACCAGTACCAAGATCTCAACTTAGATGACATTCAAGCATACGACCAAACGATGCAGAACTACTATGCAAACCGCTCAAGCAATCAAAAACAAAGTAC
>NZ_JAWOUO010001275.1:0-505 GCF_033339435.1 Vibrio sp. 378
CGGATTTGCTGTTGCCAAACCACTTGGCAAGATGCTGTCATTGGCAGGTTTTGTACCCACTCATGTTCTTCAAAACTGTCTAACAGGTGGTGTACTGCGTTGCCTGTAAGAGTGGTTTGCAGAGACATGGTTTCTTCACCGATATCAATGTTCGGGCTTTTCTCTTTTACGTCGTTACCGTTCAGGCGGAAAATCGGGCTACTGTGCATTAGCATGGCAATAAACTGATTGCCAATAGAATAAACGTCGGTGACTTCATGAAGTGCGCCATCAGAGCCTGCAAAATAAAGTGTATTGCTCTCTTCTTCGTTGTTGAACTGTTCGTCAGAGTAGTAGAACTGTTGAGCGCCGTAGTTCACCAAGTCATTAACCAGCTGGATGATTGCCTCGCTGTTTGGGATTTGTGCCAATGCTGCCAATATTTGCTCGCTATCCATCGCTTGAAAGCTCAGCTTCATATCACCTTCAGATTGGCCATCCAAGCTAAACGAGTAGCTAAGTTGTG
>NZ_JAWOUO010001276.1:0-505 GCF_033339435.1 Vibrio sp. 378
TCGGTTAGGTAACGCCATTTACCATTTGGAATTCCATCTAGAGAGATGTTCATGATGCGTACGCGGCGAAGTTTAAATACTTCGTAGCCGAGTGCTTCACACATACGGCGGATCTGACGGTTTAGGCCTTGCGTCAAAACAATACGGAAAGAGAACTTGGTTTCTTTCGTAATTTTACAAGGGAGCGTTACGGTATCGAGGATTCGAACACCACTCGACATCTGTTTTAGGAATTCGTCCGTAATCGGCTTGTCGACACGCACCACGTATTCTTTTTCGTGGTTGTTACCAGCGCGCAGAATCTTATTTACGATGTCGCCATCGTTAGTCAAGAAGATCAAACCATCCGAAGGTTTGTCGAGTCGACCAATTGGGAAAATACGCTTTTTGTGACCGATGAAATCGACGATATTGCCGGGGATATCACGCTCAGTCGTACAGGTGATGCCTGTTGGCTTGTTGAGGGCGATATAAATCGGCTTTTCTTTTGAAGCGACAGGCTTGC
>NZ_JAWOUO010001277.1:0-505 GCF_033339435.1 Vibrio sp. 378
ACCTAACTCGGCACGTTGGCTATCGACAAATTTCATCGCCGTGTCTAGTACAGCGACGGCTTGCTGCGCCCCACCAACGGTTGTGATGTTCAGGTTATTGACCGCATCATAACCTTTCAACGACATCCCAAGCTCACTCGCAAGATCTCCTGAGAATGAAATCGTTCCGGCGGTTTCTTCTCCTGCCATAAAGATCTGTAACTGACCTTTTTCATTAACAGAAGCCGTCACTTTGTCGGTTTGGCCATTAATGTAGGTCGCGAGTTCTTCAATATCATCACCGGCTTTGGCATTGATTTGGATTTTTTCCGTCTCGCCAGAACGGTTGGTGAAAGACATCGTCAGATCATTGGCGTTCTCTTTTACCTGCCAATCAGAATCAGCACGCCCTTGAGCGACATAACTAAAGCCCCCCATGTCCAGCCCGTCAGTACGCATCGATTTCAACTCAATCTGTACGGCTTCACCAGAAGCAGCACCGATTTGAAAAGACGATTTGCCGAAT
>NZ_JAWOUO010001278.1:0-504 GCF_033339435.1 Vibrio sp. 378
GGTTTGCTTTTGCTGCGTTGAGTGCGTCAACGTCACAACGGCAAACAGCTCCTCATTCGGTAGCCATACTGGGCAAAGACTCAGGTTTTCATCATCAAATTGTGAGCAAACTACGTCAAAGTGCGGCGCGGAAAATTGCGCGCAGTTTTGCTCAATCATCGCCACGATGGCGCGGTGATTTTGTGGCGAGGTGGATATCTCACTGGATAGCCATTGTTTGGTGTAGCTCAGGGTATAAAGTTGTCCCTGAGCTTGAGTGGCATCACAGCATTGCTGCAGAGCGTGTTGCCAGTCAGTCATCAACGGTGAAGGAATAGCGAAGCGAAACATAATTAGTAAAGTATCCTGAAGTGCCCACAAATATTTATAGGAATGTCGCCGTGTTAGGCGGCTGGGCTTTGGTTATATCGTATCCAACGCTTGAACAATTCCAAGCGACTGAAGGCACTTTCGATCAATAAAATGTTAGCGAGCTCTCTTTTTTATCCAACTCGTTTCATTTCT
>NZ_JAWOUO010001279.1:0-504 GCF_033339435.1 Vibrio sp. 378
AGCGTGTTTATGGAGTTCGTTTTCGACACGTTGCACCGAATATTTGCACGCAATCGGATGCGTTTTTTCTATTTCAAATTGATATAAAAACAACCACTTCTCATAAGTTGAGAATCCGCAATTAGAGGTACTTCAGAGCGTGAGAAACTTACGACAAAACTTGTGTTTATCACTGAGTGAGAAATTATTGAATATTAAAATTAAAACATTCTTATCTAGTGAGAATTAGAGTGGAATTCACCCTAGAAAAATAAGGACTCAATAGGCAACCTGATTGGATTCGTTACCTATCTCTCGTTGAAGCATTACTCAGCGGATGAGAAAAAGGAAAAAAGAGGTTTTATGAATCATGTTATTTCAATCGGCCCACAGGAGTCGTTTCTCGTCGCTATTTGTGTGTTGTTCCTAGGGCAATTTATCAACACCAAACTTCCAATTTTAAAAAAATTCAATATCCCAGAACCGATTGTTGGTGGGTTAGTTATCGCCTGTGTGATTACCGCA
>NZ_JAWOUO010001280.1:0-504 GCF_033339435.1 Vibrio sp. 378
TATCCAGTCATCAAACGGTACTAACTCTCCTGCAGAGCGTCAGGCAATCAACGAAGAATCAATGGCGTTGGTTGACGAACTGAACCGTATCGCAGAAACCACATCATTCGGTGGCCGTCGTCTATTGAACGGCTCATTCGGTGAAGCGGCATTTCAAATCGGTGCGAGCTCTGGTGAAGCGATGATCATGGGTCTAACCAGTATTCGTGCAGATGACACTCGTATGGGCGGTGTGACATTCTTCTCTGAAGTAGGAAAAGGTAAAGATTGGGGTGTTGATCCAACTAAAGCCGATCTAAAAATCACGCTTCCTGGCATGGGTGAAGACGAAGATGGTAATGTTGATGATCTAGAAATCAATATCAACGCGAAAGCGGGTGATGACATCGAAGAGCTAGCAACGTACATCAATGGTCAATCAGACATGATCAACGCGTCTGTAAGCGAAGATGGCAAGCTGCAAATTTTTGTTGCTCATCCAAACGTTCAGGGTGACATCTCGAT
>NZ_JAWOUO010001281.1:0-504 GCF_033339435.1 Vibrio sp. 378
AGAATCACCAAGCGCATCTTCTGCCAATAATTCAAACCAAGTGATTCTGCCGCTTCATGTTGACCTCGGTTGATCGCTTGAATCCCACCGCGAAATACTTCTGCCATAAACGCACTTTCAGCGATAGTCAATGCAATTACCCCCGCCCAAAAATGATTGAGAGAGACATCGAGCAGCGTTGGCATGCCGTAGTAAACCCATAAGAGCAACACCAATACTGGGATTGAGCGGATCACCTCAACGTAGATGCGATTCATCCATTTGAGCGTTGGGGAGCGAGAAAGTGCAGGCAACGCAATCAGCAGCCCAAGTGTCATGGCAAAACACATACTCAAGAGTGACACTTGAATGGTGTCATTAAACCCCGCGACTAAAAACTTCAGGTTGGTTATCCCTTGTTCCGTTGACGGGTCGAGTACATACCAGCCCCATTGGTAATCTGAGCAACCCGTTAACAACAGCAGCGAAATCAGCCATAGAGTTCGAAAGGTCACATTTACTCCC
>NZ_JAWOUO010001282.1:0-504 GCF_033339435.1 Vibrio sp. 378
AGTGTCTGTTTGGCCTTCTTGACCTGCCAATTTATCGATTGGTAGGTACAAAAGGTTGCCGCTTGATTCAGAGTCAATCAACACTTTAGATGTGTTGGTGTAAACCTCTTCCATCGCGTCAATGTACAGACGGTCACGCGTTACGCCTGGAGCCGCTTGGTATTCAGGTAGTAGTTTTTCAAACTGTGCTACTTGACCCAATGCTTCGTTAGTTACACGCTCGTTGTAACCTTGAGCTTCTTTCTTCAAACGTTCAGCTCGGCCCGTTGCCTTCGGCAAGATTTCGTTCTTGTAAGCTTCTGCTTCACGGATGAAACGCTCTTCATCCTCACGCGCAGCAATCGCGTCATCAAACGCATCTTTTACTTGCTCTGGCGGACGTGCAGACTGGAAGTTCACGTCAACAATCACCAGACCCATATCATAGCTATCGATGATTTGGTTTAGTGTTTCTTGAGTGCTTTGACGAATTTGCTGACGACCACTGGTTAGAATGCTATCCAT
>NZ_JAWOUO010001283.1:0-504 GCF_033339435.1 Vibrio sp. 378
GGGACTTTTTAGTGGAGGATGAGCTACAACAAGGACTTTTGGTTCCGATTGGTGGATGGTCCATGCCAAGCGCCAGCGCGCATCATATAGTGGTAAGGGAAAGCGATAAACCGCAAGTTGAGGCTTTTACTCATTGGGTCATGCAAAGTCTATAAGCTTAAAAGCCCAGCATCTTCGAATCAGTGAAAGTGGTTTCCTGCGATTGAGCTAACAAAGTTGGGTGCTTTTTGGTCGGTAGTTAAAACAAGATTCGTTACTTAAGGTATAAAATGACGCTTGTTTCAATAGTCGCCCCAAATCTGATCGAACAAGGAAAAGTCATGGAAATGCTACAAGGTGGTCGGGATAATGCCATTTATCGTACAGGTGATCGCGTTAGTCGTCCGGCAAACTCTTGGACGATGACCGTCCACCAGTTGTTAAATCACCTTCATTCCAATGGATTCACGCAATGCCCCAAAGTGATTGGGATTGAGGGTGGTAAAGAGTGGCTGAGCTTTGTGG
>NZ_JAWOUO010001284.1:0-503 GCF_033339435.1 Vibrio sp. 378
AAAGCCTGATTGATATGCACAACAAAACACAACCCTCTCACAAAAAAGCCATCACGTTGGCATTAACGGGTGCCTCTGGGGCTCCTTATGGCCTTCGTCTTTTAGAATGTTTGGTCGCGGCGGATTATCATGTCTACGTTCTGATTTCTTCGGCGGCTCGCGTTGTGATGGCAACCGAACACAACCTTAAGCTGCCAAGTGGGCCAGACGCCGCAAAGCAAGCGCTGGTGGAACATCTCAACTGTGATCCAAATAACATCACTGTTTGTGGTAAAGATGACTGGTTCTCACCGGTAGCGTCTGGCTCAGCGGCACCAAAGCAAATGGTGGTTTGCCCATGTTCAGCAGGAAGTGTTGCGGCGATCGCGCATGGTATGTCGGACAACTTGATCGAACGGGCGGCTGATGTGGTAATGAAAGAACGCGGGCAACTGTTGCTCGTGGTTCGTGAAACGCCATTTTCAACGCTGCATCTTGAGAACATGCACAAGCTATCGCAAATG
>NZ_JAWOUO010001285.1:0-503 GCF_033339435.1 Vibrio sp. 378
TAAAATCGAATCCCATTGCCGAAGCCCAATACAACCACTCATAGTCACGTGTCGCTTTTTCCCACGGCATCGCGTCGTGCAACAACGTAGCCGCTTGCCATTGATTCGCAGACATCGACGATGTTTGATCACCAAAAGGAGTTTGTAGCCACCGATGATCCTCAAGGTATTTAGGACTCATCACTGGCAGCAATTGTTCAGCGAGAATCAACTCGGCATCATGGTCTCGATAAGGGTGAAGACCGTAGTCAATGGCGACGTCATAGTCTTTCAAATCGCTGTTGACTAGCGCTCCTTCCGCAAAGATCTGCACTTGTATTTCTGGGTTCTCTAGTTGAAAGCTTTCGAGTTTAGGAACTAGCCACTTAAAGGCGAATGAGGGAGTGAGCTTCAAGCGAACCTCATTGATATGCTTTTCTACTCTCAGATCATCAAGCAACTTGCCTAACTCAGAGAAATGCAACTGCGTGGCTTGTTGCAGTTGTATTCCCTTTTCGGTGAGG
>NZ_JAWOUO010001286.1:0-503 GCF_033339435.1 Vibrio sp. 378
CAAATAAGACTGACACCTTCTAATGCTTACCGCTGTCTTACAGCAAATCTGTTGGCAGAAGTGAATACACGACGCCATCTTTTGGTTTGCCATGGAAAATAAATCGATTTCTGGCGATGGCTTCTTTTTTTGCTCCAACGGATTCGATCAAAGCTTGGCTGGCGTTGTTATCAGGATCACAAACGATTTCAATACGAGTTAAGCTCAGTTTCGCAAAACAAAATTCTGCCAACGCTTTAATCGCCTCTTGAGCGTAGCCTTGTCTTTGGTAACGGTCTGCTACCCAATAACCAATACTCGCCATATTAAACGTATGGTAAAGCTCATTCACGGCTGCCATTCCCAGCAAGGTATTGCTATCTCTATCATAAATACCGAAACCAAATGCTTCCGTTTTGACCCAATTTAAACGTGTTGCTAGTAGAAAGTCTTGGGCATCTTTTAGCGAGACTTCTGCGTCACACCAATCAAGCCAAGTATGCAAAGATGGGGATTGGGAGAGC
>NZ_JAWOUO010001287.1:0-503 GCF_033339435.1 Vibrio sp. 378
GTTTGATAGCTGGACGCATATCTTTACCTGCTGCTGGACGAGCTGCTGCGTCCGTTACTTCGCTTGAAGATAGACCAGTTAGGTCATCTGTTTGACGAGAAACTGTTACGCCATCAATCATATCTACGAACTGGATACGACCAGCTACTTCAGTGATGATTGGCAGTGTGTGCGCTTCCCAGTTCGCTACTGTTTCACCAGCTTCAACTGCGTCGTTGTCGCCCTTGCTTAGTAGCGAGCCGTATGGCAGTTTGTGTTTCTCTTTCGTACGGCCGAACTCATCGATGATGGTTAGTTCAGATGCACGAGAAGTGATAACTAGCTTGCCATCTTTGTTTGTTACGAACTTAGCGTTGTGAAGCTTAACAGAACCGTTGTTCTTCGCTTGGATGCTGTTCTCTGCTGCTACTGTCGATGCCGCACCACCGATGTGGAACGTACGCATCGTAAGCTGTGTACCCGGTTCACCGATAGACTGAGCAGCGATAACACCTACTGCCTCA
>NZ_JAWOUO010001288.1:0-503 GCF_033339435.1 Vibrio sp. 378
CAATTAGACACATTTGATTCTTCAAATTGGAACTGCATCCTGTTACATTGACTCAATGCTAAATTCTCGGCGTTTTTCATGGAGTTAAAGAAACAGTCTGACTACGAACAGTACATAAGACAGGACGGTCTTGGGGAATATTACGTAGTCATCAACCAATTCACTTTTCACAGTGTTTATCAGCCGATTTTTGATAAGCACCAACGCGTTATTGGAATGGAAGCCCTCCTTCGTATTCATGGCGCAGACGGCGTTCAAATTCGCCCAGACATTTTTCTCTCCAACGCAAGTATCGACCCTTACTTTCGCTTATGTGTTGAATTTTTATCCCGAGCCATGCACATCAGAAACTTCGCTCGTCACTTTGCCGGAACGCCGATTAAGCTCTTTCTCAATGTTATGCCTCAAACCCTACTCACGCTCACCAAAGACATGGGATTTAAAGACAACGGCTTGCTTTACAAACGTCTTGCCGATTTGGGTATGACCCCGTCTGATGTGGT
>NZ_JAWOUO010001289.1:0-503 GCF_033339435.1 Vibrio sp. 378
ATTGACCCCAAAGAGACGCGAAACGTGCTTGCACAAGCGTTAATGGCCGCGCTCAACGCGCCAATACCTGATAGCGAATTTGGCATCTTTAGAATGTAACCGTGCAATTGAAATAAACGTTCACAAGGAAATCATTATGCAGGAAAGACAACCAAGCATTGTTCCAAACGCTCAACGACACAATGATGTGCTTTGGCAGGTTGACGAATTCGGTGTTGCAACGCTGACGCTGAATCGGACAAAGAAACACAATGCCTTTGATGCCTGCATGATTGATTTGATCATCCATCGCTTAGATTATCTTGCACTAAGAACCGATGTGCGTTGCTTAGTGCTGCGCAGTAATGGCAAACACTTTTCCTCTGGTGCGGATTTAGCTTGGATGCAATCGATGGCAAATAGTACCCGAAAAGAAAACCTAGTCGATGCACAAAGCCTCGCTCGCTTAATGGAAACGTTGGATGCCTTCCCTCAACCCACCATCGCTGTCGTACAAGGCTCAG
>NZ_JAWOUO010001290.1:0-503 GCF_033339435.1 Vibrio sp. 378
AAAATATGATGAACAAAAGAAGAAGCAACCATGATACGCGTCCCTTCGAAAATTGGTTAAGTGATGAAAAAATAGTCACGGTTTCAATCCTGTCTGAAATAGAAAAAAGCTCTGAATACTCAGAGCTTTTTATCGTGGATAAGTTTCCTAATCAACTCAAATTTTAGTGTCCGCCAGACACAACTGGAGTCAGATCACCGGTATGAGGTGCAATCCAGCCCGCATCGTAGAAAGACGCTGTTGCTGGCTCTAGGAAGAACATGATTCCCATCAGACCTACAATCGCCAAAACGACAGTGTATGGCAATGCCATCACTACCATTCGACCGTAAGACAGACGAATTAACGGTGCTAGCGCAGACGTTAGTAGGAATAGGAAAGCGGCTTGACCGTTTGGCGTTGCAACAGAAGGTAAGTTTGTACCGGTGTTGATTGCAACTGCTAACAGGTCGAACTGTTCACGCGTGATCAAGCCTTCCATAAGGGCTGATTTCACTTCGTTG
>NZ_JAWOUO010001291.1:0-502 GCF_033339435.1 Vibrio sp. 378
AATTGTCATAGTGGCAAATGCATTTGATAATTTGTGCCATACACCGATCGCTTCAGAACAGAAAATCCCATACACCGCCCTTTCTCATTTATATAAAAACTGTAAACACCTATATAAAGAAGAAAACCTTAATATCCTGATCAAGTTCATGGGCGTCTTCCCTCCTGGCACGGTTGTTCAGCTATCTAATAATATGGTGGGATTGGTCATCTCAGTGAACGCTTCAAACCTGCTATTTCCAAATGTTCTGGTTTACGACCCATCAGTGCCAAGAACTCAAGCTCCCATCATTGAGCTTGCATCGAAAGATTTGAGGATCGTAAATGCGATTCATCCATCTAAATTGCCAGATAAGATAAAAGAGTACCTAAACCCACGCTCGCGAATATCCTATTTCTTTGACAGTGATGAGTAGTTATCCACAGTTTTTTGTGAGTATTCTGTAGAAATGCTGGGTGTTAATTTGGGTGAATTTAGATGTTGAGTGGAAAGTGTCCATTTG
>NZ_JAWOUO010001292.1:0-502 GCF_033339435.1 Vibrio sp. 378
CAGGCGACTCAATGAGACCAGAAGCGGCTTTGGTTTCAGGAAAAGCTTTCATAAGATAAGGAGCAAAGCGCTTTAGCCTTGCACTCGCGACATGAATATCTTCTGCGTTCAATCCGACGTGCGGCAAACCTTCTTCAAGCGAGGTCACGTTGGGATTAAACCAGCAAACTTCATCTAGGTTGATCAGTTGCTCTACAAGTGGGAATTGTTTTTTAAGCACTTCCACATTCAGCTTGTTCATATCCTCTATCCTGCAATTCGTTCTTTAGAATCTTCCATTCAATTGGTTACGCACATAAACAAAAGCGCCGCAATTGCGACGCTTTTAACTCATTCAATTTGTGCTCTATGCGTAGTTTTGCTCGAACTCTTTCATGAAGTCGACCAACGCTTGCACACCTTCTAGCGGCATTGCATTGTAAATCGATGCGCGCATACCGCCCACCACACGGTGACCTTTTAGCGCCTTTAGTCCTTTTGCATCTGCAAGCTCAAGGAAAGT
>NZ_JAWOUO010001293.1:0-502 GCF_033339435.1 Vibrio sp. 378
GATAACCAGTTTACGCATGACATCCGAACCATCTAAATCAGCACGCGGATCCGGTTCTGTTAATCCTTGTTGCCACGCTAAATCGACCAACTCATTAAACGGCACCGAGCCATCAAACTGCTGGAACAGCCAAGAAAGTGTTCCCGAGAAGATTCCGGATAATGCCACAATCTCGTCACCACTTTCACGCAGATCTCGCACGGTATGGTTGATAGGTAACCCAGCCCCAACCGTCGCGTTGTAGAGCCAGTAACGACCGATTTTCGCGAATGCATCTTGGACTTGATGGTAGTACTGACTGTCGGCAGAGCCTGCAACTTTGTTAGCAGAAATTAAATGGATGCCTTGCTGAGCGATATCAACATAACGTTGCGCCAACTCTTTGCTCGCGGTCACGTCCAATACCACGGCTTCATCATAACTTTGTAAATCGCTCAACCGACTCAGCCACGCCCCATCGTTCTCAATACTTTCATCATCAAACTTGTCGGCAACTGCCGCC
>NZ_JAWOUO010001294.1:0-502 GCF_033339435.1 Vibrio sp. 378
CTGGGTATGCTATTGGCGTTCCTAACACTTGCTGCATCTGTTGGCTTGCTCACTCTGTCTGGTTGGTTTATCTCCGCAGCAGCAGTGGCTGGTTTAACCGTTGCGCGTGAAACCTTCAACTACATGCTGCCAGGTGCTGGCGTGCGCGGTACCGCAATGGCACGAACTGCTGGCCGTTGGGGGGAGCGTGTTGTAAGCCACAATGCGACATTTAAATTACTGACAGACCTGCGTATCTTCTTCTTCAAGAAACTTGCTCCGCTGATCCCAGGCCGAGTGTCAACAATGCGCGATGCTGATCTGCTGAACCGTCTGGTAGCCGATGTGGACGCAATGGATCACGTTTATCTGCGACTTGTCAGCCCCGTTATTATTGGCATCTTTGGCATTCTGAGTTTAACCGCAGTCTTAGCGTTCTTTGACTGGCATCTTGCGCTACTTTTAGGCTCAATTCTTACGATCATGCTGTTGGTGTGGCCAGTGCTTTTTTACAAACTGGGCA
>NZ_JAWOUO010001295.1:0-501 GCF_033339435.1 Vibrio sp. 378
GGAAGGCAGTCTTGGTCAGATGGTCGCGTTGTCACTACTACGTGAACTTGGGCCGGTGGTTACTGCGCTTCTTTTCGCTGGACGTGCAGGCTCTGCGCTGACGGCAGAAATTGGTTTGATGAAAGCTACTGAGCAGCTTTCAAGCTTAGAAATGATGGCAGTTGACCCACTGAAACGAGTGATTGCACCACGTTTTTGGGCTGGGGCTATCTCAATGCCACTACTTGCGATGATCTTCATGGCTGTTGGCATCTGGGGGGCACAGCTCGTCGGTGTGGATTGGAAAGGTGTGGATCACGGCAGCTTTTGGGCAGCCATGCAATCTTCTGTTGAGTTGGGACAAGATATCGGCAACAGCATGATCAAATGCTTTGTGTTTGCCATTACGGTAACTTGGATTGCTCTATTTAATGGCTACGATGCGATTCCTACCTCGGAAGGGATCAGCCGCGCAACTACGCGCACTGTTGTGCATTCTTCTTTAGCAGTACTGGGACTAGA
>NZ_JAWOUO010001296.1:0-501 GCF_033339435.1 Vibrio sp. 378
GGCATCTTCACGAATAACGTCAACCACGTCATCGATGGTGATACGACCGACAAGGTGCTGGTTTTCATCCACTACGGGTGCTGACACCCAATTACGACGTTCAAACAGGCTAGCAACGTCTGAGTCACTGGTGTCAACGGTAATCGCATCGTCAGCATCTTCCATGACGTCGATAATTTTTACGTCGGGTTGGGTCGTAATAAGTGTCGTGATTGGGAGTTCGCCAATCAGTTTGCTTTCGTCATCAATCACGTAGAGTGCATCGGTGGCTTCAGGCAGCTCGCCCTTCATACGCAGATAACGCAGGACTACGTCGACATCAACGTCACCACGAATCGTGATAACGTCGGTGTTCATCAACCCACCAGCGGTGTCTTCAGGATAAGACAGTGCCGTCTCGACGCGAGCACGATCTGCTGAATCCATTTGGGAGAGAACTTCACGGGAAAGATCGTCTGGCAAACTACGTAGGACGTACGCAACGTCATCGGTATCCATGCC
>NZ_JAWOUO010001297.1:0-501 GCF_033339435.1 Vibrio sp. 378
ATTGACGACAATGGCAATGCCGTCGCAGAGTTGTTGCCTATCGAGGCAGAGCACGTCATCAAAACGCTTTCAGAAAACCACGCTTCAGATTCCGATTACAACACGGGCACTTTGCGTTTCCTCAAAGGTTCCATCGCCGCTTGTCGCGCTGGCGTCCCACGTAGCCATCTCATCAGCTACAAAGTAGATGGGGCTTTGATTCAGGAGTTGTTCTCGTTTGACGGTATCGGAACTCAAGTCGTCATGGCGAGCGCAGAGCAAGTTCGTCAAGCTGGTATTGATGACATCGGCGGTATTTTGGAATTGATTCATCCATTAGAAGAACAAGGCATTTTGGTCAGGCGTTCGAGAGAACAGCTTGAGCAAGAGATTGGTAAATTCACCATCATTGAAAAAGATGGCTTAATCATCGGATGCGCGGCTTTATACCCATATTCTGAAGAACGAAAAGCTGAAATGGCCTGTGTTGCTATTCACCCAGACTATCGGGATGGCAACCGA
>NZ_JAWOUO010001298.1:0-501 GCF_033339435.1 Vibrio sp. 378
CAAATGTCTTCAAAGAACTTGGTGCAGATGTAATCGCGATGGGTGTTGAGCCAAATGGTATCAACATCAATGAAGAAGTCGGTGCTACAGACGTTCGCGCGCTACAAAAACGCGTTGTCGAAGAGCAAGCTCATCTTGGTCTTGCATTCGATGGTGACGGCGACCGTATCATCATGGTTGACCATTTAGGTAATAAAGTCGATGGTGACCAAATTGCTTACATCATCGCACGTGATGCTCTGCGTCGTGGTGAACTAAAAGGTGGCGTGGTTGGTACGTTGATGACTAACCTAGGTATGGAAAATGGCCTGAAGCAATTAGGCATTCCATTTGTTCGTGCAGCTGTCGGTGACCGCTATGTAATGGAGCAATTGCTGGCTAAAGGCTGGAAGATCGGTGCCGAAAACTCTGGTCACGTTATCTTGCTAGATAAAGTAACAACGGGAGACGCGATTGTTGCAGCTCTACAAGTGCTTGCTTCTGTTGTTGGTAGTGATATGT
>NZ_JAWOUO010001299.1:0-501 GCF_033339435.1 Vibrio sp. 378
ACCTACACCGAATGATTAGCCAACCTTTTGCGCTTTATTCCTTTCGCAACGCCTTCGAAGATCGTGAGCAACAAACCCACCCAGATAAAGGCAAACGTAACCGCTTTAACGTCATCGAACAGCTCCCCAAAGAACACGACAGCAAGAATAAACTGCAAGCTCGGCTCTATGTATTGCATCAAACCAACCGTCGATAAGTTTGTAATACGAATCGCGATTGAGTAGAAGATCAAAGGCAGAATCGTGATTGGCGCGCTGCCGAAGTAAAGCAATAAGGTTGTCGTATCAACGGAAGAAGCAAGCTCGCCTGTCGTCCATTGTTTGAACAGCAAATATCCCAACGCAAACGGCGCGAGAACAAGTGCTTCAATAAACAATGTTGTGCTCCAATCGTAGTTGATTTTCTTTTTGTAGAGTCCATAAAGCGCAAAGAAAAGCCCCATTGTTAAGGCAACAAACGGTAGCTGCCCGTATTGAAATACTTGGTATAACACGCCACAA
>NZ_JAWOUO010001300.1:0-501 GCF_033339435.1 Vibrio sp. 378
ATAAGCCTTTTTCGGTTGCTCAGAGCTTTCTCGTCCAGGAATTACTCACCCTTTGACCGAACGCGCCTCCTTGTGGGCGCTTTTTTACGTCTGCGGCTCGATAGGGGGGCTATTTGATTTGTTGAATTTCTATTCCCGCTTGCTCAAAACGGGCGAATACAGGCCTGTGATGCTGCTGATACCAGCTCGCTGGCATGTTAGGTTTAAGTTGTAGCTTCTCCTGTTTGCTGATCACCACATAGTGCAAAAACGCGTTAAGCGTAGCCGTCATTACATCAAACGTCATCTCTCCATCTTTACTGATGGCTTTGAGCAAACCAACCACGGTTTCTTCAGGAACTAAAGGCTCAATAACCGCCTGTTTACGAGTTTTAAGGCTGATAGAGGCTGGCAACGCATCACGGGCTGTTTCCCAACAAACCTTGTTGTTTTTATTTACTAAATTGTTTTTATAGCAGTAGTAACTGAATAAAAAACGGGACACGTTTTGCCAGCGTTGCG
>NZ_JAWOUO010001301.1:0-500 GCF_033339435.1 Vibrio sp. 378
CGCCATTGTTGTTCGTTTTGTGCGATTTGCTGAGATTCACGCGCTTTCGTAATGACGATTTTCGCTTGTTCAGCCGCATCTTTACGTTCGACTTGCCAAACGATACTTTGTACGAGCTTCAGCGCAGTTTCAAATTGCTCTGCTGCTGCAGAAGACATATCCAACTTGTGCTTAACCGATAGCAGCGCGTTAGTGCTTTCTGATTCTTTGTTCTTAAGCTCAGAAACAAGTGCTTGCGCGGACTCTGCCGTCAGGCAGTCATCACCAAGTAGTTGTTTCGCTTTCTCAAGTGCCTGAACCGCTTGTTGGTATTGAAGAGCACGAGTTTGCTGAACGTCTAGTGCTTGTTGGTAGTCAGCCAGTTGCGTCTTGAGGCTGTCCACCTCTTCTTCTGCAACGGTTGCTTGCTCTTCCACCATCATCACGCGTTCTTGCGCTTCTTCAACGACCATCATCTGCTCTTCAAGACGCTCGCTAAGCTCTTCAAGATCTTCTTGGTA
>NZ_JAWOUO010001302.1:0-500 GCF_033339435.1 Vibrio sp. 378
AGCTTTTAGGCGTGCGATATGTTCAGGGTCGTTCTGCTCTGGCGCAAGAGTTACTTTGGCAATGATGTCTGCATTTGAGCAAATAAGGTCAATCATGCCGTCATCGGATGGACGGATGAAGTCAACGCTATGAATACCTTTTTTCGCGACGTTAAGGTATGGGCCTTCAAGATGTAAGCCAAGCGATTGGTTTTGGTATTTTTTGTGATATTCGCGAGCTGCGGCGATTGCCGCGCGCATATCTTCATCAGAAGACGTAATAAGCGTAGGAAGGAAGCTGGTACAACCCGACTTTAGGTTTGCTTCGTGCATGATTTGCATCGTTTCTGCTGTGATAGCATCGTTCAACATGACGCCGCCACAACCGTTCAGTTGCAGGTCGATAAAACCAGGACTTAAGTTAGCTCCATTAAGATCTTTTACTTCAATGCCTTTCGGTAGTTCAGCAACGGGCACAATGGATTGAATTAGATCGTTTTCAACGATGACCGCATGATCGG
>NZ_JAWOUO010001303.1:0-500 GCF_033339435.1 Vibrio sp. 378
GATTCAGAAGAAAAACAATCTGAAAGATTCAACTAAGAAACTAGAAGCTCGTGCGGTAAATGCTGACGACGTAGATTCTCTTGTTGCTTTGATTGAAGAAGTGAAACCGGACCTAGTCATCAACGCGGGTCCTCCTTGGGTAAACATGCCAATCATGGAAGCGTGTTACCGAGCAAAAGTTTCATACCTAGATACATCAGTCGCGGTTGACCTATGTTCAGAAGGTCAGCAAGTCCCTGAAGCTTACGATTGGCAATGGGGCTACCGTGAGAAGTTCGAAGAAGCGGGCATCACTGGCATCCTAGGCGCTGGTTTCGATCCAGGTGTAGTTTCTGTGTTTGCAGCATACGCAGTAAAACACCTGTTCGACGAGATCGACACAATCGCCGTGATGGATGTAAACGCGGGTGATCACGGTAAGAAGTTTGCAACGAACTTTGACCCAGAAACCAATATGTTAGAGATCCAAGGTGACTCTTTCTACTGGGAAAATGGCGAGT
>NZ_JAWOUO010001304.1:0-500 GCF_033339435.1 Vibrio sp. 378
TCAGCGATAACACGTTTTGTTTCGCTTGCTCCGCTTCACCACCATGCCAAAGCACCGCTTCCATCAAGTTACGTGCTCGACCATCATGTAAGAAATACGTGTGACCGTTCACTTCTTCTGTGTAACCAATCCCCCAAAGTGGTGGAGTACGCCATTCACTGCCATTGGCAAGATATTCAGGTCGATGATCAGCAAGGCCCTCTCCCATGTCATGCAACAGCAGATCGGTATACGGGTGGATAAGTTGCTCTGAAAGCGCAGGCCGGTCTGCTCGTTTTGTCGTTTTTACACTGGTTTTATGGCAGCTTTCGCACCCCGAAGCGGCAAAGATCTTTTGGCCAAGCTGAACATCAGGATCATTCACATTTCGACGAATCGGCACGGCTAAGTGTTGGCTGTAAAACTCTACGAAGTCGAGTATGTTTTGGCTTACTTCTGGCTTGCCGCCATTTGGCAACTCCTCACAAAGGGATTGCTTCGCCGTGCAGTTTTCATTCGGG
>NZ_JAWOUO010001305.1:0-500 GCF_033339435.1 Vibrio sp. 378
GTTGTACTTGCAGAAATAGCCTCTAGGGCCCTCTCTCCTGCCGTTAATGATAATGGTACTGCGATTGATGTTCTGGGACGTTCGATTCGGGCGCTTTCACTTTGGGGAGAACTTATTAGCCAACAGCCGACCAAAACTCGCTTCCCAAGATTGTTTGTGCCCTCGTTAAACTGCCAAGATTTATTCGATGATGTCTTTTTGCCGATAGCGCATGATGGGGCAGCTCAACTGCAAGTTCAGGTTCGCCTGCAAAAGGCATTACTAGCTTTGTCTAGTATGCATCCCAAGCTGTTTAGCGCTCCAGCAACCAAGCTTTCAGAGAAAGCTTTAGAACTCGCGTTGACCCAACATTTTACTGAAGATGAAAAGCATCAACTTGCGCAACTTTCGAACCAGGTAACTGACCCAAAAACACGGTGTTGACGATTCATTCAATCAGCATCGTTTTAAGCATACGCCTCAAACATGCGTATGCGCAGCCATCATCCTTCGTGAAAAGT